>JBCBYO010000100.1:0-500 GCA_039815825.1 Pseudomonadota bacterium
TATTCGGTGCTCACGCCGATCACTGGTGGTGAAACGGGTCTACAGCCAAAAGTGGCCGACCCACGCGTCTTCGACAGCACGCTTGCAGAAGGCGTACTACCGACAGCCAATCTATTCGGCGCAACCATGAAATCGAGCTATGAGCTCCAAGTGGCCGGATGGTTGTTTACGTTCAACGTTGGCTATTATGTCGCTGCGTTTGTCATGATTTGCGCATTCTATCTGGCGATCCGTATTTTCCGCTCGCCGTTCGGTATGATGCTCCGCGCGATCAAGACAAACCAAACGCGGATGAACTACACCGGCCTGAACCCACGTCCTTATACGCTGGCAGCCTTTGTTATTTCGGGGATGTATGCCGGTCTTGCGGGCGGATTGATGGTCGCCATGGACACACAGGTTGGACCGGAACGCATGTTCTGGACCGCATCCGGTGAAGTGGTCCTGATGACCATTTTGGGCGGTGCGGGCACACTCATCGGTCCAGTGCTCGGCGCCGG
>JBCBYO010000010.1:0-104002 GCA_039815825.1 Pseudomonadota bacterium
GCCGACGTCGACGAGCAAAGCATCGCCGGCAGCATGCCCATAGGTGTCATTGACGGCTTTAAAGTCATCCAAGTCGAGATGGACCAAAGCAAAGCCGCTGCTGGCACTCGCATGATGTTCAATAATCTTTGGAAACTGAAAGGCCATTGCTGTCCGGTTGTGCAAACCCGTTAACTGATCATGGTTGGCCAAATGGCTCATGCGGTCCCTTGCCTGCTTGAGCTGGTCGGTGCGGGACTTGATGGATCGGGTAAGCGGCGCAAAAATAAAAGCGCCTTCAAAAGCTAGTAGGACAAGAAGGGCCGATAAAACCAGCCGGTACAAATTGGACGTTTCAGCCAATTTTTTTTCGGAGTGTTCGATCATTGCCGACCTTAGAACGCTAAGGCCTGCGTGGGTCGCGACAGACTGCATTTGTGAGACGGGCTGCACGTTCGCCGCATCATGGCCAGCCGAATGATACCTCAGAAACCGCTGAACTTGATCTGCGAGCGTACGGCCAAAGAAATTGACGTCATAGGGTGGGTCGAAAAAATATTGAGCAATTTCAGTACCTTGAGTTTCATCAAAGCTGCGCAGTGTGGTTCCCAATCGCGCATGACCAGTTTCAAAAGCTGCAAGGTCTTCGCGTAGCGTGTTAAACGAAACCGCGCGCTTGATCGGCGCTTGCTCATGGTGAGCAAGGTTCGTTAGCAAGACCAGACGTTGCGCCAATGTTTGCTGCTCGCTGACTAGGTCAACCAGCGCGTTAACTTCACCTTGTGCAACAATCGCGCGGTTCTGCAAGATAAAGGAAATCATGCCCATCGCCGCAACGGCGACGATCGCGAGGCAATAGCCGATCCTCACCCGCCTGATCACGCTTATTTCCTTGTATGTTGCCACCAATGGCCCCCAGGCTAATCAGCTCCCGATTTCATCTTGCCTGTACTTTGGTGATATTTCATTGACGCCGCAGAGCACTTGTACACGCGGTAAACAGACCGCTAATATGCAGCTAAGACAGCTCAAGGACCGATAAAAAATGACCGCCAATCAACCAAATGCGCTCGAAATACGTCGTATTTCAGAAGACTTCGCCGTTTCAGGGCAAATTTGGCCCGAGCAGATTGGCGATATAGCAGCTGCCGGCTTTAAGGCGGTGATATGTAATCGGCCTGATGGCGAGGCACCAGATCAGCCTACATCCGCAACCATAGAGGCCGCCGCCAAGGATGCCGGATTGTCCTTCTACAATATCCCGGTTAGCCCAACAGGGATGACCTATGACAATGTCGACCAAACCAAGGCCGCGTTAAGTGAAATTGACGGTCCGGTTTTCGCCTATTGCCGCTCCGGTGCGCGGTCGACCAACCTTTGGCAATTCGTACAGCAACAATCCGACGGCTGAACGTCTCGCACTTTGACGGTTAAGTGCCGCAGAACGTTGCTTTTACGGCCTCGTTGGGTGCAGGCGGCAGCGCATAAGGATCATCCACGTCACGGTCAGCATATGGTTTTTCAAGCGCTGCAACCAGATCGTGAAAGGGTTGAAAATCGCTAGCATAGCCCGCGGTGATTGCTGCCTCGACACGATGATTGCGCGGAATGATCATTGGATTGACTTGTTTCATCGCGTCTTGCCGCTCTTGATCAGTTGCTTCCTCGAGACGCAGCCGTTGGCGCCAAGCAATCAACCAGGTCGCAATAGCCGCCCGTTGCTCAAACTCATTGAGAAAGGCATTGTCTGCCGGAGTTTCTTCCCTCTCCAGATTGGATAGAGCACGCATGGTGCGTGTGAAATCTGCACTCTGGGCTGCCATGGATTGCAAAAGGTCTTGCGCCAAAGCAACGTCCTGTTTCGCGTGACCGGTAAGGCCAATTTTGGCGCACAAACCTTTTTCAAATTCCTGCGTAAAGGTTGTGCCATATGTTTCCAAAACATCCTTGGCGATCTCGATAGCTTTGTCCTGATCATCAT
This sequence comes from Pseudomonadota bacterium, assembly GCA_039815825.1. Taxonomy (GTDB): domain Bacteria; phylum Pseudomonadota; class Alphaproteobacteria; order Rhizobiales; family Rhizobiaceae; genus JBCBDX01. Next base: position 1,961 of record JBCBYO010000010.1, read on the forward strand.
CGAGTAGCGGTAAAAGGGTTTGTGCGAAATTGCCCAAATTCCACTGTCCGATTCCAGGCTGATTGCCATAGGCATATCGGCCAAATTGATCGATGGATGAAAAAACCTTACCGGGATCATATTCGTCCAAGAATGCACACGGACCGTAGTCGATCGTCTCGCCGCTTATGGTCATGTTGTCGGTGTTCATAACCCCGTGGATGAAGCCGAGATGCAGCCATTTGGCGATGAGTTTTGCTTGGCGATCGATGACGCCCTCAAGCAACCCTTTGGCGCCTTGCCCGACCCTTTCAGGAAAATGTCGAACCACCGCGTGATCCACCAACAATTGAAGCGCCTCGGTGTCTTCGCGCGCATAGAAATACTGAAATGTACCAACGCGGATGTGGCTGGCCGCGACGCGCACCACGATGCCGCCTGCGAGCGGAGCCTCACGAATTACGGTTTCACCTGTAGAAAGGACGGCCAGTGCACGCGTGGTCGGCACGCCCAGCGCATTCATCGCCTCCGACATAACATATTCGCGCAGTGCGGGACCGAGCGCTGCTCGTCCATCACCGCTCCGGGAAAATGGCGTCCGCCCTGAGCCCTTAAGCTGAATGTCATAACGCCCGCCGCCCTTTGAAAGTACCTCACCGATCATCAGGGCACGGCCGTCGCCGAGTTGTGGCACCCAATTGCCGAATTGATGGCCTGCATAAGCTTGTGCCAACGATGCAGCGCCGTCCGGAAACTTGTTGCCAGACAGCATGGCGATGCCATCTGCAGATTGCAGCCATTTTGCATCAAGCTGTAGATGGTCCGCTAGCGAGGTGTTCAGCGCAATCAGCTTTGGATCCGGTGACGCCTGCGCGTCCTGCCGTGAATAAAAACGATCTGGAAGGCGGGCGTAGGAGTTATCAAAGGCGATGGGGTTCATGCGAGGCATTCCGTTCAGCAACCGCATGTAATGCGCGCTGCCGAACGCACAAGAACCAAAAACGTTCTGTCGTGGAACTGCTAAAGCGCTTTTTGCAGAGTGTGAACTATCTGGTGCGCGCTGCCCCACCAGAAAGCGGGGTGATTGAAATTGTTGTATTCCTGCGGCCAATTCACCCAATACCGGTTGTTGTAAGGCAACAGCATGGGGGTCTGTACTAATGGTATGCTTGGAACTTCATCGACCAAAATAGCGTATGCATCAGTCATGGGTGTCATCGCTGCTGGATCCCACAAACGTTTGCTACCTAGCGTATCCATGAGATTGGCGTATGTGGTGTTGGTCGACCCTGTCCATGAATTTGCGAACGCTTGCATCGATGTCCAAGGTTCGTTGACAGAACCGCAAGCGGTGTTGTGAACGGCGAGCTCAAAGTCTCGATCGGCACCAGCATTTGACATCGCAAGTTGTCCGTCGGCCGCGACCAAGTCTGCCTTGATGCCCGCAGCCGCCAACTGCGCCGCGATAATAGAGGAAATCGCTTCGCCGTCGGCAGATTTGGCTTGGTAGGCCAAAGTGGCCGTTAGAAACTGACCATTTCTTTGGAAAAAGCCATCCGGCCCTCTTGCCCAGCCTTGCGCTTCAATGAGTGCGAGCGCCGTGTCTACGTCCGCGTTTTTGCCCGCAACCAGCTCTTCTGCTTCCAACGTTTCGATGAATGGCAGCATGCCACCATGTTCGACAAAAAATGTACGCGATGGGATCGTTGTGCCGTCAAAAGCGGTATCTGCAATTTTCTGGCGGTCTATGAGTGCAGCCATTGCCTGCCGCAATGGTTTGCTGTTCCAGGGCTCGGCTTCTGTATTTATCTCCAACTGCCAAGGGCAGGGCGCATACCAAGCATAGGGGCTTTCCTCGCGCCAAACCATGACCTGCGGGTTTTCGGCGCTGATAGCCTTGAACTGTTCCAGCGTCACTTTGTGAGCCACGTCAATCTCATTAGCCGCCACGCGCGCCGCCCTTTGTGCACCACTGGAGGAGCTTAGATAAATGACACGCAATGGTTCCGGCAGTTCCATGAAACCGCTTGTTGCGCCCCACCATCGGTCGTTGCGGTCCCAAATGGCCTTTCCGTCGGTCACGTTTGAAAGCGTGTAAGGGCCGGTCCCGATCGGCTCTGCGAACGAAAAACTTGCCACGTCTTCATTACCCCAAATGTGCTCGGGCATGATAAGGAATGAGCCAAACGATTGTACGGCGAAGTTCTCCATTACAAAGCGGGGATTACCTTGCTTCAGCGTAAATACGACTTGGGACGGCGACTTCGCTTCCACGCCGCTGACCTGGGCTCGAAGCCTGCTGGCCTCCGCACCATCGAGCGCTTCATTTTCAAGAACGCTGTTGACGGTAAAAAGGACATCGTTGGCATCAAATGCTTCACCATCTGACCATTGGACGCCTCCGCGCAGGTTGATTGTCCATTCAGTCGCGTCATCGTTAGCGGCAAAATCAGTAGCAAGCCACGGCTCGATTTGGCCGGCCTCATAGTTCAAAATGAAAAGTGGTTCCCACATCAGCTGATGTGCACCATGTTCGCGGTTAATGTCACTGGTCAGCCAATTGTAGCTTTGGGTCACCGAAATCGCTTTATCGGTGTCGAAAATCACCGTGTCTTCACGGGCAATGTCCATCACGATATCCTTGGCCACGGCATTGGCCGACATGGCACTGAAGGCAGAGGCGATAAGAAGTGCTGATTTCAAGCAACGAAGCATGGCTAAACCCTTACAGACTGATCTGATCGGGTAGCCCATAAATTGCTAAAATTTCGCTAGGATTTTAGCTGTTCGCCAACGTCAAATTGCCATTGATAATGGCGTTGTCGGGAGAAAGCGCCTGCGCCTCATGCAGCAACGGACGGGCCTTGTTCATCTCGCCACGCAAGATGTAGGAATAGGCTTGGTTGTTCAAAATGGAGGCTTTACGGCCTTCTTCTTTGAGCAAATGTGCGTAGGCACGGTCAGCCAACTCATAGCGGCCCAATTGATCATAAGATGCAGCAAGCCCAAGCCAAGCGCGGCTGTTTGCTGGTGTCGCTTCAACAGCTGAGCGGAAACTCTTTTCAGCAAGGCCAAAATTACCGGCAGCATAGTGCTTGGCACCGGTTGCCACAGCATTTTGCCCAACAAAGCCCTGATATGTTGGTGCGTTATTGCCCTGGGTATTTAGGTCGGAAACACTCTCACATCCCACAAGCGCCAAGGCGCAAAGGCCCGCAAAAAAGGCACGAATTTTATACTGTCCCATAACGATTACCCTGCATATCCCGGCCGTATTCGGCTCCGGCAACAAGCTAACATGTGGGTGGTAAAAACGGCGTGCGCGAACAGGGTAAAATTTCGATGATCGCCGTAAGATCTTCTTAATAAAGCGACCCGGTCAACCGCTCATCATGGCAACGACCGTCGGAATAATCGCGATTAACAAAACGGTTGGCAAGATAAACATGGTCACCGGTATCGTCATCTTGGCCGGAAGCTGGTGCGCTTTTTCTTCAGCGGCAGTCATACGCTTGTGGCGCATCTCGTCAGAGAAGACTTTAAGTGTTTGTGAGAGGCTGGTGCCGAGCTCTTTGGATTGTCGAAGGAGCGTTGCAAAAGCGCGTACTTCATCAATGCCCAAACGGTCCGCCAGGGCCTTGAGTGTTTCATCCATGGTGCGCCCAGCGCGAAGCTCAAGAGAAACCAAGGTCAAATTAGCCGACATGGCTGGATAAGTGTTTCGGATTTCCTTGGTGACCCGATCGACGGACGCTTCAATAGAAAGGCCAGCGTCACAACACACGATCATAAGGTCCATAAAGTCGGGAAAGCCATTACGGTATTCCGACATCCGCTTGCTGACAATTTGATGGAGGTAAAGAGCAGGGGCCATGTAACCGATCAAAAGTGCCCCGCCGGTAATCGTCACCCCTTGTGTGGTCAGAATACCGTAACCCAAAACCACAGCGGCCATGAGGCCAATCACTGCGCCAACACCCAAACCAACAAATCGGGCCAGGAAATAACGCCCTACCGCGTCAGGGCTCAAGAAGCCGGCGCGCATAAGCTTTTGGCGAAGGCGCACGACATTTTCCGCATCGGTTGAGGCGTAGAACTCAGCGGCTTTTTTGGCGGCCAGCTCAGCGAGATCATTCTCATGCGTCTCCGATGGAGCCGATTGTTCATCGACACCGTCTTCATCGGGATCTTCTATGCGCAGGCGGGCCAGCGTTTGCTTCTTGGTTTTGTGACCTTCCAAAAGCGAATAGACGACCGCACCAGCGCCCAAAAGGACGATGGAAATCGCAGCGATGATCAATGTGAGGTTACTTCCGCCGAACATGTTTTAGCCCATCACATTTTGAAGCTTGCGAGCTTGAACATGATCATATTGCCGACACCCAAGAGCGTCATGGCTCCGCCGATGAAATACCAAGTCAGCGGCAAGTGAATAACGTCGCCATAATAGTCCGGCGAAAAGACCAACAACATCAAGACAAACAGCCCGGGAACCGCAGAGAGGATATAGGCTGACATACGGCCTTCCGCCGAGATCGCTTTAACCTTGCGGCGCAGCTTGCCGCGTTGGCGAATAACATCGGCGAGCCCCTCTAGTGTTTCACGCAAATTACCGCCGGTTGAGGACTGAATCGAGATAGCGGTGACGAAAAGGCCGAGATCTTCATGGCCGACACGATCATACAAAGCCTCCAAGGCGGTGACCATTTTGGACCCGTAGGTAACCTCGTCTGACAGGATACCGAATTCAGTGCCAATCGGGTCTTTCATCTCATCGGCAACCATGGACACGGCGATGGGTACGGGGTGGCCCGCTCTAAGACCACGCGTAATCAAATCGAGCGCTTCGGGCAATTGATTGCCAAAGGCTTTGAGCCTGCCGGCGCGTTTGCGCCGCAAAACGAAGATGGGGACAATGGGCATCAAGATTGCAGCTACACCGAGCCCGATGGTCGTAGCTCCCATATAAAAGCCACCGCCTATACCGATGACGGCGCAGATCAGCGTCGTTATGGCGAGAAACTGCGATAGCGGCATGCGCATAGCAGCTTGGGTGCGTAACGTTTGCAAATAGCGGGTCAGGGACGTCGTCTTGTTAGCGTCCAATCCGCGTTCTTTGCGCAGTTGAACAAGGACATCATGTTGGGTGGTGGCATCATCCCGCAAAATCATCCGGCGGTTGATGGAACGACGACCAGAAACCCGAGGCGCAACCAACATATAGGCTGCTTCCGCAAGTATTATCCCGGTAATGCCGGCAAAAGCGTAGACAACATAGCGTATCAGGTCGGCATCAGCCATCATCAGACCTCTGTACGTGACGATGGATCAAAATACTCGCCTGGGAACTCGACCCCGGTTGCCTTGAGCTCTTCCAGAAATCGCGGTCGCACACCGGTGGGCGCATAATAACCTTTGATGGAGCCATCTTCTTCAATGCCGGTTCGATAGAACTTAAAGATCTCCTGCATCTGGATAACATCACCTTCCATACCGGTAACTTCGGCTACGCTCGTTACACGGCGGCGACCGTCTGACAGGCGCGTCAGTTGAAGGATCAAACCAATCGCGCTGGAAATTTGGCTGCGGATTGACGAAACTGTCATGGGCATACCGGTCATGCCGAGCATTTGCTCAAGCCGGGAAATCGCATCGCGCGGTGTGTTGGAGTGAATGGTTGCCATGGACCCTTCGTGACCAGTGTTCATGGCCTGCAGCATGTCAAAGGCTTCTTCACCGCGACACTCGCCCAGGATCACACGGTCAGGGCGCATGCGCAGAGCGTTTTTCACTAGATCGCGTTGCTTGATTTCTCCAACGCCCTCGGAGTTTGTCGGACGCGTTTCCATGCGCGCAACATGGGGCTGCTGCAACTGAAGCTCGGCAGCATCTTCAATGGTGATCAGCCGCTCATGCTCAGAGATAAAGGCCGATAAAGCATTGAGCATGGTCGTCTTGCCGGTACCCGTACCACCGGAGATCAGTGTGGTAACACGCGCAAAAACGGCAGCCGCTACAACTTCAGCCATGGGCTGCGTGAGGGCGCCAAAACCAACCAGCTTGTGCAAACCCAGCTTGTTTTTGGAGAACTTCCGGATCGAGACCAAGGGCCCGTCAACGCCAATCGGACGAATGGCGGCGTTAAATCGTGACCCGTCAAGCATGCGGGCATCACACATGGGCGACGATTCATCGATGCGGCGGCCGACTGCGGCCACGATTTTGTTGATTACCCGCAGCAGATGATCCTCGTCCTTAAACGGAATGTGCTCTTGGATGAGCTTGCCGGATCGCTCCACGAAGCAGTTTTCATGGCCATTGATCAGGATATCGCTGACAGTGGGGTCTTCCATGAGCGGTTGAAGCGGGCCAAGGCCGACCATCTCATCCATGATGTCATCAACCAATTGGTTGATCTCGGACGTGTTCAGGGGTGTTCGCTCATTGCGGACATGTTCGTTGACGAACTCGGCAACCTCGTCCCGAATTCGGTCTTCGGGCAAGTTTTCAAGCTGGCTTAGATTTACCTCATCCAAAAACAGTTTGTGGATCCGCACACGGGCGTCTGCCGTGCGGTCGTTGCCGCGTTTTGGTGGCTCCGCCTTCGGCTTAGGTGCCGGCCGTGGGCGCTTGGAAGGTATGACCACTTCCTGCTCGACAACAGCGGGCCCGGCATTTGATTTTGCGTTGGGTTCTAGAAGGGCGGCAAAACGGCTGCTCATGGCTTCACTCACGATGCCTTTCGTTTAAACACGGATCCAAAAGACATGACGTTGGGCTTGCGCTGTTCTTCAATGGACGCTTCTTCAGGCAAGATAATGCGGCGCAAATCGGTGATGACGTTGGCTTGCGGATCAATCGTATCCAGCGGCACACCCTGGTCCACCGCGCGGCGAACAAGTTGATAATTGTTCGAGATCCCGCCAACCAAACGATCACCTAAAACGACCTTTGCATCGCTTTTGTCGAGTGCTTCCGCTGTCACCTTTGAGGCAAATCGATTGATAATCACGTTGGGTTTGACTGCTCGCTCCGTTTCCGCCTCGATCGACTTGATCAGTCGTTGCGTGTGACGAATGCAGGGAACTGTCATCTCTGACGTTATGAACACATGGTTGGATCCGCGAAGGATCGCAGCTGTCCAGGGGAACCAGGTTCTGGGCAGGTCGAGAACAACATTGTCAAAATAGGCTGATGCTAGATCCAGAACACGAAGGACGACCTTCGGATCAAAAGTCTTCTGCTCGGCTGGCTTGTTTGGTGCCGCCAGCACCGCAAGTCCACTTTCATGCTTGGACATCATGGCATCGAGCAATTGATGGTCCAAACGTTCGGCATCGTTTTCAACTTCCGACATCTCAAAACGTGGCTCGAGATCGAGATATTCGGCGCATGAACCATGCTGGAAGTTCAAATCAACCACACAGGTCGAGGCCGCGCCGCTAGCTGCTTTGTGCAGAAGAAAAGCAGCTTGTAGCGCTAGAACTGTGTTGCCGACACCACCCGCTGCAGGCACGAACGAGTAGATTTCCGCCTCATCATTGCCAAGGCTTGTTGGGCCGCGAAGCGCACGCAGGCATGCCCGCACAAGGTCGGCTGTCGAGACCGGCTTCATCAGGAAGTCAGCGATCTGCATCTGCACAAGAATGCGCATAACCGATGGTTCACATGAGCGCAGCACGGCAACAATCGGGACAACCTCCCCGCACCGCCGTTTCAAACGTTGAAGCGCCTCGAGGGTCTCCAGATTGGCATCGTCCAGATCAACCACGACCACGCCTGTTGCATCATTGACGACGCTGCCCGAAACATCGGTCACTGCATTGTCAACACACACAAACTCGATCGCTTTTGAGGTGCTAAAAGCGGTCTGGGCTGTCGTCATGAATTCGCGGTCAGGCGAAACGAGTACAATTGCGTTTCGTGAAGTGTTAGCCTGTTGCATGGTGTGCCTCAGTCGTTATCGACGATTGGCGCAGCGGCATCCGCATTGCCATCACCATTGGTGGCCGTGCCCGCACCATCACGATCAGCTGGTACAATCAAATTCGTGTCTTGAACGCCTTTCGGCCAAGGGTCGATGATTTGCAGCGCAGAGTTATAGGCGACCGCATTGCCTGCCTGAAGGGTGACGCCTTCAGTTTCATTGTATGTCTGCGTACAGGCGCTCAATGCGATGGCCGACACGCCAACCAGTAACGATGATGTCTTGTTATTCATGGCAACCATCCTCATTCAATATCGAGCGTCAAAATATGACCGGAAGTGCGACCTGGTGCGGTGGCGCCGGTCGCCGACGTGTTGACTTCATCAATCTGCAACAGCACGGCTTCGGCGACACTGGCCGCGCGCGCATCATCCGTTGGAACCACCATGGGTGTCGTTGGATCAACCGGTTTGACAAGATGCGGGGTGACCAGCATCACAAGATCAGTTTCGTTGCGGGCAAATTCCTTCGATGAAAAGAGTGCGCCAAGCACGGGCACGCGCCCAATCCCCGGAACGTCTTTTGCAGTCGTACTGTTTTCAGCGGAATACATGCCCGCGATCATGAAGGTTTGCCCTGACTTCAGATCAACGCTCGTTTTAGCGCGACGGGTCAGGAATGTCGGAAAGTCGCCGCCGCCGGAGGCGTCGATGGAAGACACCTCTGGTTCAATGTCCAAGCTGATCAGACCTTCTTTCAGGACTGTAGGTGTGAACTTCAGGCCGATACCGAATTCCCGGTATTCAACAACAGGAATGCCATCTTGAACGCCAAGCGTGATGGGAACTTCGCCACCGGCCAGGAACTCGGCTTCCTCGCCAGAGCGGGTGACAAGGTTCGGCTCCGCCAAGCGGCGCGCAACGCCGCGCTCTTCCAAAGCCTTGATGGTAAAGTCGATATCAAGTCCATTGCTGACGATCTGGCCAAACAATTGTGCAGCGGTATCAACGATCCCCGACGACTGGTTGAACCCAACGCTAGATCCCGGGTTTGACGCAAAATCAACACCAAGCTGGTTGCCCGCATCGCGGTTCACCTCAACAAAACGCACGTTCAATTGAACCTGTTGCGATGATGTAATGTTCACCGAATTAATGATTGCGTCGCCATTGTCGGTAAACCGGCTTGCAATCTCTTTTGCGAGGTCAGCTGCGACTGCATCTGGTGCGGAGCCCGAAAGGACCACCTGACCGTTTGTTGTACGCACATCAATATTGGCATCCGGCACATTTTGGCGAATAGCTGATTTCAAGCGGGTCGTGTCGACGCTGACTTCAAGATCAATGGAACCCACAAGGCGTTGGTTCTCATCAAAAAATGCAATTCCGGTTGTGCCTTCGGTGTTGCCGATAACGTAGAAGGATCGGTTCGTGAGCGGCTGCACCGTTGCAATGTTAGGATCACCCACGACGACCTCATAATACGCACCACCGGTACGAATGGTCTTGGGTTTGCCTTTTTCAACTGTCAGCGGCGCTTCTCGCCCGCTGGAGATGTTGATCACACTATTGCTGGCTTGTGCTGCTTGTATGGTGCCGAATGGCACGGTCAGTGCCAGCATGATGGCTGCGCATGATTTGGTGAGCTTTCTCATCAACGGGCTCCTCCCTCAGCTGGGACCGTCACTGTTCTGGTGTCCTGTCCCTGGCGCACGACGATATCGACTTTGTTGCTTTGGATGGTTTGAGCACCGGTAGGAGCAAAGGCGGCGGTCGGCGTTGGATCGATTGATGGTTCGGGCTGCGAGGCGACGTCTGTGTCTCCCGCGCCACGCAAATGAAGGTGAAGCGTGCCGGCAGATGCGGCGGCGGTCACGGTTTTCGCTTGAACAGGTGTCAGCGCCAGCGTGACGGTTGTTACCATATGCGGCTCACTGAGCGTTTCATCGACCATCTGGTCAATGGTCAGAATTTTCACATCCGCCAAGATAGTAGTCGCAACCGATACTTGCGTTCCTTCTGCGCGTACTTGTGTGTCGATAGGAGACAGCCAATTGGTCTCTTCCGAGCGCGGATCGACATCGGTGTAGCGATGCAAAACAATGTCAACGCGATCGCCCGGCAGGACAAAGCCCGCGACGCCGGTCGTTGCATTCACATTAATGGTCACAGCTCTCGTGCCCGGATCCAAAAGCCGCGAAAGGCTGCCTTTGTCATTGGAACCTGTGACCTTTGTTTTGAGAATGGGCTCGTTAGCGGCCATGGCGCGCAGAACGATACGGCGACCATCTTCCAACAGGTCGTCGGTGCTGGCAAAAGCACCCTCGGGCAACGCACTTTGCGGCCAAGGGATCTCTTTAACAACAGAGCGAGTGAGTTCTTCGCCATAGCGAAGAGGTTGCGAAGCGACAGCGATCGTTGCGAATTCAACCTGTGGCTTCACCTCAACGGTTTTTTCGACGACGACCGTTTCGATATTGTTGCGCAGCCACCAGTCCGCCGCGGTAATTGTCGTCCCAGCAAACGCAACAGCCAATGCGCCGAGGATCAAAAGACGCTTATTCATTCTTCGCCCAGTAGTTTTGTTTCACCACGCATCCCCACCCCCACTGGCGACGCGCCAAGAGCCACGTCTAAGGGGAAGTGATGAATATTCGTGAAATTACCGGGTTTCCTCGAGTGCCAAATTGATCCTTGGTTAGCGGCGTGTAAACTGGTTTACGTCCGCTTAATCGATCCTCTTGAGGACTTCGCCAAGTGTCTCAAAGATGAAATCGATCTCCGATTTCTCGATGATGAGTGGTGGTGACAGCGCGATAATGTCGCCGGTCGTGCGGACCAAAAGATTGTTTTCGTAAGCGTCCAAGAATGCCGAAAACGCTCGTTTCGTCGGGTGACCTGCTATTGGCTCAAGCTCGATGGCGCCGATCAAGCCGATATTGCGCGTGTCGATGACATGCGGATGGTCCTTGAGCGAGTGAACGCCATCGGCCCAATAGTCGGCGATCTCGGTGGCACGCTCAAGCAGACCTTCTTCCTGATAGGTATCCAGCGTTCCGATGCCAGCGGCTGAAGCAACTGGATTACCTGAATAGGTGTAGCCGTGGAAAAACTCGATGAGATGTTCAGGGCCATTCATGAAGGTGTCGTAGATCTCAGAAGACACAAAAACGGCACCCATGGGAATGACACCATTTGTCAGCCCCTTTGCAGTGATCATGATGTCTGGTTTTACGCCAAAATAGTCGGCCGCAAATGGTGTGCCCAATCGCCCGTAACCGGTGATAACCTCATCAAAAATCAGCAAAATTCCATGTTCATCACAAATTTTGCGCAGGCGCTGAAGATAACCTTTTGGCGGCGGCAGAACACCGGTTGAGCCGGCAACCGGCTCTACAATGACCGCGGCGATCGTCGAAGGATCGTGCAATTGCGCAATGCGGAGCAAATCGTCAGCTAATTCTACGCCATGTTCGGGCTCGCCGCGTGAAAACGCATTGCGGGTGATATCGTGTGTATGACGCATATGGTCGACACCCGTCAAAAGCGTGCCGAACATCTTGCGGTTGGCGACGATGCCCCCAACCGATATGCCGCCGAAGTTGACCCCATGATAGCCGCGCTCACGACCGATCAAGCGGAAACGCCCTCCATCGCCTTTTGCCCGGTGGTAGGCGAGCGCTGTTTTGAGCGCCGTTTCCACCGATTCCGAGCCAGAATTGGTGAAGAAAACATGATCCAAGCCCTGCGGTGCGATCGCTGTCAGCCGCGCGGCCAGTTCAAATGCTTTTGGATGCCCCATCTGAAATGCTGGTGCGTAGTCAAGCTGTTCCACTTGGGTTTGGATAGCTTCGACAATCTTGGGCCGCTTGTGTCCCGCATTGACACACCACAGCCCCGCCGTGCCGTCGAGAACTTGGCGCCCATCGGCGGTCTCATAGTGCATGCGATCGGCACCGACGAACATCCGGGGATTCTGTTTAAATTGCCTATTGGCCGTAAACGGCATCCAAAATGCATCAAGATTGTTTGGCTTTGGGTTTGCTACAATATTCATGACTTGCACCGCCGACCTGAGTTTGAAAACTCGACGCTATGCATTGAAAGTCGGATTGGCAAGCAAAGCCGTCGAACGTGAAAACTGGCTGTTTGGGAAAATGCGACAAAAAACAAAAAAGCCGAACCGCAGGGAGGAGGATCGCGGTTCGGCTTAATCTGTATTGAAAGAGTGGGAGGAGGATACTCTTTCAAAGATGAACTCGGTGACTGGGAGGAGGATAGTCACTCTGTTCGAGGACAAAAATGGGGAATATACAACTTGTTTGCAACTGCTAATTGTGCAACGCACACATGCAGAATTGCATAGCTGAAAAGTGATCCAGCAGGCAAAAACAGCCTTCAATACTTCCAGCTACGTGCTTTTGAGAACAAAAAATCTCGGAAGGCCTGCAATTTTGCAGAAGCTCTCATGTTTTGCGCATAGACGAAGAAAGTGTCGAATGATGGTAGCTGGACGTCTTCAATGACGCGAACAAGGCCCGCATCTCTCTCAACCGCATAATCGGGCAGCAATGCCACGCCGACACCCGCCTGCACTGTACGCTTCAAGGCCATGATCGAATTGATTTCGAGCACAGGTTGCCTTGGTGACTTTCCTTCTCTGCCGAGGTGGATCAGCGCGTCAAGATCACGCAGATAGGTGGGTAGTGGCTCGCCAAATGCTACAATGCGGTGATTGTCTAGATCGACGACGCTGTTTGGAGCGCCATAGCGGGAAATATAGCTAGGCGAAGCATATACATGCAAATGCACAGTAAAGAGCTTGCGTTGTATGAGATCAGCCTGTTGGGGTTGCTGCAGGCGAATGGCGCAGTCGGCCTGGCGCAACGCAAGATCAAGTTCCTCATTCGATAGCGCCAATTGCACCTGCACATCGGGGTAAAGTTCCAGAAACTCTTGGATCCGATAGGTTAGCCAACCCGCGCCAAGGCCGACCGTGGTCGTAACCCGAAGCCGCCCCGTCGGTTTTGACGTCTGCTCGGTAAGTTGGCTCTTCACGTTTTCCAGCTTTAGGAAAACATCGTGGGCTGTTGCTAAAAGCTGCTCGCCCTGCTCCGTAAGCACCAATCCGCGCGCGTGGCGTGAAAAGAGCGGGACACCGATTTCTGTCTCCAACGCGGAGATTTGACGACTAACCGCCGATTGGGAGATATGCAGGGTATCGGCGGCGCCAGTGAATGATCCAGCGTTCGCAGCGGCATGAAAAACCCTGACTTTGTCCCAATCAAGCGCCATTTGCGAGGCTCCTCCACCTCGAAAATACTGCTACTCAGCAGCTTCCATATGAACTTCCTGTTCGGCCAGATAACGCTCGGCCTCCAATGCTGCCATGCAGCCCATACCGGCTGCGGTGACCGCTTGGCGGTAGATGTCATCGGTAACATCACCAGCCGCAAACACGCCGGGCAGCGAGGTAACGGTAGAATCCGGCGCTGTCCAAAGATAGCCGTTCGATTTCTGCTTGAGCTTGCCTTCAAAAAGCGAAACGGACGGTGCATGGCCAATGGCGATAAATATACCGTGGACAGCAAGCTTTGTGGTGTCGCCATTGTTGCGGTTTTTGATCACGGCATGCGTCACAGCAGCAGGCAATGCCGGGTTCGATTTTTCACCTTCAATATCAACGAGCTCGCTGTCCCAAACCATGTTGACGTTTGGCTTGTTAAACAGCCGGTCTTGAAGAATTTTCTCTGCACGCAGTTCATCTCGCCGGTGCACAACGGTCACGGTTTTGGCCAAATTGGACAAGTAAAGTGCCTCTTCCACCGCCGTATTGCCGCCGCCGACTACAAGCACATCTTTGTCACGGTAGAAAAAGCCATCACAAGTCGCACAGGCCGAAACGCCAAAGCCCATGAACTTCTGCTCACCTTCAATGCCGAGCCACTTGGCTTGCGCGCCTGTGCAGATGACCAGCGTGTCGCCCGTATAGACGGTGCCACTGTCACCCACCGCGCGGAATGGGCGCACGTTTAGATCTACCTCTGTGATAATGTCTTGGCGAATATCGGTTCCGACATTTTCTGCCTGTTGGCGCATCTGATCCATCATCCAGGGACCTTGAACCGCTTCAGCATAGCCAGGATAGTTCTCCACCTCGGTGGTAATCATCAGCTGCCCGCCTTGTTGCAGGCCAGCAACCATAACCGGTTTAAGCATGGCGCGTGCCGCATAAATTGCAGCGGTATATCCTGCAGGGCCTGATCCGATGATCAAAACTGGTGAATGAATGGAGGCATTGTCAGTCATGGTGTTCCAACCGGTATCGTGAATTTCTCTCGTCCATAGGTAAACACACCTATGCCATTCGCCAACCGTCTGCGGCTTCAATTCACGGATTGCTCACCTGATTTGCCACGGGAAAGACTCAAACTATTTTCAATAAATGAGGATTATGGAGAAATACCCGATTGTTTTCGGCCTGAAACAAGGCCTTGTAGGCTAACCGAAAAACGCTCTACGAAATCAAAATTCTTGTTTAGCGCCTAAGAACGTTGCTCAAAAAGCCTCGCGGAGAAATACGTCAATTCACCAATTTGGTGTTCCGTGTCTGTGCGTTCATTGACGCAGTGTGCAAAGCACACAGTTTTCAAACGCATTTGCATCGGCTTCGTAAAAACCTTGTGCGGCGATTTGATAGCGTTCCATGCTTTTTCTGTCCGTAATCCATGCTTCGATCTGGTCCGTCCATTGCTCAAGATCCCGGCACGGGAGTGATGGCATTAAATTGTGCGCGGCCTCGTTGAGTTGTGGGGTGTCAGTGTGAACAGCAGGTTTGCCGAAGCGCATCGCCTCTGTAACACCGAGCCCCCATCCTTCTGCTTCTGATGGAAAAACAACGAAGTCGCAGTTTTGATAAGCCCAGCGGAGCGTTTCGTTTGAAACCGAACCCAGGTTCAAAATTTTTGCTGCCGCTTCTGGGAACCTTTCCAGCGCAGCCAAGTAGGCTTTGTATGGTTTGTCACGACCAATGAACACCAGTTCCGGCACATTTTCAGCGCCTAGCCGCTTGATAAGCTGCGCCCAGACTTCGACAATGAAGTCGTGGTTTTTGCGCGTATTGAATGTGGAAACATAAAGCGCGAACTTTCGTTGTTGGAGCGCAGCCACCGGATCGGTTGGTCCGGATACGGGCAAGCCTACACCAGCGAGCGCACATACGCCGACGGAAGCTGGAGAGGGTGCACCTTCTTGTTCAGCGTACCAAGAATTGACATCGCTTGCGGTGCCTTGCGACACACATATCAGCCTAGACTTTTCTTGAGCCGCCCTTAGCAACCAGCGTCGGAACCCGCTGACCATCCGCGCGGGATGAGTGTCCGGCTGCTTTAGCGGGATGACATCGTGCACCACATAACGTGTTTGAAGTTCCTGCGCCGCAATAGCATGGCTGCAGACGTCCCTGCGGTCAACAATATGCGAAATCAAGACCGGGCTGCCATTTGGCAGCGCATCTTTAATACGTCCTGCAAACACGAACCAACCTGTTCCCCGGTAAACAAGCTTGGCACTGTTAACAAGAAGACGAACACCGACCTTGGCGGCGTTGTAAAGAACGCCTTTTCGTTCCGGCCGTGACGTCAACAACGCGGCGATGTTACGACCTGTCTCAGACTCAAAATTCTTGATCACCGATGCGCGGTTACGCCAATAAAATGATAGATCAGCTTTTGTTTGGGGCGCTTCAAATATGGCGATAAGTTCGCGTAGATGTTCAATGTCTTTATCAGTGCACGGGCGATAAACGCCCAAGGTCCGGTCAAGATAGGCAAGTTGGAAGTCTGGGTCGGCGAGTGCTGCGGCCACGATTTTCATTTCAACACGGGGTACACCGGTCGGATTTTGTGGTCCCCAGCGAAGGCAACCCGTTGCGTCAACCCAACAGGCTGGGATCGGCTCTGATGCGGTGGCTAAAGTCATTTGAATGCTATGATACCGGTTCTTCTTCCGCGCACCTTGTCTGTCAGCTTTCCAGTGACAATTGTCCAGCGCTTGGCGGCAGAATGAGCGAGTTTCATACGCAATTGTGCTAGACCTTTACGTGCTCCTTTGCGCGTTGCGGCGATCATGCTGCGATGGGTTGATGCCGTACCGCCCATACGCTCGAAAATGTCTTCCTGTACAAATGGTGAGGGGACAGCCTGCAGAACCGGCCGGGCAGAAAAGAGATTTTTTGGTGGCGGTGTGAACAAAAACTCATCTGGAACATTGTTCAGATCCGTGCCAGCCGCCAGTGCTTTTTCCGCAATGTCACGATGAATTAGATATGCCGCCGATCCGTGATGCAGCCGATGCATGACATGAAGTCCGTGGGATCCAACATTCGCAATCGGGTCTTCACTAATCACTGTGACCCGTCCAAATGTCTCCAGATGCACCACAGACTTTTCATGCGCCTTTGGCAACCAATGCGCATCCTTCAGGAACCGATCACAATCGACACCAAAAACAAGATCATCTTCCATAACAAGCGCATGATCTTCTTCGCTGGCAACGAGCCGTCGCCAGCAGTCGCGATGGGTCATAAAGGCGCCGATAGATCCTGGATCCTGCCGTAAGCGTGAACTCTTGGCGTAAATCTCTTCAACAAAGCCGTCATCAAAGTTGCGGCAATCAAAAGCAGGCACACGTTCCCAATCCAAGCCGCGCTGCGACAACGCATCCGCCATATGGGCGAGCCGGTCGGTCGCGCGGTCTAGATTAATCAGAAGGCGTAGCATGTGATGCCTCACTGATCAGCTTGGAATAAACATCATTGTTCGCCGTACGCGCTTTTAAGGCCGTGATTGTATTCGCGCAGGGTGCTTTGCGATCACCAGGAATAAGGAACCGATTATAAACGAACCGAATGAACCGCTCGCGCCGTTTAATGTTAGGTTCCCAGCTATCCAGCCCAGAAAAAGCCTGGTGTAGGTCGGAGCTGTTGTCGGCTTGGCATACTAGACCGTTAATGGCGTAGTGGGCATTGCCCAAAGTGATGAGCTTCTTACCCAAAACGAGTGCCTCCAATCCAACGGTCGAATTCACAGTGATAACGCCGTCGCAAGCCTCAAGGAGTTCGCGCGTCACCGCGTGGTTGGCAAAATGGATGTTCGGCATTTTTATCACGTGATCTTGGACGGAGCGCGGAAAACTGGGGTGCTCTTTGATGACGAAATGTTTTTCTGGAAAGGCCGCCGCCAAATCGCGGACTTCGTTGTGAAGTGCCTCCATGTTTTGAATCCATGGTGACAATGCCAAAATTTGCATGTCGCTGGGGACTTGAAAGGGGACGAAGATAAAACGGTCCGGAAGCGTCCGATTTGGCCCTTTGGCTTGCAGCTTGGACTTGCGCACCTCAAAGTCTTCCGGCCAATCCGCGCCTGCTTCCGCGTCACTTAACGCGTCATAGAAAGCTGGATTTCTCGGTAGCGTACTCAGCCCATTAATACCGGCTCGATCGGCCTGGAGCGTGCCGGGGAAAAAACCGTTTTCAAGATAAAGTCGCTTCATCCCAAGAGCTTGGGCGGCATGATCGACAAGGGCGTTGGGCGCGAGAAATCCGTTGAAGACCAGTGCTGTCCTCGAAGTGTCAATGGCAAGCTGCTCATAAAGCGCCGCATATTGGCGGCGGATCTTTCGTCCATAAATTGAGGTATAAATGGCCTTAACGACCGTATTGCCAAACAACCAAGGATAACGAATGGCGCGTCGCGTTGCGTTGCGCTCGGCGATATGTGCAAGGGATGCATCTACTTTTTCGTCTTTGGTACCGGATGTCGTTAGAGCATCACAAGCATTGCCTAGCGCTGCAATCAAAGGCGCCGTATTGTCCGTGTTTATGACGGCAAACCGGGTCATGCGCTACCTTCTTTGAAAAGATCACTGACCGCACGGTCGGAAACCCTCGCATAAACTTCAGCGAGCTGTTTGACCTCCCTGACAATCGGGAAGTGCGTGGTCATATGCACCCGAGATGCTTTGGCCATTGTTGCTCTGGTTTCATCCTCATCCATCATCTTGCCGGCACTGTCGGCCATGGTCTGCATGTTGAGATCAGGCAAAATGTGACCGGTTTCACCCTCCACAACGAGCTCAGAGAATGCGCCCACATCGGTTGCGATCACCGGAACCCCACATGCCATCGATTCGAGCGGTGTCAGCCCAAAACCTTCCCAACGCTGCGGTGCGATGAAGAGGTCGAGCGCTTGGTACCAACGTTCAATATCTGTGTGTTCGCCAACAAATAGGATACGTTCGTCCATGCCCGCATCGGTTATTTGTGTTTGCAGTTGCTTTTGAAACTGTTGGTGCGCTTCCGTGGCACGACCGGCAATTATGGCGATCCAATCGGGCCGATCGCGAAGTGCGCTAATCATGGCCTCGGCGAAAAGGTCAGTGCCTTTTTGGGCCCGCACGCGTCCAAAGCAACCGACGATCTTTTTGTCGCTTGGCAACCCAACAGCCGTTTTGGCCTTGGCCTTGTCGGTAGGGGGGCAAAAGCGCTCGGTGTCGATGCCGTGCATGATAACTGTGTTTGGAACCTGCAGGTAGGCGGCCGTTTTTTGGCTGGTGGCGATCACCGCATCCATACGTCTGATCAGCCACTTGGTGTAAGCTGTATGTTGCCGTTGCGAGGCAGAAGTGAAGACGAGTTTAAGCGGGATACGCAATAGATGCCGCATAAACAAACCGCTCAACATTTCAGTGTTGCGCCTGGCATGCCAAATGCGCGGCTTGCCATCAGCGGGCCGCCGATAGAGCTTCGTCCATGACCAAAATGGTATTTTGACCAACGTGTTCGGAAGTCCCGCGCCCGCAGCAGCAATCCCAAGGCCTGTAGCGCGTTGCAGCGGTATTAACTGGACGATGG
Organism: Pseudomonadota bacterium; assembly: GCA_039815825.1. Taxonomy (GTDB): domain Bacteria; phylum Pseudomonadota; class Alphaproteobacteria; order Rhizobiales; family Rhizobiaceae; genus JBCBDX01. Next base: position 20,778 of record JBCBYO010000010.1, read on the forward strand.
TGGACGTGACGCCGGACAGGCGTTTTTTCAAGTTTGGCGCGATGACAATCAGCTGGTCAAAATCGATCGGTTGAGCCACGGGCGTGCCTGTTGGTTGCTACGCGCGGTGAGTAAAACCCCACGCGCGCACCTGTCAAACAAACTTCACATCTTCAATTTCGTAGGCACGCGCACCACCAGGTGCCTGGACCTCGATAGAGTCACCAGTTTCCTTGCCAATCATTGCGCGGGCGATTGGGGAAGAAATCGATATTTTACCTTCCTTTACATCCGCTTCCTGGTCGCCGACGATCTGATAGACTTTGGTTTCCTCGGTATCTTCATCAACCAAGGTCACAGTCGCGCCAAATTTGACGGTATCGCCTGACATGGCTGACACGTCGATCACCTGCGCACGCGAAATCAGGCCTTCCAGTTCCGAAGCGCGGCCTTCATTGTGGCCTTGTGCTTCCTTGGCGGCATGATACTCGGCGTTTTCCGATAAATCACCATGGGCGCGCGCTTCAGCAATCGCCTCGATGATACGCGGGCGTTCTTCTTGCGTGCGCCAGCGGAATTCCTCTTGCAATTGGGCGTAGCCATTGCGTGTCATGGGTACTTTTTCCATGATCTAACCTTCTTTTCGTTCTTGCGGCGTTCTTTGTCCTGCGCCGATGAAATAAAAGCGGTTCTCGCCAGTTTGTGCACGAGAACCGCAGCAAGTTCGCCACAGATTATGTCAAACGGAACCCTTTGCAAGTGCTCCGTTTGCACCTGAAGCGTTTTCGCTCCTATAAAAAAAGGCGGCCGGTTGACCGCCTTTCTAAAACTGATTTCAGCTTAAAATTAGGCAGCTGAAAGGTTTGCAGCAGCAAATTTGCCGGAGCGTTTGTCTTGCTCGAGATCGTAGTTGACCTTTTGGCCTTCGGCCAAACCACTCATGCCGGAGCGTTCAACAGCCGAGATGTGGACGAATACATCATTGCCACCTTCAGACGGCTCGATGAAGCCAAAACCTTTAGTGGGGTTGAACCATTTAACTGTACCTTGTGCCATGCGCGTATCCTTTTTATCGCGTAAGTGCCATGCACCAAACCGTGGTGCTTCTGATCGATAAAGAGGGTAGAGACGGTCACGTTGCTTGCCTTCGTGGCGGGCATGCTGATCGATGGGTCGTTGGGCCTATTGTCGATGAGCGTCACATAGGTGCTGTTTCGACTATTCTCAATAGGTAAGATCTTACGCATGGCGTCCTTTCCACTATTGAAAGGGGGGTGACAAAAGCCTTACATTCCAGCTACTGGAACCTCTGGTGAATGACTATGAACATATCGGAAGTCGCAAGGCGGGCAGAATTGCCAACAAAAACTGTGCGCTATTATGACGATATTGCGCTGGTGAAGCCGAATGGGCGATCGGAAGCTGGATATCGGACCTATGGAAACGTCGAACTCAGCAAGTTGGTTTTCGTACGGCGCGCTCGCGCATTTGGGTTTACGATAGACGAGTGCCGTGAACTGCTCGGTCTCTATGAGGATGAAGAACGCAACAGTGCCGATGTGAAAGCCATTGCGTCGAAGAAGTTAGCTGAAATCGAAGCCAAACAACGCGAGCTTCAACTACTCCATGATGAACTTGCTCACGTCGTCAAAAACTGCCACGGCGATGATCGGCCCAATTGTCCGATCATTGACTATCTGAGCTAGCCCGCCCGTAACACCAACTGTCTACTCAAAATAGGATTGGAGGGGGTAGACCTCCAATTTGCCGTTTGCCAGTGCTTCGATGGCTTCACCCGCAGCAACCGCGCCTGCGATCGTTGTGAAGTAGGGGAGCTTTTGTTCCAGTGCCGCGCGGCGGATCGATTTGGAATCCGAGATCGCCTTATTGCCCGACGTGGTGTTGACGACCATCTGAACCTCACGGTTGCGGATAGCATCCTCCACATGCGGACGACCTTCCAAAACCTTGTTTATGCGCACAGCATCAACGCCATTTTCTTTCAGGAAGGTCTGCGTACCGCCTGTCGCCATCACCCGGAAGCCGAGCGCCGCAAAACGCTTGGCGGTATCGAGAATAGCGCTTTTGTCCTCGTCCTTGACCGAAATGAAAACCGTGCCGGTCTTTGGTAACTCGCTGCCGGCACCCATCTGCGCCTTGGCGAAGGCCATGGCGTAGTCGGTATCGAGGCCCATGACTTCACCGGTCGAACGCATCTCAGGGCCAAGCAAGGTATCCACGCCCGGGAATTTGGAGAACGGGAACACCGCTTCCTTGATCGCGATGTGTTTGAGAGCTTCGGTATCAACGGGCGCACCATAGTGGCCTACAGCACCGCCAAGTCTCTCACCTGACATGATCCGCGCAGCGATCTTCGCAATCGGCAAACCCACAGTCTTTGCAACAAAAGGAACGGTCCGCGATGCACGTGGGTTGACCTCGAGGATAAAGATCTCCCCATCTTTGATGGCATACTGAACATTCATCAGTCCGCCGACATTGAGTGCTTTGGCCAGTTGAACCGTTTGCGCTTTCAATTCAGCGACAACCTCGTCACTGAGCGAGTGCACGGGTAACGAGCAGGCGCTGTCACCGGAGTGGATGCCGGCCTCCTCAATGTGCTCCATGACGCCACAAACATAGACGTCCTCACCATCACATAGGCAATCCACATCCACCTCGGCCGCGCCGGACAGGTAGGTGTCAAACAGCAGCGGGTTTGTGCCGAGCAGCGTATTGATTTGGCCCGTTTTATCGTTGGGGTAACGCGCCTTGATATCTTCGGGGATCAGCTCGGGAACTGTCGAAAGTAGGTAGCTGTCTAGCGCCTTGTCGTCGCGTACGATTTGCATCGCGCGGCCACCCAAAACGTAGGATGGGCGTACCACCAACGGGAAGCCGAGATCATGCGCAACAAGCCGTGCTTGCTCTACCGAGTGCGCAATGCCGTTTTTCGGCTGCGTGAGATCCAGTTTAATTAGCAATTTTTGGAACCGGTCGCGATCTTCCGCCAGGTCGATGGCATCCGGCGATGTGCCCAAGATTGGTATGCCCGCATCTTGCAAAGCCTCGGCAAGCTTAAGAGGCGTTTGCCCGCCAAACTGAACGATGACGCCAACAAGCTCACCCTTGGCTTGTTCGACCGCCAAGATTTCCAACACATCTTCAGCCGTTAGTGGCTCAAAATAAAGCCGATCGGATGTGTCATAGTCGGTTGAAACCGTCTCGGGGTTACAATTGACCATGATCGCTTCAAAGCCAGCGTCGCGCAGTGCAAATGCTGCGTGACAGCAGCAATAATCGAACTCAATTCCCTGGCCGATCCTGTTTGGCCCCCCACCCAAAATCACGACCTTCTTGCGGTCCGATACGTCAGCTTCCGACCGTAGCGCACCATCAAACGGCTCCTCGTAGGTCGAGTACATATAAGCCGTTGGTGAGGCGAACTCGGCGGCACAAGTATCGATGCGTTTGTAAACCGGAACGACGTCCAGCGCGTGCCGAGCGGTCCGCACTTCATCCGCGTTTTTGCCTGTTAGACTGGCAAGTCGCTGATCTGAAAAGCCAGCGGCCTTAAGCATGCGCATATTGTCTGCATCTGCAGGGAGGCCGTGGGCGCGAACACGATCTTCAAGCGCGATGATCTCTGACATGCGTTCTAAAAACCACGGGTCAATCTTACAACCCGCGTGTATCTGCTCATTGGTGAAGCCAAGGCGCATGGCTTGCGCGACCATGCGCAGGCGGTCTGGCGTAGGCGTGCCGATGGCCGCTTTGATGGCGTTCTCATCGTCACCTTCGCCAAGGCCTGGAATTTCGATTTCATCCAAACCGGTGAGGCCGGTCTCGAGGCCACGTAGCGCTTTTTGCAGTGATTCCGCGAAGGTCCGGCCAATCGCCATGACTTCACCGACGGACTTCATCGCCGTTGTCAAATAGGGCTCTGCCCCCGGGAATTTCTCAAAGGCAAAGCGAGGGATCTTGGTGACAACATAGTCGATGCTCGGCTCAAAAGAGGCAGGCGTCGCCCCGCCTGTAATGTCATTTTCAAGCTCATCGAGCGTGTAACCGCAGGCAAGTTTCGCGGCGACTTTTGCAATCGGAAAGCCCGTTGCTTTGGAGGCCAAGGCTGATGAGCGTGACACGCGCGGGTTCATTTCGATGACGACCAACCGACCATCATCCGGATTAACCGCGAACTGCACGTTGGAACCACCGGTCTCGACGCCGATCTCACGCAAAACCGCGATCGAAGCGTTGCGCATGATTTGATATTCTTTGTCAGTCAGCGTCAGGGCAGGGGCAACGGTGATGGAATCACCGGTGTGAACACCCATCGGATCGACATTTTCGATGGAGCAGATGATGATACAGTTGTCCGCTTTGTCGCGCACAACTTCCATCTCATATTCTTTCCAGCCAACGACGCTTTCATCGATCAGCACTTCGGTCGTCGGTGAAGCGTCAAGTCCTCGCTCGACGATCGCCATGAACTCTGACGCATTATAGGCAATGCCGCCGCCCGTGCCGCCAAGCGTGAAAGAGGGCCGGATCACGGCCGGCACGCCAATTTCGTCAAGAGCAATGGCGGCCTGAGCCATGGCGTGGCGCATATAGCGTTGCTTGCGATCAGATGTGCCGTCGCGCCACTCCTGTTCCAACGCCTCAAGCGCCGTGTCCAGAGCGTCCCCGGTTTTGGTATCGAGCAGTTGTTGGCGTCTGGCTTCGTGGGCTTTTCGATCAGCTTCCTTGATGTCGGATGCGTTGACCAACATGGAACGCGGACTTTCCAGGCCTATGCGGTCCATGGCCTCGCGAAACAGTTTGCGGTCTTCAGCTTTGTCGATGGCTTCGGGTGTGGCGCCAATCATCTCCACATCATGCTTGTCGAGCACACCCATGGCTTTAAGCGAGAGCGCGGTATTCAGTGCAGTTTGACCGCCCATTGTGGGTAAGACGACGAGTTTTTCATCGGGACGCTCGGCGCGTTCCTTTTCAATGATCTTGGCGACAACATCAGGTGTGATAGGTTCGATATAGGTCGCATCCGCCAATTCCGGGTCCGTCATGATCGTCGCCGGGTTGGAATTTACCAGCACGATCCGATAACCCTCGTCTTTCAGGGCCTTACAGGCTTGCGTTCCCGAATAGTCAAATTCGCATGCTTGCCCGATAACGATAGGCCCGGCGCCGATGATCAGGACGGTATCAATATCAGTACGTTTGGGCATAGGCGCGGCTTCTGTTTTCTTTGCACGAAAAGGCCGGAAGGAATGCTCCCGCCGGCTAATCGCTTCTGTCTTGTCTGGCTAAGCGCTCGCTATAACGAAGCTGCGGCAGAATGTAACCCCGTTGACTGTGGAAAAAAGCTGGATCATGAAGCAAGCCTAAGGATCGGGATAGCGCAGGTTCAACTCTTCTATTCTTGTTGAGCTCAGCGTTTGCGCATCGCGCAGGATTTTCGGGTCTCTGATGACGTCTGCCGCAAGTTGCGGATCACGCAACTGGGCTCGGGCGAGTACAGGACCCGTCATCTCATAATAATTGAATGATCCATTTTGATATCCATATCGGCCACCGAAGCGCACTGCGCGATAACCAATAAAGGCCGATAACCGACCGCGTGTTGTCGGGCCATTGTCGACGGAAAAGTCTGAGCCAAGCGCGCGAATGGCGTCTCTAAAGATAATATCGGCAGCTTTGCGTGTAACGAAATTGGTCGCGTAGAGTAGATCGTGAACGATCGCCGCTTGCGCATATTTCCCCCAATTACTGATAGGAAACTGCGCCCACCAAGGCACACTGGCACCATCGCTACAAAAACCGCGTGGTACTATGATTGAATTTATGTCTTCGGGCCCTTGTAGCCCAAATTGAAAGGAAACCGTGACCACGCGAATGGGCCGCATGTTTTCGATGCGGCCCACGTCTGCGGTATACATAGGCGCGGTAAATCGGTTCGCTTTCAATGGCTTGCCCCTGCTGTTGATGTGACCCAGCCCAAGGATAGCACATTTTGCGTGTTTCGATGAGTTGCGTTTCAGGCGCAAAAACGTGTGCGTTTGTGCTCTTTGAAAACCGTATTACTTGCCCAGCTTGCCAAATACGGGACGTTTTGGCTTGGCTATCGGTTGGATGGGTTGCGGTTCGGGTTGGCGGGGCGCTTGGTTCGCAGGACGCGTTGGATCCTCGCGTTGTACCCGAGTGTTTTCATCGACACGGTAAGCCGTCAGGACCTGATCACGCTTGTGCTTTTTCGACTCGCGAACGGGTCCCGTAAACTCAACGCCGACAAAGTCGCCACGGGACCAAATAATCTTGCAGGGGCGAATGGTGCCGTCGACGGGTATCGTCAACTCAAAATCAGAGGGGACCGTCGAGACATCCTTGAATTGGAGTTTCGCGCCATTTTCACTCATATCGCGCACAACGCATTCAACTACGCTATGCAGCTCGGTCCAGCCGGCAAATCCCTGCTTAAGGGTACGAAGCCGCGGCTGACGCGCCTGCTCTTCGGCCTTTTGCACAGTCATTGTTTCATTGCCCACATATATATGCCCAGTGCGATTCTAGCTTACACGCTCAATAAATCCGTGAAAAAGTACGGTTAACACTCGTCTACTTAGTAAACGATCATGACTCCTCATGGTTGCACCGAGCTTGCGTCGGCAAATTGCTCTTGATGTGCGCCGGTCGATGAGCAAAGACTTGCGTGTCCACACGTGGGGAGGACGCCATGCGGCTAGAAGGCCGGAGACGATCAACAAACGTTCAAGACTTACGCGGTTCGTCATCGCGGTCCCGAACAGGCTTCGGTCGGTCTACAAGCCAGCGCCGTGTCCGCATTCCTTCATCGAGGCGGTCACCTGTGCGTTCATCTGGTGGGGGCCTCGGCGGCATTATCTTGTTGGTGGTCGTATTTTTTGCCCTGCGTGCGTTCGGCATCGATCCGCTACAAGTGCTGGCGGGCGGTGGCGCACCCGGTGGATCGGTGTTCGATCAACTTGTACCGCAAACCCAATCAACGCGAACGCCAACGCCGGGCGTGACCCGAAATGATCCGCAAACCGTGTTCATCTCGCGCGTATTGGCCGAAACGGAAGATGTCTGGAACGGTATTTTCCAGGCGGAAGGCGGCAACTATCCAGAACCAATCCTGGTGCTCTTCGAAAGACAGGTCGCTTCTGCATGCGGGCGTGCAAGTTCGTCTTCCGGTCCGTTTTATTGCCCTGCCGATCGCAAGATTTACATCGATCTGAACTTCTTTGACCAGCTTGCAAACCGCTTTAATGCATCCGGTGATTTTGCGCAGGCTTATGTGGTCGCCCACGAAGTCGGCCATCACATTCAAAACATCATAGGCGTGCTGCCCCGCTTCAATCAGATGCGCCGGCAAATGTCGCCAGCCGAGCAAAACGCCATGTCCGTTCGAGTGGAGCTACAAGCCGACTGTTTCGCTGGCATCTGGGGCCATTTTACCGAGCAAAAAGGATTACTTGAGCGTGGCGACCTGGAAGAAGCATTAAACGCAGCGGCTCAGATCGGCGATGATGCCATTCAAATGCGCACACGTGGGTTCATCGTCCCCGAAAGCTTTTCCCACGGCACATCCGAGCAGCGCCGTGACTGGTTCCTGCGTGGTTTTCAATCCGGGCGTTTCGCCGCGTGTGATACATTCAACAATCCGGTTTGAGTAACAGCAAACAAAGGCCCAAAGAGGCTGAACTCTACCCGCCCGTCAAGGCTTTGCTGGAAGCGCAAGGCTATGAGGTGAAAGCTGAGGTGGCATCCGCCGATGTGGTCGGTAAACGCGGTGATGAACCGCCCGTTGTAGTGGAGATGAAAACAGGTTTTTCGCTCGCGCTTTTTCATCAGGCGGTGGAGCGGTTGAACGTGGTGGACCACGTTTATGTCGCCGTGCCACGAGCAACCGGTGCAACGTTTTGGAAAGCGCTAAAGGCCAACACAAAACTGTGCCGTCGCTTGGGGCTAGGTCTGATAACGGTTCGTCTTAAAGACGGGTTCGCGGAAGTACATTGCGACCCAGCGCCTTATGCGCCTCGTAAGAACAAGCGCAAATCTGAGGCGCTGCTGCGTGAATTTCAAAAGCGGCAAGGCGACCCGAATGTCGGAGGCGTGACCCGCACGACGATCGTTACGGCCTACCGCCAAGATGCGCAAAAGATCGCCGACTATCTAAAAGAAAACGGCCCAACCAAGGCATCCATCGTCGCCAAAGAAACCGGCGTGGATCGCGCCCGCGCAATCATGGCAGACAATCACTATGGCTGGTTTGAGAAGGTGGAGCGGGGCGTTTACACCCTTGCCGTTAGCCCTTCGACGCCGCAATCAGATCAAAAAACCGCTTGAATAGGTAATGTGAGTCCTGCGGCCCCGGGGAAGCCTCTGGGTGATGTTGCACCGAAAAGACCGGCTTGCCGTCAACCGCGAGCCCACAGTTTGATCCATCAAACAAGGAAACATGTGTTTCCGTTACACCAGTTGGCAGTGTCGATGCGTCAACAGCAAAACCATGGTTCATGGATACGATTTCCACCTTACCGGTCGTATGGTCTTTGACCGGATGGTTCGCGCCATGATGGCCCTGGTGCATTTTCATTGTTTTCGCGCCCAAGGCGAGCGCCAGCATCTGGTGCCCAAGACAAATACCAAAGATAGGAATGCCTGATGCCACAAGCGCTTGAATGGTAGGCACGGCATACTCGCCCGTTGCCGCGGGATCGCCAGGGCCATTGGAAAGGAAAACGCCATCTGGCTTCTGCGCCAATACATCATCAGCACTTGTGCTGGCGGGCATGACTGTTACGCGCGCGCCCAGCCCTGACATCAAGCGCAAAATGTTACGCTTAACGCCAAAGTCGAGGGCGACGATATGAAACTGGTCATCAGCGCTTTCGCTGTAGCCCTCGTTCCAAACCCAGGGCTTTTGCGTCCATTTCGATGATTGGCCGGAGGTAACATCTTTGGCCAGATCAAGATCTTCCAAGCCGCTCCATGATTTCGCGCGGGCGATTAGCGCTTCCTCGTCAAACTTGCCGGACGGGTCATGGGCGATAACGGCGTTGGCCAGACCATTGTCGCGAATGTGTGCGGTCAGCGCACGCGTGTCGACGCCGGCGAGCGCAATAATGCCACGCTTTTCCAACCAGTCAGAAAAATGCTCTGCGTGCCGATAATTGGAAGGGTCCGTGACAGGGGCTTTGAAAATAGCACCAACCGCGCCTGCGCGGTTTGCCGGCACCAGATCTTCAATATCCTCGTCATTTGTCCCCACATTGCCGATGTGAGGGAACGTGAAGGTTACGATTTGTCCGGCGTAGGAAGGGTCAGTCAGGATTTCCTGATACCCGGTCAAGGCCGTGTTGAAGCAGACCTCAGCTTCAATGGCGCCCGTCGCGCCGAGGCCTTTTCCCTTTAAAATTGTACCGTCGGCCAGAACTAAAACTGCAGTTGCAATTTCTGGCGCCCACGGGGCAGGCGTGACTTTTTGCGCCTCAATTGGGCTCGGCATAATGGGCCTCGGCTTGCAATCGTTCATGTCATTGTGATTTGTGTGCAAAACACTATATGAGGCAGGAAATCAAGCATATGGTGGAACCAGGGTAGCGCGCCAACACATTATAAGTTGACTACGTTTTCCACAGCCTCATATGTGACCAATTTTCATGCACAGTGCGAGCCTAAACCCGGTTGCCAACCGCAAAAAGGGCAACTATTTTCTCGCGACGCACAAGGAGCGACACATGCGTGATGCAATCCAAACCGCGTTGAAAGCAGCACAAAAATCAGGTGACAAATGTCGTGTTTCGACACTTCGTCTCATCTGTGCTGCGATCAAGGATCGCGACATCGCTAATCGGACCGCTGGCAAAGATCCCGTGTCAGCCGACGATATCAACGATATTCTCGTAAAAATGGTCAAACAGCGTAAAGAAGCTGCGGTAACCTATGAAGAAGCAAACCGGCTTGAACTGGCAGAGCAGGAGCGCAAGGAAGCGCTTATCATCGCCGAGTTCATGCCCGAACAGCTATGCGAAGATGAGATCAAAAAAGCGGTCGCTAAAGTGGTTGAAGACACCGGCGCCGAAGGTCTTCGCGACATGGGCAAATGCATGGGTGCGCTGAAGGAAAACTATCAAGGCCAGATGGATTTTACCAAAGCCTCCGGCATCGTCCGGGACTTGTTGCGTTAGCCGTTACCCAAAAAACAGCCGCCAAGCGATTGGCAACAATATCGAGGTCGCGATGGCGTTCAACCCCATCGCGATCCCCGCAAAAGCACCTGCGACCTCATTGACCTGAAGAGCTCTTGCGGTGCCGATGCCGTGTGATGCCGTGCCCATTGCGAAGCCGCGCGCCTCCCATCGTTTTACGCGCACCAAATCCATCGCAAGCGGGCCAAGGGCAGCGCCGATAATACCGGTTAGAATCACGAGAACGGCTGTGAGCGACGGCAAACCACCAAATTGTTCGGTGATGCCCATGGCAATGGGCGCTGTGACGGATTTGGGCGCCATGGCGAGTACAATATCGTCTGCAGCGCCGAGAAACCACGCCATGCTCACCGCGCTGGCCGATGCGAATGCGGAACCGGCGACAATGCTGAGAAACAAGGTCGCTGCGTGCCGCCGCACCTTGTTGAACTGCCGGTATAGCGGCACCGCCAGGGCTACCGTGGCAGGTCCGAGCAAGAAATGTACAAACTGCGCCCCTTCGAAAAATGTATCATAATCGGTGTTGGTCACGGTCAGCATGATGACCAGCAGGATCACTGAAATCGCAACAGGGTTGAGCAGCGGCGAACGGCCTGCCGCCTGATATATGGCGTTTCCAATCTGATAGGCGATCAGGACAAGCGTTAAGTGCAAAAGCGGTGACGTCGACAGATAGACCCAGACATCACGCACATTGCCTGTTTCAATGGTATCAATCATCGGCAGGCTCGCTTTTGTCGCTCATATTCATCAGCGTTTGTGCGATGAAACCGGTGACGATAACCGCCGCGACAGTCGAGACAATCAATGTCACCCCGATGGGAAGAAGATCCGCTTCCAGTAGCCCCAGATGGACGATGATTCCGGTTCCGGCTGGCACAAACAGTAGCGATAGGTTCTTCAACAACGTATCAGCGACCGTGCTAAGGTCATCAGGTGTTGAGCCTTTGACGATCAAGCCAATCAACAAGATCACCATCCCCGCGACGGGGCCCGGCATCGGAAGGCCAAAAAAGGCCACAATCGCCTCGCCAATCAGCTGGCAAGAAAAAATGATGGTGATCCATAAAAGCATGAGCGACTCGCTTTGAAAAACTTGTACACACCCTTACCACGCTTGTGACCTGGTTGGTCTTGTGTAGCGGCCAACGAATAGGCATTTTCACTTCATGCGCTTCTCACCTGGTTTTCTGGACGAAATTCGTGACCGCGTCCCCATTTCGGACGTGATTGCGACCCGTGTCACGTGGGATAAGCGCAAAACCAACGCGTCACGTGGCGATTACTGGGCTTGCTGCCCGTTTCATGGCGAGAGCACCCCTTCTTTTCACTGCGAGGACAAAAAGGGTCGGTACTATTGCTTCGGTTGCGGTGCGTCTGGCGACCATTTCCGCTTTTTAACAGAACAAGAAGGCATTTCGTTCCCAGAAGCGGTGGAACGTATCGCGAATATGGCAGGCGTATCCATGCCTGCGCCGGACCCGGAAGCCGCTAAGCGCGAGAAGCAACGCGCAACGCTCTATGATGTTGCCGAAGCGGCCGCCAAGTTCTTCGAAGCCCAATTGCAAATGCAGCCCGGAACCGCAGCCCGTGCTTACCTTCGTGAAAGAGGATTGAGCGCTGCAACGATCGGCAAGTTCCGTTTGGGTTTTGCGCCCGCCAGCCGGTCGGCGCTCAAGGAGCATTTGGCCTCGATCGGCGCAACGAAAGATCAGATCGAGCAGTGCGGGCTGGTGGTACATGGTCCCGATATTCCGGTTTCCTATGACCGGTTCCGCGACCGCATCATGTTTCCGATTGAGGACCCTCAGGGCAGGGTGATCGCTTTTGGCGGTCGGGCGATGTCGAAAGATGTGCCGGCCAAATATCTCAATTCGCCGGAAGGGCCGCTGTTTCACAAATCCGATGTTCTTTACAACTTCAAACGCGCACGGGCGGCCACCGGAAAGGATGGCTCCATCACGGTGGTTGAAGGCTATATGGATGTCATCGCCCTCGATCAGGCAGGCTTCCCAAACGCGGTCGCACCGCTTGGCACAGCGCTCACGGAAAGCCAATTGGCGAAAATCTGGCGCGTGACATCCGAGCCGGTCCTTTGTTTTGATGGCGACCAAGCGGGATTGAGAGCGGCTTACCGCTCATTAGATCTGGCATTACCGGAACTGAAACCGGGCAAGTCTGTGCGCTTTGCACTGTTGCCGGACGGAAAAGACCCCGACGATTTGGTTAAGGTGGATGGTCCGCCAGCATTTAAGGCGCTTATTGATCAGTCAAAGTCAGCGGCCGATTTGCTCTGGCTACGTGAAACCGGTGGCCGCTCATTCGATACGCCAGAGCGCCGTGCACAACTGGAAGCTGAGCTGAAAACGGCCACAGACCTCATCCAAGACCCGGCCGTAAGGCGGCACTATGGCCAGGAAATGCGCGACCGCGCCAATTCATTTTTTGGTGTACCTGAAAGGCAAAACAGCAACCGGCAAAACGGGAGCAAGTTTGGCAAGGTTGGACGAAAGGGCGCTGTGGCCGTCAGTGACAGGTTGAATAAATCGCGGCTCCTTTCGACGGCACCCACACCCAAGACGGCAGGCGATATTCCGGTCCGCGAGGCAGCGCTCTTAACGGCGGTAATGGAGCATCCCGACTTGATCGGTGAGTATTTTGACCTTTTCAGTACGCTTGAGTTTTCCAGTGCAGCGTCGAAGGGCGTACGTGCAGCGCTGCTGGAAGCTTATGCCGAGACAAGTGCGCGCGATCGCGAAACGCTTCTGGTCCACAGCGCCTGCCAAAAAGTGGGTGATGCGATTGAGCAAGTGACGACCATCGTCAAACGCCAGAGGCTTTGGGTTTTCACGTCACAAGCGGCTTTGGAAGATGCGCGTGAAGCGTTTGCGCAGGCAATCGAACTACACCAGCGGGCCAGCGGTCTCTCGCGGGAATTGCGAGCAGCCGAGCAGGCGCTTGCCATTGATACCAGCGAGGTTAACTTTAACCGACTTGTCTCCATCCAGGAAAAAATCCGGCGCGAGCAGGGTCTCGAGGCACTCATCGACGGATTTGGTCAATTGTCTGGTCGCCCTTCACGGTCTTTTTGAGCCCAAAACGGGTGCAAATATGCAACCGACGCCGATGGGAAAAAGAATCTCGTATGAATCTGCTTGATTCGACCCTAAATGGCTTGGAAAAGCGAAAATCCACACCTATTTGCGCTCATCAGTATGTTTGTATCGCGCGGCGGAGCGCTATTTACGGTTAATCGCCGGTTAAGGCGAAACGGTTAAACGCCGAATAGGAATGATCCGTGCGACACGGGGAAATTGCGGTACGTGATGGATCGGGATCCAACAAGTGCTGCCGGAGTAGCAAATAATATGGCGACAAAAGTCAAAGAAAATAAAGACGCTGAAACAGAAAACGAAGCTACGGCGGATGGTCCGCTCCTCGATCTGAGCGATGACAGTGTCAAAAAACTGATCAAGGCTGCCAAAAAGCGCGGTTATGTCACGATGGACGAGATAAATGCTGTCCTCCCATCGGACCAAACGGACCCCGACAAAATTGAAGACGTCATGGCCATGTTCTCCGACATGGGCATCAATGTTGTTGAAGATGATGACGCCGAGAACAATGACGGTGAAGGGGAAGCAGCTTCCACATCGACGGAAGTAACGACGGCTGCCGGTTCTGCCGTTACCGCAACCGGCAAAAAGAAAGAGCCGACGGACCGCACTGACGATCCCGTGCGCATGTATCTGCGTGAGATGGGACAGGTTGAGCTTTTGTCGCGCGAAGGCGAAATCGCCATTGCCAAGCGCATTGAGGCCGGCCGTGAGACCATGATTGCGGGCTTGTGCGAAAGCCCGCTGACCTTCCAGGCGATCATCATCTGGCGTGATGAGCTTTTGGAAGAAAACATCCTTTTGCGCGACATCATCGATCTTGAAACCACCTATGCGGGCCCCGAAGCCAAGCAGGCGCCAAAAGTCCCGACGCCCGAAGAAATTGAACAGGCCCGCCGCGAGCGCGAGGAAAAAGAGCGCGCATTACGTCGTCCGCGCAACCACGACGACATCACCGATGTGGGCCCCAACGGGCATCAAGAGGAAGAAGAAGACGAAGACGAGGCCAATCTGTCGCTCGCCGCGATGGAAGCTGAGTTGCGCGACGATGTCATGCAAACATTTGACGACATCGCCAACGTCTACGCCAAGCTGCGCAAATTGCAGGACCAGCAGGTTGAGAACGCTCTGGTAGACGGGAAGGAAAGTCTCTCACCGGCTCAAAAGAAGCGTTATACCGAGCTGCGCGATGAGCTGGTCACCTTCGTAAAATCGCTTTCGCTTAATAATCAGCGGATCGACCAACTGGTTGAGCAGCTTTATGCGATCAACAAGGATATGGTGCAGTGCGAAGGTCGGTTGCTGCGCTTGGCAGAAAGTTATGGCGTTGGCCGCGAAGAGTTTCTCAAGCAGTATCAAGGCACCGAACTGGATCCAAACTGGGTCGAAACGCTAGTAAAATCTGAATCCAAAGCTTGGGCCGATTTTGCGGCCAAAGAGACCAAACGCATCAGCGAGTTGCGCTCCGACATTCAAGAGATCGCTTCGGTAACCGGCATTTCAATTCCCGAGTTCCGTCGCATTGTCATGCAAGTGCAAAAAGGTGAGCGCGAGGCGCGCATCGCCAAGAAAGAAATGGTCGAGGCCAACCTGCGTCTCGTGATCTCAATCGCGAAGAAATACACCAACCGCGGATTGCAGTTCCTCGATCTCATTCAAGAGGGCAATATCGGCCTGATGAAAGCCGTTGATAAGTTTGAGTATCGGCGCGGCTATAAATTCTCCACCTATGCGACTTGGTGGATCCGTCAGGCGATCACCCGCTCCATTGCGGACCAAGCACGTACCATTCGTATTCCGGTGCACATGATTGAGACGATCAACAAGATCGTACGGACATCCCGTCAAATGCTTCACGAGATTGGTCGCGAACCCACACCGGAAGAGCTGTCCGATAAGCTGGCGATGCCGCTCGAAAAAGTGCGCAAGGTTTTGAAAATTGCCAAAGAGCCGATCTCTCTGGAGACACCGGTGGGTGATGAGGAAGATTCGCACCTTGGCGATTTCATCGAGGACAAGAATGCGATCCTGCCCATCGATGCTGCTATTCAGGCTAACTTGCGTGAAACTACAACACGGGTACTGGCTTCACTCACACCGCGTGAAGAACGCGTGCTGCGCATGCGCTTCGGCATCGGCATGAACACCGACCACACGCTGGAAGAAGTCGGCCAGCAATTCTCGGTGACACGTGAACGTATCCGCCAGATTGAAGCCAAAGCGTTGCGCAAGCTCAAACATCCGAGCCGGTCGCGCAAACTGCGCAGCTTCCTGGATCAGTAGGTGTGAGATTGTAATCTATTGGGCCTTCAAGTGAGCCGCAAATAGTCAAAATGATTGATTATTTCAGCTCAAAATGCTACTTGAGGGTATGGAGATTGATATGACCGGACCAGTAAGACCACTAATCTGAATGTCAAACATCGGCCTGACCGGGCGGTATATTTGCGTGTACTTTGCGGTCGGGCGACTCCTTTAAATATCGAGAAAGCCCCAAATGTAGGCGTTTGCTCGATAAGCGCAGGCTCTTCATCGCCTTATCTGCATCTTCAATAGCATAACACTTTTGCTCCGGTGTGAGCTCGCTCCAAAGTTGCGAGCTAATATACTTCAATGCCGCTTCAGCGACGACATCATCATAGTGGTATTTCATGCCAAGTCTGATCAGACCCTTGTTCACGCCGGGCATGTCGTTGATCAGCTTTTCAATGGCTGAAGTACTTGACCGGTAGTTAAATGAATATGGTCTGTAGGCTTTTACATCACGTATTCGACGCTTGAGTGCGTTCATTTGAAAACTAAACTGCCATTGCAGGCAGTCATAGTTCACCAATTTACTTTCTTCCCACAAAGCACTTAATACATGAGTGTTGGCCCTGTGAGTGCGCCGCCAAAACACAAACGCGCTTATCCATGCCGCGATGATAGGCGTAAGCCAGAAGCCTAACGTATCTAAAAACACCGATCCGGCTTTTGGGTCCTGATATTCTACAGATAAAAACTCTATCAACAGATTATCCAAGCAAAGCAAAGTATAGTGAATTGGAAATCGATATTGGACAAACGCCCGGATTATACCAGCGAAAAGTTCATTTGAGAAAAGATGCGGGTTTCCCTAGCGTGCCGCCGAAGCGAAACGGAAGCCCTGAAAATGAAACTCTCCGCAACAATCGCGATACTTACCATTTTTGCTCTTTGCGGCGCTGCCACAGCCCAAATCGCTGCAGAAAACCTCGTTTCACGCATGCCTGAGGGATTTCATGTGGTTCATTCAGACACCAAAAACCGCGATACTATTGTGGAGATGGTTCCGCTGAATGAGACGCGCGAGAATTGGGAAACGCTTTTGAAGGTCAACATACTTCGCCGAACGTCACTGTCTGCGCTTGAATTTCAGCTCCGATTGGTTGCTGGGTGGGATCGGGCCTGTCCGGCCAGTAACCGTACGCCGGTCGATGCGGGTCTCGAAAACGGCTACGAGTTTGCGGTCGATCTTTTGATGTGCGCCAACGCACCGCAGACGGAAGCCCCGACTGCCGTTCTGGTGAAATCAATCCGTGGTCACGACGCGCTTTATTCACTCCAAGTTTCGATGCGCGGCGAGATAGAATTAGACAGGACATTTGAGTGGGTACGTTACATGCGTGGTATTCAGGTGTGCGATACCCGAAAGCCGCACCACCCTTGCCCACAGGGTTGGTAGTCAGTTCAGAGCCCAGTCAATCGGCGCCATCCCATTTTGAGCAAGAAAAGCGTTGGCTTTGGAAAACGGCCGTGTACCAAAAAAT
The DNA here is from genome assembly GCA_039815825.1 of Pseudomonadota bacterium. Taxonomy (GTDB): domain Bacteria; phylum Pseudomonadota; class Alphaproteobacteria; order Rhizobiales; family Rhizobiaceae; genus JBCBDX01. Next base: position 37,896 of record JBCBYO010000010.1, read on the forward strand.
CCATTGTGAGCAGACAAGGGGGAGGGGTGCGGCGCTTTCAGTACAAGATGTTTTTGCATGTTTACAAAAGCGGCTTTCTTTTGGGCGTATGAACCCCAAAGGATGAAAACAGTCGGGCTGTCACGCTGTTCAACCAATCGAACGATCGCATCGGTGAATTGCTCCCAGCCCCGACCACGATGCGAAGCAGCTTGATGCGCCTCTACGGTCAGCACCGAGTTTAGCAGCAACACACCCTGCGCTGCCCATTTTTCCAGATTGCCGTGGCCTGCCGGTTCAATGCCAAGGTCGCTTGCCAACTCCTTATAAATGTTGGCCAAAGATGGTGGTACACGCACACCAACTGGCACAGAAAAGCTCAATCCATGGGCCTGACCAGGGCCATGGTAGGGATCCTGACCGAGGATGACGACCCTCACATCGTCGAGTGGGGTTGTATCGAGCGCATGAAACCAGTGACTTGCGGGTGGAAAGATCCGTTTTCCCGCCGCCCGCTCACTGACCAGAAAATCCCGCAACGCTTTCATATAGGGAGCATCAAACTCCGCGCGAAGTGGATCCAACCAGCTGGCGTGAAGCTTGATGGACGACATGGATAATCTCCGCTGGCGAAAAATCATATGGCGTCGGTGCCACAACCCATGTTTAGAATGCGCGCGGATCGGGAGGAAAGTCGTGCGCCAGTTTTTTATTCTGCTTTTTTTAAGCGTTGTCGTGTTTGCGGGTCCAGCTACCGCGCAATCAGGCCGGGTTACCGGAGAGCCTAGCGGGCCGCAACTACGGCTCGAATTCAATCGCTCCCCGGCGTCCGCTATCCAATTGCTCGAAAGCCGGGGCTATTCCGAAGTCAAGATCCTAAATCGAGATCTCTTGGCGTTACGGGTTGAAGCGTGTCGCGAGGGCGAGAGGCTTGAGTTCTCGCTGCGTTTAGATGGCCGTGTTTTCAATTCACGCAGGGTCGGTTCATGCCGTGCCCGGGCCATTAATCAAGAGCAGGCACGCGAGATAGCACGGGCACAAGGGCTTACGCGTATTGTTATCGAACGGACTGAAAATGGGTTGCGCGCAATTGGATGCGACAGCAACGGCAATCGGGTTATTATCCGCTTGTCGAACAGCGGACGTATTGAAAACAGGCGCCGCATCGGCCGCTGCGATCAAATCCTGACAATTGCACAGGTTGCAACAATTCTAACTGCTCAAGGTTTTACCCAGCTCGAATATGATGAGGGCGAACGCCGCCCACCTTACTCGTTTCAAGCTTGCGAAGGCCGCAATCGGTTTGGTTTGGTTCTTTCTGGCACCGGTCAGATTCAGGACCGCGTGGCGCTTGGTTTGTGCGAACGCCAGATCGAACTTCGCGACTTGCCCAAGGTTTTGGGTGAGCAGGGTTTTGACCGCATTGAGATCGTTGACGGCACACCGCCAAATTATGTCGTTCGTGCCTGTCGGCGAGGGACACGCTATGATCTAATTGTTGGGGGTCGAGGAGAAATCCTTGAACAAAACTCAATCGGACCGTGCCGCGATCGCGTGGACCTCGACGCGTTAAAGTTGGCGATGGAGCGTGAAGGTTTCTACAACATCGAGGTCAAAGCGGCCGATAATCGTCAGTTCAGCGCAACCGCCTGTTATGGCGAAATCACCTATGGGCTTATATACAATCGGTTTGGCGATCCGGTCGATCAGGTTCGCGGGAGATCGTGCCGTCCCATGCGCTTTGCAGAGCTGCGCGCAATTGCCGAGGCGCGTGGGGTCGATGGCGCTACGATGGTTCTTGAGGGTTGCCGGGGCGGCCGCGCTATCGTTTCGCGCCTCGATCGGAATGGCATTTACACGGAAGACTCGGTCCCTTCGGCAAAGTGTCAATGACTATCCGATAAAATAAACGGGCGGGTGTTCCGCCCGTTCTGGCTACGCATTTAAAAAACAGCTACGCGCTGGGCGCGTGTTTTTTGCAAAATGGCGTGTGGGGAAGAACATCCAACCGTTCCTCGGAAATTTTCTCGCCGCTTACAACGCAATATCCGTAAGTGCCGTCATCCATACGCTGTAGCGCAGCATCGATGGCCTTTATTTCCTCCTGACCAGATACGCCCAAATCTTCCAGAACCTCATCCTGTTCGCTTTCGGTCGCGTCATCGTCCCAATTCGGGTTCGATGGTTGATCGAGCTCATCTTCGATGTTTTCTAGGCGCATGACGAGATATTTGCGCCGTTTTTCAAGCTTTTCACGGTACTTTTCAAAGTCAGCCATGCCGTTTCCTCTCTTGTGTTTTCAGGCACTAGCTTAGGCCGGCATTGCCGCTTTCCCTTTGATTCAAGTCAAAACGGTCTCGACTGGGCAGTTCGAGAAATACGGAACCTCCACGCAACGCATTCTCGCCAGAAACATCATCTAACCCGCCTTTATAGGCGAGTATCGGCTCTCTCGGTTTTTCACTCCCGCTGCCGTGAAGATGATGTTCGCCGCGAATTTAAAGACGCTCTTACGATGCACCCTACGCGGCGCGCCAACCGCTTTTTCAGCGATCGGTGGCCCATGCTGAAAGAACTTGGATGACAGCAAATTTTTCTCGCAGAACTTTTTTAGGAATGACGCTCACGAGCGCGCCCACCGCGTGCAGCACAGGATCACGAAGGGAATATGAACCATTCTCAACTGCCCCGACACCTTTGGTGGCAACCGCCGCGCCCTCGATCATGCCGCTCTATTACGGTCCGTTGCCGTTAGAACAATTTCCGGTGCCCGCCGTGCCAGCTGGGGTGGTGCCTGAACGTTATTGGCGAAAACGCGTCATCACCCCATTTTCCCGTTATGCGCCCGGCACATTGGTTGTCGATCCATACAATTTCTATCTTTATCACCTCCAGCCGGGCGGAACAGCCATGCGTTACGGGATCGGCGTTGGCAAACAAGGCTTTGCTTGGTCCGGCAATGCTGTGGTCCAGTTCAAGCGAGAGTGGCCACGGTGGAAAGCGCCAGCCAGTATGATCGCCCGCCGCCCCGAATTAGAGCCCTATTCGGTCGAAAATGGTGGCATGGACCCTGGTCTGGAAAATCCGTCGGGGGCCCGTGCTCTCTATTTGTATGAAAACGGCGTTGATACCCTGTTCCGAATTCACGGTACACCGGAAGCGAACTCAATTGGGCAAGCCGTATCATCTGGTTGCATTAGGATGCTAAACCAGGACGTGATCGATCTTTACAACAGGGTTGCAAACGGTTCGGCTGTCGTTGTGCTTTCGTCGGCGCCATCATCTGCACTTTTCTGAGACCCAGCAAACAAATTTGTTACCGGCAAGACGTTGGATCGGTCCCGAATTTCCACTACGTAGGTCAAGAAACTGACCACAAACGGGAAATCCACATGCCGCGTCAAATCAATATCTCTCGTCGTCATGCACTGCGCTTGAGCGCAACTGCTACAGGCTTGGCGTTTTTGCCAAGTCTCGCATCAGCGCAGTCACTGCCGCCTTCCTCAGGTTCTGTTAACATGGAAGAGCTGTTGGCAGAGAGCGCGCTGCCCGATATGATTAAAGGAAGTTCGGATGCCCCGATCACGATCGTTGAATATGCGTCCATGACGTGTGGGTTCTGCGCCTTGTTCCACAATGATGTTTGGCCCACAATCAACGAGAAATATGTTGAGACAGGTAAAGTACGGTTTATCGTCAGAGAGTTTCCATTGGATCCACGTGCGGCAGCTGCTGCGATGTTGGCCCGTTGTGCACCTAACGACTCATATTTTGCGATGGTAGACGTCCTGTTTAAACAACAGACCGCGTGGGCAAGAGCCGAAGATGCGCGTCCTCCATTGGAAAATATCGCCAAATTGGCTGGTTTTACACAAGAGACGTTTGAAGCGTGCTTGACCGATCAAAAGCTTCTGGATGATGTCAATACCGTGCGCGTACGCGGATCGGAGGAATTTGGCGTGAGTTCGACGCCGACATTCTTCATAGACGGTGAAAAATACTCCGGGGTGCTATCGGTTGAGCAAATGTCAGCCATCATCGATTCAAAACTCTGACCTTCCACGGGTGTGGCAAGGCACACCCTGCTTTGAGCTGTCTAAATCGCGGCGGTGCTTGCCATGAAGTTTGAAAAGCTCCGCCTGCTCGGCTTTAAATCCTTTGTAGAGCCGACCGAATTCATCATCGAGAAAGGGCTTACAGGTGTTGTCGGCCCCAACGGTTGCGGCAAATCAAATCTGGTTGAAGCGCTAAGATGGGTGATGGGCGAAAGCTCATACAAAAACATGCGTGCCTCCGGCATGGAGGATGTGATCTTTTCCGGATCGGCGAGTCGGCCTTCACGTAACATGGCTGAGGTGGCGCTCTTCCTCGACAACAAGGATCGCACGGCACCAGCCAGTTTCAACGACACAGACGGCCTTCAAGTTGCTCGACGTATCGAGCGCGATGCTGGCTCGGCGTACAAGATCAACGGCAAGGATGCCCGGGCAAAGGACGTTCAACTTCTCTTTGCCGACCAGTCGACGGGCGCCCGCTCTCCTTCGATGGTGGGGCAGGGCCGTATTGGTGAGCTGATCCAGGCCAAGCCGCAAGCACGTCGTGCACTTTTGGAAGAGGCGGCTGGCATCTCCGGTTTGCATTCGCGCCGCCATGAGGCCGAGCTGCGCTTAAGGGCGGCAGAGACCAATCTGGACCGCCTTGATGATGTCATTGCAGAACTGGAAAGCCAGATTGAAAGCCTAAAGCGGCAGTCCAGACAGGCCAACCGTTTCAAAACATTATCGCGCGATATTCGCTCAGCTGAAGCAATACTCCTACACCTGAAATGGGCACAGGCAAAAGATTCTGAGGGAGAGGCACAGTCTCTGCTTTCAACAGCAACGGCAGCAGTTGCCGCCAACGCGCAAGCGCAGATGAACGCCGCCAAGGAGCAAGCTGCGGCGCAGCATCATTTGCCGCCACTACGCCAAAGCGAAGCCGAAGCGGCGGCCGCGTTACAAAGGCTGACAATCGCGCGCGAACAGATCGACGCGGAAACGAGGCGTATCGAAGCGCGTCGCCGGGAATATGAAGAGCGCATTGCGCAGTTGGCGCGCGACATCGAACGTGAAGAAACGATGCGCACCGAAAACGCCGGTTTTCTGGCGGCGTTGGACGAAGAAGAGGCGGACCTGAAAGCCGCTGAAGATGGTTCCGCCGATCGCGCAGCCGACCTGGAAAAAACGCGCGATGAAAATGCAAAAACGCTGGCACAAAGCGAAGCGTCATTGGCGGAAATAACGGAGTTGCGTGCAGAAACACTCGCGCTTCGAAGTCAATTGGAGCGTCGCATCCGCGAAGCGACGGAGCGCAAAGCCCGGCTGGAAGCCCAGCACGAAGCGAATACGTCTGATTTGTCTGACGTTGTAGCGCAAATCGCAAAACTTCCTGATCCCGGCTCAAAAGCTGAGGCGTTGGCCGATGCAGAAGAAAACATCATAGCCGCTGAAGCTGCTGCGCGGGACGCAGAAGCTAATGTGGCGAAAGCGCGTGAAGAGGAAGTCAAACTCCGTCCGGTTTTGAGCCAGGCACGCGATATTGTCGGTGCACTGGAGACCGAAGCGCGTACAATTGCAAAACTACTCAATGTCGAAGCGACAGACCTTTTTGTGCCAATCGTTGAAAGTTTTAAGGTCGCCAAAGGTTATGAGACTGCGCTCGGCGCTGCGTTGGGCGATGATTTGGAGGTGCCTGCAGATGCCGCTTCGCCGGTTTTCTGGGCCGGTACATCGGATGGAGCTACCGATCCTGAATTACCTGCAAGTGTGGATGCACTTTCCAAATTTGTAACAGGCGCTGACACGATCGCCCGACGTTTGGCGCAAATTGGCGTGGTATCCGACGAAGCAGAAGGTGATCGTCTAAGCAGCGAACTTTCGGTCGGACAACGACTTGTGACGAAAGAAGGGGCGCTTTGGCGTTGGGACGGTTACCGCGCAAAAGCTGATGCGCCATCGGCTGCAGCACTGCGTTTGGCGCAGAAAAATCGACTAGCTGAACTAGACGCCGAGATTGTCGCTGCCACAAAAGCAAAGACCGAAGCACACAACACGGTCATCGCGGCTGAAGCTGCAACAAGCGAAGCGCAAAAAGGTGAAGCCGATGCGCGAAATCATGTGCGTGATGCTCAAGCCAAAGCACAAAGCGCACGTCAGGATTTAGCGGCTGCAGAACGAGCCACCGGTGAACTATCACGTAAACGCGCAGTGCTGGAAGAAGCAGAGCAGCGGCTTCTAGCCGACTTAAGCGAAAATACGGCGGTCTTGACGGAAGCACAGTCGGCCCTCGACGCTGAGCCGGAGCGCGAGACTTACGATGCCCGCATAAATGAAGCGCAGACGCGTGTGGCGCAAGACCGGGCAAAAGCGGCGGAAGCACGCGCCGCATTCGAGGGTATCTCACGCGAGCGCGAGCAACGGCTTAAACGCCTTGAAGCGATTGGTCGTGAGCGCCAGAACTGGGTGCGCCGCGGTGAAAATGCCGTCGCGCAAATCGAAACGCTTTCCACTCGCAAGACGGATACCGAACAGGCGCTGGACCTTATCTCTGGTGCGCCGGAGGATTTGGAGATCAAGCGGCGTGATTTGATCCGCGAAATTGAAAAGGCTGAGGCCAATCGCCGACAGGCTGCCGATGACCTGGCAAAGGCGGAAGCTGCCGCGCGCGAAGCCGACAAGACCGCCAATGAAGCGGTCAGTGAGTTAGCGCAAACCCGTGAAGGGCGCGCACGGGCCGAAGAACGCTTGCTGGCGCTAACTGCCCGGCGCGAAGATGTGGAGGCCCGCATTCGCGAAGTGTTGCAATGCCAGCCTCACCAAGCGTTGGCCAAAGCGGAGTTGGAAGACGGTGCAAAACTGCCAGATCTGGAACCAACGGAGAAACGCCTTGAGCGCCTCAAGATAGAACGCGAGCGCCTCGGTGCCGTGAACCTTCGCGCAGAAGAAGAGCAAGCTGAACTCATCGAACGGCTCGATACGATTGTGTCGGAACGTGACGATGTGATTGCGGCTATTTCGGAACTGCGCGGTGGCATTTCCGGTCTCAATAAAGAAGGTCGTGAGCGCCTCCTTTCAGCGTTTGAAGATGTACAAACGCATTTTACCAAGCTGTTCACTCACCTGTTTGGCGGCGGCACGGCAGAGTTACAACTCATCGAAAGCGATGATCCGCTTGAAGCGGGGCTTGAGATTGTTGCCCGTCCGCCCGGTAAAAAGCCGCAAACAATGACGCTTCTTTCGGGCGGTGAGCAGGCTCTAACCGCCATGGCGCTGATCTTCGCGGTGTTTTTGACCAACCCAGCGCCAATCTGTGTACTCGATGAGGTCGATGCGCCGCTCGACGACTACAACGTAGAGCGGTTCTGCGATCTGATGGATGAGATGACCCGGCAGACCGACACGCGCTTTGTAATCATTACGCATAACCCGATCACAATGGCGCGGATGGATCGTCTTTTTGGCGTTACGATGGCCGAACAGGGCGTCTCCCAACTGGTATCTGTCGACTTGCATCGTGCTGAAGAGCTACGCGAAGCCAGCTAGACTTCGGCGGTCATGCGCGATAGCCCCTAAATTACGATTGAGTACGGTGGCTCCAAACCACCAAGGGCTGTGTGATGCTGGATACAACAGATAAGCATATTTTTTCATTTGGACGCGGCAAGGCGGATCCCTGCGTCGATGATCTACACCGTTTGGGTGGCAAAGGCGCCAACCTTGCCGAGATGAGCCGAATTGGATTGCCGGTACCGCCCGGATTTACGATCTCCACGGACATGTGCTTGGCGTTCTTCAAGAACGGTCGCCAGATGCCCGATGATCTGCGCGAGGATATCAAGGCTGCGGTTGCCCATCTGGAAACCGTCACCAAACAGAAGCTCGGTGACCTGGAGAACCCGCTTCTCGTCTCGGTACGTTCGGGTGCACAGGTCTCCATGCCCGGCATGATGGATACCGTTCTCAATTTGGGTCTGAATGATGAAACGGTGGAGGCCTTGGCCCGACGCACTAATGATCCGCGTTTCGCTTACGATACCTACCGTCGCTTCATCCAAATGTACGCGACTGTTGTCATTGGTGTCCCGCATTCCTTGTTTGAGGAACGGTTGGAAACGGCGCGGGAAAGAGCCGGTGTCGAAAGGGATCAGGATCTTGGGGTCGAAGACCTGCAAAAGCTGATTACCGGCTATCTGATCGACATTGAAGCGGACATGGACGATCCGTTCCCGCAAGATCCATATGAGCAATTGTGGGGTGCAATTGAAGCTGTGTTTGCCAGCTGGCGTAATCCCCGCGCGCTTACATATCGTGCACTGCACGCAATTCCTGATGATTGGGGAACCGCCGTCACCGTTCAAATGATGGTCTTTGGGAACTCAGGCATGGAGTCGGCCACGGGCGTAGCTTTCACACGCGATCCGTCCACCGGGGAAAAGCGGTTTTTTGGCGAGTATCTCTTAAACGCGCAAGGCGAAGACATTGTTGCCGGCACCCGAACACCGGATCCGTTGGCACCCGATCCAAATTCCAAACGCCGTTCAATGCGCGAAACACTGCCGCATTCCTTCAGTCAGCTTCAGCAATTGGCGACCATGCTTGAAGAGCATTTCGGTGACATGCAAGATGTTGAGTTCACAATCGACAATGGCTCCTTGTGGATCTTACAAACTCGGAGCGGCAAACGCACAGTCACCGCTGGCATTCGTATTGCGGTAGATTTGGCCAAGGAAAAACTGATCTCGAAGTCCGAGGCTGTTTTGCGGGTTGATCCGGCATCAGTCGATCAGCTGATCCACCCAATGGTCGACCCCAACGCGCCGCGCAAACGCCTGGGCTCAGGTTTGCCGGCATCGCCCGGCGCGGCAACCGGCGCGGTCGTTTTCACCGCCGACGCGGCTGTTGAAGCGGCTGAAAAAGGCCAGGACATTATCCTCCTGCGCCCGGAGACAAGCCCTGACGACATTCATGGTATGGTAGCAGCGCGGGGCATTGTTACATCGCGCGGTGGCATGACGTCACACGCGGCTGTGGTCGCAAGAGGTATGGGCCGGCCGTGTATTACGAGCGTGAACAGCCTGCATATCGACCATGATGCCAAGGTAGCGCGCTTCGGGAAGATGGTGGTCCATGAAGGGGAGATGGTCACCGTTGACGGCAGCGCTGGCGATGTCTTGCTGGGTAAGGTGCCCACGATACAGCGGGAGGTCTCTGGCGATTTTGCGACGCTATTAGGCTGGGCCGATGAAATTCGTCGGATGAAGGTGCGCGCCAATGTCGACAAGGCAGGCGACGCTGAGATAGCCCGTAGTTTCGGTGCCGAGGGCATCGGTCTTTGCAGAACCGAAAACATGCTCACCAGCGACCTTGCCGTTCACCTGATGCGCCGGGTGATTATGTCCGACAGCGAGAGGGATCGCCGCACAATTCTCGATGAGCTCCTACCATTGCAACGTGCAGCGCTTGTCGATTTGTTTGAACATATGCCTGGACAACCGGTTTGCGTGCGCCTCCTTGATCCGCCACTTGAGGAATTTCTGCCACGCGATGCCGATAAGCTGGTTTCTTTTGCAAAAAAAGTGAAACGGGACGTCGACGATGTTCTTTTACGTGCCGAGGAGCTCAAAGAGCTTAACCCGATGCTTGGGAACCGCGGCGTTCGGTTAGCCATATGCTATCCGGAAATAGCCGAAATGCAGACACGCGCGATCATAGAGGCGGCCATTGAAGCGGGCCAGAAAAGCGGCGCTCCGGTGGTCCCTGAAATTGTGGTTCCTCTCGTTTCACACTTTAAAGAACTACGCTATTTACGAGACAAGCTGGCAGATGCCGCCGCCGATGTTACGCGTCGCCATAAAGCAAAGATCCGTTACTTGGTCGGATGTATTGTAGAAGTTCCCCGGGCTGCAATTCGCGCTGATCTGATCTCAGGCGCTGCGGATTTCTTCTCATTCGGGACCAACGACCTGACCCAGACAACGCTCGGAATTTCTCGCGATGATGCGTCACACTTCCTGTCAAAATACCTGCAGCTTGGGCTGATCGACCACGACCCTTTTATTACGCTGGATCGTGACGGCGTCGGCGAAGTGATTTCCCAAGCGATAGAAAAAGGACGTCAGGCCAACCCTTCATTATTGCTGGGTGTAACCGGGGAGCATGGCGGTGACCCCAAATCGATCCGCTACTTTGAAGAGTTGGGCATCGACTATGTGTCATGTTCGCCCTACCGCATCCCGGTTGCGCGCTTGGCTGCGGCGCAAGCAACAGTGCGAAACGGAGGCTAGAAATCTGTGCGCACCGTACGTGATTTGCCGGAGCGTCGACAGTCGCTGACAGCTACCATCGCCCTTCGGGTCGCATTGTTCACACCTGTTTTTGCCTTGATCAGCATCGTCTCTCATCGCGCCGGAATGATCGACACAGTCGCCTTCGGCAATTTGATAGTAGCGACCGTTGCCTTGGCGTTTCTTTCAGCGTTGTTGATTTTGATTGGGCTCATCCGGCTTTGGACATTTGGGAAAAAAGGTGGACGACGCCTCATAGCGGCGATCATTGCACTGACTTTTGTTGCTTACCCCTTGGGTATTGCCGGGTTCCAATTCGTCCGGTACCCACAACAGATCGATGTAAGCACCAACCTCGTTAACCCACCGGTCTTTCGCGACGAGGTCGCCGAACTAGGTGCCGGCTCGACAGTAATTGTTGCAGGAACCTTGCCTAACGGCTACCCCGACTTAATCGGCCGACGCTACAACGCGCCAGCCGATACCATTCAGCAGACGCTACAAGAGACCGGCACTGCTCTTGGATGGCGCTACCAGCGCACCGTCGGGCGTGTGGGTGCTGATGATGCCATTACGTTGGAGTTTTCCGCCTCGACCCTCATATTAGCGCTGCCCAGTGACATTGTGGTTCGTATGTTGGACGAAGGCGATACCACCCTGGTGGATGTTCGCTCAAAATGGCGCTTTTTCGACCATGACTTGGGCGCAAACGCCCGGGCGATTGAGCGCTATTTGGATGCGTTAGACTTCGCTCTGATCGGGGTTGCGCAGCCCTAGATCAGACCGGCTCGAAGGTCCCTTGTAGGGACGGCGGTCCTTCAGTGCGTACCGCGTTGCGCGCAACCAAATCTTCCAAATGCGCAAGCACTGACAGCGCTGCCGCACCGTGCAATCTAGGATCGGTGTCCCGATAAATATTGGCGACCATCGAGACGATGGTTCGGTCACCTTTGCTAATCCGCTCTAATATGGCTCGTTCGCGCATCTTTCGATGGCCGCGCAAACCGCGCAGAAATGCGTCCGGGTTTTCAACAGGTCCGCCGTGGCCCGGAAAATATCGCTGATGCCCAAGACCTTCGAGCTTATCCAACGATCCCATATAGTCCGCCATGGCACCATCGGGCGGCGCGACGATGCTGGTTGCCCAAGCCATCACATGGTCTGCCGAGAAAAGTGTCTCTTCCCCAACAAGTTCAAAAGCCAAATGGTTGGCGCAATGGCCCGGTGTCTCGATGGCCTTGATGGTCCAACCATCGCCGTCGACGATTTGACCCTCTGTCAGCTCGGTGTCGGGAACGTGCCCATGGTCGGCCGCGGCATCCAACGGATTGACTTCGCCAATGTTCAAGGGCCGCGCCGAACGATGGACGCCCGCGCCAACGATCATTGCGCCGGTCAACTCTTTGAGCTTTTTTGCCAGCGGTGAATGGTCTGCATGCGTATGGCTGACAAAGATGTGCGAAACAGGCCGGGCTCCAACGGCGTTGATAAGGGCGGCTAGATGGGTTTCATCTAGTGGACCCGGATCGATAACGGCAAGCGTGTCAGTTCCAACCAAATAGCTGTTGGTTCCAAAAAAGGTAAACGCTGACGGATTATTGCAAGTCACACGCGTCACCTTGGGCGCAACGACGACAGGTACACCATAGTTGGGTTCAAAAACCTGCGAAAAGCGTGGATTGGTAGACAATAGCGCTGCCTTTGTGACCTGTTGCAACTTGCTGACTGAGAGGCACGTCGTTATACGCCCCGGAACGCGCAGAAAAGCGCCTTTATGCAAGAGGAACAAAAAATGGCACTGTCTACCGCCCAACAACCGCTGGTTTACCGCGCTTTGTCCGAAACACCAGCAACGCGCATGCTGGGTTTTATGCTTCTTGCGCTTGCCGGTTCATTCATCATTGCGATCGCCGGTCAGGTAAAAGTTCCGTTCTGGCCGGTCCCCGTAACGATGCAAACTTTGGCCATTTTTACTATCGCCGCTGCGTATGGTAGCCGGCTGGCTATCGCAACTTTGCTGCTTTACCTCGCAGAGGGTGCAGTCGGATTGCCTGTGTTCACCAATGGCGGTGGCCTCGGCTATTTCGCGACCAGCGCGACAACCGGCTATTTGATCGCATTTGTGATCGCTGCCGGCTTGACAGGTTATGCCGCGGATCGTGGATGGGCGCGTAACCCGCTGAAGCTTTTTGGGGCCAACCTTGTGGGCACGATTATCATCTTGGCGCTTGGCTTCGCTTGGATCGCGCTTCATCCGGCTTACGGGTTGGACAAGGCGTTCGCATGGGGCGTTGGTCCGTTCATTTGGTCTGACATTTTGAAAGCTGCCATAGCAGCATGCCTCATTCCGGCGACCGCAGCGCTTCTACCGCGCAAATAAGCCGGTAGAAAACCTGATTGAATAACGCCAGCGGCACAGTGCCGCTGGCGTTTTTTGTACTTGCTGGTTTTTTTGCCCCAAGTACTATCCAAGCCTTGAACGTCTTTTCGACGGCTGCAGGGAGCGCAAATGAATTCGGTCACCAGCTTTACCCTTAATGGTGAACAGGTCAGCGTCGAGGTAAGACCGGACACGACCGTCCTTGATCTGCTACGTGAAAAATTAAGCCATAAAGGTACCAAAGAGGGATGCGCCGAAGGCGATTGTGGTGCGTGCACGATTTTGTTGCGCAGGGCCGGTGCTAAGGAGAGCTTCCCGCGTCCCGCAAACGCATGCATCATGACTGTCGCGCAAATTGAAGCCAGCGAGATCACTACCGTTGAGGGGATCGGCAACGGTGTTCTCAGTGACTTGCAGGCTCGCATGGCCGAAAACGGATCGTCTCAATGTGGTTTTTGTACACCGGGCATTGTGATGGCGCTTTCGGGTTTGTTGGCACGAAGCAGTGCGCCCGACGAGGACGATATTCACGATGCACTGGCGGGTAATCTGTGCCGCTGTACGGGGTATAAACCCATCGTCGAAGCTGCCAAGGCGGCTTTGAGCACCGGAATTCCCGGATCGTCGGGTCACGAGCAGATAGCCAGCGCCACCATGGTGTCGTCGGCTGGCTCAACCGCAATAAAGCCGACTTCCGTTGAAGACTTGCTCAGCGCAAAGCGTGATCGGCCAGAAGCGATTTTGCTGGCCGGTGGAACCGATTTGGCGGTGCCGCTTGCTGCCTACGAAACAAACTGGCCAGAGATCATTTTGACAGGCAGTGTGTCGGCATTGCGCGAGCTGACCGTAACCGATGAAGCCTATGAAATTGGTGCGGCGGTAACCTGGGAAGAGTTGATGCACGCGGTCGCAGACGATTACCCATCGTTCGCCACGCTCATAAAACGTTTCGGTTCGACCCAAATCCGTTCCATGGGAACCGTGGGTGGAAATGTAGGGACTGCCAGCCCGATTGGCGACGGTCCTCCTGCCATGATTGCGTTGGGCGCATCAATCACGCTCCAGTCGCTTGATCGCGGAGAACGAACACTGCCACTTGAGAATTTCTTCCTGGACTATCGGAAAACCGAAATGGCCAATGACGAGATCATTGTCGGTTTTTCACTGCCGCGCCCAAAACCCGGTCAGCTGTTTAGAAGCTACAAAATCTCCAAACGCTACGACCAGGATATCTCGACCGTCTGCGGTGCGTTTAACCTGCAGCTGGACGGAGATGTCGTGACAGGTGCGCGGATTGCCTATGGCGGCATGGCTGCAACCCCCAAGCGCGCCGTCCATGGCGAGAAAGCGATCCATGGAAAAGCGCTAAACCGTGAAACAGCGAACGCGTTTGGCGTGGCATTGGCTGAAGACTTCACGCCACTGACAGATTGGCGTGGCACTGATACCTATCGCATGCGGGTAGCAAAAGGCCTTTTTGCCCGGTTGGTAGCTGACCATGCCGGTGAGCGCGTGGAGGTGATGGCCCCATGAACAAGCACGTTGCGAACATAGAGAGATCGATCGTTGGTAAGGGCATCGCGCATGACAGTGCGAGCAAACATGTGCGCGGCCAAGCAGCCTATATTGATGATATGCCGGAAGTCCCCGGCACATTGCATGCGGCATTGATTTTGTCGCCGGTCGCGCATGGTCTACTGACGGGCTTGGATGCATCGTCAGCGCTTGCCATGGACGGTGTGGTTGACTTTGCAACTGCGGCCGACATCAAGGGGCACAACGATATCGCGCCAATTCTGCCCGGCGAGGAATTGTTTGCAACCGAAGCGCTTGAGTACCTTGGCCAACCCATCGCTGTGATTTGCGCGACAACTTATAAACGGGCAGTCGAAGCAGCCCATGCCGTTAAAGTCTCATTCGAGGCGCTTGAACCCGTGCTTGACATTGAAGAAGCCCATGGGCGTCAAGACTATGTTCTGCCCGCGCAGAAACTTGTTAGCGGTGACGTTGATAAGGCGCTGGCGGGAGCAGAACGGGTCATTGAAGGCCGCTTGGAGATCGGCGGGCAAGATCATTTTTATTTGGAAACGCAGATCGCATTGGCAGTGCCGGGTGAAGATCTGGATATGACGGTCTACTCTTCAACTCAGCACCCCACCGAGGTGCAGCACCATGTGGCCCATGTGCTTGGGCGGTACGCAAATAGCATTGATGTGCAGGTGCGACGCATGGGCGGCGGTTTTGGTGGCAAGGAAAGTCAGGCAACAATCATTGCAGCGGCAGCTGCGGTTCTTGCAGATCGAACCGGTAAACCGGTCAAGTTGCGCTTGAAACGATCCGCTGACATGACCGCAACCGGCAAGCGACATGATATGGTCTCGTGTTGGAAAATCGGTGTCACAAACGAAGGCCGGATTGTCGCCGCGGACGTGGAATATCTGGCGCGCGCGGGTAACTCCCCTGATTTGAGTGGGCCCGTTTTAACGCGCTCACTGACGCACACGGACAACGCCTACCATATCCCAGCTGCGCGTTTTATCGGCCATGCATGCAAAACGAACACGGTGTCAAACACCGCCTTTCGTGGCTTCGGTGGTCCGCAAGGCGTGGTCACATCCGAAGCGATGATCGACCAGATTGCCAGGGAACTGGCGCTAGATCCCAATAAAGTGCGCGCAATCAACTATTATGGTCCCGACACCGGTGAAACCACGCCCTATGACCAACCGGTCGAGCATAATCGCTTGGTGGAAGTAACGGACGCCATTTTGCAAACCGGCGAATGGGATCGACGACGCAAAGCGGTTGATGATCACAATGCGACCAATCCCGTAATCCGGCGCGGTCTGGCGATGATGCCGGTTAAATTCGGGATTTCATTCAACCTGCCATCACTCAACCAGGCGGGCGCCTTGGTGCACGTTTATCAGGACGGATCGGTTCATTTGAACCATGGCGGCACTGAAATGGGGCAGGGTCTTTTCATGAAAGTCGCCCAAGTCGTGGCCGAGGTGTTTCAGCTAGACGTGGACCGGATCAAGATCACAGCCACCCACACCGGGAAAGTGCCCAACACATCCCCCACAGCGGCTTCAACCGGGTCAGACTTGAACGGCATGGCTGCTTTCATCGCGGCATCTGCGATCAAGAGCCGGATGATCCCGGTGGCCGCCGAGCATTTCGATGTTGAGGAAGATGAGATCGTCTTCCGCGAGAACCGCGTCCACGCGGGAAATCGCTCGATAGAGTTTGCCGAACTTGCAAAAATGAGTTGGGCCAAGCGTGTCTCGTTGTCGGAAGCAGGGCACTATGCGACGCCGAAAATCCACTGGGACGCCAAGAACATGAAGGGTCGCCCCTTCTTTTATTTCACCTATGGCGCTGCGATTTCTGAGGTGGAGGTGGACACCATTACGGGTGAAAACCGGTGCATACGAACCGATATTGTGCAGGATTGCGGCCAATCTCTGAACTCAGCGATTGATTTGGGGCAGATTGAAGGAGCTTTTGTGCAGGGTATGGGTTGGCTCACCTGCGAAGAGCTGTGGTGGGACAAGTCCGGGCGTCTGCGGACCATTGGTCCGTCAACCTACAAGATCCCGGGATCTCGCGACGTACCGCCGGTTTTCAACGTGGCACTGCTCGATGATGCACCCAATGGCGAGGAAACTGTTTTCCGGTCCAAGGCGGTAGGCGAACCCCCACTCATGCTGGCGGTCTCGGTTTTTCTGGCGTTGCGCGACGCTGTCGCTTCGCTCGCGCCACGTGGTTATTCGCCCAATCTGATGACACCTTGCACACCCGAGCGTGTGCTTGACGCTGTTTTAAATGCAAAAGCTGCAAACTCATCAGACTAGCTCGTGTCGCGTGCTTGAAAAAATTTCATGATTGTCATTTGCCAAGCGGCTGATACAGTCGGGGCAACATCAATCTTTTGAGACGGCTGCGCCGAACGACCCGGCAGCGCCGCTTTGGAGCTTAACGTGAAAGAGCCTGACGGTGGGGCACCCCCTCACACCGCGGCTCCCACGTCCGGTGTGGCGCAGGCCAACGGAAACGGTAATGCGCCCGGAATCCCCGTCGGAGCGGCAACGCAACCCGATGGACATTCGCAGACACCGGGCGGGAGTCCATCCAATAAAAAGCGGCGTCGCAATCGTCGGCGCAAGAAGAAGCCGGGGAACGCGGCTCCGCCAGTTTTTCATGCCGACCAGCTGCCGCCTGTAAGACCCACCACACCCGTGCCTGCGCGATCGAACGGCGGTGAGCGTGCGCTTTACGCGGCGCTGGATCTCGGCACAAACAATTGCCGCCTGTTGATCGCAACGCCCACAAAACCTGGTCAGTTCAGGGTGGTGGATGCTTTTTCCCGCATTGTGCGCCTTGGGGAAGGGCTCGGCCATTCCGGTCGCTTGTCGGACAATGCGATGCATCGCGCGTTGGAAGCGCTTGCCATCTGCAGCGAAAAGCTCGGGAAAAAAGAAGTAAAACGCGCGCGTTTGATTGCCACAGAAGCATGCCGTTCGGCCGAAAACGGATCAGCTTTTTTGGAAAAAGTACGCGAGCAAACCGGTCTTGATCTCGAAGTTGTCAATCGTGAGACGGAAGCTCGATTAGCCGTATCGGGTTGCGGCTCTCTGGTTGATCGCGAAGCCAAATCGACGGTTCTTTTCGATATTGGCGGGGGTTCGTCTGAGATTGCGGTTATCGACCTGAAGGATGCAACAAGGCGTCGATTGGCCGATGGTATTGTGGACTGGACATCGCTGCCCATCGGCGTCGTGACGATGTCTGAGAAGTTTGGTGGCAAACATGTAGATCCGGCGATTTTTGCTGAAATGAAAGACCATGCCAGTCAGTTTTTGTCCGAATTTGCACAAAAACATGCTGCTGTCGGTCAGCGTGATGGTTCTTTCCACCTAATTGGTACGTCGGGCACCGTGACAACGCTTGCTGGAATCCATCTGGATTTGCCGCGATATGATAGACGTCGCGTTGATGGCCTGTGGATCAATGCGCGCCAGGTCAGTGATATCAACAAACGCATCCTGAGTTGGTCATTTGATCAACGCAAAGCCAATGTGTGCATCGGCGAGGATCGCGCGGATCTCGTTTTGGCCGGTTGTGCGATTTTGGAAGCGATCCGTGAAGCTTGGCCGGCCAAGCGTTTGCGGGTGGCCGACCGGGGTTTAAGGGAAGGTTTGCTGACTGAAATGATGAGCGAAGATGGCGTTTGGAAGTCGCGCCGCCGCCGGTCTCGCAACCGAAGAAGACGGGGCGGGCAAAACCCTCATGAGTAGAAATAAACGATATGGCGGTGGGACCGGCGCGGGGCGTTCTGTAAATCAGCATGTGCGCCGCAAGCAAAAGCTGAAACCATCCTCCCGGCGCTGGATCGAACGTCAGCTGAACGACCCCTATGTACAGCGCGCCAAACGCGAAGGCATGCGTTCGCGAGCAGCCTACAAACTCACCGAAATTGACGATAAGCATGACCTTCTCAAACCCGGCATGCGTGTCATTGATCTTGGCGCCGCGCCAGGCGGTTGGTGCCAGGTCGCGGCCAAGCGCGTTGAATCGCTTGACGATGACATTCGCGTTGTAGGGATCGACTATTTGGGTATGGATGGTATGGCCGGTGTCACCATTCTTGAGATGGATTTTCTTGACGATGACGCACCACAAGCGCTTATGGACGCGCTGGGCGGTAAACCAGATATCGTCTTGTCTGACATGGCCGCGCCGACAGTTGGCCATCGCAAAACCGACCACATGCGTACCATGCATTTGGTTGAGGTCGCTGCTGACTTTGCGCTGAAGGTTTTAAAGCCGGGCGGTCATTTTCTGTCGAAGACGTTTCAGGGCGGTACCGAGAAAAGCCTTCTTGATTTGCTAAAGGCAAACTTCAAATCGGTCAGCCATATCAAACCGCCGGCAAGCAGGTCAGAAAGTGTGGAGCTTTATCTGTTGGCGAAAGACTTTAAGGGCGGTCCAAACAACGGCAACGACACATAATTTGTGAACACTGTGTTTAGTGATAGTTTGGTGACGTTGATTGCCGCCCGGCAATAGCGCTCCATTTCAGCGGCATTGAGCAAACCTTGAGGAGGTCTCCATGTCGTTTTCACTTTCCCGCCGCACGCTGTTCAAGTCCACAGCTACAGCTGGCGCGGCCTTGGCCATGCCGCAAATCATGACCCGCGCTGCGTTTGCTGACGGCCACGCCGCGGCTAAGCCTGCCGGGTTTAACCCTATCCAGCTGGGCGATCTGAAAGTCACGGTGATTTCAGACGGGTCTGCTGTGCGTGAAAATCCGCAGTCTATTTTCGGTACCAATACGACCGTCGAGGAAGTCGAGGGTCTGCTGACTGAAAACTATCTTCCCACCAACAAAATGCAGTTCACATTCGCACCGACGGTGGTCGAGGCAGGCGATAATGTGATCTTGTTCGACACGGGTATCGGGGAGGGCGGACGCGCTGGCGGCACAGGCCAGACACGTGCCAATTTGGAAGCGGCGGGTTATGCGCCTGACGCCATCACACATGTGGTTCTCACGCATATGCACCCAGACCATATAGGTGGTTTGACCGAAGGCGGCGCACCCGCATATCCAAACGCTGTGTACGTGACGGGCGAGGCCGAGTACGGCTTCTGGTCCAATGAAGCGCGCATGGGCACAGGCGCAGAAGGCATTCACAAACAGGTTGTCGGCTTCTTCGGGGGTATCGAAGACAAGTTGACATTGATCGGCGACAAGGCCGAAATCGCACCGGGCGTCACCAGCATGGCGGCTTTTGGCCATACACCGGGTCATATGATTTACATGCTGTCTTCAGGTGACAAGTCACTGGCCATTACCGCCGATACCGCAAACCACTTTGTGCTATCGCTCCAACGTCCTGATTGGGAAGTCCGCTTTGATGCAATCAAAGATGCTGCGGCGCAAACCCGCAAAGACGTCTTTGGCATGCTGGCGGCTGACCGTATCCCGTTTGTCGGCTACCACATGCCGTTCCCGTCGGTTGGCTATGTAGAAGCCATGGGCGAAGGCTTCCGGTGGATCCCGGAAACCTATCAGCTGGACATTTGATAGGCTGCTATGCAGCTTTCGGTGATGTGGCTTCGGTCACATCACCACGCTCTGCAAAAATAGCGATGTCGGCAAAGTCGTAATCGCCTCGGCCATCTACCCATAGCGCTTCACCCAAAAGCTTCATGTCGCTGATCCCCAATGCCGGGAAAGAGTGCCCCATGGAGTGAGCCAGGCCAACGCGGTGTCCGGGCTTTGGGTTCAAACCGCAGCAAACATCGCGCGTGCCAAGTTTAAGATGGTGGGCAATGTCCCATTCAAGCGTTACGCCTTCATGCCGGGTAACAACCCAACAGTGCCCATCCTTGGCGTTTCCGCCTTTTTCTTCCGGGAAGAAGTAGCCATAGACATAACCGGCCTCAAAACCAGCTGCCCGCAAGGCGGCGATCAAATAGGCGTTGATGTCTACGCACGAACCTTCCGCGATGCCGCAACCCAGATGAGGGATTTCATCAAAGCCTTCATAATATCGGTTTTCAGGATGACCGTAGGTGAATCGCGCAGCGGTATCGCGCGCAATGGCCTGTATGGCACCATGACCATCGACAGCCTCATCTGCAATTCTGCGCGCATCTTTCACTAGTTCATCCGCCGCCCGCGTAAAGCGGTTTGGGCGATGCTGAAACAAGGCTTCTGGATAAGCACCGACCCGATCCGCTGCTTGGTAGTGCAGGACAACTCGCGCATCAGTAGGTGTGATCAACGCAGCGGCCTGTCCGGTGCTTGTCTCAAAGATGAGCTCTGTCGTCCCGCCTTGAACAGCAAATTCGTCCGGCATCTGGTAGGGCGTGGTCATCCCGGTCGGGACAAGCAGCCGGTTTCCGTTGGCACCAGCAGTGTCGACAGTGACAGCGATCTTGGTGAACATTTGTGCCTCACACAACAAGTTGGAATATGACGCCGGACGCGATTGCACCGGTAACGCCGAGGCCGATATAGGTGGCAAAGACCGACGGCTTGACCAGTGACCAAACCGCGGCGGCGGCCGGAATTGAGCTGACCGCACCGGCGACGATAAACGCCATCGCCGCGCCTTCGCTCATGCCTTGTTCCATCAAACCGGCCAGAAGCGGCGGTGCCACATAGGAGTTTAAGTAGGCGGGCATACCGACGACCGCTGCCGTTGCGATGGGCACGATACCTTCGCCACCAACGATAGCTGCGATCGCGCTGGCTGGTACGTAAGTTACGAGCAAAGCTTCGAGCACATAGGCCAGCGCCAGCCATTTGATCAGGAAGGCTGCATTGTCTCGCATTTCAGATCCGAACGCATCGACGCGTTGTTCTTCGCGCCAAATCGCCCAAAATGGCCGGCCGTTGAACGGGTTCGGCCCACAGCCGCAACCGCTCTTTTTCACACCACGCGACGGATTGGCAAATGCGCCAGCGCCGGTCAGGGCTTTGACGGCAAAGCCACCCGCCAAGCCAATGCCCACGGCAGCAACCGCTTTACCAATAGCAAAGGGCCAGCCCAGCGCAGCGGCGGTGATCAGAAGGGTGGGCGGATCAATGAGCGGCGAGGCCAACCAAAAAGCCATAATCGCAGAGAGTGGCGCCCCCACGGCCAGAAGCCCGGCGATAAACGGAATGACTTCGCAAGAGCAGAAGGGGGCGAGCCCGCCAAACAGCGCTGCCAGCACAATCATCCGGTTTTCCCGACCCTCAAAGGCACGACCAACAGCCGCTTCTGCGCCCGCAGCCTTTAACCAAGCGATCAAGATGACGGCGAACGCGATGTAGGGAAGTGTATTGAGAAACGCCTTGGCGGCGAACCCAACGACCGGCTCAAACGAAGGTTGGTCGAGCAGCAGCACCAATAATGGCGCGGCGATCACCACAATCCATGGCGTGGCAATCAGTTTGGAAAAAGGCCGCCAGAGGGGCGCAGATACTTGGGATTGGTCGATGGCGGGCGCACTCATGCTGCATCACCTTCTTTTCGAACGGTTTCATTGATGCAGCATTCTTTCAAAAGATAGCTGCCCATGGTTTCCAGATGATCGAAATTGGCGCGGTTGACGACCGTGCGGCCATCACGGTTTTGGGTGATCAAGTCGCCGTCGGCCAGCATACGCAGATGGTGGGCGAGCGTGGAGGCTGCCATGCCGCTTGCTTCCTGAATTTGGCCGACGCTCATACCAAGCCGTCCAGCTTTGACGAGCATCAACAAAACTCCCAAACGTTGCGGCGAGCCGATGGCGGCAAACCCGAGTGATGCCTTTTCGATATCCATATCATCTCCATATAACTAGAAAACTAGTTATATAGGATAAAATGATCTGTCAACTTCGTTTTTGGAGGTTCCGCTGGACTAATTCCCATGATAGCAGCGACTGCCAATGCACAGCGGGTTTTGCATTTTATGCAAAGCCAATCATGGGAACGCGCAATGGCAAAAATCATAGAAACGGCAACCGGCGAATTGGCGCTGACATTTGATGACGTGCTGCTCCAGCCCGGACATTCAGAAATTTTGCCGGCTCAGACTGATATAAGCACTTCAATCGCACAAGACATTCACCTGAACTTGCCGATCCTTTCTGCGGCAATGGACACGGTCACTGAGTCAGGTCTTGCTATCGCGATGGCGCAAGCTGGTGGTATGGGCATTGTCCACCGCAATCTGACGCCAGACGAGCAAGCCGAAGAGGTGCGCCAGGTAAAAAAGTTTGAAAGCGGCATGGTGGTAAACCCCGTTTGTATTGGGCCTGAAGCGACGCTGGCCGATGCGAAAAAGCTCATGCGCACCTATAAGATTTCCGGCATTCCGGTTGTGGAAGACGGCGGTGTGGGCACCCAAAAGCCTGGTCGTCTTGTCGGCATTCTGACCAACCGCGATGTCCGTTTTGCATCCGATCCGGAGCAAAAAGTCTACGAGCTAATGACACGTGAAAACTTGATCACCGTTAAAGAAAGCGTCGAGCAAGACGAAGCGAAGCGGCTTTTGCACCAACACCGCATCGAGAAATTGCTGGTCGTTGACAAGCGTGGCTATTGCGTCGGACTGATCACCGTGAAGGATATCGAGAAGTCAAAACTCAATCCGAACGCTACGAAAGACTCGCAAGGGCGATTGCGTGTCGGCGCGGCCGTAAGCGTTGGTGATGACGCCTTGGAACGGGCTGAAAAGCTCGCTGAAGCGGGTGTGGATGTCATTGTGATCGACACCGCGCACGGCCATTCGCAACGCGTGTTGGATTCGGTTGGTCAGGTGAAAAAGCTCTCCAATTCCGTACGAATCGTTGCTGGGAATGTGGCCACTGCCGATGGCACAAAGGCGTTAATCGACGCGGGAGCTGACTGCGTAAAAGTCGGTATTGGCCCCGGTTCGATTTGCACAACACGCGTTGTCGCCGGCGTTGGGGTTCCGCAATTTTCCGCTGTAATGTCGGCGGCGGAAGAAGGGCTTAAGGCTGGTGTTCCGGTCATCGCTGACGGCGGCATCAAACTTTCCGGCGACCTTGCCAAAGCAATGGCAGCCGGCGCATCAGCGGTCATGGTCGGATCACTTCTTGCAGGAACCGATGAAAGCCCGGGCGAAGTCTACCTTCACCAAGGCCGCTCCTACAAAGCCTATCGCGGTATGGGGTCAGTCGGTGCCATGGCCCGCGGTTCGGCTGATCGCTACTTCCAGGCTGAAGTGCGCGACACACTCAAACTCGTGCCGGAAGGTATTGAAGGGCAGGTACCCTATAAGGGGCCGGTCCATCAGGTGCTTCACCAATTGGCAGGCGGCCTCAAAGCGGCCATGGGCTACACCGGGTGCGCAAATCTTGAAGACTTCCGTGAGAACTCCCGTTTTGTCCGTATCTCAAATGCTGGGCTGCGCGAAAGCCACGCGCATGATGTGACGATCACCCGCGAAAGCCCGAACTATCCGGGTGGTGGGCGTTAGGTTGCCGGTGTGAGTTTACGCGAAAAGATTTTCGTCTACTTCACCGCTGCCTGGTTTGCGGTTTTGGCAGGGGTCAATGCGTTGATCTTTGAGCCGATGGCGGATGGGCAAAAAGCTCCCGATGCACAGCCTTTAGGCTACAGCCATGATGCTGTCATGGGCTGGGCCTCATCACTCGATGCGAATGAACGTAGTGCTTTTCTACTGTGGCACACCCGCTTTCTCGATTTCGTATTCCCAATCCTCCTGATGGCAGCACTTTTTGTCTTGCTGACCGCGTCTTTGCGGCAATTCGAACGATTCCGAACACTTCCATCTTGGTTACGCGTGGCGCTGCCGGTCGTGCTTGTGGCGCCGTATGGCTTGTTCGATTTTCTCGAAAACGGCTTGGTGGCCGATATGCTACGCGGCGAGGTGCCGATTGATCCGGTTTCGGTTGGCCTGGCCTCGTCTTACACGGTGCTGAAGTTTTCGTTTGTTGGGATCGCGTTTGCCGTTTGGTTTGGGCTTTGGATGGTTACTGGTCGCGTAAGGGCGCGTTAGCACGCCATAGCAATGGTATTGCGGCAGCGCGAATAGTCTCGGCCAATGCCTCGAAGTTTGTCGATCGAGCGCTGGATCCCCGATAAAAAAGTGCAATTTTGCGAGATGGTGCCGGCGCGGTAAACGGCGCAATTTCGATCGCATCTAGCTTCTGTGTCTCAGCATCAATAGCAATTGATGGAATAAGCGTGACACCAAGTCCGTTGGCGACGAGCTGTAACAATGTGGTCATGGACGTCGCGCCCAAATTGACCAGTTGGTAGGGGCCAGCAGCTTCGCATACCGTGAGTGCTTGATCACGTAGACAGTGCCCGTCTTCCAGCAAAAGAAGCCGGTCCATTACCAACTTGTCTGGCGCGATAGGCGAGGACAAAACGTCCGCACTATTACGCCCTGCCGCCATGTAAAAAATGTCCTCAAAAAGATCGGTCGACTTTGCATTGCGGATTTCGATGGGCTTTGCGGCAATGATGGCGGCTAGGTTTCCGTTGGTAAGTTCCTGCACCAGCCGTTCGGTTTTCGCTTCGCGCACCTTTAATTCGAGTGCCGGGAAGGCAGTCCGTAGCGCTGGCAGCAATTTTGGCAGTAGATAAGGGGCTACCGTCGGTATCATGCCGATCTCTAAAGTCCCTGAGAGCTCGTCCGCTTTCGAGGTCGCTAGTTCCTCCAAAGCTTCGATCTGCTGGAGAATGGCGCGGGCTTTTGGCAAAAGCAGTTTGCCCGTTGGGGTCAATGTGATGCCGCCACGGTTACGCTCAACCAGGTCTGTACCGAGCTTGTCTTCCATATCCATGATTTGCGCAGAGAGTGCCGGTTGCGTGACGTTGACGCTTTCCGCCGCCCGTCGGAAGTGTTTTTCACGGGCCAGAGCATCAAAGAAAAGCAATTGCCTTACTGTAAACATAATAAGAAAAACTAATTGAAAAGATTGGAATTTGCAATTTGAAATTATTCTAAACTGCGCCAATTAAAGCTCAGTTCCACACAATCGGGAGAGCTTTCTATGGACATCAAAGTCGACGGCAGCATCGGCAAATGCCCTGTCATGCACGGATCAATCACTTCAATGGAAACCAGCGTGACAGCTTGGTGGCCGCGTACGCTCAATCTGGGCATCCTTCACCAAAATGGCACGAGCCCATCGCCTATGGGCGAGACATTCAACTACCGTGAAGAGGTCAAAAAGCTCGATGTTGATGCATTGAAAGCTGACCTGCACAAAATGCTGCATGAAAGCCAACCCTGGTGGCCTGCAGACTATGGCACCTATGCGGGTTTGATGGTGCGCTTGGCGTGGCATGCCGCCGGCACCTATCGCACACAAGACGGCCGTGGTGGCGCCGGCTCCGGCAATATTCGTTTCGCGCCTTTGAACTCTTGGCCTGACAACACGTCCCTCGACAAAGCTCGTCGCCTCCTGTGGCCAATCAAAAAGAAATACGGCAACAAAATCTCATGGGCAGACTTGATCATTCTGGCCGGTAACGTGGCCTACGAGTCAGCCGGGCTGAAGACTTTTGGTTTCTCATTTGGCCGCGAAGATATCTGGGCGCCGGAAGAAGATGTCTATTGGGGTGCCGAAGATGAGTGGCTGGCACCATCTGAAAACCGGTACGAAAGTGTTGAAAAAGCCGACACGCTGGAAAACCCGCTGGCTGCCGTTCACATGGGACTTATTTACGTCAATCCCGAAGGCATCAACGGCAATCCAAATCCGGAATTGACGGCGACGCACGTGCGCGAAACATTTGCCCGCATGGCCATGAATGATGAGGAAACCGCAGCGCTAACAGCGGGTGGCCACACAATCGGCAAAGCACACGGCAATGGCGATGCTTCCATGCTCAGCGCCGAACCCGAAGGTGGTGCCCTTGAAGACCAAGGCTTTGGCTGGATGAACCCGAACCAGGAAGGCAAGGCGAGCCAGGCGATAACATCTGGTATTGAAGGCGCGTGGACAACCAATCCGACCAAGTGGGACGGTGGTTACATGAAGTTGCTCCTCGGTTACGACTGGGAGCTGACCAAGTCGCCAGCCGGCGCAAACCAGTATCAGCCTATCGGCATTGCCGAACAAGATATGCCTATCGACGCGGACGATCCATCAGTACGCCGCATGCCCATGATGACGGATGCGGACATGGCGATGAAAGTCGATCCGACCTACCGTGAGTATATGGAAAAATTCCATGCCGATCACGACTACTTCTCGGACACATTTGCCCGTGCGTGGTTCAAACTAACCCACCGCGATATGGGCCCGAAAGTTCGCTACATCGGACCCGAAGTACCGCAGGAAGATCTGATCTGGCAGGATCCGATCCCTGCTGGTTCGACAAGCTATGATGTGGACGCAGTCAAAGAAAAGATCGCTGCTTCAGGTTTGTTGATCGCCGAACTGGTGGCGACCGCATGGGACTCTGCACGTACATTCCGCGGCTCAGATTTGCGTGGTGGTGCCAATGGTGCGCGCATTCGCTTGGCCCCGCAAAATGAGTGGGAAGGCAATGAACCTGATCGCTTGGCAAAGGTGCTTGCCGTGCTTGAACCAATTGCAGCAGAAACTGGTGCTTCCGTTGCTGATGTCATCGTTTTGGCCGGCAATGTCGGCGTCGAGCAGGCAGCGAAAGCGGCGGGCTTCAAGGTACTGGTGCCATTTGCACCGGGCCGCGGTGACGCGACCCAAGAGACGACAGACGTGGACTCATTTGAATATCTCGAGCCACTTGCTGACGGTTTCCGGAACTGGGAGAAAACCAAATTCGTCGCAGAGCCGGAAGAAATGATGCTCGACCGCGCTCAACTCATGGGGCTCACCGGTCCAGAAATGACGGTTCTGCTTGGTGGTTTGCGCGCACTTGATGCTAACTACGGCGGCTCAAAACATGGCGTCTTCACAGACCGTCCGGGACAGTTGACGAATGACTTCTTCGTCAACCTGACGGACATGGGCAATGAGTGGAAGCCGGTCAAAGGTGGCACGTACGAGATCGTTGATCGTGTCAGCGGCGATGCGAAATGGACCGCCACCCGCGCAGACTTGGTGTTTGGATCAAACTCGATCCTGCGCGCCTATGCCGAGGTTTACGCTCAAGATGATGCCCAAGAAAAGTTCGTCGTCGACTTTGTGACGGCTTGGGCAAAGGTCATGCACGCTGATCGATTTGATCTCTCGGCTTGAATTTAGCCATTGTTGGCCGGGCGCAGTGCGCCCGGCCGGTGTCGTCCTTACGCCTAGTCGTTCATTGCGATCCGGCCAAGCGGTCCGTTCCAGATAAACGAACGGGAACTCGTCACTTTCATGGTCGAGTTATCACCAGCGCGATATTCGTTTGCGCCTTGGTCAACGTAAAAGATTTGACCACCGTTTCGTCCGGTTAAGGTCTGCAATGTGTAACCGTTGCCGGCAGCTCGAATGCGGACCCGTTGGCGTTTTCCAGAACCGTCAAAGCCTTTAAATTCGCCTGGATCCAACGCAATGTTGCTTGGTGGCGGCGGAGGTGGCGGCTCAATGCCGCCGCCATTGCCGGGAGGCGCATCGACGGTGACACAGCCGGTCACCAAGAGGCCACAGAAGGCAACAAGAGCACCGCGTCGCGAAAGTTTTGAGTTGAACATAATGTTTCCCCGCTAGTTTTCTCGTTCGATCAGTCGTTCAGAGCGATGCGGCCTAGCCAGCCGTTCCAGATCGCACTGCGACGGCCAGTCACTTCCAAAGTGGTCCCATCTTGCGCGCGGTAAATGTTACCACCTTGGTGGACGTAGAAGACCTGTCCGCTGTTGCGCCCTGTCAGGGTTTGCAATGTGTACCCGTTACCTGCGGTACGAATACGGACACGCTGGCGTTTGCCGGACGTATCAAAGCCTTTGAAATCGCCTGGATCGAGACTAAATTGAGCCGCCTGTGCTTGAATCACATGTGTCTCGACAGACATTTGCGGCACCGACAGGAATGCCGAAGCCGGGGTCGCGGTGAAGATGGTTGCCAAAGCAAGAGCAGTGGCGGCAAGAGTAGATTTTCTAGTCATGTTAGTTTCCTCGTTAACGCCCCCCTCGGGCGATGACGGGAAGATGCCGGAAACGAAAACTCATGCACATGAGGGAAATCCCTCATTTGCCGTCGCATCAATTTCATGCAGCTTTAAGGCCTAAGTTCGCGTTGTGCGTCGAGTAATCCTTCACGCAATGCATAGGCCAACAATTCGGCGACCGAGTGGACGTCGAGTTTGCGCATGAGGTTCGTGCGATGATTATCGATGGTTTTGGCGCTCACACCAAGGCGCTCGCCAATTTCGCGGTTCGCGTATCCGCGCGAAACCAGCGAAAGGATTTGACGCTCACGAGGTGTCAACTCAGGGCTGTCTTCAACCGTTTCCAAAATCGCAGTCACATCGGGCGAGATGATGCGGCCGCCGCTCAAAATAAGCGGGATGGCTTTGATCAGATGCCCCAGATCGCCATTTTTCATGAAAAGTCCGTCAACCCCCGCATTCACGAGTTCGCCCAAAAGCCCGTGCGATGTCATGCCCGTAAAAACAATGACTTTTGTTTCCGGAGACCAGCGGCGCGCTTCGACAAAAACATCGATTCCCTGTGCGTACGGCATGCCGATATCGAGCGACATGATCGTCGGTCGAAATTGTTTCACCATGCTTATCGCTTCTATCCCGGTGCCTGCTTGACCCACGATATCCACGCCTCCATGCTCGTTGAGCAAATCACACATGCCGTTTCTAAGCATGACGTGATCGTCTGCGACGATACCGGTGCGCGGGGGCAAATCAGGGTGCGCTGATGACATTTCAACTCTTCTGTGTGACCGTGCGTCAATTAATGATTACCCATTTCAAATACGTAAAGCGCATTTTGCTGCTTTTAACATTTCAAGTGACGCTTTTCGGCTCCGCTTTTGCAGCCGGGGAAATAGTGCCCCTTCAAAACGGGCGGTTAAAAGTCGACTTGGCGTCCTATGCGCTTGTTTATGCGGATCCATCGGCACAGCTCACCATTAAAGAGATAGCCGCATCCGATTTTGAAACCCGGTTAAAACCCATTGAAGGACGGTTGATTGACTTTGGCTTTAATGAGTCCCGCCTCTGGGTCGTCGCCCGGGTGCAGAATAGGACGGACGAGCCAGGCACTTGGCGCGTGTCACATGAGATCAATGTAACAGATTTGCTCAGGGTCTACCATGTGCGTACAGCGCCCGATGGTGGTCAGCTTGTCGAGAACATACTGACGTTAACAAACGACAGCATATTTGCGCAGCGACCTGTCAGCCATCGGTTGCCAGCCTCTGATATCAGCTTGGCACCCGGCGAAGTGGCGTCGATCATCATCGAGTACGAAACAGGTCAAGCAACGCAGATGCCGTTGTTTGTAGAAACGATTACGTCTTTCAACGAAAGGGTTCGCTTTGAAGATATGATCATCATAGCGCCACTCGCGTTTGCCGCTGGCATGGCGATTATCAGTACGCTCTACCTTGCTGCGTTGGGAATGCGCGCCGCTTTCCTTTATGGCACCTACATTTTGCTGGCGACGCTCCATCTTTTCCACGCCGACGGGTACAGCTTTCAATATCTTTGGCCCAATAATCCGCAATGGAACGCCGTTGCCTTGGGGCCTGTCGGTATAAGTATCGGCTGCTTTGGAAGCTTCTTTACGTGGGCCTTTATTGAGGCACGAAAACAACATCGTTTCTTCAATGTCGCCCTGCCTGCGATTGGTGTCATGTCCGCATTGTTTGCGATTAGTTTCCCGATTTTCGTCAATGTCCCAATCTTCAAGCAGAGCGTCCTCGTCCTCGTCTTTGCCGTGAGCACATTGAACTTGTCGGCGGCAATTGCCTCCTATCGGCGTGGACATGTTGGAGCCGGCGTCTTCCTATTAGGGATGATTTTGGTAACCTCCGCAATGGTCTTGACCATTATCGGTTACGGCTTTCCTGGCCAGTTTAATCAAGACATCACGGGCCATTTCGGCCGCGTTATGTTATTGGCTGAAGGGGTGATTTTCTCACTCGCGATTTTCGTGCGTACACTCGCGCTTCGCAGTGCCCATGACGACGCGCTGATGGAACGTATTCAACTGGGTGAAGAAAAGCTGCAATTGAGCGAAGCCTTGCGCTCGGCCGAGCAAAGCTACCAACAAGCTTCGGCGTTGGCATCGCGTGACCGCGAGATGTTTGCCTCTGCTGCCCACGATATTCGCCAACCGCTCACATCACTTCGCATGGCGTTAATGCAGTTGAGCAAAAGGGATCCGTCCACGGCCAAACAGGTCAAGCAGAGTTTCGACTATCTCGATGACCTCGTCATCTCAAATCTCGATCGGGTGAGTGAAGAAAATGATACGATGCCGGACGTCAAAGACACTGCCATCGACATTGAAACCTTTTCATTGGCAGTAGTGCTGCAAAACGTTGAAGCAATGTTTGCCGCCGAAGCGCGCGCAAAGGGCTTGCAGTTTCGCATCATGATATCGGAGGGCAAGGTATCAGCGTCTCCGCTCGATGTTATGCGGGTAGTAACCAACCTCGTATCGAACGCGGTTAAGTACACCGATGAGGGTGGACTTTTTGTGGGCGTCCAGTTCCACGCTGCACACGTGAGATTGTTTGTCGCTGATACCGGCATTGGAATTGATCCAAAGAAGCTCGACCAACTCATGGAACCGTTTTGCCAAGCCACCGATAGTCAGGGCTATGGCTTGGGCCTGGGTGTTGCCCAGAAGTTGAGTGAAGAAAACGGTTACGATCTCTCGATCCGATCAGCGCTCGGGCGAGGAACGATCGCGTCGATCTCGCTGCCGCGCGCGCCGGTGCCAGAAAATGTTCGACGGCAATCAAACTCGACAGATGTTGAAAACAGATCGGGCCTTCCAAATTTTGTTCCCGGTGAATAGACAGCAGCGAGGAATCACACACGGGTAGACCGACATTATGCGCCTTGGCGGACGACTAGCCGCTGCCATCGAGGTTTTGGCAGATATCGAAGACAATAATAGACCCGTATCGGTTGCTTTGTCAGATTGGGGGCGGTCCCATCGATTTGCCGGTTCTGGTGATCGTGCCGCTATCGGAAACCTTGTTTATGATGTGATGCGGCGCCGGGCATCAATTGCTTACCGCATGGATGATGAAACACCGGAAGCGTTGGTATTCGGCGCGTTGGCTTTTTCCTGGAACATGCCGGTTGAAAAGATAGCAGCTGAGCTGGCCGGCGATAAATTCGCACCGCCAGTGCCGAACCATCAGCTTGATAGCGCAACCGGGCGTGACATGACATTGGCCGATCCATGGGTTGAAGCCGATGTGCCACCTTGGTGCGCTGACGCGCTACAAGAGACTTTTGAAGCCGAGTGGATTGACGAGGCCAAGGAACTGACACAACGCCCGCCGTTGGATCTGCGGGTAAACACGCTCAAAGCCGACCGTGCCAAAGTTTTAAAAGCGCTTGATAAAACTGGCGCGAAACCCTCGAACATAGCGCGGCACGGTGTTCGCATCGCACCACCGCGCCGCGCAGGGCGCTTGCCGAATGTGCAAGCCGAGCCGGCTTTTCAAAAAGGTTGGTTCGAGGTTCAAGATGAGGGATCGCAAATCATTGCTGATCTTGTTTTCCCGCAGCCGGGCGAACAGGTTTTCGATCTTTGTGCCGGCGCTGGTGGCAAGACACTGGCATTGTCTGCGGCCATGGAAAACAAAGGGCAGGTGCACGCCTACGATAATGACAAGCAGCGGCTTGCGCCTATATTCGAACGCCTGAAACGGGCCGGTACCCGCAATGTCCAAGTCCACGCCGCCGATGCTGATTTGACCGGGTTGCAAGACCGCTTTGACCGAGTTGTTGTTGATGCACCGTGTACCGGATCAGGAACCTGGCGGCGCCATCCTGACGCCAAGTGGAAGTTGACCGAAAAGGCGTTGGAGCAGCGCTGTAGCGAGCAAGCCACGATCCTTGACAGCGCTGCCAGCTATGTCCGGCCCGGAGGCTTTTTATGCTACATGACCTGTTCGGTTTTTCAGGCTGAGAACGAGGAGCAGGTATATGCATTTGGCGAACGGCATGAAGGGTGGGAGCTGCTATCGGTGGGCGAGGTTTGGCAAGACCTCTTCGGTTTCGATAGACCGCAACCTTGGTCGGCTGATATGAAGTGCATCACCCTAACGCCGCGCTCAACACAAACCGATGGCTTCTTCTTCGCGGTCATGCAAAAGCTCCGTTGACCGAGGAAAACCGCAGATGAAGCGCTGGATTACATTCGCTATTTTTTTGATCGGTACCATGGCGCTTGGCGGCGTTGTCGGCGCATCAACACCACCCGGTGATTGGTACGAAAATCTGGCAAAACCGTCGTTCAATCCACCCGATTGGGTTTTCGCGCCGGTGTGGACGATCCTCTATGCCATGGTTGCTTTTGCCGGATGGCGTTCGTGGGATCGGTCACGGGGTAGCATCCAAACTCGACTTTGGTTCGTCCAATTTGCCGTCAACCTGACTTGGTCGCCCGTTTTCTTCGGTCTTCAGATGATGGGGGTCGCGTTAATCGTCATCGGCGTGATGGTCGCGTTGACGGTCGCCTTTATTGTGACAAGCTGGAAGCAAGACCGTGTAGCAACGCTGTTCATGGTTCCATATCTCGCGTGGATCAGTTTTGCGTCGATACTGAACGCAACTTTGTGGGCGATGAATTGATCAGTGATGTTCCAGGTTTTATGCCAACGAGAACGAAATAGGGGTTCCCATGTTAAAGACGGTCGGTTCGACAAAAATCCTTTATGTGATGGCCGCAGATGCCGAATATGGTTCCCATCTCAAGGCGTTAATCACCCCATTGATGTGTGGTGTCGGGCCGGTCGAGGCAGCGGTACAGGTGACAAAGGCGCTCGCGGCTGAAAAGCCTGACCTGGTCGTTACTTTGGGGTCGGCTGGTTCAAACACGCTTGAGCAGGCGGAGGTCTATCAAATCGCTTCAGTGTCCTACCGCGACATTGATGCTTCACCCTTGGGTTTTGAAAAAGGAGCGACCCCGTTTCTTGATCTACCAATTGAAGTGCCTCTGCGAACATTTGAGGGCGGCCCAACAGCAAAGCGCTTATCAACTGGTGGCAATATCGTGTCCGGGGACGCGTATGATGACATTGACGCCGACTTGGTCGACATGGAGACCTTTGCCATTAAACGCGCATGTATGGCATTTGATGTCCCGTTGATTGGTCTACGCGGTATCTCCGATGGTGCTGCAGACCTCCATCACATCGATGATTGGACCCAATATTTGCATGTCATTGATGAGAAACTGGCGTCGGCTGTCAGGGATCTCGAAACAACGCTCACGTGAAAGTGCATATCGCTGAAGGGGCAATGTGATACCTTTGGCGCATGAGAACACTGGCTTTCATGGCGATCGTACTTTTCATGGTGTCTCCAGCGCGAGCATCATCAATCATGTGCGATCCTGCATGGCTTATGGGCGGCGTATTGACCTACCAGGAATCATTGACCGGCATAATTGCGTTGGCTGAAGGCAACGCTGATTTTGCGGGCGCCGGTGCCGAAGACCGCGTCTGCAAAGAATTGCACACATTCCGTCTCTACGTGAATGCGGGCTGCATCTCAAAAACCGACCAGCCACGCGTGGAAGAAGCGTTTGCGCCATTTGAATGCGGTTAATCCTTGGACATCATGCAAGCGGCATTGCCGCACCGCACCATCAAGGCTAAAGCGGGGCGATGACAGACACTTCGCTTACCCGCCACGACGAAACCATCCTCATCATCGATTTCGGCAGCCAGGTTACACAGCTCATCGCGCGCCGCTTACGTGAGCTCAGTGTTTACTGCGAAATTCATCCATTTCAGAACGTGACTGACGCTCTCCTTGACGATGTGGACCCGAAGGCAATCATTTTTTCCGGCGGCCCCGCATCGGTGTTTGATGACGGCGCACCAATGCCACCCATGTCGGTTTTTGAGCGCGGCAAACCCATCTTGGGCATTTGCTATGGCCAGCAAGTGATGATGTATTGTCTTGGCGGGCATGTGGAGCGCGGGCACAAGACAGCCGAGTTTGGCAGGGCTTACGTCACATCGAACGACGAAAAATTGCCGCTGCTCGAAAACTGGTTTGTTGAGGGTGATGAGCAGGTTTGGATGAGTCACGGCGATCATGTCTCAAAACTCGCCCCTGGCTTTGACGTCTTTGGCACTTCGCCCAATGCGCCATTCGCTATCACGGCGGACACAAGCCGTAACTTTTATGCGGTGCAGTTTCACCCGGAAGTTCACCACACACCCAACGGGAAAAAACTTTACGAGAATTTCGTCAAACTGGCCGGTCTCAAACAAGATTGGACGATGGCCGGCTATAAGGATCAGGCTATCGCGGCCATCCGTGAACAGGTCGGCGACAAGCGTGTCATATGCGGGCTCTCCGGCGGGGTTGATTCGTCAGTCGCAGCGGTTCTCATTCATGAAGCGATTGGTGATCAACTAACCTGTATTCTCGTTGACCACGGCTTGATGCGCATGAACGAGGCGGCGGAGGTCGTCGCTATGTTCCGCGAAAACTACAATATTCCACTGGTGCATGTAGACGCCGCTGACTTGTTCATCGATGCGCTTGAAGGTGAGGCCGACCCTGAAACCAAGCGCAAGACGATCGGCAAGCTCTTTATCGATGTGTTCGAAGAGGAAGCAAGGAAACTCGGAGGGGCGGATTTTCTGGCACAGGGAACGCTTTATCCTGACGTCATCGAAAGCGTTTCCTTTTCCGGTGGGCCTTCGGTAACTATTAAATCACACCACAATGTTGGCGGCTTGCCTGAGCGCATGAACATGCAACTGGTCGAACCGCTACGCGAACTATTCAAGGATGAGGTCCGTTTGCTCGGCCATGAGCTGGGCTTGCCGGATTCGTTTATCGGCCGTCATCCGTTTCCAGGTCCCGGTTTGGCGATCCGTTGTCCAGGTGGCGTGACACGGGAAAAGCTTGATATTTTGCGCCAGGCTGACGCGATTTATTTGGATGAGATCCGCAAAGCCGGTTTGTATGACGATATTTGGCAGGCCTTTGCCGTTTTGCTGCCGGTCCAAACCGTCGGTGTCATGGGTGATGGAAGGACGTATGAGTTTGTGTGTGCACTGCGCGCGGTGACGTCTGTTGACGGCATGACCGCAGACTTTTTTCCTTATGATATGGCGTTTCTCGGTCAGGCCGCTACGCGTATTATCAATGAAGTTCGCGGCATCAACCGGGTCGTCTATGATGTCACGAGCAAGCCACCCGGCACGATCGAGTGGGAATAGTCTACCGTCCGTCGCAGGCAAGGGGATCTTCGAAAAATGGGTCTTAGGTCAAAGTTCAGAAGATGGTACCGAAAGCGGGCCTTTCAGCGCGGTACGTTAATTACAACGCTAGGTCCGACGGACGATGTTCGTGGCTTTATTGAGCGATTTCGGGAAAAATATGTTGCCGTCGAATTAATCAGGGTTGGGGGCGACAAAGACGGCGGATATCTGCTGCCGGATGTTTTGGACCAGATCGATTGTTGCTTCAGCCCCGGCGTAGATTACGTCGCCGATTTCGAGAGCGAGTTAAGCGAGCGCTATGGCATCAGCTCTTATATGGCCGATGCGTCGGTTGCCGGGCCGCCATCAAACGATCCAAACTTCCATTTTATAGGCAAGTTCTTAGGCAGCAGAACCGACGGAGATGTGATCACTCTGTCTGATTGGGTAGATGAGACGATCGGCGACAGCGATGTTTCGCCCATACTTCAAATGGATATTGAGGGTGGCGAATATGATGTGTTGACCTTTGAAACGGCGGATCGTCTCGCCCAGTTTTCAATCATGATCGTCGAATTCCATGGCCTCCACAAACTTTTCGATAAACAGTTTTTGCGTGGGGTCTCGTCCATTTTCGAAAAGATTTATCACCACTTCTCTATTGCTCACGTTCACCCCAACAATTGCAACGCCATCGTTGGGTTGGATGGTGTTGAAGTGCCGCCCGTCATCGAGGTTACCTTCATCCGAAACGACCTCGTTGACAGTTTTGCCAGTACCAACGGCATCAGTTTGCCTCACGCGCTGGACCGCATGAACAATCCCGACGGAGAAGACATTGTTATGCCGGAGAGTTGGTGGCGCAAAAACTAGTTGGCTACCGACACCCAAAGGCCGTGAGTGACAAGGCCAAGTAGCAGCACGCCTTGTGCCAAAAATGCGATGCCAAAACCAACAAAGCGCCGCATAATTGGTGTGCCTGGAAACACAAAGTAGCTGGCATGGAGCGCCCGCCCGGCCACGAATGTAATCCCAAATACATGCACGACCCATGCAGGCATGCCGATCAGCGCCGCGATCAATAATTTGATCAGGAAAAACGGGACATATTCTGTATTGTTTGCTGTACCGCGCATTAGCCGGCTCAGATGTTTGTCACCACCATCGCCCAAGGCTATTCTTTCGCGGCGTCTGACTTTACCCGTTTCGTTCGCAAGCCAAAAAATGATGACAGTGCAAAGGGCGGCATAAATGCCGACCGCGGCCAAAGCTTGTTGGTTCATAGTGCCTCCTCGCGCCAAGCGTGATTAAAGGGTTTCGTTGTTGCGCAGGTTTGGGCTAACACTGGCCTTCCTGCTTGTCACGCCAACGTGCGGAGTTGCCTTTGTTTCGTTCCTTTTTTCCAGAGCCCAAGCTGTTCTTTCTGTCATTTGTCGTTTGGTCGACTATCGCCATCATCATTTGGTATTTGGCCGGCGGCTCGGGCTGGGGCGCGGCAATCTTTGGTGCGACGCCAGAAGGTACACCGCCGGTAATTGGATTAGGGCACTTTACAACCCCGGAATTTCTTTGGTTCTACGTTTACTATGTGGTTTTTGCCGGTGCATTCATCGGCTTCTGGCATTTTCGCGCCAAACATCCATGGGAAATTTGGTCGGTCGCAGGCGCGTCGCTCATCCTTTTTGTGACCTATTTCAACGTCCAGGTTTCTGTTGCCATCAACAATTGGCGCCGCCCTTTTTTCGACATGGTGCAAAATGCGTTGGCTGAAAATCCCGATCCCGCCGTGACGGTGGGCGATCTGTTCAGCCTGATTTTCATCTTTGCGCAGCTCGCATTCATGTTCATCGCCATTATCGTCGTATTTCGGTACTTCGTCTCGCACTGGATTTTTCGTTGGCGCACGGCGATGAATGGTTACTACATGGATCGCTGGGCGCGTGTGCGGCACATCGAGGGTGCATCGCAACGTGTTCAAGAAGACACGATGCGTTTTGCCGGGATCATGGAAGGCTTGGGCGTGTCGGCGATCGACGCCGTGATGACGTTGATCGCGTTTTTGCCGATACTTTGGGGACTATCCCAGTTTGTGCCCGAAATCCCGATATTTGGCGCTGTTCCGCAAGCGCTGGTTTGGGCGGCGATCCTCTGGTCACTATTCGGTACCGTTTTGCTGGCGGCTGTCGGTATACGTCTGCCGGGTCTGGAATTCAAAAACCAGCGGGTTGAAGCGGCCTACCGAAAAGAACTGGTTTACGGGGAAGACGATCCGGAAAGAGCAGCTGAAGTTTCCTGGCGTGGTCTATTCGCCGACGTGCGCCGAAACTATTTCAGACTGTATCTGGAATATATGTACTTCAACGTTTTCCGTTTCGCTTATCTGCAGGCGGATGGCATTTTCGCCTATATTCTCCTTATTCCATCCATAATTGCAGGCGCCGCCATCGGCTTTACCTTCGGTATCTTGCAGCAGATTTTGACGGCATTCAGCCAAGTGTCCAACTCGTTCCAGTATCTGGTCAATTCATGGACAACGGTTGTGGAACTTCTGTCGATTTACAAACGCCTGCAGTCATTCGAAGCGGCTATCAATGATGAGGATCTGCCGACGATTGACAAGGAGTGGCTGGATATTCATGGCGCCGGCGACATCGAAGTCCAGAATGTGCAGCCGGGCCAGTAAATGATAGGCGGACCACTCTCATGATTTGGCTCATCCTCGGACTTGCGCTTTTCCTGGGCATTCATACGGCCCAAATGTACTTTGGCACTCAACGTGCCGCGTTCATTGAAAGCCGTGGCGAGGGCGCTTGGAAGACGCTCTACAGCATCGTGTCTTTTGTCGGCCTTATTTTGCTTGTTTGGGGCTATGGGCAAGCGCGCGTTTCAGATTGGAACCTTTTCTTCTATGCGACGCCCAATTGGGCTGCCCATCTTTCCATTCCACTGATGTGGGTTGCTTTGGTCTTGTTGGTGGCTTCGCAAATTCCTGCCGGGCGCATAAAGGCAATGGTCAAACATCCAATGATCCTCGGTGTAAAGATTTGGGCGTTTTCGCATTTGCTCTCCAATGGAGACTTGGCTTCATATCTATTGTTTGGCTCTTTTTTGGTGTGGGCAATTTTAAACCGAATTTCGGTCAAACGGCGCGGCGATCCGGTTTTCGACAATGTCTCTGTTCGAAATGATGTGATCGCGGGCATCGCCGGGTCTGGCCTTTTTGTTATCTTGTACGTATGGGCGCACCTTTATTTGTTTGGGGTAGCACCCTGGCCGGCGTGATCTTGCCAGTACGACTGGCAATCCAGCCCGGTTAGCGCTAAGTGCGCGTCAAACGGTGTTCAGGATGATGATTGATGTCCAATGACAGCTTTATTCGCGAGGTTGATGAAGAACTTCGCACCGACAAGTTAAAAGATTTTTGGTCACGCTACGGTCTTCTTATCGTGGGCGGCGCGATAGCCATTGCGCTTGGCACCGCAGCTTGGGTGGGCTGGCAGTCATATACGACCAGTCAGGCAAACGCGTCTGGTGACCGTTACCTAGAGGCATTGAATTTGGCCAGCGAGGGCAATTCGCAAGAAGCACTGCAAAAGTTGGCCGAACTGGAAGCCGATGGCTACGGGCAATATGCAGTTTTGGCGCGTATGCGAGCAGCCAGTGAACGTCATAACGCTGGCAATACAGAGCAAGCCATTGCCGATTTCGACGCTGTAGCAGCCGACAATTCCGTTCCGATCACCTTGCGTGAGGCGGCGCGCCTGAGAGCCGCCTATTTGTTGATTGACTTTGGAACCTATCAGGATGTTGCCCAACGGGCAGAACCGCTCACCGCAGCAGATGACGCTTTCCGCCATTCTGCGCGCGAAGTGCTTGCGCTGGCAGCTTGGAAGGATGGCCGGGCCGACGACGCGTTGTTGCTCATCGATGAGCTGCTGAGCGACGTTCAGGTGCCTGCGGGCGTGGCGCAAAGAGCCACCGTCATTCGCGATCTGATCATTTCCAGCGGTAGAGTGTCGCAAGGGTGAGCTTTGCCCTCGCCATCGTGGGTCGCCCCAATGTCGGAAAATCGACGCTGTTTAATCGGCTCGTCGGGCGAAAACTTGCGCTGGTCGATGACCAACCAGGTGTAACCCGTGATCGGCGGCGCCACGAAGCACGGCTGGTGGATCTGCGTTTTGATGTCATTGACACGGCAGGCTTGGAAGAGGGCGATGTAAGCACGTTGCCGGGCCGGATGCGGAGCCAAACGCGCGTAGCGGTAGAGGAGGCGGACATTGCCCTTTTTGTCGTCGATGCCAAAACGGGACTGACCGCTGCCGACGAGAAATTTGCTGACATTCTGCGTCGCACCGGCAAGCCGGTAGTGTTGGTGGCCAACAAGGCCGAAGCGCGGGGCGCCGAGGGCGGCATCTACGATGCCTATTCACTTGGCCTCGGTGAGCCCGTCCAAATCTCCGCTGAGCATGGACAAGGGATGCTGGATCTGCGCGACGCGATCGTCGAGGCCATTGGTGAGGAGCGTGCGCTGGCCCATGAAGATGAAGATCTTTCAGCTGACGAAGCCATCGCCGATATCGACGTTGAGTTGGACGATGAGGGTGAGGTTATCGAGCCCGATTATGACGAGACGAAACCGCTGCGGATTGCGATCGTCGGTCGACCCAATGCCGGTAAATCGACGCTGATTAACAAGCTGGTCGGCGAGGACCGGCTGCTGACTGGTCCCGAAGCGGGCATTACCCGTGATTCCATTTCCGTTGATTGGGAGTGGCAAGGTCGAAAAATCAGGTTGCACGATACCGCCGGCATGCGGCGCAAATCCAAGGTTCAGGATCGCCTGGAGAAAATGTCAGTTTCTGACGGGCTCCGGGCAATTCGTTTTGCAGAAGTGGTTGTCATCTTACTGGATGCGCAGATACCGCTCGAAAAGCAGGATCTACAGATCGTCGACCTGATCGCGCGGGAGGGTCGCGCACCCGTCATCGCTTTCAATAAGTGGGATCTTATCCAGGATAAGCAGGCCACCTTGAAGCATTTGCACGAACGTACCCGTACGTTGCTGCCGCAAATCAAGGGCGTGCGCGCCATCCCGGTGTCGGCTGAAACCGGTAAGGGATTGGACAATTTGCTGCCGGAGATCGTTGCGACCCATAAAATCTGGAACCGGCGCATATCCACTGCGAAGTTGAACCGCTGGTTGGAGGCTGTGACATCGCATCACCCGCCACCGGCGGTTTCAGGCCGCCGTTTGCGCCTGAAATACATGACACAGGTGAAAAGCCGCCCACCAGGGTTTGTAATCAGCGTTTCCAGGCCCGATGCGCTTCCGGCAGCCTATACGCGATATTTGAAGAACGGCCTGCGGGACACGTTTGACTTGCCGGGTGTGCCGATCCGCCTCCACTTGCGCACAAGTGACAATCCGTTCGCAGGCCGCGCCAAGAAAAAGCGCTGACAGTTGCCTGCCGATTACAATCACTAACAATTTCTGACCACGCCTTTAACGGCCCATCAAGGTTAATGCTTCATTGTCGCCTTAATCAAAGAGTTGGTGTGTGTTGACATCAGCTCTCGTGAAGAGTGTGTGTATCGGAGTATTAAAGTGCCTATCGCCTTTCCGCGGGCCCCACGTGGCCTTGCCTCTCTATCCCAGAAAATCGGTCTCTCCCTTGCCTGTAGCGCAGCGTTATTAGCGTCGTCGCCGAGCGAGATCTCACTCCAAGACATGTCGGCCTTTATCGCTGGCGGTGACATGCCAGCCAGTCAACGATGGCAGACCCATATGACGCGCTCCGGCGTCGGTGCCATTCATGCTGCTGAAGCCCGATTTGCCTCCGACCCGATTGTGACAGGCTCGATCAGCCATAATGCGGGCGCGCGCCCGATCGCGGTTTCGGCGCAAAAGTCCATCGCACCTGACACGCCCGATGAAGAACGTATCAATCGTTCAACCAAGACCGGTCGCGTGGCCGCTGTTGTACCAACAGCGCCGCCGAAAGCGTTTTCAGCCGGTTCAGTGCTCCATCGTGAATCGTTCCTTCTTCGTCCTGCAGTGAACGATGAGAACAAAATGATTTTCACCCAGCCGGACGATGCACTGGACGGAAACGAAATCCAGGTCGCGACGGCTTTCCACAAAAAGGTCGAAAAACCCGTCAGCCCCGGCGTTTCTCCGCTTATTGCTGACTTGGTGAACAACCCTGTCCCCGACATTTTGGCTACGGCCTACGCGCCGGCAGCGCCGGACTTTGCGCGCGAATCGCCCTTTGCCAGTCTTTTGAAGGAAGAAGAACCGGCAGGCGGGCGCTTCGTGCCCCGAACTCGCAAAAACGACTATACATGGGCCGATGATCCATTGCCTGCACATGTTTTTTCCGAGAAACAACAAAAATGCCTGGCAGAAGGTATCTATTTTGAGGCGCGCGGAGAGGTGAAACTCGGCCAGGCTGCCGTTGCGCAAGTAATCTTGAACCGCGTCAGAAACCCTACTTTCCCGAGCACGATTTGCGGCGTGGTCTACCAAAATGACCATTGGCGCAACCGCTGCCAGTTCTCTTTTGCCTGCGATGGCATCCGTGACCGCATCAATTCGCCTTATCATTGGAAGCTCGCCAAAGAGATCGCCATGGCGGTTACCGCCGGGAAAATTTGGTTGGATGATGTCGGTTCATCGACCCATTATCATGCGAATTATGTGTCGCCCCGCTGGGCGCGCGCCATGGAACGGGTGTCAAAAATCGGCCTGCATATCTTCTATAGAACCAGCGACGGTGGTTGGGGCTGATCAAGTAAAGACCCTCCCAATTCGCAATTGCACAAATTGGCGACTGGCAACGGGCTGCGACCTTTTGATAAGGTCGTATTAAGCCATTGAAATTTAACAAAAATAAATGTCGCAACCCAAGCGGTGACTCGGGTTGACGCTGCCCATCCACAAAACTATGTTGCCGCCGACTTCAGAGGCTATCTCAGAGCGTGTGTAAATGGCGTCCGGCAACCAAAAACGTTTTCCGGAAGACAATAACGCAAGTTCAGGTACGCAAGCCAACCTCGATGAGCGTCGCGCATCACTCGAGGCCAAGATTGCAGCCAAGGTAATCAATGAAGAAAAGAAACTGGAAGCGGACAACGCTGCAACGGCCCCGGGTGTGGCTAAAGCGTTCAAGCTTTCAAGCGAATTTATTGCCGGTGTGGTAGCAGGCGCGGGGCTTGGTTATCTCATCGACACATTTGCGGGAACAACCCCTTGGGGGATGATCATTTTCCTGCTTTTGGGGTTCGCAGCAGGCGTCATGAATGTTTTGCGTTCAGCGGGGCTTGTGGCACAGGCAAACTACGCTAAACCGCCCGATGAACGTGGCGAACAGTAAGGGACGAAAAATTGGCCAACGATCCAATCTCCCAATTTAAGGTCAAAGACATTATTCCGCTGGAAAATATTGCGGGCCTTGATCTGTCTTTCACCAATGCATCCTTGTTCATGGTTGCGACGGTTGCAGCATCCTCTGCATTCCTTTTCTTCGGAAGCGCAAACCGCGCAATGGTGCCGACCCGGCTCCAATCTATGACTGAAATGGCCTACGAGTTCGTGGCAAGCATGTTGCGAGATGCTGCCGGATCACAGGGTATGAAGTTTTTCCCCTTTGTGTTTTCTTTGTTCATGTTTGTCCTGGTGGCAAACCTTTTCGGTATGGTTCCCTACTTCTTTACCGTCACCAGCCAGATCATCGTGACCTTCGCATTGGCGATGCTCGTGATTGGTACGGTCACTGTTTACGGTTTTATGAAGCATGGTCCTAAGTTTCTCGGCCTTTTCGTACCGGACGGTGTCCCGGGATACGTATTGCCGCTGGTTGTACCCATTGAAATCATCTCATTCCTGTCACGCCCAATTTCCCTTTCAGTCCGTCTGTTCGCGAACATGCTCGCGGGCCACATCACTCTGAAGGTTTTCGCGGGCTTTGTCGCATCCATGTCAGCGTTGGGTTTTGTCGGCGTCGTTGGTGCCGTATTGCCGTTGATCATGACGGTCGCGATCACCGCGCTGGAATTCCTGGTGTCCTTCCTGCAAGCCTACGTCTTTACGGTGCTGACTTGCATGTACCTGAATGATGCATTGCATCCGAGCCACTGATCGGATAGGCGACGCGCAAAATTAAACACTTACTCAATTCACGCAAATCCAAAGGAGCAAACTCATGGAAGCGGAAGCAGCAAAATATCTCGGCGCAGGTCTTGCATGTCTTGGCATGGCCGGCACAGCATTGGGCCTTGGCAACATCTTCGGCAGCTACCTTTCAGGCGCGCTGCGCAACCCGTCTGCAGCTGACGGCCAATTCGGCCGCTTGATCTTCGGCTTTGCCGTGACAGAAGCGCTGGGCATTTTCTCGCTCCTGATCGCGCTTCTTCTGCTCTTCGCTGTTTAATACGGCCTTCGAGTATCAACGAGGCGCAAATGCGCCTCGTTTCAAGCTGATAGTTTTCCTGCCTCACTGGATCGACCATGTTGATATCCAAAGCTTTTGCAGCTGGCGGCGATGCCGCACAATCCGCAGCCGATAGCGGTGTTTTTCCACCGTTTGATAGCTCAACATTTGCCTCGCAGCTGTTTTGGTTGGCGATAACTTTCGGCTTTTTCTATTGGTTTATTTCCAAAGTTATTTCGCCTCGTATCGGTGAAATCTTGGAAACGAGGCAAGATCGAATCGCACAAGATTTGGCCAAGGCGCAAGATTTGTCAGATGAGACAAATGCTGCAATCGCGGCCTATGAGCAGGATTTGGCTACGGCCAAGGCAAATGCGGGCGAAATTGGTCAAAAAGCGCGCGATAAGGCAAAAGCCGAAGCGGAAGCCGAGCGTGCTAAAGTTGATGATGAGCTCGCTGCAAAGCTTTCCGAAGCTGAGGCGCGCATCGCCGAAATTCGTGCCA
Organism: Pseudomonadota bacterium; assembly: GCA_039815825.1. Lineage (GTDB taxonomy): Bacteria > Pseudomonadota > Alphaproteobacteria > Rhizobiales > Rhizobiaceae > JBCBDX01. The sequence goes on from JBCBYO010000010.1 coordinate 82,333, forward strand.
AGGCGATGGGTGAGGTGGGTACAATCGCCGAAGATACGGCCGCCGAGCTTGTTGACAAGCTTGTGGGCATGAGCGTTTCGAAGGCTGATATGACAAAAGCGATTTCTGGCAACTGAGAAGACGGTAGACACAATGCTTGATGCTACATCCTGGACTTTCATTGGTCTGATCATTTTCTTGGGCTTGCTCGTTTATTTGAAGGTGCCTGGTTTTGTGACCAAAGCGCTGGACAATCGTGCCGATAAAATTCGCAATGAATTGGAAGAGGCGCGCCGCCTTCGGGAAGAAGCGCAGCAGATGCTTGCTGAGTATCAGCGAAAGCGTCAAGACGCTGAGAAGGAAGCTGAAGAAATCGTGACTGCGGCTAAAAAAGAAGCCGAACAGATTGCGGTTGAGGCCAAGCAGAAAACCGAAGAATATGTGGCACGTCGCACAGCAATGGCTGAGCAGAAAATTGCACAAGCCGAAGCCGACGCCATAAACGATGTGCGCAACGCTTCTGTCGATATTGCTATTGAGGCAGCGGGAAAGCTACTTGATACAAAAATGACGGCCAAGACATCCGGCGACCTGTTCAAAGATGCGCTGGCGCAAGTAAAGTCAAACCTGAACTGACTTTCGGCCAACCCACTGCGTCATCAAAACAGTGTTGATTGGCGAAATGGCGCAAAGCTCAAGCGGTGGACGCGTTTAACCCCCCCATTTTCCTTGATTGCTGTTTGATGCGTCTTGGCGGACCCATATCCCTTGTGGGACGCAAACCCATAGGCCGGGTTTTCCTCATGCAGCGCAACAAGCATGCGATCTCGCGTTACTTTCGCGATGATAGAAGCCGCGGCAATTGCCATGCTCTTGCCGTCACCGCCAATCACAGCCTGTGCCTTCAGGTTTGTTGGTAGACCAACGGGAACATCACGCCCATCAAAAAGCGCGGCATCAGGGGTTCTGGATAGGCGTGTCGTCGCAATGCGCATAGCGGCCAAGCTGGCTTGGCGAATATTGATGACGTCGATTGTTTCAGCACTTTGGCTCGCAATTCCGATAGCAAGTGCATTTTCATGGATAGTCTCAAACAGCTGGTTTCGACGCGTTTCGGTGAGCGTCTTGGAGTCATTTAAGCCTTTGATCTCCAATCCAAGCGGAAGGATCACAGCCGCCGCGACCACAGGTCCGGCAAGCGGGCCGCGCCCCGCTTCATCACAACCAGCTACGAAGCCTTCGTCGCCGTCTAAAATAGCGTGTTCGTAAAAATAGTCGGGCAAAGAAACCAGCCGGTGTACCTGAAACGATAAGGGGACGTGTTCCATGCACACCGGCTGTAATCAAGCCAATTGGGGAGCGCAGCCCGTCTGGACAGGTGACGGTTCGGCAGGCGCTGCGCTTTCCCAAGACGTCCGATTGGGGAATGGACGGGCTTGAAAGCAATTTGAAACTCACAGTAGGGCCAACTGCTCACCTTGCGCTTGGCCGCCGGTAAAAAGGTCTGTCCGTAACTGCCGAACACGTCCCGACAGACCAAGGCGCTTGGTCGCCAATTGCATACGACGTGAAATCTGCCAGGCATAAGGGCCTGTACCCTTCATGCGGGCCGACCAATTGGCATCATAGTCCTTACCGCCGCGCATCGAACGAACCAGCGAAAGTACATGTCGGTAACGTTCCGGATAGTGCCGCAAGAGCCATTCTTTGAAGATTGGTGCGACCTCCAATGGTAGCCGAAGGATCACATGGCTGGCATAGAGCGCACCTTGTGCCGCCGCTGCATCCAAAATCCTTTCTATCTCATGGTCGTTAAGGCCCGGAATAATGGGTGCAACCAGGACGCCAGTCGGAATGCCGGCATCCGTCAAAGCTTTTATGGTCTCCAACCGTTTTGTGGGCGTTGATGCACGCGGCTCCATTGTACGGGCAAGACGCCTGTCCATGGTCGTCACAGAAAGCATCACGCTCACCAATCCATTGGCTGCCATACGTTGCAAAATATCGATGTCACGCTGGATCATTGCGCCCTTTGTCGTGATCATCACTGGATGATTGTGGCGTTCCAGCACTTCCAAAATTGAGCGCATAACCATCCAATCCTTCTCGATAGGCTGATAAGGGTCGGTATTTGTGCCGATAGCGATTGGCTTTGGCTCATACCCCGGGCGGGTAATTTCCTTCTCCAAAATGCGGGCCAAGTCGGGCTTTGCAAAAAGGCGCGCCTCAAAATCGACCCCAGCCGAAAGCCCCTGATAAGTATGAGAAGGGCGAGCAAAGCAATAGACACATCCATGCTCACAGCCGCGATAAGGATTAACGGACCGCTCAAACGGTACATCCGGTGATTGGTTTCGCGTCAGCGCTGAACGCGCCTGTTCAACCTGAACATCAGTTTTGAACGGCGGTAATTCCTCCAAAGACTGCCAACCATCATCTAAAGGAACGCGAGTAAGCAGTTCAAAACGCCCAGTGGGATTGATCTGACTGGCTCTGCCACGCACTTGTCTATCGGTTAGCCGCATTCCGGCGCGCTCAATCACATGATTGGCGCGTTGCACACTGGTTTCAGCATCGCTGCCGAAAGCTTGGACATCTGCTTGATTGATCGCTTCCATGATCACATCCTGTCGAGTCGTGGTCGATGACAATATTCCTATCTCTGAAAAGAGAACATTACAAGAACAAATTTAGACTGGTCTCATGTTGCAGGGCAGCATAAGATGTTTGGAATGCTGACTGTTATTGTGCCCACAGAGAATGATGAGGATGCGCTGGCTCATATGTTGCCCGCGCTCGTTGCGCACGCGGTCAGCGGCATGGTCTCACAATTGATTGTCTATGATCGCGGTTCGACGGATAATACCGCCAAAGTCGCGGACGTTGCCGGCGCGGACTTTTTTTCATCGAAAGTACCGATCGGCGAATTGCTCGGCAAAGTGCGTGCGTCTTGGATATTGGTATTGCCGCCTGGCGCCGTGTTGGAAGGGGATTGGGAGCGCATCGTCACCGAGCATGTCAATTCAGCGCGTGGCGCGCGGACATTGGCTTGTTTCCGTGTCTTGCCCGATCGAAGCCGGACGCTGTGGAAAAGATTACTGTTTCCCAGAGTTCGGCCTGCGGGCCCGCTTTCCAGCGGCTTGATTATCAGCGCGAACAACGCTCGTCAGAGCCTGAAGGGGCGCACAAAAGCTCAGCTGGAAGATGTTGCAGCGGGTCGTTCGATCATGAAGCTGCGCGCACAGCTACGGCTAAAATGGGCCTGACCCGCGCGAACCAACAATTCCAATCGAATTTTTGAAGCGCCAAAAATTATGGCAACGTGCCTACAAATGCGTCGAATCGGCGCTTCCTGATCCCGATTTTGCCACATTCGAGCAAATTTCACCTTGGCACATGGCTTGCATGACTGTGGGTGTGCAGCGGACATCTAGGGTTCCGGTCTTTTCAATCTGAGAGAAAGACGCTGGTCCGAGAGTTGTCATCTGGCTGTTATTGGCTGGAAACACGGCGGGACAAAATCCCGGGAGATATCTGCACAGGTTTGCGCACGCGAACCTCCTCCCGGATCGCGTGCTCAAACCTCATGCAACAGGTGGCCAGAGGAAATTGGCCAAGCCGAATGAGCAGAGAGGCGAGACCATGATGATCAACAAACTCAAAGCAGCAGCACTGGCATCGGCAACGATGTTGGCGATGGCAGTTAACACGCCAGCCTATGCGCAGGAGAAAACCAGTTTCAGCGTGTGCTGGTCGATTTATGTCGGCTGGATGCCGTGGGGTTACCTTGAAGACTCAGGCATCATGGACAAGTGGGCCGAGAAATACGGCATCGATGTCGAGATTGTGCAGATCAACGATTACGTCGAATCAATCAACCAATACACAGCCGGCCAATATGATGGTTGCTCCATGACCAATATGGACGCGCTTTCCATTCCGGCCGGCGGCGGCGTTGATACGACTGCGCTTATCGTCGGTGACTTCTCCAACGGCAATGATGGGATTGTGCTAAAAGAGGGCGATAGCGTCGGGGCTCTAGCCGGACAAAATGTCAATCTCGTGGAACTGTCGGTATCACACTATCTGTTGGCCCGCGCATTGGACGGCGCTGGCCTGTCCGAGCGCGACCTAACAGTGGTCAACACATCTGACGCCGATATGATTGCCGCTTACGCAACCTCCGATGTGACGTCTGTAGTGACCTGGAACCCGCTCCTTTCAGAGATTGAGGCAACTCCGGGATCCACCAAAGTGTTTGATTCATCCAATATTCCAGGCGAGATCATCGACATCATGATGGTCAACACCGAGACGCTGGCGGCCAACCCGGATTTCGGTAAAGCCCTTACCGGCGCTTGGTACGAAGTCATGGGCTTGATGGCAGCTGGTGACGAAGATGCCTTGACCGCCATGGCTGTCGCGTCTGGCACCGACCTGGATGGTTATAACGCACAGATTGCAACCACTAAAATGTTCTACGAGCCAGCGGAAGCTGTGGAGTTCACCCAATCATCAGAACTACCACAAACCATGCAGTTTGTGGCTGAATTCCTTTTTGACAAAGGCATTTTGGGTGAGGGCGCGCCATCGCCAGAGTTCGTTGGTGTCGAGTTCCCCGACGGTTCCGTTTATGGTGATGCCGCCAATGTAAAGCTGCGTTTTGATACCAGCTACATGCAAATGGCAGCCGACGGCGCGCTGTAAGCGGGCCAAAAGCACACCATGCGCCTGATCAATCAGTCACCCGGCCGGGTCTTTGGTTTTGTCCTGGCCGCTACGCCGTTCGTGGCAACGCTCGTTACTTATGCGGTGGCAAGCCATTACCGGCGGCTTGAAAACCCGGCCGACAAATTGCTCCCGTCCATCGAGCAGATGGGAGCAACATTCTGGCGCATGGCCTTTACGCCGGACCGGCGTACGGGCGATCTCACATTGTGGGTAGACACGTTCGACAGCCTGTGGCGGCTCGGTATCGGCATGGCGGTCGCCACCGCCTTTGCATTGATCATTGGCATATTGATCGGCTTTATCCCGCACATTCGTGCGGCATTAGCGCCATACATATCAGCCATCTCGCTGATACCGCCCATCACCATCCTGCCGATCCTGTTCATCATGGTTGGCTTGGGCGAGGCGTCGAAAGTGATGTTGGTGGCGCTCGGCACCGCGCCCGTCATGACCCGCGCCACGGCACAGGCCGTGATGGAAATACCGGCCGAACTCGTGATCAAGGCACAAACACTGGGCGCCAACACGTGGCAGATGATGACGCGGCTCGTCTTGCCGCAGGTGTTGCCCAAACTGATCACGGCATTGCGGCTCGGCCTCGTGCCGGGTTGGATATTTCTGATTTCCGCTGAGGCGATCGCGTCCACATCGGGCCTCGGTTACCGCATCTTTCTGGTGCGCCGCTTCTTGGCGATGGATGTTATCCTGCCATACGTGATTTGGATCACGCTGCTCGCTTACCTCATCGACCGGCTGTTATTGGTGCTTTCCAAACGCGCCTTCCGTTGGGCCCATATGAGCGGAGGTAGCCTATGAGCAGCGCCGACGACATCAAGATCAGCGTTCGGAATCTGACCAAATCCTATGGCGACACAATCGTGCTCGAGCGCGTGAACATTGATGTCGCTTCGGGCGCGTTCTGCACGATCGTTGGCGCATCCGGTTGCGGCAAGTCGACCTTCCTTCGCATGCTGTTGTCGCAGGAGCACCAATCTGGCGGCGAAATCTTGCTGGACGGAGAACCGCTGCCGCGCGAGCCGACACCGGATCGCGGTATCGTTTTTCAGAAATATTCTGTGTTTCCGCATTTGACAGTCGAGGATAATCTGATCCTTGCTGACGAGTTTGAGCGGGCTGGTGTGGCCAGTCGCCATTTTGGATCGATTCGAAAAAGAGCCCGCGATAATGTCACCGAGACACTCGAGAAGATCGGTCTCGCCGCAGCACGCAAACGTTATCCGGCGCAGCTCTCAGGTGGTATGCAGCAGCGCCTCGCCATCGCGCAAGCCTTGCTGAAAAAGCCTGACGTCCTGCTGCTTGATGAACCCTTCGGCGCGCTTGATCCCGGCATTCGCCTGGATATGCATGACCTGCTACTGGACCTCTGGCGCGAGCGCGGCATGACCATTTTCATGGTCACCCACGATATTCATGAAGCCTTCAAGCTCGGGACGCGGCTGTTGGTCTTTGACAAGACGCGGCACGATCCGCACGCGCCGCAACGCTATGGCGCGACTATCACTTATGATCTGCCTTTGACGGATGACACGCGCAAAGACGTGCCGGAAGCCGATGCGCTGATTACACAACCAAAACACCAAGACATCGGAGCCAACCATGCGTGACCTAATTTCAACCGGCCGTAGTCGGGTAAGCCAGAAGGCGGGAACACTATCGCGCGAGCCAGTGGCGCGCCACCACCATCCTGATTTCGACAAACTCAATATGCGCGGTTGGAAGGCGGCGGAAAAAGAAGACACCTTGCCATCGGCAGCTTGGCAGCAGGAGCGGGCTTGGGCGCTGCGTATGGGCCTAACGGGTTCTGACAGTCTTGAAGACAAAACCATCCCCACCTTCGCGCGCGGAGAGCTGCCCCACTATGCAGGGATCAACACATTCCTGAAGGCACCATACATTGAAGATGCCACCCTTGTCGGCAATTACGATGCGGCGATCATCGGCATCCCGTTTGATGGGGGAACGACCTACCGTCCGGGGACGCGCTTTGGCCCGCAGGGGGTGCGCAAGATTTCAGCGCTTTACACCCCCTACAATTATGAGATGGGTATCGACCTGCGCGAGCAGATGACGCTATGCGATGTCGGGGATGTGTTCACGATCCCGGCCAATATCGAGAAAACCTTCGACCAGATTACGCGGGCTGTGAGCCATGTTGCGTCGTCCGGAGCACTGCCGATCATGATCGGTGGCGACCATTCGATTGGTTTCCCCTGCGTGCGTGGCATCGCACAGTGCACGTCCAAACGTATCGGGATTGTGCACTTTGACCGCCACATCGACATTCAGGAAAAAGACCTCGACGAGCGCATGCACACCACGCCTTGGTTCCACGCTACGGATCTCGCCAATGTGCCTGCCGTTAATCTGGTCCAGGTTGGCATCGGCGGCTGGCAGGTGCCGCGCGAAGGCGTGGAAGAAGCGCGTAAACGCAACACCAACATTTTCACCATGCGTGACATTGAAGAGCTTGGTTTGGCCGAAACGGCTGCCCGTGCGCTGGAGCTGGCGTGGAAGGATGCAGACGCTGTCTACATCTCCTTTGATATCGACAGTGTGGATTGTGGCTTCGTGCCGGGAACCGGTTGGCCGGAGCCGGGCGGATTCCTGCCGCGCGAAGCTTTGGAGCTAGTCTCGCTTGTTGCCAAGGAGGGCATTTGCGGCCTTGAAGTCGTCGAGGTGTCACCGCCCTACGATACATCAGACATCACGGCACTGCTTGCCACACGGGTCATTGTTGATGTGCTGGGCACACTGGTTAGCCACGGCAAGCTCGGCGCGCATAAGTCAATCATTGACAAGCCAGTGACCATTCCGCACGGCCCGGATGTTGCTTCACAAGGTTGGGATCTGAAACCATGATCCACGACCACGACCACGACCACGACCACGAGCATGGCATGGGGCACAATCACGGCCATGATCATATGCACTCCCACGTGCACGCCGATCCTCGAAAGGAACGGGAAGATCGCCTGGCTGCGCTGGCGGCGTCGTTTATTGCGGGCTTTCGCAAAGCTGAGGATAAGCCGGCATTCCTGGAATTGGCGGGTATCCCGACACATCGCCACGGGAGCGACGGCCTGAAGATGCACATGGTCGATGCCGCTATCGAAAGCAAATGGCAAATGGGGACGGCTTCGCCAGCGTTCGGGTCAAAGGAACTGGTCTACCTGCCATATCCTGCCGCGATGGTCGCCGAGCGTGAAACAATGACCTTTGTTTATGTGTCGCTCACTGAGCGGGCGGATGTCGATCTGCTTGAATTGCTCGCTAAACGTTCCCCTTCATGAGCACATCATACGATATTCACAAAACGCGGTCAGAGTTGAACTGGAGAATGGGTTTCTCCAATACGAGGGCCCGCCAATAAACGGATATATGATATGAAACGTGCTGTTTTTTCGCTCGCGATCTCCGCGGTTTTGGTTGCACCGTCCTTTGCGCAGGATACCCAGACGCAAGGAGGAGAAATCCTGTCCGCTTTCTATGGATTGGACGACTCGCGGCGTATCCGCGTGGCCACCTTGCGGACCTGCAGTGGGAATACCGGTCCCGACGGGATGCCGGTTATCTTTTCCTTGGAGGTCGATGACAGCACACTCGACGCTGATGATTTCAAAGTGACGACCCAAGGCGGTGAAGTCGGCGTGGTCAATTGCGTGACCTTGCGACCTGCCGATGAACTGGGTGAAAAGCGCACCGCACTGCTCATTGGCCAATATGGATCAGCCGACGATCAGCCAGCGTCCGTTGAGATTGTAGGTGATCTGATGTCGCTGGAAGGCGACGTCAATTTCAAAGGCGCGACCGCCAATGTGATCGCGTTCGAAGATGGTCCGACGTTGATACTCGCCGAAGAGCTGCCAGCAAACTATTGGGATTTGGGTGGCGAAGGCGACTGCCCGCGCGACGGCTTGAAGAACATTGTACGCGCCGTGTGGGTGGGTGGTATCACCAAACCGGGCGGCGATGAGATCGACGCCAAGGAAATGGCCATGTACCGCGTGACTGTCCGCAGCGAAGATGGGACGACACAGACCGTGACACCCATGGCCGTCGGTGACTTGGGCGACAATGACAACAATCACGACTTGTGCCTTGATGTCACTGGGATGCCATTGAGTGTTTACTTTCCGGCGGGGGCGCTCACCGATCCCAACGAAGATATCAATCCGGAAACCGAGATTGCTGTAATACCAGCGGAATAAACAAGCTCACTCTAAGTTTCAGCGGCACCGCGCTTCATGCCCTCATCCAAACGGGGCATGATCTCCACAAAATTACACGGCATGTGACGGTAATCGAGTTGCCATTTCAAGATGCCGTCCCAGGCATCCTTGCACGCACCCGGTGAGCCGGGCAGCACGAATACGAATGTAGTGCCAATCAAACCGCCGGTTGCGCGGCTTTGGATCGTCGAGGTTCCGATTTTGTCATATGAGATGCGGTGGAAGACTTCAGAAAACCCGTCCATTTTCTTGTCGAAAAGCGGTTCCAATGCATCGGGCGTCACATCGCGCCCCGTAAAGCCAGTGCCGCCTGTGGTGATGATCACGTCAACATCATCTTGCGCCGCCCAGGCAGTGACCTTTCCACTAATGGCGCTGTGATCGTCTGTAACTATAGCTCGATCTGCCAGCTTGTGGCCTGCCGTTTCCAGCCGCTCAACAAGCGTATTGCCAGACTTGTCATCACCCATGGTCCGAGTGTCCGACACCGTTAAAACGGCGATGTTCAGTGCAATGAACGGACGAGTTTCATCGATTCGACCCATTTTCCATAATCCTCGTCGCGTTGTGGCGGAGATGGCAGGATAGCCGTGGTTTCTACAAACCATTCGGGTTGGTGTTGCGCAATAGCGCTGGCGGCATTCTGCGCACCTTCAATGGTGCCGAACAAACCAAAACAGGTCGCGCCTGAGCCGGACATACGGGCTAAAAGCGCGCCCGAACGATGCAACGCGTCCCTACAAGTCTCGATGGGCGGACACAGCGACTGCGCCGGGGCTTGCAGATCGTTACGGGTCTCAGTTCTCAGCCAATGAGCAAGTTCTTCCACGCTTCCAAATGTGGGTGGCATACCGTTGAGCGGCTCATTGTCACGACGTCCCAACGCCTTGAAGACCGCCGGCGTCGACACCGCTTGGCCGGGATTGACAAGAACGCACGGCAAAAGCGGGACATGAAGCCAAGGTGCGATTTTCTCGCCAATTCCGGTTACCCGTAGCGGTGACTGGTGCAGGCACATGGGCACATCAGCGCCCAATGCAGCCGCAATGGTCGCATGGTCTTCGAGAACGTCCGCGGGCGTTCGCCACAAACGTGCCAAGGCGCCAAGCGTGGCAGCTGCATCGGAAGAACCACCGCCAATACCAGATGCGATTGGCAGTCTCTTTTGGAGGTGAATGCGAGAAGACGAAATGTGCAAACCGAGGTCACCGTGTCGGGCTTTCAGCCAGTCGCGCGCTTTAACGACCAAATTGTCGTCGGGCGACTCTTTGCTGAGCATTTGCGAAAACGGGCCGGATATTTCGAACACATCGGCGGTCGCGCTGGATATGGAAACTATATCGCCCAACGCTGCAAAGCCAACGAGACTGTCGAGCAAGTGATAGCCATCATCGCGGCGGCCGGTAACATGCAGGCTTAAGTTGATTTTGGCGTGGGCTACGCGTTGAAAGCGGTTGGCCGATGCGTCACCCGCCGTCATTTCCACTGTCGCCATTTCCCGCTGTGACGCCACCAGCTTCGTCATCGACAATACTTACAGCGATCGCCGGCTCTATATCGGCACTGTTTGCCGCTTCTACCTTCGCGCGCACAAGATCAAAATCGACGTCTTCACTTTCCATATCGAGCACACGGGACCATTGATGCACAGCCTCAAGCTTGCGGCCAACGCGCCAATAGGCATCGCCCAGATGGTCATTGATTGTTGGATCTCTGGGACGCAGATCTGTCGCTCTTTCAAGCTCGACAACGGCGTCATCAAAGCTGCCAAGGCGATAATACGCCCAGCCCAGACTATCGACGATATAACCATCACGCGGCCGTTGGCGCACGGCGGTTTCGATCATTTCCAGGCCACGTTCCAGGTTCATATTCATATCGATCCATGAATAGCCAAGATAGTTTAGAACATCGGGCTGATTTGGAGAGAGTTCTAATGCTTTGAGAAAGGCTGGTTCTGCGCTCTCCCAAAGCTTTTGACGCTCAAATGAGATCCCCAGACGGTAGTGAACAGTCCAAAAACGCGGATCGTTGCCGTCAATATTCTCTAGCGCACGGGCATATACACTTGATGCATCCTCCCATTCCCGCAGGAAAGAGTGGACGCCGCCCAGTGCCATATATCCTCTAAAATCGCTCGGGTTTTCATCGATGAGAGCTTTGAGCGTCACCTTGGCTTCGTCATTGCGATCCAGATCCGATAGCGCCAAACCTTGTTGAAGTGCTGCCAGCCGATGAAGCGGTGAGGCTGACGCGACCTCATCATAATAGTCGATGGCTTTTTCAATTTGATCGAGATTTTCTGCGGTCGATCCTAGTTCATACAGAATTTGCGGCTCGGTAGGCCAAGCGGCGCGCGCCATTTCAAGATAAAGGGCGGCAAAAGATTCAGCACCGTCCCGATTGATTGCAGATCCCAGGTTCAACAGGATTTCTGCCGCTCCCTGCGCGGGATCCAATGTTTTAAAACCGATGGCCTCTCCATTGGTGACCGCGGCTGAAGCGGCCAGCAAGACCGGGTTGGTGGGCGCAATCGTCAGCCCGCGTTCGAGAACAGCTTGTGCCTCGCTCTCTTGTCCCTCGTTCTGGAGCATGGCGGCAAACGCGCCCGTCATGCGCAAATAGGTAGAAGGGGCAGCGCCGCTGCCTGCCGTGTCATTAAGCCCGTCCTCAAAAAGCGTTTTGGCTTGGACAATATCACCGCCTGCCTGCGCAATGAGCGCGGCATGATAACTTTGAAAAATGCCGAACCAGTCGGGTCCATTGAGCGTGAAAATGCCATCAATCGCGGCCTGTGTGTTGCCAGCGCCTGCACCGGCCCAAGCGCGCATGATACTTGCCAGCAAACGCTCCAGATCATTCTGGTTGGCGATCAACAGCGTCACTTGCGCCTGACTGAAATCGCCGTTTCGAATTTCATCAAGCCCGACAGCCAAGCGCGCGACCCGGTCGGTGGCGGGCGATGCCATCAACTCGCGCGCTTGAATAAGCGCGGTGTCAAATTGACCATCGGTCAACAAAGAGATCATCAGCTCTTGTTTAAGACCGTCATTTTCGGGATCGAAACGTAATGCTTCGTCATAATAGCGTGCGGCGATGGCGAAATCATTGTCATTGCGGGCTGCCGCTGCAGCAAGAAACGCGCCAGAGAAGGTGCGTGCCGGTGTGTGAAAAGAAGCGTTCGTATCCGCCGCAACCGGCGATGTAAGCGCGGTCAGGCAACACAAGACAGCAGCGGTATATTGAAAGCGCATATCTGATTTCATCCTCAGGTGAATCTATACCTCACCACGATAGTACGATGGCTCTTTTGTGATCGTTAATCAATCGCGTGGGGCCGAGCGGTGAGTCACAGGTTTGTCAATTCAGACGTGAGATACAAAACTCGACAACTTCGTGCATGGCGTCCTTGTGTGCGCTTGCTTTGATCGGAGCAAGTGCATCGTGGGCAATTGCACCAAAATGACGCGCGCGTTGAACTGTGTCGCCAAGCGCATTGTGCTTAGCCATCAGGTCGCGGGCATGTTCGAGCCGCTCGTCATCGCTGCGCCCGCCTTCCATGCACTCGCGCCAGAAAACCCGTTCCTCATCCGTGCCACGACGGTAGGCGAGCAACACGGGCAGTGTGATCTTGCCTTCGCGGAAGTCGTCACCTGTGTTCTTACCCAGCACACCCTTGTCACCGCCATAGTCCAGCACATCATCTACAAGCTGGAACGCTAGTCCCAAATTCAGTCCGTACGACCGCAGTGCGGCGCGCTCCTCATCACTGGCACCGGCGATGATCGGTCCAACTTCTGCAGCGGCGGAAAATAGAGCCGCGGTCTTGGCTTTGATGACGGCTAGATAATCATCTTCTGTTGTCGCCAGGTTTTTGGCGGCGCTCAGCTGCATCACTTCGCCCTCTGCGATGATCGCTGCGGCGGAAGACAAAACGTCCAATGCGTCCATGGATCCCACATCAACCATCATCTTGAACGCTTGGCCCAAAAGAAAATCGCCGACCAAGACGCTGGCTTGGTTCCCCCAAATCATCCGTGCTGTCGGTTTGGCGCGCCGCAAATCGCTCTCGTCAACGACATCATCATGCAACAGGGTGGCGGTGTGCATGAACTCAACGCTCGTCGCCAGTTTAACGTGTCCGTCGCCTTGGTAGCCAAACATTTCCGCTGCAGCGAGCGTGAGCATCGGTCGCAAACGCTTGCCGCCCGAGGATATCAAATGGTTGGCCACTTCCGGGATCATCTCAACGTCAGAGCCAGCCATGGAGATAATCAACTCGTTTACCCGCGCCATGCCCGGTTTGCACAGGTCAACAAGGGGTTGAATGCTTGAGCCGGCTGGTTGGCCCGAAAAAGATAATACGACACCCACTGGATTTTCTCCTTTTTGTACCCCCTAAACTAGAAAGCGAGACCAGTTGCAACAAGCGACGAATTGGCACGGGTCCCTTACGGCTGCGACTTCCGTTTAAATCTTGGAAAACTTCACTTGCAGCGCGGGTTCAGCGGCTCTAGCTGTTGAGGTATGCAAGAGCTGCTCCGCACCAATAACCCAGTGACGATATCCTTTGTGGAGGCGCTGATGCGTGATGCGGGTATTGGCACCTTCGTCGCCGATCAAAACATGTCGATAATCGAGGGATCTATTGGCGCAATCCCCAAGCGTCTGCTGGTCGAAAGCGACCGGTATGAACAAGCCAAGCGCATCGTTAAGGATGCCGGCCTTGAACATGAGTTAAGAAGTGGCGGTTGATCAGCCATTTACGATGGACGCGTTTCATCGCGGCAACTTTCATGTCGTACAGCCCGCAAAAGGCGCTCACCGCGCCGGTATTGACGCCATGTTGTTGGCGGCTTGTGTGGTTGACCAGTCAAAACCCTTCAAAGTTGCCGATTTCGGCGCCGGCGCCGGTGCAGCCGGTTTGGCGGTCGCTGCGCGTTGCGAAAACGCATTCGTGACTCTGATAGAGCGCGACGCAACCATGATTGAGTGTGCTCGAAAGACAGTTGCATTGCGCGAAAACGGCGCGATGGCTAACCGCATTGATGTCAACGATATCGATATCACACATTTGCCCAATGAGGCGCTCGGTGAAAATACCGTCGATTGGGTGATCATGAACCCGCCCTTCAATGATGCATCCGACCGGCAAACGCCGCATCAGGTAAAGTCTGGCGCGCATGTGATGGAAGACGGGCTGTTTGAGAACTGGCTGCGCAAGGCGGCGACAGTCCTCCATGCAAAGGGAAGCTTTGCATTGATCGCGCGCCCACAATCCCTGCAAAACATTGTAGACGCCGCTGACCGTCGCTTTGGGGCGCTGCAAGTGATGCCTGTTTATCCCCGACAAAGTGAAGATGCGATCCGCATACTGGTGCGCGGCACGAAAGGTTCCAGAAAACGTCTTGAACTCAATCCACCGCTGATCTTGCACCCTGACGAAGGCGGCGCGTTTACAAGCCATGCTGAGGCGCTCATCAATGGGAACATAGCAATCGCCTAGCCGGAGGGACCTATGTGGAGAGACCAACGAATTTGCGACTTGTTCGACATCGAGCATCCGATCATCCAAGCGCCTATGGTGGGTACCTGTACGCCTGAACTAGCCAGTGCTGTGGCCAACGCAGGTGGGCTTGGTTCACTCGGCTGCGGCAACAAACCAGTGGAGCAGCTTAAACCCAAAGATGGATCGGCACCGCCAGCAATTACCTGACTATCCGCAAATGTATGAACTCAGCGATCCCATCACAAACGCTGCGGCGGACGAAGAAGCCTCGTTCATGCTGTATGGGCAGGCCGCTGCTCTATCCAAGGAGATGCCTGCCGGAGGTCTGATGGATTGGTTGGTTAAAGACGCACGACGGACGTTGGCGACATTGATGTAGCTTGAAACAATCGGTTGGCAGTACCATAAACCAACAGCGGCGCGTGTCGCCGTAGACGGGGCAAAAAATGGGCATGTTAATCGAAGGGACCTGGGTCAATGACGCCGACCGCTCCATGGTGGACGGTGTGTACCGCCGTGAGCAAAGCGCTCTGCCATCACTGATTGACGACCAGCTTGTTGCAGACCTTTGCGAAGCAGAGGACCGTTTCTACTTAATCGCGTCTGCAAGTTGCCCCTGGTCACATGCAGCGGTGTTGGTGCTGACCCTGACCGGCCTTAACGCACTAATACCCGTTCAGTGGGCTGGCGGGCCTCGGATCGAGGGTTATGGCCTTTTGCCGGGTGGGCCACTGCCGGATCGAAACGAGTGGCAACACTTACATCAGTTCTACTCGGCCACTGATCCCTGCTACACCGGACGCGCGACGGTCCCTGTTTTGTGGGACGCCCACAAGCGGTCCGTCATTTCGAACTCATCAGCCGATATCATGTTGGCATTCGACTCGGCCGCGCCAGACAGCAATCTATGGCCTACGGATGTTGGGCCGAAGGTTGATCAATTGATCCAGTTTATTTTCGGCGGGTTGTCCAACGCCGTCTACCGTGCTGGAAAATCCGAACGGCAGGAGGAATATGACGAGGCAGTTGATACTGTTTTCCAAACAATGGACGATTTGGAAACCCGTTTGAGCGATCGAATGTTCCTTTTTGGCGATCGTTTGACGGCCGCTGATATTAGATTGTTTGCAACACTGGTGCGCTTCGATACCGTTTATGCAACCCATTTCCGATGCACCCGCAAGCGCTTGGTTGATTATCCGCATCTTTGGCGCCTTACCCGGCGGATTTATCAAATGGACGGTGTGAAAGAGACCGTTGATTTCGATGAAATTCGCTTCGGCTACTATGTCAATGATGGCAGCCACAACCCTTTCAACATCATTGGCCAGCAGCCCGAAATTGACTGGGAAAAGCGAGACGATCTTTGAACGGGGTCAGCCCACTATCCAGCGTAGTGGTGCCTATTAGACTTCCCGCCAACCAATGTCGGTTCTGTAAAACCCTTCCGGCCAGTCGACTGTCTCAACCATTTCATACGCGGCCTGTTGCGCATCCTTGACTGATGCCCCGCGGCCGACGACGTTGAGTACCCGGCCGCCGTTGGCAATCAGTTTGCTGCCATCCATTTTGGTCCCTGCGTGGAAAATCAGGGCGTCTCCACTATTCGGCAGGTTGATGGTTGAGCCTTTCTCGGGCGCGGCTGGGTAGCCAGGTGCACACATAACCACGGTGAGGGCGTAATCCTCTGACCAAGCGACGTTCTTGTCAGTCAATTCGCCCTTGGCTGCTGCAAAGAGCAGAGGAAGCAAATCGTCCTGAAGTCGGGGCATAAGCACTTGGCACTCCGGATCGCCGAAGCGTACATTATACTCGATCAGCTGAGGGCCTTTGTCGGTCATCATCAACCCGGCATAGAGAATGCCTTTGAACGGCGCCCCCATATCCGCCATGGCGCGCATGGTCGGTTGGATGATCATTTCCATGACCGTTGCTTGCATCTCTTGCGAAAAGATCGGGGCAGGTGAGTACGCGCCCATCCCACCGGTGTTTGGACCGGTGTCCCCATTGCCAACCCTCTTGTGGTCTTGTGCAGAGCTGAGCGGTAACGCGGTTTTACCGTCACACAGGCAAAAGAAGCTGACTTCCGGGCCCTGCAAAAACTCTTCAACCACCACTTCGGCGCCAGCGGCACCAAACGTGCCGTCGAAACAAGCTTCGACCGCTGCAAGCGCTTCATTGACCGTCATGGCAACAGTTACGCCTTTTCCCGCCGCTAAGCCGTCTGCCTTGATTACGATCGGTGCACCCTGTTGTTCCACATAGGCGCGGGCTTCATCCGCCTTGTCAAAGCGCCCATAGGCCGCTGTGGGAATATCGTAGCGGGCGCAGATATCCTTGGTGAAACCTTTGGAACCTTCCAGTTGCGCCGCAATTTTTGAGGGGCCAAAAACGGCGATCCCAACAGCGTCGAGCGCATCTGCCAGACCGTCGACCAAAGGTGCTTCGGGTCCAATGATGACGAATGTTACCGATTGAAGCTGGCAAAAGGATATGACGGCCTGGTGGTCAGTGACATCAATGACGACATTTGTCGCAAGATCTACGGTGCCCGGGTTCCCCGGCGCGATGAAAAGCTGTTCGAGCAGGGGCGATTTGCGGAGCTTCCAGGCCAATGCGTGCTCACGTCCGCCGCTTCCGATCAGCAAGATGTTCATCGCATATCTCCAACTGCTTTGCGTCAAAAGGCGATGGCAGTTGGGCCCTATTACCGTCAAGCGTTGCTGCCGTGACTATATAGACGCTTGACCTTTTTCCCCATCATTGCGACGTGGCGCACAATGACTGAGCGAATTCAAACACAAAACATGCAGGGGCGGGTGGCCGACGCGCCATCAGGCCAATGGGTTTACCGGCTCTTGCCTGCATTGCTCTGGCCCTACGCACAAATTGCGCGTTGGGACCGGCCGATCGGCTGGCAATTGCTGCTTTGGCCGTGCCTTTGGTCGCTGGGTCTGGCTTACGCGGCACCACAGGCCAGTGCCCTTGGCCTGCAAGCACTATGGTTCGCAATTCTGTTTGCGGTTGGCGCTATCGCGATGCGCGGTGCGGGCTGCACGTATAATGACCTTGTTGATGTAGATATCGACGCAAAAGTGGCTCGCACGGCTTCGCGGCCGCTTCCTTCGGGACAAATCACCAAAAGAAGCGCGGCAGTATTTTTGGTCATACAAGCGTTGATCGGTTTGGCCGTGCTGCTGCAATTTAATGAATTTGCGATTTTAGTTGGCCTATGTTCAATGCTGCCCGTTGCGCTTTACCCGTTTATGAAACGTATCACTTATTGGCCGCAGTTTTTTCTTGGGTTGGCTTTTTCTTGGGGCGCGTTCATGGGCTGGGCAGCAACCTACGGATCGCTGTCTTCAGCTCCCATCATACTCTACGCAGCATGCGTTGCCTGGACCATCGGTTACGACACGATCTATGCCCATCAAGACAAGGAAGACGATGCGATCGTCGGCGTTAAATCCACTGCTCGCCTTTTCGGGGACAAAACAAAGCCAGCGTTGATCGTGCTTTACGCCACAGTCGTGATATTATTGGCCATCGCGTTTTGGGTGGCGCAGACAAGTTGGCCGGCTTGGCTTGGCCTTTTGGCCGCCAGCGGGCACATGGCCTATCAGATATTCAGACTTGATATCGACGATGCTGACCAATGTTTGGCGCTCTTTAAATCGAACACTCAAGTGGGCGCGCTTGTGACAGCGGGTTTAATCGCCGCGGCGTTGCTCTAGTCTTGGCAATCGCGAGCGATAATTTCGTCGCCTTCAACAACCAAACGTAAGCCAAGGTTCCCCATCCGGCGGCGGGCCAAAAAGCGTGGGCGGCGATTAGCAAACATGGCGTGGTGACGCCGCGCATTGCTCTTGCCGGTAATAACCTTCGCAGCGCTTTCGTCCAGCGTGCGCGCAACGCCGTCACTATCGACGATCATCATGGGTAGATCGAGCACTTCTGACCATAGCTGCCAGTCTTTGACCACGGCGCCCAGATCATAGCCGACCCGAAGCGGAACACTTAAATTTTCGTCTTCATGCAGCAACTCGAGCGTAACAATAGCGCTTTCCGGCCCGGTTTCGACAGCTCGCGCTGCTACACCGCGAAATGCGCGGCTCGGCAGAGCAATATTGAGTGGCAAACCGCTGCTGTCGAGCCGCTTCTTCAGCGTCGCGCCGCGTTCTGTCACTGTTATTTGAACTTCGCCGTCATCGATCCGGGCGGCGTAGGACATGCGCTGCGGTAGACGCATGGGATCCAATCGAAACTCATGACCCGCCCAAACGGGTTGCATGTCAGCGCTCATTTGACAACTTCCTGTTTTGACTTTGAGCGCCGCGGACCTTTTGGCCTCTTGTAAAACACCCAAAATTTAGTGTCAGAAATTCTTGCTGTTCTGATCACAGTCCAGTTTTTAGCGCGTGGGATAAAACAAGGGGTTATCGGGCAAGGTTAAGAGTTTTGCGTGGTTAGCAAATGCTTTCGCTACCCCGCATGGCTGTGCGAATCCGAAACAACGACAAAGCTGCCGCTAGCGGCTCAATACTTTGCCGGGGTTCATGATCAGATTGGGATCAAGCGTCGCTTTAATGCTTTGCATCAGCGCCATGGCGACGGGCGACTTATAGGTCAGCAAGTCCCGCGTTTTCATTTGTCCGATGCCATGCTCTGCCGATATGGACCCCCCATATGCGACGACCAGGTCGTGAAGCTTCGGGGAGAAAACGTTGCCGCGTGCCAGAAAGCCGGCTTTGTCATCGCCCGGTGGTTGAGTAATATTATAATGGAGGTTGCCATCACCCAGATGGCCAAAGGCACAGATACGGGCTGCAGGTTCCCAGTCCAAAACCAACGCTTCAGCCTCTTCCATGAACGCCGGAAGTTTGGCCACCGGCACCGAGATATCATGTTTAAGTGAGCCGCCTTCGTGCCTTTGACTTTCGGAAATGCCTTCTCGCAGGCCCCAAAGCTGCCCGCGTTGCGCCTCACTTGCCGCGATCGTTCCGTCTTGGAGGAGCCCGTCAGTAAAGCCACCTTCAACAATACCAGCCATCAAACCGTCGCCATGGTCTGAGCCTTCAAGCGACGAAACTTCAAGCAAGACATACCAAGGATAGTCAGCCGACAAGGGGTTGCGCATTCCGGTCTGGTGTTTGACCGTAATTTCAAGGCCAAAACTTGATATCAATTCAAACGCTGTAAGCGCTTCACCAGCAACACTTTGCGCTTTTCGCAGTAGTGCGAGCGCATCAGTTGGGCTGTTCAGCGCCACGAACGATGTCGATAGGGCCTTGGGTTTGGGAAAGAGCTTAAGTGATGCGCCGGTGATGATCCCCAGCGTGCCTTCAGCACCGATGAACAGGTTGCGAAGGTCATATCCAGTGTTGTTCTTCTTTAAAATGTTCAAATCATCCAACACATCGCCGTTGGGCAACACGACCTCCAAGCCAAGGCACAGGTCACGGGCAACACCGTAGGAAAGCGCGCCAACGCCGCCCGCATTGGTCGACAGATTGCCGCCAATGGTGGCGCTGCCTTTTGAGGCCAGTGAAAGCGGGAACAGGCAGTCATGTGCCGCTGCGGTGTCCTGAACAGTCTGCAATACGGCACCGGCATCGACGATGATGGTCATGCCTTCCGGGTCAATCGTGCGTATCTTGTCCATGCGGCCGAGGCTGATTACGATCTGCGAACCGGATTCATCTGGAATTTGCCCGCCCACCAACCCGGTATTGCCGCCCTGTGGCACAATCGCAGTTTTGGTCTCGTTAGCAAGCGCAACGGTAGCAGCAACCTCGTTCGTTGAACCGGGACGCAAAACGAGCGGCGTTTTACCGGTCCAACGCCCACGCCATTCTGTCAAAAAGGGTTCTTGGTCTGCGCTTGCGCCCAGCGCATGTTTTGCGCCAACGATTGAGGTGAATTTGGCTTTGAGCGCTTCATCCATGGCCGGCATCCTTCGGTGCTGCTGCGCGGCTTAAACGATCATTGATGGCAATACCAAGGCCCACGTTTGGAATAGGCACCACGGCCAGCCCGTTTGCACCAGAAGCATTGAGGTTACGCATGGCGGCAAAAAGTTTTTGTGCGGCCTCGATCAAGTTGCCGGTCGGAGACAAATTGATCGACTTGACCGCTGTTTCCGCCCCATTCAATGCCACATCGCCAAATGCCAATAGCGCTTCACCGGGAAGAACACGGTCCACATTTAAGCGGACTGGCATGTCTGGCGCGTAGTGAGATGTCAGCATTCCAGGCGCATTGATCACTTTATCGTCGATGTTGTTCAGTAGAGGTCGGTCGGTCACTTTTTCAATGTCTTCCGGCGACAGGCCCCCTGGTCTCAGGAGAACCGTGTCATCTCCCCTAAATCCAACGATGGTGCTTTCGACACCAACCGATGGTGCGCCGTGATCAAGGATCAACGATACTTTTTCTCCCAGATCCTCCAGGACGGCCAAAGCTGACGTGGCGCTGATCTGCCCAGAAAGATTGGCGCTTGGTGCAGCGATCGGCTTTTTCAATCTCGCGGACAATTCCCCCATCGGACCGGTCGGCATCCGAACTGCCAATGTTGCAAGACCAGCTGTCGCCAATTCATGCACGGGGCAGTCGGCACGTTTATTTAACACAAGCGTCAATGGTCCAGGCCAAAATGCTTCTGCCAAACGCTTGGCGATATCGTTGAACTCCCCCAACCTGTTCGCCATTTCATAATCCGTCACATGGCAAATCAGCGGATTGAAAGAAGGGCGCCCTTTAGCCTCGAATATACCCGCCACCGCTTCGCCATTGGTGGCATCGGCTGCCAGCCCATAGACGGTTTCCGTCGGCACGCCGACCAGCTTGCCGCGCGATAGCAAGTCTGCCGCTTCGGCAAGGCTTTTTTCGCCGACTTGGGCGATCAGGGCATGGTCTGGTTTATCACTCATCGCGCGCGGTTTAACCAAAGTTGATGTGTGCGCCAATGGCACAGTTTAACCGGCAGTTAACTGTCTGCGCACACCGAAGCTTCAGGCGTTTGTGTTTTATTGCCGTAAAGTGATTTCTTTCGGGTGCATCAACATGACCAAAACGACACTATTTGCTGCAGCAATTTTTGCACTGAGCGCGACAAGCGCGGTTGCCGGTTACTCAATCTATAAAGATGAAGCGTACCCGTCCGTGCTCTTTGTTGAAATTGAGGGCGGCCCCGTTGGCGAGC
>JBCBYO010000011.1:0-93364 GCA_039815825.1 Pseudomonadota bacterium
GATTTCGAGCATGAGCGGCGCGAAGAGGTCATCCAGTATATTTATGAGAAATATGGGCGTGAGCGCGCCGGTCTCGCGGCCACTGTGATTACCTATCGTGCCCGCTCTGCGGCGCGTGAAGTGGCGAAAGCCTTTGACATGTCAGAGGATGTGACGTCTGCCATGGCGGGCACAATCTGGGGTTGGCACAGCGCTGATCTGGGTGAACGTGAGTTGCGCGCTGCCGGGCTTGATCCCGATGACGTGAACACGCGCAACATGTTGCACATGGCAACGCAGATCATGGGCTTTCCCCGCCACCTTTCTCAGCATGTGGGCGGTTTTGTCATTACGCGTGATCGGCTGGACGAGGTCATTCCGATCAGCAAATCGGCCATGGACGGACGCACGATTGTTGAGTGGGACAAGGATGATCTGGATAGTCTGGGCATCTTGAAGATCGACATTTTGGCGCTTGGTATGCTGACCTGCCTGAAAAAGGCGCTTGATCTTTTGGCGCTGCACTATGACCAAAAACTGTCGCTTGCCTCCATGCCCAAGGAGGATGAACGCGTTTATGATATGATTTGCCGGGCTGATACGCTCGGTGTTTTCCAGATTGAAAGCCGGGCGCAGATGACCATGCTGCCCCGGCTGCGTCCGCGTGAGTTTTATGACCTTGTCATAGAGGTGGCTATTGTTCGTCCAGGACCCATTCAGGGTGACATGGTGCACCCTTATCTGCGACGTCGACAGGGCAAGGAACCTGTTCGTTATCCGTCTAAAGAGTTGGAAGATGTGCTTGGCAAAACGCTTGGCGTTCCGCTCTTTCAGGAACAGGCAATGAAGATTGCCATTGTAGCGGCTGACTTTTCACCGGGTGAGGCAGATCGTCTGCGTCGTGCGATGGCCACCTTTAGGCGGGTCGGTACCATCCATACGTTTCAGCGTAAGATGGTCGAGGGCATGGTCGCCAATGGCTATGAGGCGGACTTTGCCGAGCGCTGTTTCAAGCAGATTGAGGGATTTGGGGAATATGGGTTTCCCGAAAGCCATGCGGCCTCTTTTGCGCTGCTCGTCTATGCCTCTTGTTGGCTCAAGGCGTTTTATCCCGATGTGTTTTGTGCCGCGATCCTTAACTCACAGCCGATGGGTTTTTATGCGCCCTCGCAATTGGTGCGCGATGCGCGTGATCATGGTGTGGATGTGCGAGCTGTCGACATCAATGCTTCAGAATGGGATTGCACCCTGGAACCGGTTGCGCATGATGATGGTGATTTCACCACACGTTTGGCGCGTCGTCACAGCTCCATGCATGATGTAATTTGTACCCGCCATGCGGTTCGCCTTGGCTTCCGTCAGGTTAAGGGTCTGTCTGAAGAGGCGCTTCGGCTTGTCGCTGAAAAGCGCGGTGATGGCTATGACAGTGTGCGCGATGTGTGGTTGCGCACCGCCCTACCAGTTTCGCAAATTGAACGGTTGGCAGATGCTGATGCCTTTCGTTCCCTGGGTCTTGATCGCCGAACCGCGCTCTGGGCCGTGCGCGCGCTCACCCCCGACCGTGACAAGGACAGTTTGCCCCTTCTTGAGGGGATGAACAGAGCACATCAGGCTGATCATATTGGCGTTGAGATTGCCGGAGAACCGGAAGCGCAGCTACCTTCCATGCCGCTTGGCGAACATGTGGTGCATGATTACCGGTTTTTGGGCCTGTCGCTCAAAGCACACCCGGTCTCGTTTCTGCGTTCTCGTCTTGTGCATGAGCGTGGGGTAATTGCGCACGAAACTTTGGACCGCGTGAAGCAAAATCGCCGCGTCACGGTAGCCGGTCTGGTGCTTGTGCGACAGCGTCCCGGTTCAGCAAAAGGGGTCATTTTTGCCACGCTGGAGGATGAGACCGGCGTTTCCAACATTATCGTTTGGCCCAAGGTTTTTGAAAAGTTCCGGCCGCTTGTGCTGGGTGCCCGTATGATTGCGGTGACGGGGCGTGTGCAGTCAGAAAGTGGCGTTATCCATGTGGTGGCAGAAAAGATCGAGGATTTGACGCCTTGGATGGAAGATATTGAGGACCCTGATTTTGGCAATAATGGGCTCGATCGTGCCGATGAAGTACGATCTCCTGTGATGGATACACGCGAAAAACTGAAGCCAAGGTCACGTTTGGCGCGTCTATTGCGCGAAGTTCCAGATTTAAAGCAAGACTATCTGGCGGCGCGCAAAGACAGAAAAGTCAACAGCGTTCTGCCCAAAGGACGCAATTTTCACTAACCAGATATCTCTTATTGAGAAAATGGAGCGGGCGAGGCGATTCGAACGCCCGACCCCAACCTTGGCAAGGTTGTGCTCTACCCCTGAGCTACGCCCGCTCGGCGCTTCCGAAGAAGTCGGCGCTATATGCTCCAAGCCCATGATCATTGCAAGAGCGAATTTTACGCTTTGGTCTTGCTATTTAAAATGCCATTGGCCAATCGAGCCAAAACGGATTTAGACATTATGCCCAAGACCAGCCAAGACCTCTTTTCACACCTGGATGAACTGGGTCTTTCATACAAAAACCATGAACATGAGCCGGTCTTCACCGTCGCCGAAAGCCAAGCCTTGCGTGATGAGATTTCCGGAGGCCACACCAAAAACCTATTTCTCAAAGACAAAAAAGGGAAATATTTCCTTTTGACCGTAGGCGAGGACGCGCAGGTGGATCTAAAGAAGGTCCACACAATTATCGGCGCACAGGGTCGCGTCTCGTTTGGAAAGCCCGACGCTCTGATGGCACTTCTGGGTGTCATTCCGGGTGCTGTGACGGCATTTGGCGTGATAAATGACACTGAAAATGCTGTGACGTTGATTTTTGACGACGCTCTGATGAATAACGAGGTCATCAACGGCCATCCGCTTCGCAATGATGCCACGACTTCCATTAAAGTCGATGATATGCGGACATTTGTTGAATCGACCGGGCATGAATATCGCGTCTTGAAACTGTCGCAACCGGAGGCGACATAGAGCGAAAAAGGTTTTACGCACGATGAATTCTTCCAACGACAATCCTTTTGCTAGCCCTGCTGGCGGTTATGGTGCGCAAAGTGTTGGCTACGGCGCAGAACAGCCGGTTACCGCTGCCGAAGCTTCTGTAACCGGCGGCCCCTCTGGTGCTTTAATCAAGGACACGACGACCGCTGATTTTACCAAAGATGTCGTTGAAGAAAGTCGACAACAACCGGTTCTAATCGATTTTTGGGCGCCTTGGTGCGGTCCCTGCAAGCAATTGACGCCCATAATTGAAGCTGCTGTCCAGAAAGCTGGCGGCAAAATCAAGCTGGTCAAAATGAATATCGACGAACATCCAGCCATTGCCGGGCAGATGGGCGTTCAATCTATTCCCGCTGTGTTGGCGTTTGCCAATGGCCAGCCGATTGATGGTTTTATGGGCGCGCTACCGGAAAGCCAGGTGCAGGCTTTCATTGACAAGGTAATTGGCGCTGCAGGTGCTGATCCTGCTGCGGAAATGATTGAACAGGCGCTCGAAAAGGCTGCCGAAGCTGTTCAAGAAGGCAATGCAAATGGTGCGGCTCAGATTTATGCTGCAATCCTGCAGCAGGAGCCTGAAAACGCAGCGGCATTTTCCGGGATGGCTGCGCTGATGATCGACAATGGCCAAGCCGATCGTGCCAAGTCGATGTTGGAGACTGCCCCTGAGGCGATCAAAGATGACCCTCTTCTGGCCTCGGTAAAAACCCGTTTGGAACTTGCTGAAAAGGTTGCTTCGATCGGTGATCCGGCCGCTTTGCAGGCGCGCATCGCCGCTGATGAAAATGATCACGATGCACGTTTTGATCTTGCACAAATTGCCAACGCGCAAAATGACAGAGCCGCCGCTGCAGAACAGTTGTTGATGATAATGGAGAAGGATCGGGAATGGCGCGATGATGGTGCGCGCAAGGAGCTGCTCACCTTTTTCGAAGCTTGGGGCCCGATGGACCCTGCGACAATTTCTGCCCGCCGAAAACTGTCAGCTCTATTATTCCGCTAGAACAAATGCTTCATGCCATTGCCTGATGACCGCGACGCACCATGTTAGTATGGAACGGAGCGTGAATTATGAAAGCGGGCAACCAAACCTATAGAGACGTGGATGATATCCCGGCTGTGGTATCGGTTTTCCCGTTGTCGGGCGCTTTGTTGCTCCCCGGCACACAAATGCCACTTAATCTATTTGAACCGCGTTACTTGGCCATGTTTGATGCTGCTTTGGCAGGCAATCGACTAATCGGCATGGTGCAGCCGGCGTTTTCGGGCGATTTTGGGCCAACAGAAAAACCCAACCTTTGCAGAGTGGGTTGCTTGGGACGCATTACAGCATATTCGGAAACCGGCGATGGGCGCTACATCATCACATTGCAGGGAATTTGCCGATATCGCGTTTTGGAAGAACTGGCAGTGACCACGCCGTTCCGTCAATGCCGAATCGCGCCTTTTGCATCTGATTTGGCAGAAGCCGACCAAGGCGATGATGTTGATCGTGCAGCTTTGCTTGAAGCGTTTAAAAGTTATCTGACGGCCAATGAGCTGGAAGCTGACTGGGACAGTGTTGAGAAGGCAGCCAATGGTCCACTGGTCAATGCGTTATCGGTGATGTCACCATACGGGTCGGCGGAAAAACAAGCTCTACTTGAAGCGCAGACTATCAAAGCTCGCGCTGAGACGCTTATCGCCATTACTGAGATGTCTCTTGCCCGCGGCAGCGAGGATTTCAAACAAACGCTTCAATGATCATCATTGCAGCGTCCGCGACTGCGTCGTATGCCTAGTCTATGTCCGAGACACCGACAGATAACGATCACCAGGAACACGAAGATCAATCCTCGTTGGATCCGTCCATGGTTCAGCTTCTTGTTTGCCCACTGACCAAGCAGCCGCTGACCTATGATGAACAGGCGGGGGAATTCATTTCCAAGGCGGCGAAACTAGGCTACCCGGTTCGCGGTGGCGTGCCGATTTTGTTGCCGTCCGAAGCAAGGTCGCTGGATAGTCTGCGCGCCGATCAAGAAGAATAGACAAAAACAGGCACCATGGCGAATGCCCCTCCATCCAACAGCAAGGGTCAAAGACGGCGAGAAGCGCTGACATTGGCTGCCGCGCAATTATTTTGGCAGCGGGGTTATGGTGCAACCAGTATTGCAGACGTCGCCAGTGTTGCAGACGTCCCTCTTGGTAATGTCTACTACTATTTTAAAACCAAAGCCGAGATGGCCGACGCTGTTGCGCAACTCTTTGTTCAACAAACGGAAGCGTTAATCGAAGAGGTTGAGGCTGAAGCCGGCACGCCCCGCCAAGCTCTTCGCCTTGCCATCCAGAGGCTCAAGTCCACACAGGACGATCGTGTTACCTATGGGTGCCCAATCGCCGCTGCCAGTCACGAGTTTCTGCAGTCGGCCCCGGATGCTTCCAAAAAAGCCGCACAGAGCTTTTCCCTGTTGGCCGAGTTTTTGGCCCGAAATCTTACCGCTGCTGGTCACCGCCCTTCCGTTTCACTGGCCCGGGCGCGAGCTTTACTATGCGAGTGGCAGGGTGGAATTGCGCTTGCGCATTCGTTGGGCGATAAACAAATCCTGTCGGAGGCCATGGCGCGTATGGAGCGTATGGCCATGCAAGGATAGCGCTAGAGCGCTTCGCCCCTTAACAATCGTGGTGATGCACCCACGAGACCTGCTGCTTGTTTAATGAAGAAGTCTTTCGCAAATGGCATGCGGTCTACCAACCCCAAACCGATGTTACGCACTGCGCGAATTGGCATGATATCATTTGAAAAAAGCCGATTGAGCACGTCTGTGGTGATACCCATTTGTACCGTATCGAACCGGCGCCAGCGCTCGTAACGCTGCAGCACATCCAGCGTGCCGATATCTTGTCCATTGCGATGGGCATCGACAATCGTTTCGGCCAAAGCCGCGACATCCTTAAACCCAAGATTGAGGCCTTGACCTGCAATGGGATGGATCCCGTGGGCGGCGTCGCCCGCCAGCGCGAACCGACTTTTAACAAAGTCGCGAGCGAGCGTCAGCCCGAGTGGGTAGGCACGCGGCTTGGTCTCCAGCTTGATTTCGCCCAGATGCAGGCCAAATCGGCGTTCCAGTTCTATTTCAAAACTCAGTGCATCAGCGGCAATCAGGCGTTCCGCATTTTCCGTCGATTCGGTCCAGACAATTGATGAACGATTGCCTTTCAATGGAAGGATAGCAAACGGGCCGGCAGGCAGGAAATGCTCAATGGCCTGGCCTCCATGGTCGCGTTCATGCGCGATCGTGGCCACGATGCCAGATTGGCCATATTCCCAGGACACGGTTTTAATACCGGCTTTATCACGCAAGCTCGACCTTACTCCATCGGCCGCGATCAAGACCTTCGCGGAGAGCCCTGCGCCGTTCGCAAGGCGGACCGTCATTTTTCCTTCTTCTTCTACAAAGCTTTCGATGAACGCGCTTTGCGTTATTTCAATACCGGCTTCCTTTGCGCGCGCTCTTAGCGCCCGGACCATCTCGACATTGGGGATCATATGCGCAAACGGTTCACCGTCTGCCACATTGCCATCAAAGGTAAGAAAAACGGGTCGGACCGGGTCTGCCGTGCGGCTGTCGGTCACGATCATTTCTGTCATCGCTTGCGCGTGCGGCTCCAATTCGGACCAGCATTTCATTTGGGTCAACATGCGCGATGCCGCAGCGGCAATGGCAGAGGCTCGCCCATCATTCTGCCATACGTTTTCTGGTGCTCCATCGAAGACATGGATCTTCAGGTCAGGCGCACCTTGGGAAATGGCAACGGCTGCGGCCAAACCGACATACCCAGCGCCTGCAATGACGATATCAACGGACTTGTCATCTTGCGCCACCGTATTCTTTTTGCGAGCCATTGGCGTTCCTTAACTTTCTTCTTGCATGACGTAGCGCGAAGTCGGGTAATCCCACTGAGACACTACGCTTTTCCCGAGCGGTAAAACAGTATCTACATACACGGAAATTGTCGCATGAGTTCTGCCGTCGACCGCCTGGTACAATATCTAAGCCTTGAGCAGCATGGTGATGATGTTTTTGTGGGGCAGAGCCCACAAACTGGCCGGCAAAGGGTCTTTGGTGGTCAGGTTATTGGACAAGCGATGGTGGCGGCCGCCAAGACGGTTTCGCACGACCGGCATATGCACTCTCTCCATTGCTATTTCATGCGTGGTGGCGATCCAGCCGTACCGATAGAATATCGTGTGCAACGTTTGAGGGACGGCGCGAGTTTTTCCACGCGCCAAGTGACAGCCTGGCAACATGGCAAAGCGATCTACACGCTAACCGGTTCATTCCAGCGCGACGAAAAGGGCTTGGAGTTTGGTGCCAAGATGCCCGATGACGTGCCTTTGCCAGAGACGCTTCTAAGTGAGGCGCAATTTGTGGAAGCTTATGGAGACAAGCTACCTGATAGTGTTCGACAATATTATCGTCGCGAACGTCCTATCGAATTGCGCCCAACTTCGCTGGCACATTATTTTTCAGAAGAACCTTTGGAAGCGCAGCAACTAGTCTGGGTTCGCCCAACTGCACCGGTTCCCGATGACCGGCTAACGCAGGCAGCGGTACTGGCCTATTTGTCGGACATGACTTTGTTGGACACCGCTTTGTTTGCCCATGGGCGGTCCATCTTTCATCCGAAACTTCAAGTTGCCAGTTTGGATCACGCCATGTGGTTTCATCACCGACATGCACTCGATGATTGGCTGCTTTATGTTCAAGATAGCCCCAGCACGTCTGGCAGCCGAGGTTTTACCCGGGGAACATTCTTTACCCGCCACGGTGAGTTGATCGCCTCGACGACCCAAGAAGGCCTTATTCGTTTGAAGGCCTGATTAATTTCTAATCTGTTAATTTTTGCCGCATAATAATTAGGCAATTGATTAGAAATTATGCATCTCTGTTTGCGCTATCCACATTTCCATCACAAAATTGCCATGATTTGCGCGATGCCGACCTAATTGGCACGCTTCATGTATTCCACAGCGGTGAGGGTAAAGAAACCTTCCAATTCATGCCACGACGCAGTTGTTGTGGCTTCATTTCAATGGGGAAATAGAGTTCATGAAAATCATCATGGCCATCATCAAGCCCTTCAAGCTGGATGAAGTGCGCGAAGCACTCACTGGTTTGGGCGTTCAGGGCCTGACCGTTACAGAGGTCAAGGGCTATGGGCGTCAAAAGGGTCACACCGAAATCTATCGTGGCGCCGAATACGCCATCAGCTTTTTGCCCAAGCTGAAAGTTGAGCTGGTTGTCGACGACGACATGGTTGAAAAGGTTATCGACGCCATTTCAGGCGCGGCCAAGACCGGTCAAATCGGCGACGGCAAGATCTTCGTTCATTCCATCGATCAAGCGGTACGCATCCGCACCGGTGAAACCGATTCCGAAGCGCTTTAACGCGCTGACATGATGGTTAGGAGTTTAACACACATGTCCAAGAAACTTTCATTGATGGCAATGGTCGGCGGTTTGGCTGCTCTCGCTGTCTCCCCTGCTCTTGCTCAGGATGCGCCTGTGGTGCCGCCTGTAGAGACTCAATATATTTTCAACACACTGCTCTTCTTGATCGGTGGCTTCCTCGTCATGTGGATGGCGGCCGGCTTTGCGATGCTCGAAGCTGGTTTGGTGCGTTCGAAAAACGTTTCCATGCAGTCACTGAAAAACGTGGCGCTCTATTCTATCGCCGGTATCATGTACTGGGCGATCGGCTACAACCTGATGTATACCGGCGTTGACGGTGGTTATATCGGCTCCATCCCAGGTCTTGGCTATGCTGCTGACCCTGTCGGTGGCGACGCGCTTGATACGGGCTACTCCACAGCGTCAGACTGGTTCTTCCAGATGGTGTTTGTGGCAACAGCTGCATCTATCGTTTCAGGCACACTGGCTGAGCGTATCAAACTGTGGCCATTCCTGATCTTCGTTGTCGTGCTGACCGGCTTCATTTATCCGATTGCCGGTTCATGGCAGTGGGGCGGCGGTTGGTTGTCCGAAATGGGCTTCTCTGACTTTGCTGGTTCAACGCTTGTTCACTCTGTTGGTGGCTGGGCGGCGCTTGCTGGTGCAATCCTTCTGGGTTCACGTACAGGCAAATATGGCGCAGACGGTTCAGTCTCACCAATGCCGGGTTCCAACATCCCGCTCGCTACTTTGGGTACATTCATCCTGTGGCTCGGTTGGTTCGGCTTTAACGGCGCTTCACAGCTCGCCATGGGCACAATTGGTGACGTTTCAGACGTTTCACGTATCTTCGTGAACACCAACATGGCCGCTGCTGGTGGTGTTGTTGCAACAATCATTCTTCTGCAGGTGCTGTATAAGAAAGTTGATGTCACAATGGTTCTCAACGGTGCTTTGGCGGGCCTCGTGTCCATCACAGCTGAGCCGCTCGCACCATCTGTTGGCGCATCTATCCTGACTGGTGCTGTTGGTGGCGCGATTGTTGTCTTCACTGTTCCGCTGCTCGACAAGCTGAAAATTGACGATGTTGTCGGTGCGATCCCGGTTCACCTTTTTGCAGGTATCTGGGGCACGCTCGCTGTTGCCTTCTACACAGGCAACTGGGGTGCACAAATCACAGGTATCGTTGCCTACGGTGTCTTCACAGTGGTTTGCTCACTCATCGTCTGGTTCATCCTGAAAGCGGTTCTGGGTATCCGTGCTTCTGAAGAAGAAGAGATGATGGGCATGGACAAAGCCGAAGTAGGCGTCGAAGCCTACCCAGAGTTCAGCTAACTCGTTTTTGCCGGGCGGCGTATTGCGCGCCGCCTGGCTACCAAAATCCCGTCGTGATGGTCTATGCTGTCACACACAATTGGCCCGGTTTTTACCGGGCCTTTTTTTTTGCTCGTCGCCTTCCGGGTGCGTCCATGGTTAATGCCACCTTAACCATCAGTGCTTAGCTTTGCGCCACAATTGGAATTGATGGATGCCGGGATGAATATCGACACAGGCCATGTCATCGACACAAATGACGAGTTCTCTACTCAAACTGCGGGAGCGGGCTTGCCTGATGGCATGCGTGGTCTACTGCATCGGCAAGCTCAGTTTGCGGCCGGCATTTTTTTGCTCATTGGCGTCGCCTTTGCTGCGCTTTCTTTGCTTTTTTGGAACGTCGCTGATCCCAGCCTTTCTCATGCAACAAGTGCGCCGGTGACGAACTTGATGGGCTCTTTTGGAGCGGTCGTCGCCGATCTTTTCACGCAGTTTCTGGGACTTTCCTCTTTTTCTGTGCTGCTGATTGGCGGTTTTGCCGGTTTTTCTTTGGTCCGGGGCCATCGCTGGACCCATTTGCGCCACCGTGTGCCGGTTGGCTTTGTTGCTGTTTTGCTGGCGGCCATGTTCTTTGGCACCATCGCTGCACCGTCTTCTTGGCCATTGCCCTCCGGTCTTGGCGGCGTTATCGGCGATCTATTATTGGGCATCCCAGGCCTTTTGATCGGTGACTATCCGCGTTCGATCACAGGTTTTATCCTTGGCCTGCTCCTAATCTTACCGACCATTTACGCCATGATTATTGCCTGTGGTTTTGGTTGGATTGATAAAAGCACGCAGGAAGATGAAGCACATGGGGCTTTCATCGGTGCCATCATTCATGGGCTATATGCTGCGCGGGCCGGGATCATGCGTACTTTACCGGGTCGACGGCATTCTGCGCGGCCACGGCGCGCCAAGCAACGCGTTGTGCCAGACGATATTGGTGGGGTCCGTGTAGAACCGGATCTCGATATTTTTGTTCGTGATGATTTGCAAACGGGAGTGCCGCAGCAAACTGAGGAATTTGAGGCTCCTATGGCCCCGGTTGATGATCAATTGGTGGTGACCCCGCCCGCCATGGAAACGCCGTCGGTTGCGACTGTTGGTTCCCAGCCTCGGGTTTTAAAACCAGCGGCACCACCCAAACAGAGCGCACGTGTTCATCGTGATGCCCAACCAAATCTCATTGACGATGGCATGTTTGAGCTGCCTTCCGTTCACCTGCTCAATCAACCAAAAAATGTAGAGCGCGATGCGACCCTCACCGATGATGCGTTGGAACAAAACGCGCGTCTGTTGGAAGGCGTGTTGGACGATTTTGGCGTAAAAGGTGAAATTATCCAAGTTCAACCCGGACCGGTTGTTACACTGTATGAACTGGAACCGGCACCCGGTATAAAATCATCGCGGGTAATTGGATTGGCAGAGGATATAGCGCGCTCGATGAGCGCAATCGCAGCGCGGGTGGCCGTTGTGCCGGGACGTAACGCGATAGGTATCGAGTTGCCCAACCCGCGCCGTGAGACCGTTTATTTGCGTGAGCTAATTTCCAGTCAGGCGTTTGAGAAAGCAAAAGCGAAATTAGGCTTGACGCTTGGAAAGACGATCAATGGCGACGCGGTCATTGCAGACTTGGCGAAGATGCCGCACTTGCTTGTCGCTGGTACTACCGGGTCCGGTAAATCAGTTGCGATCAACACCATGATCCTGTCGCTTCTTTATCGCATGACACCGGAACAGTGCCGCTTGATCATGATTGATCCGAAAATGCTGGAATTGTCAGTCTATGACGGTATTCCGCATCTGCTCACACCCGTTGTTACTGACCCCAAAAAGGCCGTTGTTGCGCTCAAATGGACCGTCCGGGAAATGGAGCAGCGCTATAAGAACATGTCAAAACTGGGCGTTCGAAACATTGATGGGTTTAATGCCCGGGTCAATGAAGCGATCGCAAAGGGCGAAGAGATTACCCGTACAGTTCAGACCGGTTTTGACCGCGATACGGGTGAAGCTGTCTACGAGACTGAAGCGCTCGAACTGGAGCCAATGCCTTACATCGTTGTGATCATCGATGAGATGGCCGATCTCATGATGGTGGCGGGCAAGGAAATTGAAGGCACCGTGCAACGCCTTGCGCAAATGGCACGTGCTGCTGGAATTCACGTCATCATGGCGACGCAACGTCCGTCAGTTGATGTCATCACGGGTACGATCAAAGCCAATTTCCCGACACGTATATCTTTCCAGGTTACATCGAAAATCGACAGTCGCACCATTCTTGGTGAGCAGGGCGCCGAACAGCTACTCGGCATGGGTGACATGCTTTATATGGCTGGCGGCGGCCGAATTCAGCGTGTTCACGGACCGTTTGTGTCCGACGGTGAGGTGGAAGACATTGTGCGTCACCTCAAGAACCAGGGCGTGCCGCAATATCTCGATGCGGTTACTGAAGAAGATGAAGCAGATGCCGATGACGGTGGCTCCGGCATGGGCGCTGGTGGTATGGGCGAAAGTGATGATCCGTATGATCAGGCGGTGGCTGTCGTGCTACGTGACCGGAAAGTTTCAACGTCGTACATTCAGCGTCGATTGGGCATTGGTTATAACCGAGCCGCGTCTATTATCGAACGGATGGAAGAAGAGGGTCTGATTGGGCCTGCAAATCACGCTGGAAAACGCGACATACTTGTCCCATCTGAAGAGGAACAGATTGCTGGCATGGGATGAACCAATTGTCATGTTGGTGCCCAAGTCCCGACAAAGTGTTGGCATACCGAGACCACAGTTTAGAAAACAATGGTAGATCTATGGCTTTGAAAAATCCGATTACGCTGTCTCGCCGTTTCATTTTGACCGGTGGTTTAGCCATAATGGCGGGCGCCAGCATACCGTTATCACCGGCGGTCGCTGCCTCGGGCGCACCACAGGAAATAGCCGATCATTTTAGCAGTGTTCGTACTATGATGGGCGAATTCATCCAGTTTGGCCCGACCGGGCAACAAACCGGTGGTCGGTTCTTTATCGAACGTCCCGGCAAGGTGCTTTTTCTCTATGAGGATCCCGCAGCTATTCGCGTTGTTGCTGATGGACGCAGTGTGGTTGTCAACAATACCAAGCTTAAAACGTGGGACATCTACCCCTTGAACCAGACACCGCTGCAATTGGTATTGGATGATCGCATTGACTTGTCTGAGCAGCGGGTCAAAAAAGTGGAAGAAAACGCCGACCTCACGACCATTGTCATGCAGGATAAAAAGCTGTTCGGCGATAGTGAAATCACCATGATGTTTGATCCAAATTCCTATGATTTGCGCCAGTGGACGATTCGTGATGCCAAGGGCAAAGATACCACGGTGATGATTTTCAATGTCGAAGAGGGTGTGAATTTCGGCCCTGATACCTTTGCTATTGATTATCGGCGCATCCGGCGTGAACGCGAACGCCAAAACCGCTGACAATTAGGTAACAAGTTTCATGTGATTGGCAGCGCAAATAAAGCGCTGCCGCTTGCTTTTTAGGCCCCCGATTGTTTCACCAGAACGCAGGGAGTGCCGTATGACACAGACAGATTTCTCCATCGCAACCTGGAACATCAATTCGGTGCGTTTGCGCCGTGGTTTGGTCGAAAAATTCATCTTGGACCATGCACCGGATGTGATTTGCCTGCAGGAGACCAAATGCCAAAATGCGGAGTTCCCGTCCGCGGCCTTTACCAAGCTCGGTTATCACCATTTAGCTGTTCATGGTCAAAAAGCCTATCACGGGGTCGCAACGCTTTCGCGCTTGCCTCTTGAAGCTATTGAGCGCCGCGATTTTTGCCAAATGGGCGATGCAAGGCATGTCAAAGCCGATGTTTTGATCGGCGATAAGAAGATATCGGTTCACAATTTTTATGTGCCAGCCGGCGGTGACGAACCAGATACTGCCAAGAACCCGAAGTTTGACCACAAACTCCGTTTCCTCGATGAGATGGAACAAGTGACTGCAAAGGGCGGTGAAAACCAATTCTCCCTGCTGCTTGGTGATTTGAATATCGCGCCGCTTCCCGAAGATGTGTGGTTGCACAAGCAGCTTTTAAAAGTCGTCAGCCACACGCCGGTTGAAACCGAAGGGTTGGAGCGCGTTCGTCAATCGGCCGGTTGGGCGGACCTGGTTCGTGACCACTTCGGATCTGAGGAAGTGCTTTTTTCGTGGTGGAGTTATCGTGCAAAAGACTGGGCGGCTTCGAACCGTGGTCGCCGCCTCGATCATATTTGGGGTTCGTCCAACATACAGCCTAAGTTGAACAAGGTTGAAATTATCTCTGCTGCGCGTGGCTGGGAGAAACCATCCGATCATGTGCCGGTTGTTGCCCGGTTCAAGCTTTAGAGATCGCTAGCTGCGTTGAAACGACCCTCAAGCCGGCCGACATCATCGAGTAATCGCTTCAAATCTCGCCGCATTTCAGCGTGAATTGAGGCAGCGGTTTCCGGATACTCGCTCAGCATCCGGTGAAACAAGGAGCGGTTCACACGCAAGATTGATACCTCTGTAAGCGCCACAGCGGTAAAAGCCCGGTTGGATTGCGTGATTAGTGCCATCTGGCCGAGGAGCGCAGGGCGTTTGAGCGTTTTGAGAGCTTTGTTGCCATTGGACGTGGTAACGAGCGCTTCGACTTCGCCTGATGCTACCACGCATCCGAAATCAGCCCTGTCACCCTCGCGAAAGATGATCTGTCCATCCATGAATGACATGCGCTCGGCGCCAAACGCCAGCAGTCTTAACTGATCGGCGTTCAGCTCAGCGAAAAGGGGCGCCTCAGCAATGAGGCGGATATCATCATCCAATGACACGGTTGGCCCACATGGTTGCAATTTGCATCAAGGGGCTGACCACTAGCGTTTTTGAACACTAATGCAAAGCCGCTATGGTCGATGTTTATGGAACCAGCTTGTATCCGCCGCTCTCGGTCACCAGGATCGAGGCATTTGAGGGGTCTTTTTCGATCTTCTGGCGCAGTCGGTAAACGTGCGTTTCCAACGTGTGCGTCGTGACACCGGAATTGTAGCCCCATACTTCTTCAAGCAATGTGTCGCGCGATACAACTCGGGCACCGGCGCGATAAAGAAACTTGATGATGTTGGCTTCTTTTTCGGTCAGGCGCACCTTGGTACCGTCACCTTCTACAAGCAGCTTATGTGCTGGCTTGAACGTATAATGACCGACGCTGAACGTAGCGTCTTCGCTTTGTTCATGTTGGCGAAGTTGTGCACGCACACGCGCTAAAAGTACCGCGAACTTAAATGGTTTTGTCACGTAATCGTTTGCGCCGGCTTCCAATCCAAGGATTGTGTCAGAATCAGTATCGTGACCGGTCAGCATGATGACAGGAGCTTTGAACCCGCCTTTACGCAGAATTTTGACCGCCTCACGCCCGTCCATGTCCGGCAAACCAACATCCATAACCACAAGGTCAATCATGTTGCTGCGCGCGGCTTCAATACCTTTTGTCGCAGTCTGTTCCTGCAAAACATGAAACTCTTCGTACAGTGATAATTGCTCGTTGAGAATTTCTCGCAAATCATCGTCGTCGTCGACGAGAAGTATGGTCTTGGTGGTCATCGGTCACCTTGATATTCGTGTTGGCGCAAATCACTATCGTTCTTTGCATAGTTTCGTCTTAAGTTTGGTAACGTCAACTGATGTTTACGGCCAAAATAAGCAACCTTCGGGGCGATCATGTTTAAACACATCGCTGTGAGAAAAAGACCCGGTTCCGTGATCGAAGGTATTTTCGACACCGGTGAAATCCAATTTCGCTGTGTTTTGGGCAAAAATGGCACCAATGTTCTCAAACGCGAAAGTGATGGATCAACGCCTGCTCACCGTATTTTACGACCGGTTTCTGCTTACTGGCGGGCTGACCGTCTAAAAGCACGACCATCAAGCCAACTGCCAATTAAAGCGATCGGTGCGGCCGATGGCTGGTGCGATGAACCGGCCAGTCCGGTTTACAACATGCCGATTCGCCTGCCTTTTGTGGGGTCTCACGAGGAGATGAAACGCGAAGACTGCCTTTATGATGTGTGTATCGTGTTGGACTGGAATATGCCGCCCAACCGTTCACGTGGGCGTGGTTCTGCCATTTTTCTTCACGTGGCAAAGCCGGGCTTTCCTCCGACAGCGGGTTGTATCGCGCTGGCTCGGTGCGATGTTTTGCACATTCTTGCGCGCTTAACGTCGGATACCCGGATCACCGTTTTACGCCAATCGTGAGCTCTATAGACCCATAAATCCGATTATCGCGCCCATGATGAGCAGCACGCCAAGCCAGTGCGCCCCGTCGATCAGTGTCAGATCCCAACCCTTGCCGCCATAGCGATGGTTGACGGTTAGCGTTGTTGCGACAAAGCCCAACCAAACGAAGAAGCCGGAAATAACGCCGTTGCGAAGGGTCACTTGGTTTTCGCCCAAATGGCCAATGACACCCGCGACCATAATAGCCATGACAATCTGACACGCCAACGTAATGGCGAAAATCGATGGTCCCATCTTGGCGTCTTCCGGCGAGACGCCCGCGGCCTTCATCCACGGTTTCGACAGCGTTCCGTAGTAAATTGCGCCGAAAACAAACGCAGCAACAGTCGCTGCGCCAATTGCAAACGGATTAAAACCTGAGAATTCCATTGCGTCCCCCAAAATACTAAGTCCCGATATCGCAGTTTAATCCGAACGCGCTTGGAAACCTATAGGGGAGGATTTGTCAGCCCACCCATCGCGCAAACCTCAAGCCACTCTTCTTTTGTGACGGGCTGAACCGACAGGCGCATGGAAGTGACCAGT
This sequence comes from Pseudomonadota bacterium, assembly GCA_039815825.1. Classification (GTDB taxonomy): domain Bacteria; phylum Pseudomonadota; class Alphaproteobacteria; order Rhizobiales; family Rhizobiaceae; genus JBCBDX01. The sequence goes on from JBCBYO010000011.1 coordinate 16,617, forward strand.
GACATGTTTTCCAAGGCTGGGTTTGCTTTAACTGCTTTTAAGCTGACTGGATCGGGCATGTCGCAGACGGCTTTGATGTCGACACATTCCCAACGCTCATCGTCGGTGGTTGAGTCGGAATGTATTTCCGCGCAGACCTCAACAATGCCGACAACCTCTAACCCCTCGTTGGAATGGTAGAAAAACCCTTTGTCGCCAAGCTTCATCGCGCGCATATTATTGCGCGCTTGGTAATTGCGAATGCCGTCCCACTCTTCGCCAGCTTCGCCCTTGGCCTTTTGCTGTTCCCAAGACCATTTGAACGGTTCTGATTTAAAAAGCCAATAATTGCCCATTTGCGTTCACCCAACTTCCGTTGCTGGGAGACATAGCCAGGCAGCGCGGCTGGTCAATCAAGTTCTGCTTTCACGGGACGTGATGTCAGGCTTTCAACAGCTTGTACGACCGTTTGTTGTCCGGACAGCACATCGGCAACTGCAGCTATGACAGGCGCTTCGACCTTGAGCTCATGCGCCAAACGTCGCGCACTTTCGGCAGTGTAGGCACCTTCGGCAAGTTTGTTTGTGTCGGCGATGCTTTTGTCTGCCAGTACCAAGCCAAAGCTATAGTTTCGACTTTGCGTAGATCCGCATGTCAGGACGAGATCACCCAAGCCTGACAGGCCTTTGAGCGTGTCCGGTTGGGCGCCATAAGCTTGGGCTAGCCGTTCGATTTCGACAAAGCCTCTGGCAATGAGTGCGGCTTTCGCACTTTCACCAAGGCCCGCGCCTTTCACGATGCCTGCGGCGATCGCCATCACATTTTTTAACGCGCCACCCAACTCCACACCGCGTAGATCATCGCTGGCATAGAGCCGTAAAGTGGGGGAAGACAATGATCTGCAGGCTGCCAATGTTGGCTCCATTTGTTCTCCTGCCAGCGTCACTGCTGTGGGAAGGCCGGAGGCTACATCATGGGCAAAGCTGGGGCCTGACAGGGCCATGATCGTATTATTTATCAAAACATCGGCAACTGTTTCGCTGACCCTTTTGCGCGTGTGTTGGTTAAGACCCTTGGCGCAGCAAATTATGCTTGCGGCGGTACTAAGGCCTTCGTGCATCATCGTGTTCGCAATCGCTTCGGTGGTTTGTGCAGGCGTCGCCAGAAAGATGAAATCATGATCGTTCAAAGCGGCGGACATTTCATTTGTCGCCACCAGGTCAGAATGCAGCTTGATTTTACCCAAATATTGCCGGTTTTGGCGGTCCCGGTTGATCTGCGCTGCTGTATTGGCGCTGCGTGCCCAAAGCGTTGTATCATAGCCGTTGGCAGCCATCGTGTGTGCAATGGCCGTGCCCCACGCGCCCGCCCCAATAACGCCTATTCGGCTCATGCTTTTGCCCCGCGCTTTCCCGAACCCACCAACGGCGCGCTTTGTTCATCCAAAGGCCAGCGTGGTCGGGGTTCAGGATCTTCATCGGTCGCGATACCAGCCTGCAAGCGCTCTGCCGCTGCCCAAGCGATCATAGCGGCATTGTCCGTGCAAAGATGAAGAGGTGGCGCGACGAACGTGAAACCTTCCAATTTGCATAGTTCGGTGAGCATCTTTCTTATGGCCTGGTTCGCCGCTACGCCGCCCGCGACGACCAGCACCGGTTCTTCAACATTTTCCACTTTGGAGAACCTTTGTAGCGCTCGGCCGACGCGCTCACGCAGTGTTTCGGTCACAGCGTGCTGGAATGAAGCGCAAAGATCGGCGATGTCCTGATCGTTTAGAACGTCTAACTCTGTTGCTGTTTTCCGAAGCGCGGACTTCAAGCCAGAAAATGAAAAATCCAATCGTTCCTCGCCGTTCAGGGGTCTGGGAAGGTGAAAGCGGTTCTCTTTCCCGTCTTGCGCTGCTTCTTCTACCGAAGGGCCCCCTGGGTAAGGTAAACCCAAAAGCTTGGCGGTTTTGTCAAAGGCTTCGCCTAATGCATCGTCGATTGTTGATCCCCATCTTTCGTAGTCGCCCACACCACGAACACAGATAATTTGGGTGTGACCGCCAGATACGAGCAACAGCAGGTATGGAAACGCGATATTGTTAGTCAGGCGTGCCGTGAGGGCGTGACCTTCGAGGTGATTGATAGGGACAAAAGGTTTGTCACTAGCGCGTGCGATGGCGCGGCCGGTCATTGCGCCCACGATCAACGAACCGATAAGACCCGGCCCTGTTGTGGCTGCGACCGCAGTGAGTTCGCTAAAGCCGATATCAGCGTCGGCCATAGCGGCTTCAACGATTTTGTCCAGCTTTGTTATGTGGGCGCGGGCCGCCAGTTCTGGCACGACCCCGCCAAAGGCCGCATGTTCGTCAATTTGGCTGAAGACCACATTTGACAGAATTTGGCTGCCGTCATCGTCGTGTTTGACAACCGCAGCAGCTGTTTCATCGCAACTTGTTTCGATGCCAAGGATGGTAATCGACGTCAAAATAAAACTCGTTTTGATTCACTTGGGCCTAACGCCGGATTGCGGCGACGTTTTGAACGGGTTAGTGAGCGCGTATCACGGATCGGGAAGGTTTCAAACGTGGGAAAAGATTTTGGTCCCGTGCGGATCGCAACGCGCGGCAGCCCGTTGGCACTGGCACAGGCGCATGAAGTACGTGATCGGTTGATTGCTGCGCACGGCATGCCAGCTGATGACATCGAAGTTGTTGTTCTTTCAACAGCCGGCGACCGCATTTTGGATCGCCCTCTGTCCGAAGTGGGAGGCAAAGGCCTTTTCACCATGGAGTTGGAGGAGCAGTTGCTGGACGGACGCTGCGATATTGCCGTTCACTCTTCAAAAGATATGCCCACGGTTTTACCGGACGGATTGGCGATTACGGCCTTTTTGGAGCGCGAAGATCCGCGCGATGCATTTATTGGTGTTGCGGCACCAAAACTGGAAGAATTGCCTCGCAACGCAGTTGTCGGCACATCGTCGCTTAGACGGCAAGCACTCGTGCGTCGTGCGCGGCCCGATATTACTGTGGTGGAGTTTCGCGGCAACGTTCAAACCCGGCTTAAGAAATTGGCAGATGGTGTCGCCGATGCCACGCTATTGGCCAATGCAGGTCTGCGCCGGTTGGGCAAAGCTGATGTGATTACAGACTTGATCGACCTGGAAATATTTCCACCTGCGCCTGGGCAAGGGGCTATTTGTATTGAAGGTCGGAGTGGCGATGAGCGAACCGACATGTTGGTTGAGCCGCTCAATCACGATGCGACCTTTACGGCACTTACTTGCGAGCGCGCGTTCCTTGGGGCCTTGGATGGGTCTTGCCGTACGCCAATTGCAGGACATGCTATCATCGATGACGGATCGATCGCGTTTCATGGTATGATTTTAACGCCTGATGGCAGCCAGTCGCACGAAACCCGCCTTTCCGGTGTGGTCGGGCACGCGGTGGAAATTGGCCAGAAAGCGGCAGATACAGTCCGCAAAGAGGCGGGCTCGGGCTTTTTTGAAAGCTGGACATGAGTGATAGCCCGGAGCGCCCGTGTATTCTGGTTACGCGACCTGAACCGGGCGCAACCGCCACGGAGAAGGTGCTCATCGAACGTGGGTTTTCTGTTATCAAGCGTCCGTTGACCGAGTTGGCCGCCGTGCCGGTCAGCGAAGATAATACCGATCAATTCCTCAAATCGGACTTGATCATCGTCACCAGCGCCAACGCGTTGCGACATGCTCCAGGATCGCTGATTGACGCGGTAAGACAAACCCCAGTTGTCGCTGTCGGCGATGCCACCGCGCAGCAAGCAAATGATCTCGGTATGGTTGATGTCATCAGCCTTGGCGGGGACGCCGAAACACTTTTGGCCTGGGTTCTTTCGAATGTTCCCAAAAGCGACCATATTGGATATCTGTGCGGGCGTTTAAGGCGTGATGTCATCGATGTAGGGCTTGCCGACCATGGTTTGAAGCTCTCGTCGATTGAAACCTACAAAACGCAAAAAGTCAGTCAGATAACTGAAAAAATTATGGCTGATCTCCGAATAACGGACCCGGATGGTGTTGCCGTTTTTTCAAGTGTTTCGGCGCAAATTCTTGCTGACCTCTGCCAGATCGACGAGATCTGTCAAAAGTTTGAAAACAAACTGGTTTTTGCAATCTCAGACCGCGCCGTTGATGCTTTAAAAGACGTGTGGCCAGGCGATATGGCGGTCAGCGAACACAAGGACGCTCATGCTATGCATGCCCTTATTGCTGACTATTTTTTTCAGTAGACATCTTGAGCTGCCACGATGCGACTGCATTGATAGCACAAAAGCCAGAGCGCTTGTCTTAAAGGTTTGCTATGACAACTGGACCGAAAAAATCGCCGCGAGTCCGCGGCCGACGAAAACCCGTTACAATCGACATGACCGCTGAAAAGGTGGCGGATGCTGACACCGCGCCTGAAACTGGGTCGCCAGAGGCGGAACCTGTCGCGATGACAGCCAAAAACCCGGAAATCGATGCCAACAAAGAAACGCCTGATACTTCTGAGGCCGGCACTGTTGAAGGCGGGGGCAAACAAAATGCTGATGGCGGATCGCAAGAACCACCAATAGCCCCATCCGGTGTGTCGCCCAAGGCGAGGTCGGGATCGCCTCTATTGGGTGGACTTGTCGGCGGCGTGATTGCGCTGTTGGGGGCTGCTGGATTTCAGTGGGCTGGCTTTATCCCGAACCTTGGTGCCAATAGTTTTGATACATCTGTCATGGAAGCCAAGATCGAGGGACTTGGCGCGCGGTTGTCGACTGCGGAAGATGTTTTGACTGCAAACAGCGGTGCTGAAACCGTAACCGTTCTCGTTGAAGAAATAGGGCAATCGGCGTCCTCCAACATGGATGCAATCGCTGCGATTGATACGCAGGTCGATGAAATGATGGCGTCAATCGATCGCTTGAATAGCGCTATTGCAAGCGGGGAAGCGGGCGACAGCGCTGCCGTCGGAAACCTTGCTGCGCGGTTTGCTGAGCTCGAAACTCAAAATGAAACGCTGGCCGCTGAACTTGCCGACCTTCCAACTGGTGGTGCTTCACTTGACGCCGTTTCGGCAATTGAGGCTGAATTGCGCGGGACGATCGCTGCCTTGGCTGACGATGTTAATCGCCTTTCGGGTGAGGTGGGCGCGCTTACTGAACAGGTTGCAGTCGGCGGCGCAGACTCAACAGCTGTTGCCAGGGCGTTTGCCGCGTCAAGCCTTAAGAATGCTGTTGATCGCGGCGGTGCATTTGGCGCTGAGTTAGAAGCGTTTGCGACTGTCGCTCAGTCATCAGATAATGATGCAGTTGCCACTCTTCGCAGCTTTGCTTCCGGGGGTGTACCCACTTTGAGCCAACTGGTTGATGCTTATCCTGCGGTCGCAAATGCGATAATCGCCTCTGAGCGAATTGTCGATGAAAATGCCGGGATTGGTCAGCGTCTTTTAAACAATATGCAGGGCTTGGTATCAGTCCGCCCCGTTGATGAGCAGGTAGGCGACACACCGACGGCCATAACGACACGGATTGGCGCCCGGTTGGCAGAGGGCGATTTGAGCGCCGCGCTAACAGAATGGGAAGCACTGCCTGACACGGCCAAGCTTGCTTCACAGGCGTATGTTGATCAAGTTCGCGCGCGCCAAACTGTTGATGGTCTCCTTTCAGGCATGTTGACGCAAGCCATGTCCGGCGCCGCACCGAACGCGCAGTGAGGAGATTGAGTAAATGATCAAGCTTCTCCTCTTTATTGTTCTTGTCCTGGCGCTTGCCTCCGGTTTCGCCGTTTTGGCGGACATGCCAGGTGATGTTGTCATTACTGTTGCCGGCCAAGAAATCAGTTTCACGTTGATGTTTGCCGCGGTTGCCTTGGTCGCGACCATCGTCACAGTGATGGTGACCTGGTGGCTAATACGTGTGGTTTTGACCTCGCCGCAGCGGGTCAGCCGATTTTTCCGATTGCGACGGCGCGATCGTGGGTATCAGGCGCTTTCCACCGGTATCATCGCAGCCGGTGCCGGTGATCCGGCGACAGCGCGCCAAATGCTCAAAAGGGCCGATGGTCTTTTGATCAAAACCTCTGAACCGCTGATCCAACTGCTGGAAGCACAAGCCGTCATGTTGGAAGGCGATCATGACAAGGCGCGCATCAAGTTTGAAAAAATGCTTGAGGATCCGGAGCTGCGCGATTTGGGCTTGCGTGGCTTATATATGGAGGCGCAGCGTCTTGGAGATCGCCGTGCACAAAAACACTATGCCGAAAAAGCCGCTGAACTCGCCCCGCAATTGGGCTGGGCCAGTAAGGCGGCCCTCGACCTAAAAACAAGTGTTGGCGACTGGGAAGGTGCACTGCGTCTGGTTGAGAAACAAACCGCCGCCAAACATATCGACAAGGATATGGCTAAACGGAAGCGCGCGGTTCTTCTAACAGCGATTGCTATGGAAAATGTTGAGCCAGATCCAACACGAGCCAAGCAAGCAGGTTTGGAAGCGCATCGTCTTGCGCCTGACTTTGCGCCAGCGGTCGTTGCAGCGTCTGACGCCTGCTTGCGGCTCAATGAATTACGCCGGGCTGCAAAGATTTTGGAAACAACCTGGCGCAAGGCACCGCATCCCGATGTTGCGCTTGCATATGTCAATGTGCGTTCCGGTGACAGTGCAGCCGATCGGCTTAAAAAGGCGCGTAAACTTGAACAGTTGAAACCGAACAATACCGAATCTAGCCTGATTGTGGCGCAGATGGCGATTGAAGCAGGTGAATTTGAAGATGCACGCAAGGCTGTCGCTGCCGTCCTGCGCAATGAGCCGCGGGAAAGCGCCTACCTTTTGATGGCGGATATTGAAGAGACAGAAACTGGCGATCAGGGCAAAATTCGTGAGTGGCTGTCGCGCGCATTGCGCGCACCGCGTGATCCAGCCTGGACAGCGGACGGCTATGTGGCCGAAAAGTGGGCGCCTTTCTCGCCCGTTAGCGGGCGGATCGACGCGTTTGAGTGGAAGGTTCCTGTTGAGCGTATCGGTGAGAACCTCATCGAAAACGACATGGATCCGATGCAACGCGGAGTGCCGCCAGTTTCGATGATTGAGCCACAAGCAGCTCAAACCGAACAATCGGCTGACGATGTGGCTGAAGCCGTCCAGCCGGATTTGGAAGCCGCTGAAGCAGCGATGCCGGCAGATGAACCCGCGCAAAATGTGCCTGCGCAAGACGAACCTACGCAAGAGCCAGTTGCTGCGTCAGACGATGGCGATGTTATGCAGGGTGAAACCGGATCTGTTGTTGAAGCGGTGGTCGTTGAGGAAAAAACCCCGGAAGCCGTTGAGGAGGCAGTCGAGGAGGCAGAAATAGTCTCCGAAGCTGAGAGTTCGGATGCTGACGTGCAAGAACCGGCTATTCAGCCCAAAGAGTCCGAACAGGAGCCCGCGGCAGCGCCACCGTCTCCAGTTGCGCCTGTATCCGAACAGGAGGTTGCGGAAGAGGAAAATATCGTCCCGCCTATTCCCGACGATCCTGGTGTTGACCCTGACGATGCGCCTAAAGAAGAGCTACGGCGGTTCCGCCTTTTCTAAACACGCAAAAATCATATATGGGGGCACAAAGGACTGTGCCCATGCTTGAAAAATTCCAGCAATTCATTGCCGGCTTGACCAGTAGTCTGGATGGTGGCGCCTCGGAAACAGATACCGATGCGCACCCCGGCCGAACAGCTGCTGCCGCGCTGATGTATCACGTCATCCAAGCCGATGGTGTTCTGCGTGACATTGAAAAACAGCGATTTAAAGAAGTTCTGACCGAAGAATATGGCCTGTCAGAGCAAGAGCTCGAAAGTTTGGTTGCCGCCGCTAAAGTCGCTGACAGTCAGGCGGTTGATTTTTATCGGTTTACGTCGGTTCTTATGGATCGATTGGACGAAGAAAAACGCGTCGGTTTCATCGAAATTTTGTGGGAACTCGTCTATGCAGACGGATATAAGCACGAGCTGGAAGAAAATGTTGTTTGGCGCATTTCTGAGCTTTTGGGCGTTTCCGGCCGAGACCGTGTCTTGATGCGCCAGCGCGTTCAAGAACGATTGGGTATCCATGGTAGTGGTGAGCCCTACGCACCGTAACAATAGCTTGTTCTAACGCCTTAAATTTTTGAACAGATCATGGAAAAGCCCTCGCCCATTTTGATTGTTTTGCATCAGGCCAACTCGTCGCCCGGCCGGGTCGGGCAAATTTTGCAGGCGCGTGGCTTTCCGCTGGATATTAGGCGCCCGCCGCTGGGCGACCGGTTGCCAGAGACATTGGACGAGCATGCTGGCGCGGTGGTTTTTGGCGGGCCCATGAGTGCCAATGATGATGCCGAGCACGTCAAGCATGAGACCGACTGGATGGCCGTGCCGCTTAAAGAGGACAAACCGTTTCTGGGCATTTGCTTGGGTGCGCAAATGTTGGTCAATCATCTTGGGGGTACGGTGAAAGGCCGTGATGATGATGTTGTGGAGATCGGCTGGTATCCCCTTGAGGCCACAGAGGCCGGTGAACAACTCATGTCATGGCCTTCGATGATTTATCATTTTCATAAAGAGGGATTCTCGTTACCCGCCGATGCCGTGCATCTGGCGAGGTCCGAGGCATATCCAAACCAAGCATTTCGTTATGGTGAGAATGCCTGGGGTGTACAATTTCATGCGGAGCTGACCCAGGTGATGATGCAACGATGGGCAGTTCTTGGTGCGCACCGGTTTGTGCTACCAGGTGCGCAGCAGGGCAAGGAGCATTTGCAGGGCCGCCTGCTTTACGACACCCCGGTTCGTGCTTGGTTAGACGAATTTTTGAGTATCGTTTTTGAGCGTGGGCGCAACTAAACCGCTCTATTCTGCCCTATCCAGATAGCGCACATCGCGTAGTTGCGGAAATAGCCATGCCCAAGTGCCCGCGACCGCAACAGCCCCAGCTCCGCCCAAAATCACGGCTGGTACCGCGCCTATCCAAGCGGCAACGAAACCCGCCCGGAACTCGCCCAACTCATTTGATGCACCGATGAAAACCATGTTGATGGCGTTGACGCGGCCGCGAACTTCATCCGGTGTCCAAAGCTGGATCACGGTCTCGCGGATGTAGACACTGACTGCATCTGTGGCACCCACCAACAGCAGGGCGATGACCGAAAGCCAAGTCAGTGTTGAGAAGCCGAACACCATGGTGAAAACACCAAATAGCGCTACGAAAATCAGCAAAATGCGACCCGCATGATCTCGGATGGGAGATGCGGTGAGCATCAGCGCCATCACCACTGCGCCAATACCGGGCGCGGCGCGTAGCATACCCAAACCCCAAGGGCCGGTTTCCAGGATATCGCGGGCAAATACGGGTAGTAGTGCCACCGCTCCACCTAAGAGAACCGCAAAAAGGTCCAGCGAGATTGCGCCCAATACGACCTTTTGTTTGCGAACGTAACGTATGCCTTCAAAAAGCGATGACAGCGTAACCTGCTCTGTCTTCCCCTGTTCTTCAGGCTTCGGGATCATGCGTATTAAAACCAGTCCAATACCTAGAAGAACGGCGGCGATCAGATAAGCCACGTTAGCGCCGAGACCGTAGAGCAGGCCACCGAGCACAGGGCCGCCGATAGAGGCCACTTGCCAGGCTGACGAGTTCCAGGCAACCGCGTTCGGAAATACCTCTCGCGGCACAAGGTTGACCACCAGTGATTGAGACGCGGGCCCGAAGAACGCGCGTGCTGCCCCAAATCCGGCGAGTGCAACAAACACTGGCAATGGGGAAGTCAGCCCACGCCATGAAAAGTATAGAATTCCGAGCGCGCAGGCCAATTCGGCCGCTATCGCCCAACTCATCACGTTTCGTCGACCAAAACGGTCAGCGACAGTTCCGGTAATAAAGACCAACAAGAGAAGTGGAACAAATTGGACCAGGCCAATGATGCCAAGGTCGAGCGGGTTGCGGGTTAAATCATATATCTGCCAACCCACCGCGACGGCGATCATTTGTGCGGCCAAGGTCGCTAGAAACCTTGAGACCCAGTATTTGACGTAGGCCGGGTAACGAAAGGCAAGGAAGCGATCGGAGTATGCTGTTGGATCATCGCGCGAGGACATACGAGAGCGTTACGCCCAAATTGTTGAGGAAGCAAAGAAAGATTGTTGCTTGCCGGTGGCGACATCGATGCCTAAGTGGATGTCAGAAATCATTCCGTTGAAGGAACTGTCTCGTGGGCCTGACTATTATTCAAACGCTGCTTTTTGCGTTGAACATTTACTCCTGGATTCTCATCGCGGCGATTGTCGTATCGTGGCTATATGCCTTCCAGGTGATCAACACTTCCAACCGCTTCGTAGGCATGGTGGCTGAGTTTCTGCACAAGGCTACCGAACCGTTGCTCCGACCGATACGGCGTTACATGCCCGATCTTGGCGGGATCGATATTTCACCGATCGTCCTCTTCATCGGCATTTTCTTTCTACAACGCTTCATCGTCAACGTATTGGCGCCTGCCATTGTTTGATGACATTCCGCATCGGGCATAACGAGCCTGACACGGTTCAAATCTTCATCAAGGTCACGCCTAATGCGGCTGATGACAGGGTTGGTGCAGTCGAGCGGCAAGCTGATGATACGCTGAGACTGGCTGTGCGTGTTAGGGCGACACCGGAAAATGGTACTGCGAATACAGCAGTGGTGAAGCTGATCGCCAAACATTTCGGGATTTCGAAGTCAGCTTTGCGCCTCGCACAGGGAGAGACGAGTCGTTTCAAGACGATTGTTGCGCCCGACAGTGCTGATTTGCGGGCGCAATTGGAAGCGCTGATTTAGGCTTTCTGTTGAGCGCGTTCGATTGCTTCCACGATGAGTTTTTGGGCGACTTCAACACCCTGCCAACCACCAGTTTTGACCCATTTACCCGGTTCGAGATCCTTATAGTGCTCGAAGAAGTGCTCGATCTGCTGGAGCGTGATTTCCGGTAGATCGGAATAATTGTGTACCTTGTCATAGCGCTTCGTCAGGTGATGGGAGGGTACAGCGATAATTTTTTCATCCTGACCGGAATTGTCTTCCATCAGCATAACGCCAATCGGCCGTGCATTGATAACGCAACCGGGTACGAGTGGCCTCGTGTTGGCGATCAGCACGTCAATCGGATCACCGTCGTCGGAGAGCGTGTGTGGCACAAACCCATAATTGCCCGGGTATGACATGGGTGTGTACAGGAACCGGTCGACGATAAGCGTGCCGGCGTCCTTATCCATTTCATACTTGATGGGATGGCCGCCCATGGGCACCTCGATGATCACATTGACGTCTGCTGGCGGTTTATCGCCGATGGAAATCGCATCGATGCGCATGTCTCTTTTGCTCCTGAGAATCTTATTTTTGTCTAGGCTTGTTCAGCTCGGTTATGCAACAAGACCTTAGGTCAGTGCGGTTGGTCATCGGTCAGTTGCATCTTGCGTTTCATACGAGCTCAAAAGGATTATGACCATGCGCGTCTTCAGGTTTTTTCTGGCGGTCATCTTTGCGTCCTTAGCGGTGCAAGCACATTCGCAATCCATTACCAGCCATTATACTAAATTGGACGTTGGCGATAATTGCACTGTCTTTGATGCTGATGAAATTGGCGCGTCCTTTGCCTGCGAAGGCTATAAAGGGTATGGCATCCTCTTTTCAGAATATGACCTTCGGACGTCGATCTTTTACGGATATGTTGGCGACTGGTATGGCGAGGGGGCTTGGGAGAGCTTCCAGTCCTTCAACGCGGTTAATGACACCATCGAGTGGCGGGTGCATGATGGTGAGCCGCGTGCCACCATTTTACGTTGGTTCATAGATCATCTCGATCCAGAAACCGGGTCACCTTCTGAAAAGACACGTGGTCAGGTGCTTGTCGTTTCAAAAATCGCCCAGCCCGGCAACGGTGAGGGATGTATTGTTGCCTATGTTGACGCACGCGCAAATCCGGACGCCAATATCTTGGCGCGCCAGGCTGCGGATAGCCTCATTTCGACATTTCGCTGTACGATTGACACACCAGCTTACATCGGGGTTGAAGGCCGATTTGCTGGTTTTCCGTCGCGGAGTTTTGGGCCTTAGGAGTTCAGACTAACGCCAAACATAGGCGATCTTCTTGATCGATTTGCCGGCGAAGATCTCATAGCCCTCGGCCACATCCTCACCACCCATGATGGTATAAAAGCTGTTGGCGTTGACGTTTTCTTCCAATGTCCAGACAACCATGCCTTGGCAGCCATGCCGGTGAAGTTCGCGGCGCGCTGTTTCGAACATCCGCTTTCCAAGGCCGACACCTTGGTATTCCGGCAGCAAGTACAATTCGTAGATTTCACCATCTTGCGGCAGTGAGCGCGCACGATTGAGCCCGTAGGTCACATATCCGACAATTTCTCCCGCCATCTCAGCGGCCATGACACATGTGCCGCGCTTAACCGCGCGTACCCACCAATCGGCATTGCGGCGGTTAATCATCGACAGCAATGAACTGTGCGGAAGAATACCGGCATAGGCGTTCTGCCATGCCGTTGCATGCACATGTGCAATGGCGTCACCGTCTTCAACGGTCGCTGGGCGTATGTCGATGGTTAATAGCGTCATCGACTATACAATGGGGCAGCTTGGCCGAACCGGCAACCTTGTTAAGGTATACCTTGTTCTTTTTCACAGTTTCGACACGTTCGCTGTTGATCAAGATGCCATGGCGTTCCGGCTTTTTTCAAAGCGCTTACGTTCGTGTGGATCAAGGTAAAGCTTGCGCAACCGGATCGATTTTGGCGTGACTTCCACCAGTTCATCGTCCTGAATCCATGAAAGTGCCCGCTCCAACGTCATTTTGATGGGTGGGGTCAGTTTCACGGCATCGTCCTTACCGGCGGCGCGAACGTTGGTTAGCTTCTTGCCCTTAAGCACGTTGACTTCCAGATCATTGTCGCGTGTGTGAATGCCGATGATCATTCCCTGATACACTTTTGCACCCGGATCGATGACCATCGGACCGCGGTCTTCGAGGTTGAAGAGCGCGTAAGCCACTGCATCTCCCTGATCCATAGAGATCAAAACGCCGTTGATCCGCCCTTTAATCTCGCCGCGATATGGCGCGTAATCGTGAAACAGGCGGTTCATGATCGCCGTACCTTTGGTGTCGGTCATCAATTCCGACTGGTAGCCGATCAGACCGCGGGTTGGCGCATGGAAAACCAAGCGGACGCGGTTGCCGCCCGACGGGCGTAGTTCGAGCATATCGCCTTTGCGTTCCTGCATTTTCTGGACAACGGTTCCGGAATGTTCGTCATCGACATCGATCACGACCTCTTCAATAGGCTCCAAAAGCTGACCATTGTCGCCCTTTCTCATCACCACGCGGGGACGTGAGATCGATAACTCAAAGCCCTCGCGACGCATCGTCTCGATAAGGACAGCCAATTGGAGCTCGCCTCGGCCGGAAACGTAGAATGAGTCTTTTTCGGCCGAATCTTCGATTTTCAGGGCAACATTACCCTCGGCTTCCTTCAACAGCCGATCACGAATGACGCGGCTTGTCACCTTGTCACCTTCGGTGCCGGCCAACGGAGAGTCATTGACGATAAAGCTCATCGTGACCGTCGGCGGGTCAATCGGTTGGGCTTGTAGCGGCTCTGTTACTGCCGGATCGCAGAAGGTGTCGGCAACGGTTCCCTTTTGAAGGCCCGCAATAGCGACGATGTCACCAGCAATACCTTCGTCAATTGGTTGGCGTTCCAAGCCGCGGAAAGCCAAAATTTTGGAAACGCGGCCGCTTTCCAACAATTGACCATCCTGGTTGAGCACCTTGATCGTCTGATTGGGTTTCACGGAGCCCGATTGGATGCGCCCGGTGATAATCCGGCCCAAAAACGGGTTGGCTTCCAAGATGGTTCCGATCATACGGAACGGCCCTTCGGCAACAGTAGGCTCCGGCACATGTTTCAAAACCAAGTCAAACAACGGTTTGAGTGATGCCTCTGCCGGCTTTTCCGGATTGGCATCCATCCATCCATCGCGGCCTGAACCGTAAAGGATAGGGAAGTCCAGCTGCTCATCGGTCGCATCCAGCGCGGCGAACAGATCAAACACTTCATTGACCACTTCATCGGCGCGCGCGTCAGGTCGGTCGATCTTGTTTACCGCGACAATCGGGCGGAGGCCGACCTTGAGGGCCTTGCCAACCACGAATTTGGTCTGTGGCATCGGCCCTTCGGCGGCGTCGACCAGAAGCACGGCGCCATCGACCATATTGAGGATGCGCTCAACCTCACCGCCAAAGTCGGCGTGGCCGGGTGTGTCAACGATGTTGATACGGGTTCCTTCCCACTCAACCGAGGTTGCTTTGGCCAGAATGGTGATTCCGCGCTCTTTTTCGATATCGCCGGAGTCGAGCGCGCGCTCGGTGACCTGCTGATTATCGCGGTAAACACCGGATTGTTTGAGAAGTTCGTCGACAAGGGTCGTTTTACCATGGTCGACGTGCGCGATAATCGCGATGTTACGGAGTGCCATTTTGTGATCCGGGAGTTCAAACGTCCAAAAAGTAAGGTTTTTGGCACGCTGCGGTTTGTATTGCGGCGCACATAACCCAAAATTGCGGCAAACGAAATGCCCCTGCTAACAATAATCTTCCACCCCAAACGCTTGGGCGTGGCTGTATCGCGCCCCATGGCACCAACCAACGGGGAGCAATTCCTCGATTTTTGCCAAATCTTCTTGCGACAAAGGCAAATCCGCAGCAGCGGCATCTTCCGCCAAATGAGTTGCCGAGCGTGTGCCGGGGATTGAGACCGAATTTGGCACCATTGCAAATGTCCAAGCGATGGCAAGCGTAGATGTCGCTACACCTTTCTGCCGGGCAAAGGCGCGCAGTGCTTCGACCTTTTCCATATTTCTTGAAAGGTTGGGTTCATTAAAACGCGGATTGGCTTTTCGAAAATCCACGTCCGGGAATTGGCTGCGATCGGGATCGGTATCGGTCAAAAGGCCACGCCCAACGGGCGAAAACGACACGAAGGTCGTGCCGAGCTTTTTACACATTTGCAGCATGCCCAATTCCGGTAGGCGTGTTTGGAGCGAATACTCCGATTGCACCGCTGCGACCGGGTGGACGTTGGCCGCGCGTTCCAATGTCGCTGGTTGTATTTCCGACAGGCCAATCGCGCCGATCTTGCCCTCTTCGATCAAACGAACCAGCGTGCCCATCATCTCTTCAACTGGCACGCGGGGATCGCGTCGGTGGATGTAAAACAATTCCACATGGTCCGTGCCAAGCCGTTTGAGCGATGCTTCCAATTCAGCGCGCAAATAGGGCTCATCGTTTCTGAAATCGCGCTCGGGTGCCGTGATGATGCTGGCCTTGGTGGCGATAACAAACTGCTCTCTAGTGCCAGGATTGTTTTTGAGAAATGAACCAATCACCGTCTCCGATACGCCCATGCCGTAGATGTTCGCCGTGTCGATATGGTTGACGCCAATGTCGAGGGCTTTGGCGAGCGTTGCATGGCTTTCGGATTCGTTCGTTGCGCCATAAATGCCGCCGAAACTCATTGCGCCCAAACCTACCGCACCCACTTTTGGGCCGGACTGACCCAACTGAACTTGTCGCATGATTGAATATCCTGTCCTTAGATCAGCCCGCGGCCTTCTAGCATCGCATCAGGTGTGGGTAGTTTGCCTCTAAAGCCCAGATAGGCGTCTTCCGGCTCCATCGTGCCGCCCGTTGAGAGAATGTTGGCTCGCAATTTCTGCGCCAACTCGCTGTTGAAGGGATCGCCGGTTTCCTTGAACGCTTCGAACGCATCAGCATCGAGTACTTCGGACCACATGTAGGAGTAGTAACCTGCCGCGTAGCCGTCGCCAGCGAAAATATGCAGGAAGTGCGGCGAACGATGCCGCATAACCATCGCATCCGGCATGGCTAATTCTTCCAGCGTCTTTTCTTCAAACTTCAGGGGCTCTGACGGTGATTGAGCCTGTTGATGATAGGCCATGTCGACCAATGCGGAAGAGGTGTATTCCACTGTGTCAAAGCCCGCATTGAAGGTTTGCGCGGCCAGAACTTTATCCAAAAGCGCTTTCGGCATTGGCTCACCGGTTTCAAAGTGGACCGCAAATTGCGCCAGCACCTCCGGTACCGTCAACCAATGCTCGTAGAGCTGTGATGGTAGTTCAACAAAATCGCGGCTTACCGCTGTGCCCGAAACACTCGGATAGGTCACATCGGAGAGCATGCCGTGCAGCGCGTGGCCGAACTCATGAAACAAGGTGCGTGCGTCTTCAAATGAGATCAGCGCAGGTTCGCCATCGGCTGGTTTGGCGAAGTTCATCGTATTGGTGATGATCGGTGTCTCGCCCTTGAGCTTGGATTGGGTGCGGATAGCACTCATCCAGGCGCCCGATCGTTTGGAAGCGCGGGCAAAATAGTCCGCTACGAATAGCGCCTGGTGGGTACCGTCAGGATTGATAACCTCCCAAGTTCTTGCGTCGGGGTGAAGCCAATCGACGCCCTCGACCGGTTTGAAGGAAAGACCAAACAGTTTGTTGGCGACCCAGAAGGCCGCGTCGATCATGTTTTCAAGCTTCAGAAAGGGTTTGGTGTCTTCGTCGGAATAGTCAAAGCGTTCCTTGCGGATACGCTCGGCATAGTGGCGCCAGTCGGATGCTTGCAGTGGCTCATTGATGCCGTCGGCATTCATCAGGCCGCGAATGTCTTCGGCTTCTTCCAGAGCGCGGGCCCGTGCTTTTTCCCAAACGGTTTCCAGCAAGTCCATCACCGCGCCGGGCGTCTTTGCCATGGTGCCATCGAGTTTCAGATCGGCGAATGTTGAAAAGCCCAAAAGCTTGGCTTTTTCGGCACGCAACTGAAGCGTTTCCTCAACAATTGCGCCATTGTCGGTGTCGCCTCCATTGTCACCGCGCGATGTCCAGGCGGCAAACGCTTTTTCGCGTAGGTCGCGACGCTTTGATGAGACCAGGAACGGTACCACGATGGAACGCGACGCAGTGACGGCGTACTGGCCCTCATAACCACGTTCAGTGGCAACACCGGCCATTGCCGATTTCAAATCTGTGGGAATGCCATCGAGATCGTTCTCGTCCAGCGGCAGGATCCATTCACCCTCATCCTTCAGGACATTTTGTGAAAACTGAGTACCCAGCGATGCGAGGCGGCCATTGATGGCGATGAGCCGCTCTTGCTCATCGCCCACGAGTGCAGCGCCCATGCGCACAAAGCCGCGCCGGGTTTTCTTCAGCACCTGTTGCTGTTCGGCGCTCAAACCCAAATTGTCACGGTTTCCCCAAAGTGCTTCTATCCGTTCAAAAAGGGCGCGGTTCTTGGCTATCTCACCGGAATGGCGGGCAAATTCCGGCGCAAATTCACGTTCGAGCGCTTGAATATCATCATTGGTGTGGTTTCCCGCTTTGGTGAAGAACAACGAGGCTGCCCTGCTCAGCGTCTCACCTGCACGCTCCAACGCGTCGATCGTGTTTTCGAAGGTCGGTGCTTCACTATTGGACGCAATGGCTTCTATTTCCGCCAAATTGTCCGCAAATCCCTGCCGCAGCGCGACTGCAAAGTCTGCATCAGCGATCTCGGAGTAATTTGGCAGGCCATGAGGGCCACCCCAAGACAGAATTGCAGGGTTGATGCTGTTGTTAGCGGTCATCGCATGCTCCGTTGTGTCATTGAGAGCGATGTAGGCCCAAACTGCCTTGTGTCCAAGACCTCAACGCAGTTGAGAAATGCGATCATTGATGGTTTCGCGTACCGCTTCCAGCAAAATCGAAAATGAGTGAAAGCCCTCGTCGGACACATCGTCAGTATCGAGTGCCACCACTACCGTCTGCAGAACGTCGGCCAGCTCCACTTTCAGCCCGTGCAGCTCTTCAATATCGTCTTCCAGCAAAGCGCGCTTTTGTATGTCCAAGATCTGGTAGTTGTAGATGTCGGCGCGGTTCTTTTGACCGGCGCTCAGCCGCGACCGCAGCGCAAAAAGGCTGGAAATGAGCAATGTCGCTACTGTGACCATCAGGGCCAGCGGCTCGGCATTTTCCTGAATGAAGCTCGGTTCATCACGCTGATAAAAAGCCTCAGCCCCATCGTGAAGTGGCACCGATAAGCCCCGGCTTTGATCCGGTTGCGTGATGGCAGAAGCAAGCGAAAAACGGATAGTCAGGTCCAGGCGGTGCTCAAACAGGATGCGGGTCAATTCGCGGATGGCATCAGCTGAGATGTCTTCGCGGGATACCAGAATGCGGTCGACCGATGGTGTTGGAAGGTCGATGTCAGGAACCGGCGTCGCGCCAGTATAGGTTCCCTCTGGAATGATGGCTGGTTCCAAAAAAGGGCGTTTGACGGCTATGGCAGCGGCTTGCCGGATGGGAACCAAGCGCAAGCGCAAGCGCTTGAGTTGCGCGTCTTCAAACAGCCGTATGAGCTGCGCGTCACGCAGTGAACGTGTGGCAAAGAGTGCATCGACGTCTCCATCCAAAAGCCGCTCGACACCTTTGGTAAATGCTTCGGCGTCCCAGTTCATCCGGTCGATGGGCAGATCATAATGATCGCCGAGGACCCAAAAAGATCGGAAAGCGTCCGTGCCGAAAGGTGGAATGGAAATGGAAGCGCGGGCCATGTCGTTAACGGTGCGAATGCCTGCTGCTGCGCGCGTAATGAGATGCATCACGTCAGGATACATGTCGGCGATAACGCGCACATTGGACACGACGGGGGTATCGGAGCGGATCACCGCTGTATCGATCTCACCCTGGTTCAACAGAGCGATGTTTTGAGACGCATCTTGGGTTGCCCGCACCTCAAGTCGAAGCGTGGGTGAATGTCGTTCGACCACTTCCGCAACTTCGCGCATTAGCACGAAAGCGTCCGAACCCATCGGCCCTGTCGCGACGGTGAGCAACATGGGTTCACGGTCGCGGTTCAGCCAAAGTGAGCCAACGATAGCGCTAACGAGGATGACGAGCAGCGCGTAAATCGCAAACCGCCAAGTCTGCGACGACCGGCGCGATTTGAGATTTACATCTGTCTGATCCGTTTGACCTGACATTGGACCAGCCCCGCCCGATTAAACCAACCCGGGTTCCTTAGCCCTTTCTGCGGCGCGCCGCCAATGTGCGCAGGCGCAGGGCATTGAGTTTGATGAAGCCGGCTGCATCTTTTTGGTCATAGGCGCCGTGATCATCTTCGAAGGTCACAAGGTCCTCCGAGTACAACGATTTGTCAGACTTGCGCCCGGTGACCATGATGTTGCCCTTATAGAGCTTGAGCCGGACGGTACCCTCAACGTCTTTCTGGCTTAAATCGATGGCGGCCTGCAGCATTTCGCGTTCGGGCGAGAACCAAAAACCATTGTAGATCAGCTCAGCATAGCGCGGCATCAGTTCATCTTTGAGATGCATCGCGCCGCGATCCAGCGTGATCGACTCCATAGCGCGGTGGGCTTGCAATAGAATGGTGCCGCCTGGTGTTTCATAGACGCCGCGTGACTTCATCCCAACAAAGCGGTTCTCGACCAAGTCTATCCGTCCGATGCCGTTGTCGCGGCCCAGATCGTTCAGCGCAGCAAAAAGTGTCGCCGGGGTCATCGCCTCACCGTTCAAGGCGATGGCATCGCCGTTTTTGAACTCGATTTCAATTTCGGTTGGTTCATCAGGCGCTTCCATCGGCGAAACGGTGCGCATGTGCACATATTCGGGCGCCTCCTCCCAAGGGTCCTCCAATACTTTGCCTTCAGATGATGAGTGCAGCATGTTGGCGTCTACCGAAAATGGTGCTTCGCCATGCTTATCCTTTGGAACTGGAATTTGGTGCAGTTGGGCAAATTCAATCAGATCGGTTCGAGACTTGAATTCCCAGTCACGCCATGGCGCGATAACTTTAATGTCAGGGTTCAGCGCGTAGGCTGACAATTCAAAACGTACCTGATCATTACCCTTGCCGGTTGCGCCGTGGGCGATCGCATCTGCGCCTGTTTCTTCGGCAATCTCCACAAGGCGTTTGGAGATCAGTGGGCGGGCGATGGACGTGCCGAGCAGGTAAATGCCTTCGTAAACTGCGTTGGCGCGGAACATCGGGAACACGAAATCGGCGATGAATTCTTCGCGTAGATCATCGATATAGATTTCCTGAATGCCCAACATTTCGGCTTTTTGGCGGGCGGGTTCCAGCTCCTCACCTTGGCCAAGGTCTGCGGTGAAGGTGACCACTTCCGCGTTCAGTTCAGTTTGGAGCCATTTTAGAATAATCGATGTGTCGAGGCCGCCGGAGTAGGCCAGCACCACTTTTTTGATGTCTGTGGGGAGCGTCATGAAATTGTCCGGAAAAGGCGGGTTAAAGTTGGGCGCAACATATTGGCTTTGCGCGCAGGCGCAAGTCAGGCTTTGGCGGCAAAGCGTGTCAATAATGCCATTATCAGCGCAAAAACGGCAATCGCGCCGATATAACCGAGGATTATGTCTGATGCATAATGGGCACCAAACGCGACCCGTAGGCCTGCCATGAAAAGCGAGATCGGAATCATAATGAAGGCCGCAAGTCGCCGATGGGCGGGCGGGAACAACAGAACCAAAAGTGCCAACCAACCCGCTGATGCGGCCTCGCCCGACACAAATGAACAGTTGAACGCGCAATAGTCTGAGATCTTGCCAGCTTCGATAAAAGGGGCTTGGCCGCCGAAAGGTTCAGACTGCCACGGTCTCGGACGACCCCAAAAGGTTTTCAGGATACCATTGACGATTAGCAGCGGCCAAATGACCAAAGTTGCGACGATTGCCGTCTTGAGGCGGAAGCCGGCGTTTTGCCAGCGAAGGCCAGTGCGCCAATCGGCGATAGCCCAAAAAAGAAGACCAACCCCGGTCCACGGCGGAAGGGCTTGAAGGATTTCTCGAATGGTACGCAAGACTGGGTCGGTTGCGGCGGTAAAGCCGTGACAAAAGCCGCGATCATTCGCCGTCTGCGCGCACAAGTCGTCCTCGAAAAACCAACTAGAAATCGCAAGGTCCCAGTGGGCATAGGATGCGAAAAGAGCGAGAACAGCGAACCAGAGCGCGATCAAGAAGAATGCAAGAAACGGGTTGCCAGACCGAGTAAGCGGCGTATCAATGTTTGTCATCGAATGTAGTACGGTGAGCGCGCATATCGTTCTCTGACATGTCGCTCAGACCGCAGCAAGGTGAGTTGGTTTTATGCTGGAGTTTGTGCCCTCAACGACGGTGCTTATTCAGTTTGCTTTAGCGGCTGTTGTGTTGGCGATAACGCCTGGCCCCGACATGGCGCTTTATGTTGGTCGTGCGGTCACGCACTCAACAGCTGTTGGCCTGGCCTGCTTTGCTGGCGCTGTGACCGGTGTTTTGGTTCATACTTTGCTGGTTGCGCTTGGCTTGTCCGCACTTCTTGTGGCTGCGCCAACAGCTTTCTTAGCACTCAAAATTGTTGGTGCCGCTTATCTTGTTTGGCTGGCCTATCAGGCAATCCGTCATGGATCTTCCCTGACGATCAAAGGCGAGAAGAAAGAAGAAGGTACTTTGTGGGGGCACTACCTTACCGGTATCGGCATCAATATTTTAAACCCAAAGGTCGCACTGTTTTTCATGACCTTCTTGCCGCAGTTTGTGTCCGCTGATGATCCGCAGGCGCCCGGCAAGTTGGTCTTTTTGGGCTTGTTTTTCCTTGTGGTCGCAATTCCGACTATCTTGCCCATGATTTTTGCCGCCAATGCTTTCAGTCAGTCATTGATGAAACGCCCACGGGTGACGCGGACCCTGGATTGGATGTTTGCTGGTGTTTTTGGTGCGTTTGCAATCAAGATTTTGACTGCCCGGGCAACTTGAAGATCCGGCGGTGAAACAAAGCGTAGGTTACCCCACCTGCGGCGCCGGAATTGAATATGGATAAACTGATAAAGTTCCCGTGGTCCGCGCCGTTCGAACCAAGAATGAACGGTTGAACAATAATAAAAAACACCAACGCAGCTGTAACTACGCCGCCCGCAGCGAAGTATCCGTATGAACGCAAATTGAATTTTAAAGAGAACAGCAGCATGGCTGCAAAGCCCGGTGACGCAAGGATGCCAAGTGCGAGTGTGGAACCGATGAATTGCCGGCCCATATCCACGCGTACTGGCATGAGGTCAAATGTGAAAAATCCGTATTTGAACAATCCATATATGAAAAGTGATACGTGGCTTGCGAAGAATACAGCAACAGCGGCGGCAATAAGATATCCGAGTAAAACCCCCGTAATCTGACGGAAGGGTTTTCTCACTGGGTCAGTCGCCGTGACCGGCTATCATCATTGCCTCGTAGGCCAACCGCTCGGTTTTTTTCATGCGCTCTGAGGCGGACTTTAGCTGGCCGCAAGCGGCGAGAATATCTTCCCCGCGTGGCGTGCGAATAGGCGATGCGTAGCCATTGTCGTTGATGAAATCAGCAAACTTCTCGATTTGCTCCCAGTCAGAACATTCATAGTCAGATCCCGGCCATTTGTTGAACGGGATCAGATTGATCTTTGCGGGTATCCCCTTGAGCAGGCGGACAAGTTCTTTGGCGTCGTGCAGTGAGTCATTGACGCCTTTGAGCATCACATATTCGAAGGTGATCCGGCGCGCATTGGAAAGACCGGGATAGTTGCGGCACGCTTCCAAAAGTTCATCCAATGGATGTTTTTTGTTGATCGGGACGAGAACGTCACGCAACTCATCGGTCACTGCATGGAGCGAAATGGCAAGCATGGCACCAGTATCTTCCCCAATACGGGCGATATTGGGGACAACGCCAGAAGTGGAGAGCGTGATCCGGCGCTTGGACAGGCTCAAACCCTCCCCATCTGAAAACACCAGCATGGCATCGCGTACATTGTCGTAGTTGTACAATGGCTCACCCATGCCCATCATCACGATGTTGGAGACTTTGCGTCCTTCTGCTGGTACAACAGCGCCAACCGGTGTGTCAGCGTCCGGAAAGTCGCCCAATCGTTTGCGGGCCAGCACGACTTGCGCCACGATTTCACCGGCGGTCAGATTGCGCACGAGCTTTTGGGTGCCGGTGTGGCAGAAAGTGCAGGTGAGAGTGCAGCCCACCTGTGACGAGACACACAAGGTGCCGCGCCCTTCTTCAGGTATATAAACTGTCTCCACCTCAACTGGCGCGCCTGCGCCCCTTGATGGGAAGCGCAAGAGCCATTTGCGCGTGCCGTCCGCCGAGATTTGTTCTTCGACAATTTCCGGTTGTTCGATGGAATAGGCGTTGGCCAGTTTCGTACGCAACTCTTTGGACACGTTGGTCATCACATCAAAGTCATCAACGCCGCGAATATAGAGCCAATGCCAGAGTTGTTGGACGCGCATCCGGATTTGCTTTTCGGCCACGCCAATGTTGCGCAGCGCCTCGCCGAGGCCGGCACGGGTCATGCCGGTCAGGCTTGGATTCGCATGCGCGGGTACGCCAACGGGTCTTGTTTTTGGATCGGTTAGGTCAAGCGAGACAGCCATCAGACAGGGTCCGGTTATTAAATGACTTTTATAGTGTGCTGAAGCAAAAACAAAAAGGGCCGCGCCGGAGGCGCTGCCCATTATCGACATCGCTTAATGGTTACTGGCAGCTTTGTATCGCGTCCAAGGCAGCTGTAACACCCGAAAGCGAGTATTCGTACGTCGTGTTCGTGCCACGCCGCGAAATCGCTTTAACGGTCATTTGACTGCCGGCCTTCATTGCTGCGACCAAGGCGGGGTCTTGAGCTGCATTTTCAGTCCATGCGCTGTTGTCTTTGACGAAGAAGCTGAAGTCCGTTCCATCAACATTGACCGACACTTTTGAACCTTCCTGCAATGTGTAGCCAGCGATGAATTGAGGTTCGTAGGTGACGTTTTGGCTACCGCGCTGGGTAATCACAAAAAAGTTGTCACCGTGATTGACGTTTGATGGCTGCTTTGTTTGCGGAATTGAAAGGGCATAGCAGACCTTGCCGTTAGGCGAATCATAGCTGATTGCTCCCCAATCGTTAAATTGGCCGATTGGTTTTTGCGACTGTGCAACGGCCTGCGTGGAAAAGCCCGCGACCAACGAGATCAAAAGAGCTGATATGGCAAATTGACGTGGGTCCATTAGTGCACACCGATGTTGTCGTTTCCGAGGAAGTGATCGCAAATCATGTCTGTCCTACATATTGTTTTGACATGGTTACCAAATGTTAAATTTCTGCTTGAACGCGGCGACAATGTGTGTCGCGCGACTGTGTTTCGCCTTTGATTCCTTTGAATATGAGCCGCACCAACCATTTGCAATGTCGTTGCAGCGAACAAAAGAGGCAACAGTTTGACTTACATAGTGAAACTGGATGATGGTACATCGCAATTGCAACCAACGCTGCGATTGCGTACGTGTGTTTCCCCGAATTCGGACCTAGTTGAGCGCAAAAACGATGAGTAGAGAGCAGCATAAGCACTTTGCGACACTCGCCGTGGCCATTGCCAATGATCGGGATCAAACTGCGTTTGCGGAATTGTTTGATTTTTTTGCCCCACGTTTGAAAACCTATCTTCGCCGCTTGGGTTTGGGCGATTCTGAAGCTGAGGATTTGGCGCAGGATGTGCTATTTGTCCTTTGGCACAAGGCGCATTTGTTTGACCCCGCCAAATCATCTCTTTCAACCTGGCTTTTCAGGGTGGCGCGAAACCGGCGAATAGATGCCCTGCGCCGCGACAAGTCCGGATTGCTTGATCCCGATGAACCGATGCTACAGCCCTCCGAGGAAACTCCCGCAGACGTGCTGATGGATGCCGAGCGCCGGGATCAGCGGGTGCGCGAGGCTATGCTCGAATTGCCCGAGGAGCAGATTGAGCTGGTGAGGTTGGCGTTTTTCTTTGGCCAATCACATAGCCAAATCGCCGAAACGACAGGATTGCCGCTTGGTACGGTTAAATCGCGTATTCGACTGGCTTTTGGGCGCCTACGGCGCAAGTTGGAAGCCGATGATTTGGTGGATACCGACTTTGCCTAACTAGGCTTGCTTTCTGCGGTTTTCCACTCGTTCAGCGTCTGTTTTGCGGCGGCACGATGAGCATCGGTAATGTTACCCCGCACTGCTGCAAACGCTGCGGTCAAAACAGCGATATCGTCCGTGAAACCAAAGCCGACGATAAAATCCGGCAGTGAGTCGAGCGGTAGGATAAAATATGCCAGCGCAGCAAAGAGGACACCTCTCACGCGGCTGGGCGTTTCCGGATCCATGGCGCAATAGTAGGCCGACAACACCTCATCTGCGAACGGCAGGGCGCCGGCCGCGCGTTTGAACTTCGGCCAGAAACCGTCGCGAACCCGCTTTTCATTGGCGCCTTTTTGGTCCTCGTCCGGCTCCAGGATTTCGCCAATTTTCACATCATCCATGGGCAACTCCTGACGCAAATCTGGCAATTTGGCTGGCTTGATTCAAGATGCTGCCTTATCCAACGCCGCTGCTAACGACAGATCGAGCTCGGTGATCCCGCCCGAGTCATGCGTTGTCAGCTTCACCTGGACGCGATTGTAGACGTTAAACCACTCGGGATGATGGTCGAGCGCTTCAGCGCTTAGCGCGCCGGATGTCATGAACGAAAATGCCTGTTTGAAATCGTCAAACTTAAACGTTTTCTCAATGGCTTTCCCGTCAGCCGTAATGGCCCATTCGGGGTGCTCAGCCAAAGCAGTTTCAAGCGCTTCGCCCGTTATTACTGGTTTTGACATGGTCATGACCCTTTCTTGCTCAAAGCAATCTAGGGTTTGCCCGGTACCCGGCCAGTCTCATTTTTGTTTCGTTCGATCACCAGCGAAATTGTCTCATGCTGGTCGAAGGGTTTGGTACGCGGTTGGGTACCGGCATAGGTGTACTACCCAATTCGTAGCTTTCTTCGACAATATACGGGCCACCGCCGACCGAATTGCGTGATGACATGACGACGAAACGCTCGATCTTGAACGGTGGCACATAAAAACCACCGCGTAGTGAGAGAAAATTCGCGACGGCTTCTGGCGACGATTTTCGCAAACGTGCAATCGTCACATGAGGAGTAAATTTGCGTGGATCAGGCGCAAGCCCGATACGTTGGCATTTGCGGGCAATCTCGGCCTGTAATTCAAAAAGGTTAGGGCACGCTGTGGGTTGGGCAAAAATGGAATGCGGTTTTTTGCCGCCAAATGCGCCGAGACCAGCCAACCCTAATTCGAAGCTCTCGCGTTCAATTGCACTGAGTGAATTGAGAATTTCATCGGCGATGTGGTGTTCAACATCCCCCATAAATCGAAGTGTTAGGTGATAATTTTCTTTGTCAATCCAGCGCGCACCCGGCAATCCGCCCTTTAAGAGGGCAAGCTGCATAGCGGCGTGGTGTGGGATCTCGATAGCGGCGAACAACCTGGGCATTGCAACATCCCCTTTGCAGAAGCGGCCGGTTTGCCTTCACGGTGAGGGCAAATCACTCAACCGCTGAACTGAATCGAATCATCGAAAAGCTGCCTTGTCCAGCAGATTTAGGCAAAAAACGCATATGCTTTTATTAATGGCTGCACTGACCGCTTATCGCGTGTCCAAATACTGCGTCATCAAAGGGAGAAAACGTTCCGCCATGACTTTGGTGCCATCATCATTGGGGTGAATGCCGTCCGCAAGCATGAGCGATGGATCGGTAATGACCCCATCGAGGAAAAATGGATAGAGAACCAACTCATGTTTTTGGGCGAGTTCTTCAAAAATTGGGTTGAAGGCCGCAGAGTAGCTATCGCCCATGTTTGGCGGCGCCAAAATACCGACCAATATCACGTCGATCTGCCGAGCCTTCAGAGCCTCGATCATCTGATCCAGATTGGCCTGAGTGATATCCGGAGTGATGCCACGCAGTGCATCGTTACCGCCGAGCTCTAGGATGACCAAGTCAGTCTCATCCGGCACTGACCAGTTCAATCGCGCCAAGCCACCAGACGTGGTGTCGCCCGACACGCCTGCGTTTTGGATGGTCAGATCATAACCCAAATTGACGAGCGCGGTTTCCAGTCTTTTTGGAAAAGCCTCGTCTCCCGGTAGCTGATATCCGGCCATCAGACTGTCCCCAAAGCCAACCACATTTACGGTTTGGGCCATTAGGGGGTTGATAAGCATGAGATTCAACAAACCAAAAAGCGTGAACCTGCGTAGATTGACCAATGGACGTTTCATACCCATCTCCACTCAACTGTTTTCGTTGCATATAGGAAGCCAAAGCTTTGTCAGAACCCGCGATCAACTTAAAATCTGTCGATTTGACACTCGGCGGCGCTAGTAACCCTGTGCACGTACTTAAATCCGTGGACTTGAAAGTTGACCGGGCCGAGACCGTTGGCATTGTGGGTCCGTCAGGCTCGGGTAAAACGACATTGCTTATGGTATTGGCAGGTCTGGAGCGTCCGGACAGCGGAGAAGTTTGGGTCGCCGGATCTCGTCTCGATCAAAAGTCGGAAGACGACGTGGCCACGTTTCGTGGTAAAAATATAGGCTTTGTTTTTCAGTCCTTTCATTTGATTGCGAATATGACGGCGCTCGAAAATGTGGCCGTGCCGCTTGAGTTGGCTGGCGAAGCCAATGCGTTTGATCGTGCGCGTGAAGAGCTGGAAAATGTCGGCTTGGCAGATCGCCTTACTCACTATCCGGGCCAACTGTCGGGCGGCGAACAACAGCGCGTTGCCGTTGCGCGCGCCTTGGCACCTAACCCAGCAATTTTGATTGCGGATGAGCCCACAGGTAATCTCGATACAACGACTGGAGCGCAGATCTCTGATCTAATTTTCAAGAAGCAGCGTGAGCGCGGTATGACCTTTGTGCTAGTGACCCATGATGTATCCCTTGCCGAGCAATGCGACCGGCAGGTGCGTGTTCGTTCCGGCGAGGTATTTGCCGATGCGGAAGGTGACCTTCAATTGAGCCAAGCAGCGGAATAGAGACTATGATCAATCTTGCGCTCGCATGGCGGTTTGCTGCTCGCGAAATCCGCGGTGGATTTTCAGGTTTTTATGTCTTCCTTGCCTGTATAGCCTTGGGAACGGCGGCCATTGGCGGCGTTAACGCCGTCAGCCAAGCAATCACACAAGGCATCCAACAGGAAGGCCAATCCATCTTGGGCGGTGATCTTCGCTTCGAATTGGTTCAGCGTGACGCCACCGATGAGGAACTTTCCAGTCTGCGTGCGATTGGTGATGTTGCGATCATGGCCAATACACGCTCCATGGCCCGCCTTGAGGATCAATCCGATCAGGCGCTTGTAGAGATAAAGGCAGTCCCTGACGCTTATCCTCTCTACGGCAGTTTCGAAACGTCGCCTGCAGACGCGGTTCAGCAAATTCACAGCGAACCATCGGCAAGTGAGAATTGGAAAGTCGTTGTTCAACCGCTTTTGCTGGAGCGTTTGGGCCTCTCGCTTGGCGACGCGGTGTTGATCGGCAATTCAGCTTATACCATCGCCGGAACGATCCTGGTTGAACCTGATCAGCTGTCCGACGGCATCGGATTGGCGCCGCGTGTCATCATGTCCAACGATGCTTTGCAGGCATCGGGCCTCATTCAGCCTGGCTCGTTGGTGGAGCGTGTTTACAAGCTTCGCGCGCCTGAAAATACCAGTGATGCGCAGTTGCGTTTTGCCGTTGACCAACTCAATGAAACGCACCCGCAAGCGGGTTGGTCGGTTCGGTCGCGGACCAATGCAGCGCCCGCATTGTCGGCCAATATTGAACGCTTTGCGCAATTTCTAACACTGGTTGGGCTGACTGCATTGGTAACGGGTGGTGTAGGCGTGGCCAATGCTGTGCGCGCGTTTCTCGATTCCAAACGCAATGTGATCGCCACTTTCAAATGCCTTGGTGCACCCGCTGACTTTGTCAGTGTCATCTATTTCATGCAGATCATGGTCATTGGTCTCATTGGTGTTGCCATTGGCCTCGTCCTCGCGGCACTTGCGCCTTTCGCCGCCAAAGCGGCGCTTGCCGGCGTTTTGCCGATACCGCAAAGCGGAACCGGTCTTTATCCCGGCGCTCTTTCGCTGGCGTTGGTGTTTTCCGTTCTCACCATCATCATCTTCTCAATATTGCCATTGGGTCGCGCCCGTGATGTTCCTGCATCCAGCTTGTTCCGCAATCAGCTTGGCGCCGTTGGTGGCACCTTGCCGCGTTGGCCTTACTTGTTGATCGCGCTTATTGCCGGGACGGTACTGGCCTCAATGGCGATTTTTCTGTCTTTCGACCCACGCGTCGCCACTATTTTTTTGGCGGGGGTCGCAATTGCGTTTCTCGTCCTGCGGGTCGTTAGCCGTATGCTGATGGATGGTGCGCGCCGCTTCAAAAATGTACGCGGCACCGCTCTTCGCCTTGCGGTTGGCAATATCCATCGTCCGGGTGCTCTGACACCATCCGTCGTTCTCGCGTTGGGCTTGGGTTTGACACTGCTGGTATCGCTGGCGCTCATTGACAGTAATTTGCGTAGCCAAATCGCCGGCAACATAACCCAGCGTGCACCCAATTTCTTCTTCGTCGATATCCAGTCCAACGTCGTTGAAGACTTTGCAGCGTTGATCGATGCGGAGACGGCCAGTGAAGAAAAGCTTGTTCGTGTGCCCATGTTGCGGGGTCGGATCGTTGAACTGAACGGTGATGATGTTTCGCAGATTGAGTTGCCGCCGGAGGCAGCCTGGGTGCTGCGGGGTGACCGCGGCATCACCTATGCGCGCAATGTCCCGGAGAACTCGACGCTTTCTGCCGGAGAATGGTGGCCGAAAGATTATGCTGGGGAACCGTTGGTATCCTTTTCAGCAGAGGAAGCCGGAGAAATCGGTTTGCAGATTGGCGATACGGTGACGGTGAATGTGTTGGGCCGCGATATCACGGCCCGTATTGCTTCTTTCCGACAAGTTGAGTGGGAGTCGTTGGCTATCAATTTCGTGATGGTTTTCTCACCCAATACATTTGCCGGCGCGCCTCATTCCTGGTTGGCCACGCTGACAATGCCTGAGGCTGATGGTGGAAAAGAGGGTGAAGTTTTGACAGCGGTGACCCGCGCTTTCCCGTCGGTCACAAGTGTTCGGGTCAAGGATGCCATTGATGTCGTCAATCGTGTTGTCGGTCAGTTGGCGACCGCTATTCGTGTCGCAGCAGCGGTTGCGCTGATCGCTTCGATCTTGGTCCTGGCGGGTGCGTTGGCTGCCGGCAATCGCGGCCGGGTTCATGATGCAGTTGTCCTAAAAACACTTGGTGCAACACGTGGTACGCTCATTCGCGCGTTCGTGACAGAGTACGCGCTGCTCGGTTTGGCGACCGCAGCATTTGCGTTGGCTGCGGGCGGCGTTGCTGCCTGGTTTGTCGTTAGCCGGATCATGACCTTGCCATGGGCATTTTCACCGACGCTGGCCTTGATTACCATCATTGTCGCTCTTGTGTGCACTGTTGGGTTTGGTCTGGCCGGTACCTGGCGTGTGCTTGGTCAGAAAGCGGCACCGGTCCTTCGAAATTTATGATCTGTTAACAATCGGACGGATTATTCAAAAATAGTGTCTTTTTGTCGCCCTAGGAGACCAGATGCCGGGACGGAATCGTCTTGAATGAGACTAAATGATTACTCATATTAAGCGCAGGCATGCTGGAGCCCCGCCAGCGGCGCCTCGGTTGCGTGGTCGTCACGCGGTACCGGACACCCGACGGGGTCTGATGCAAACAGAGGTCAAAATGGCTGAAACTAGAAATTATCAAACGCAAGCGGGTTACGGCACCCGCACGGCTGCGGACATTGATGAGGGCCTTCGCTCTTACATGCTCCGCGTCTACAACTACATGGCGATGGGTATTGCCCTTTCTGCTGTGATAACACTTGTGCTGGCCAATGCACCTGGCCTGCTATCTGTCGTCTCTTCTTTGAGCATTGTCTTTTTCATCGCGCTCATTGCGGTGAGCTGGTTCGGCCCACGCATGGTCTTAAATGCGCGCAGTGAAACAATGGCACATGCTGCGTATTGGGGTTATGCGGCCCTTTGGGGTGTTGCCATCGCTCCGATGGTTGTTGCGTATTTGAACCTTGCGCCACAGCTTGTCGTGCAAGCCTTCGCGATTACCGCTGCTCTTTTCGGTTCCATGAGCCTGATTGGTTACACAACCAAACGTAACCTGACTGGTATTGGCCAATTTGCGGTCATGGCGATGATCGGCTTGATCATTGCAATGGTTGTTACAATGATCTTCGGCCTGTTCGGTGGCGGGATCAGCCCTTGGGTTAGCTTCGGCTTCTCAGCTATCTATGTCCTTTTGATCTCGGCGATTACCGCTTGGGAGACACAGGAAATCAAGCAGATGTATGTTGAGAGCGATGCCCAGGGCGTAGCTACCCGCAAAGCGATCTTTGGTGCATTCTTGCTCTATGGTTCCTTCATTTCCATGTTCATTCACATTTTGAACATGCTTGGGTTTATGAGCCAAGAATAAGCGTGTCATCTTCGGGATGGGTTTAAAGGCGGCATTTTTGCCGCCTTTTATTTTTCGCATTTTGATTACACATTGTAGCCATGGACTTTCTTATCGAACCCGTAAGTGTGGACTATGTCCACGATATCGCCTCCCTATATCGAGAAGCAGTATTACTCGGCACAGCCAGTTTTGAGCTTGATCCGCCAGATGATGTTCAAATGGCGCATCGCATCGGTCACATTATGGAGCGTGGCTACCCATTTGTGGTGGCCCTATGCCCAGACCGCTCACTACTTGGCTATGCCTATGCCAGCGAATATCGTTCCCGACCCGCCTATCGGTGGACAGTTGAGAACTCAGTTTACGTGGATAGTGCCGCGCACGGGCTTGGTGTCGGCAGCGCATTGACGGCTGAGATCGCCAAGCGTTGTGAGGCGCTCGGTTTTCGGCAAATGGTTGCAGTCATCGGCGGTTCGGACAACATTTCTTCAATCGCGATGCATAAAAAGTTGGGATTCAGACAAGTCGGTATCCTGCAAGCTTCCGGTTTCAAGCATGGCAAGTGGTTGGACTGCGTTTTTATGCAAAAGGAACTGGGTGAAGGAATGAACACGGATCCAGATGCAGATGCTTATCCAGGCACCCTTTATCCGTGATCCTCACACGGATTGGACAAGGCTGATTTTCTTATCGAAGTACTTCAGCAGTTTATTGAGTTCATGGCCACGCTTAAGGATTTGTCCGGTCGGTGCCAATATCGCGTAGGCACCCTGACGGCGGGCGTTTTTCGGACACTTCTCAATGCGAAAAAGCGGCATCTCTGAAGCGCGGCGGAAAATGGAGAACACGGCCCGGTCTTTCAGATGCGATATTCCGTAGTCGCGCCATTCGCCGCCGGCCACCATAAAGCTGTAAACACGGAGAATTTGATCAAGTTCTTGGCGTGTAAATTTTGTTTCTTCTGTCGCCGATACGCCGCTTCTCATGCGGTTAAGGGGCACGATATTGCTATCCGAAGGTGGCTTCATTTCCGATTGCCAGCTAATCCCAGTTTCCTCCTTGGCCTTTATGCAAGAACAATGGCCAAATTACACGTGAGCGCAAGAGGGTAATTGGCTTGCGGTATCCTTATTTCACACACTGTTTTCTGGTGCAAAAAACGTTGATCTACTCGGGCTAAGATTCCCAATACCGCCGCAAAATGACCTGAAGCATGCCCCAATTTTAGGACATCTTATCTTCAGCAGGGACGAAGGGGATTGCCCACCCGTGTCGCTGTTGAAATCATCCCACTTACCGTCGGGGTGTTTTCAAGGTCCGGGACGGTGTGGTCCGCAATACCAACAGCCCCCAGCCCCTTTGTGGATCACACACCCGGATCAAGTAGTTTTCAGTTGGAGCTCAGCTTTCGAGTATTGCGGCGCCGACGATTTCGCCAGGATTACCTTGCTCGTCATAGCGCTGAAGCAGTACCGCGCAATTATCGGCATTGTACTTCATCATCTCAGACACGGGCATATCCATGTTCGCAGCGCCGCCCTTCCAGATTCCCATGATATGTCGCCCAATAACCGCATTGACATAGGTTCGGTTTTTGCCGGCATTTTCGCCACGCTGTATCTCAACTGGCGTGGCTTTTTTAAAATACACCAGAGTGATGCGCACGTTACTCGCGTCAACATCACCAGCTGGCTCGCCGATTTCAACCGAAAGCCGGTCCGCAGCTTTTGAAATGTTGACCGGGATTGGAAAGCTATTGCCAAACTGCGCATCGATTGCATCCACATGGCTGCCAACGTGATGGGTTTTCCCATCAACCACCGCCTGTGGCGTGTAAACGCTCCGTGCACGCATGGCTTTGGCATAAGCACGTTGGCGCGCGGTGTTTTCCGCGCTGCCCAGCGTGTCTTTCCAGCCCAGATAATCCCAATAGTCCACATGATACCCGAGCGCCAAAACGTCATCACGCTTTGCATATCCCTTCAGCGCCTCGTCAGCTGGGGGACAAGAAGAGCAGCCTTGGCTTGTAAACAACTCTACGACCGCGCGGATTTCTTGCGCAGCGCTCGACGTTGGTTGGACGACCATACTACCGCCGACCATCGCGATCGCGGCGGTCAGCAGTGCCGGATTTCTGAAAAGTGCGTTCATGGATTTGAGATAACAATCAAGCGGGTCACCTTAAACTCACATTAAGGTGACCCAGTTCCTTCAAAGGATCTATTCTGCGGCCAACGGCAACTGCGTTATCGCTGGTTTTTTCGCAAACGGCTCAAATGAACTTTCCACTGTTGCAGCGATCATATCGGCTGTCGCACCGGAAAGGGTCCAACCAAGATGGCCATGTCCGGTGTTGTAGAAGACGCCCGGTGCGCTTCCTGAGCCGACTTTGGGCATCATGTTAGGCATCATCGGCCGAAGACCTGCCCATGGCACAACATGCTCGGTTGAAGCCTTTGGAAAATATCTCTGGCACCAGTCGACCAAGGGATTGATCCGCGCTGCGCGAATATCACGGTTGAAGCCCGCAAATTCTGCTGTTCCGGCAATGCGGAACCGGTCTTTGCCCAAGCGGCTTGTGACGATTTTCGCATCGTCGTCGAGCAGAGACATCCACGGCGCCGCCGCTTGGCTTTCCCGGTCGTTCAGATTGACCGTTATGGAGTAACCCTTGACCGGATAGATATTGACACGATCACCCAACTGGCGTGCGAACTCTCGGCTGTGCACACCGGCGCAGACAATCACAGCGTCATGGTTGATCTGATGCTGCTCGCCATCCTTGGCAAAAAATACGTCGATGCCGCCGCTGCTTGTGCGTGTCAGTTTGGCGACCTGCGCGTTATCAATGAAATTGGCGCCTTCACGAACGCAAGCAGCCGCCAGGCCGGTCGAGAATTTATGGATATCGCCGGTTGAGTCGCTCTCAGTGTAAAAACCACCAACGAAGTTGCCTGTGAGCGTCGGTTCGATCTTCCGAATTTCCAACGGTGAAACTTCGCGCCGGTCCAAGCCGCCTTGTTTAAGAAGCGCGTTGACATTGCGCGCGTGTTTCAGCGACTTCTCGTTGCCGTAAAAATGGAGGATCCCGCGTTTCTCCAGATCGAAGTCAACACCAGCTTCACGCGCCATCGAAAGCAGATGTTTTCGCGCTGCGATAGCCATCTTGGTGGTTGCGACCGTGTTCTTTTCGTAATTGGGGATGTTCCCCAGAAACTCAGCCATCCATGAATATTTATGCCAGGAAGGTGTCAGCGACATTTTCAGTGGCGCGTCTTCCTGCATCATCCAGCGGATGCCTTTGATCACAGAAGTCCAATGGTTCCAAACTTCGGCATTGGAGGCCGACAACTGACCGCCATTGGCAAAGCTCGTCTCCATCGCCGCAAAACTGTTGCGGTCGTAAAGAGTAACGTCGAAACCACGACGGGTGAGTGCCCAAGCCGTTGTCACGCCGGTAATGCCAGCACCGATGATGGCAATATTTGGTGTTTTCATTTCTCATCTCCTGACAGGCGCACACATTCTTGCGTGCGTTCTTGCCCCATCTGTCAGAAGACCTGAGAGCTTCACCCTTTTTGACGCCGTCTTTCGGTCGCCAACACCGCATCCCATTGCGATGGGGCTTTCTCCTTCGGTGGGCTACCAATTTGCACCAGTAACCACTCTCCAGATTTTAATGCCGATCCATAGTCCTTTTGCCTGAGAGTTTCCGGGGCGGTTGCTCCTTCGGCGCCGGTCGTCTTTTTGACGTTAATCCGGTCTCTCCCATGAATCGCGATGTACGAGCGATACCACAAAACGGTGAAATTTCAATCCCGGATATTCCTTCATGATTGATTGAATACCATCGGAGGATTTCATTTCTCATACTTTTGTCGCATAGCCCAATCTCCTCTCGAGAACGCAACAAATTGCAAGGATTCATCATGAAAATCGCAATCATGGGCGGGGATGGTTTTGTCGGCTGGCCAACGTCACTTCACCTGTCGTCGCTTGGACACGAAATCCATATCATCGACAATTTATCGCGCCGCTGGATTGATACTGAGCTTGGTGTCCAGTCACTGACGCCAATGGACTCGATCCAGGAACGCACGCGGATTTGGCACGAAGAGACCGGCCGCCGCATCAATTTCCATCTGATTGATTTGGCCAGTGATTACGATGTTTTGAAGAACTGGCTGAGTGAAAACCGGCCTGATGCGATCGTGCATTTTGCAGAACAGCGCGCTGCGCCTTATTCAATGAAGTCTGACCGGCATAAAAACTACACGGTCAACAATAACCTCAACGCAACCCACAATCTGCTCAATGCGCTGGTCGAGTTAGATCTCGATGCGCATCTGGTTCACCTGGGCACGATGGGCGTTTACGGCTATTCCACAATCGGCGCGGCAATCCCGGAAGGATATCTACCGGTTGGCATCGACACATTGTCCGGTGAGACGGTTTCTCAGGACATTCTTTATCCGGCGAATCCCGGCTCGATCTATCACATGACCAAGTGTCTTGATCAGCTGCTGTTCCAATTCTATGCCAAGAATGACCAGATGCGGATCACTGACCTTCACCAAGGCATCGTTTGGGGCACCCATACCGAACAGACGCGGCTTCACCCGCAACTGATCAACCGGTTCGACTACGACGGCGACTATGGCACAGTTCTCAACCGCTTCCTGATTCAGGCTGCGATCGGCCACCCTTTGACCGTTCATGGCACGGGCGGACAAACGCGCGCGTTCATCCATATACAGGATTCAGTGCGCTGCATTGAAATCGCTCTGAACAATCCACCCGAGAGAGGTTCGAAGGTCGAGATATTCAATCAGATGACCGAAACACACCGTGTCCGTGACTTGGCCGAGATGATCGCCGAAAAGACTGGTGCTGAAATCGCCTATCTTCCCAACCCGCGCAAGGAAGCGGCCGAAAACGAACTCATCGTGAAAAATGAAAAGTTCCGTGCGCTCGGTCTTAATCCGATCACGTTGGAACAAGGGTTGCTTGACGAGGTCGTGGAAGTGGCACGCAAGTTCGCTTACCGCGTTGATCGCAGCCGAGTCCCGGCGGTCTCTGCCTGGACGAAGGATCTGGCAACGAAGGTTGAACATGATGTTGAAGGCAAGCGGCTGAAAGCTGTCTCCTGACGTCTGATGACCAAAAATGCCTACGTGACACTAGTCACCAATAATGACTATGCGAGCGCGGCGGTCGCGCTCGTACGGTCACTTAAATTGACGGGAACCAAAGCCGATATTGTTGTGATGCATACAGGTGGTGTGTCTGGGGATACGCTTAACGAGTGCATCAGATTGGGTGCGAGCCCTAATTTGGTGGAATTGCTGGATACGTCGCCGGCGTTCAATGAACGTCATCAACGTGACCGATTACACGGTGCTGCGCCTTTTACGAAAGGCAACAAACCCGCCTTTCACACGCCGCTGGACAATTTTGCCAAGCTGCGTCTGTGGGAGATGACGCGATATGAGAATGTGACGTTTCTTGATGCCGATACGGTGGTTGTGCGGAACATGGATCGGCTCTTTGACTATCCGGAGTTTTGCGCGGCGCCTAATGTCTATGAAAGCGTTGCCGATTTTCACCGTCTTAACTCCGGGGTGTTTACCGCAAAGCCATCGTCGGCCACTTTTCAAAAGATGATGGTTGCACTTGATCAACCCGATGTTTTCTGGCGACGTACGGACCAGACTTTTTTGGAGACGTTTTTCCCCCAATGGCATGGCCTGCCGGTGACGTTCAACATGCTTCAGTATGTGTGGTTCAATATGCCAAACATGTGGGATTGGCAGTCAGTTCATCTGGTGCATTACCAATATGAGAAGCCTTGGCAAGACGATCACCCGAAGGTGGACAAGCTCCGACCGCTGATCGACCTTTGGTGGGCCTATCGCACGGGTGAGCATGTACCGGTTATCGACGAACTCCAAAATCCTAACGCATGACCACGGTTCTCGTTTCAGGTGCGACTGGCTTGGTCGGACAGTTTATCGTCGAGTATTTATTGCGCAGCGGGCGTCATGTTGTCTGCATGGGGAGGCGGGCGCCGCCAGTCGATTTTTTTTCGAAGCCAGTTGGTCGGGTGTCAGGAAACCTTGAGCCGACTAATGACTGGGCTGGTACTTTCCATGATGTTGATCAGTTTGTGCACTGTGCATTTCACCACGTGCCCGGGAAGTACCGTGGCGGGGAAGGCGACGACCCCCATGAATTTCGCCGGCTAAATGTCGATGGTTCGTTAGCGCTTTTTGCGGCCGCTAAAAACGCAGGCGTTAAGCGCGCCGTATTTCTGTCCAGTCGCGCGGTTTATGATGGTGTACCGCCGGGCGCTCGCCTCACCGAGGATATGCCGGTCGCGCCAACATCGCTGTATGGACAGGTCAAACATGATGTTGAAGTCGGGCTGGCCTCTCTCATCAACGACAACTTTGAAGCGGCGAGCGTCCGTGCAACCGGTATCTATGGCCCGCCGCGACCGGGGCAGAGACACAAATGGAATGACCTGTTTGATGCATTTGAACGAGGTGAGGCCATTTCTCCGCGTGTAGCAACGGAGGTACATGGCGAAGATTTGGCAGCCGCTATCGCTTTGCTGTTAAGCGTGGATAGCTCTAAATTGCATGCGTTTGGGAAAGCGCCGGTGTTCAATACATCTGATATTGTTCTTGATCGTCGCGCCTTGCTGCAAGCTTATGGCGAAAGGTCCGCTATCCGCTCCCCACTGCCGCCAATAGGGGATCAATCTTCGCTTGGTCAAATGGATTGTACCCGGCTTAAAGGCCTAGGTTGGCAACCGCGCGGAAAGCTGGATCTAGCTGGATTTTAGTACCGAGTGGCCGTTGGTCTACTGGCTCTCTCATGTCTGCACATCAAAAAGCGCCCGCATCGTCAAATGCGGGCGCTTATTGGTTCGCGTTAAGCCGCCAAGTCGCGCAGCACGTAGTGCAGAATGCCGCCATTGTTGACGTAGTCAATTTCGTCAGCTGTATCGATACGGCAGACCAGCGGCAGGTCAATTGTGCGGCCATCGCCGTAAGTCAATTTGGCAATGACTTTCTCGCGTGGCTTTACATCGGCCAGGCCTTCGATGGTGACGGTCTCGTCGCCTTGAAGGTCGAGTGATTTCCACGATGTGCCTTCCTCAAAGACAAATGGCACGACGCCCATGCCAACTAGATTTGAGCGGTGGATACGCTCAAAGGACTGCGCGATCACGGCTTTGACGCCAAGGAGGTTTGTGCCTTTGGCGGCCCAGTCGCGTGAAGAGCCGTTGCCGTATTCACCACCGGCGAAGATGACCAACGGAACACCTTCTTCGCGGTAGCGCATGGCCGCATCGTAGATCGGGAGCTCTTCCTTGGAAGGATAGTGGATTGTGTAGCCGCCTTCTCGACCGTTTTCGCCGAGCATGTGGTTGCGGATCCGAATGTTGGCGAACGTCCCGCGCATCATCACTTCATGGTTGCCGCGACGGGTACCGTACTGGTTGAAGTCCATGATGCCCACGCCATTGTCCATCAGATAGGAACCTGCCGGTGAATCGGCTTTGATCGAACCGGCCGGTGAAATGTGGTCGGTTGTTATTTTGTCGCCGAATATGCCCATGACACGGGCACCCATGATATCAGACACGCCGTCAGGCTGCTTACCCATGCCAGCGAAATAAGGTGGGTTTTGTACATATGTGGATTGGTCGTCCCACGCGTATGTGTCGCCGTCTGGTACCTTCACCTCTTGCCAGCTCTCGTCGCCTTTGAAGACATCGGCATACTTTTGCTCGTAAAGTTCGCGTGTGACGTGCTCTTCGATGAATTGCTGGATTTCGTGGTTTGATGGCCAGATGTCTTTGAGCATCACATCATTGCCGTCTCTATCCTGGCCAATCGGCTCAGATGTCAGGTCAATCTTGACAGTACCCGCTAACGCGTAAGCAACGACAAGCGGCGGTGATGCCAAATAGTTGGCTTGGACGTCGGGTGAAATGCGCCCTTCAAAGTTCCGGTTGCCGGAGAGCACACCGGCGGCGATCAGGCCTTTGTCGTTGATGGTTTTGGAGATAGGTCCGGGCAGTGGGCCAGAGTTGCCGATACAGGTTGTACAGCCAAAACCAACCAGGTTGAATCCAATCTGGTCGAGCTCTTTTTGTAGGCCGGAATTGTCTAGATACTCCGCGACCACTTGGGATCCTGGTGCAAGGGACGTCTTCACCCAAGGTTTTTGTTTCAGGCCAAGCTTGTTGGCGTTGCGGGCCAAAAGGCCCGCGCCGATCAGAACTGACGGGTTGGATGTATTGGTGCATGATGTAATTGCGGCAATCACAACGTCACCATTGCCGAGGTCGAAGTCTTCGCCTTCAACTTCGTAACGCTTTTCCAGCTCGCTGGGGTTTTTCTTATATTCGGAAACAAACGCGTCGCGGTAACCATCGCCGATTTTCTCAAGCGGGATACGGCCTTCGGGGCGCTTCGGCCCGGCCATGGATGGAACGACGTCTTCCAACGCCAGTTCGAGCGTATCAGTGAAGACCGGCTCTTCGCCCGTGACGCGAAACATGCCTTGCGCTTTGCAATATTCTTCAACCAGTGCAACCCGATCCGCTTCGCGACCCGTCATGTTCAGGTAACGCAACGTTTCTGCATCGACCGGGAAGAAGCCGCAAGTTGCGCCATATTCAGGGCCCATATTGCCGATCGTGGCGCGGTCGGAGGCTGTCAGTGCATCCAGCCCTTCGCCGTAGAATTCAACGAATTTGCTGACCACGCCTTTCTGGCGCAGCATCTGCACGACCGTGAGCACGAGGTCAGTCGCGGTGACGCCTTCTTTGAGCGAACCGGTCAGCTTGAAGCCGATAACTTCTGGCAGCAGCATTGAAATGGGTTGGCCCAGCATCGCAGCTTCGGCTTCAATGCCGCCGACCCCCCAACCCAAAACGCCGATGCCATTGATCATCGTTGTGTGGCTGTCTGTACCAACGCAGGTATCGGGGTAAGCAATGGTTTCGCCGTCCGCATCTTTCGTCCAGACCGTTTGGCCAAGATATTCAGTATTCACCTGGTGGCAGATGCCTGTTCCCGGTGGCACCACACGGAAATTGTCAAAGGCTTGCTGGCCCCATTTAAGGAAGCGATAGCGTTCACCATTGCGCTGATATTCCAGCTCCACATTACGGGCAAAAGCGTTTGGATTGCCGAACTCGTCCACGATAACGGAGTGGTCGATGACGAGATCCACCGGTACCAGCGGGTTGATCTTCTGCGGATCCCCACCGAGTGCCTTGAGACCGTCGCGCATTGCAGCAAGATCAACAACCGCTGGAACGCCGGTGAAGTCTTGCATCAGCACGCGAGCTGGGCGGTAGGCAATTTCGTAACCCGCTGTACCCTTATCATTGAGCCAAGCGGCAACCGCTTTAATGTCTGCTTTTGTAACGGACCGATCATCTTCGTTACGCAGCAGGTTTTCCAAAACCACCTTCATGGAGAAAGGTAATTTCGAAACGCCTTCCAAACCGTTTTTCTCTGCTTCGACCAAGCTGTAATATACATACTCTTTGCCGTTGGCTGTCAGTGTGCGGCGGCAGTTAAAGCTGTCAATCTTAGACATGAAATGTCCTCCGTTCAGGCCGGCCCTGATACATGCCGGCGAAGTGCGCTAATGCGTCGAAATCCTGTTGGCCGGGAAACCAAGGAATTTGGTGTACTTTTAGAATGATAATGTTGTTCGGTACTAGACCGATGAAGGTTAAAAAGCACTGGCGATTGCAACCATTTGCCGTTTCATGCTCATTGGCGCCATGGGATCAGATGATTTGCGTTTGGTTGTTGAGGATTTGGCCGTTTCGCGGGGCGGGCGTGCCATCTTTGAAGGTGTCAGCTTTGACCTTTCCAAAGGCCAGGGGTTAATCGTTTACGGCCCCAACGGCGCAGGTAAATCAACGTTACTGAGAGCCATCGCCGGTTTCCTTCCCATCGATCATGGTTCGGTTTCTGTTTCGCCGAAAGGCGAACCCGTTTGGTCATGCATGCATTATCTGAACACATTAAACGCCATGAAAACTGCGTTGTCAGTTGCAGAGAATCTAAGGTTCCACCAGCAATTTGGTGGTGCGCCCGCGCTTGCTGTTGAGGCCGCGCTTGAAAAAGTTGATCTGTTGCATGTTTTGGAGAACCGGTTCGGTGACCTTTCAACCGGACAGCGTCGGCGTGTGGCGCTCGCGCGTCTGTTTTTGAATCACCGTCCCGTTTGGATCGTGGATGAGCCAACTTCGGGTTTGGACAAAGCCTCTGAGACCACCTTTGCGCAGATAATGGGCGAACATTTGCACGATGGTGGCATCGTAGTTGCAGCAACCCATCTCCCGATTGATGTGCCGGGTATGAAGTCCTTGCGATTCGAGGAGGCGCCGGTTTGATAGCGCTTATCCTTCGTGACATCCGGCTGGGTGTTCGGTCAGGCGGCAGTGGCCTGATCGGCGTTTTGTTTTTCCTGTCTGTTGTCGCCGTTACGCCCTTTGCGATTGGGCCCAATCTGAATCTGCTGGCCCAAATCGGTCCCGCCATTCTCTGGATTGGCGCGCTTTTGGCGTCTTTGCTCGGGCTAGATCGTTTGTTCCAGATCGATCTTGAAGATGGATCGCTAGACGTGCTGGTTCTTGCGCGCCACGATCAACCGCTTGCGCTTACCGTTTTTGCCAAGTGTGTGGCGCATTGGCTTATTACCGGCTTGCCACTGGTGATCGCAGCGCCGCTTTTCGGGATTTTGCTGAACATGCCGCTTGAAGCGACGGCTGCGACAACCGCTACGCTGCTGGTTGGAACACCCGCGATTACCTTTATCGGTGCTATGGGTGCATCGGTGACAGCCACGCTGCCGCGCGGCGGTTTGTTGGTGTCTGTGATTGTCCTGCCATTTGTCATTCCGGTGCTGATATTTGGCGTGCAAGCTGCGCTGGGTGCAACGGTTGCTGGAACACCATTTTTGCAACCTTTCCTGTTTTTGAGTGCAATGACACTGTTCTTTTCGGTCCTGGGTCCGCTCGCAGCATCGTTTGCTTTGCGTCAGCTGGAGGGATAGGTGCGCCGGTTTTTGTGACCGAGAAGCGAATTGCGAACGTTTGAACCTATGGTTATATCCGGCTCATGAG
This sequence comes from Pseudomonadota bacterium, assembly GCA_039815825.1. GTDB lineage: Bacteria > Pseudomonadota > Alphaproteobacteria > Rhizobiales > Rhizobiaceae > JBCBDX01. Next base: position 59,223 of record JBCBYO010000011.1, read on the forward strand.
TGAAGCGATATCAGCACCGCATAAACCGACCGGTTTGACCGCACTTGCCAATCCGACACGTTTCATGGCGCTGTCTGCCAAAATCATGCCGTGGCTTTGGACGCTTGCCGCTTTGTTGATTGGCGTTGGACTGGTTTGGGCGTGGAATGCGCCGGAAGACTATCAGCAGGGCATAACCGTGCGCATTATGTATGTGCACGTCCCTTCCGCCTGGATGGCGATGTTTGTCTACATGGTCATGGCAGTATCCGCTCTCGGTGTGCTGATTTGGCGCCACCCATTGGCTGATGTGTCCATCCGTGCGGCGGTGCCTCTTGGCGCTGCCTTTACACTGATTTGTCTTGTGACTGGCTCGCTTTGGGGTCGACCCATGTGGGGCACTTGGTGGGTCTGGGATGCACGCCTGACATCCGTCTTTGTCTTGTTTTTGATGTATCTTGGCATATTCGCCCTACAACGCGCTATGGATGATCCGGTTAAAGCAGCGCGGCCGGCAGCGATTTTGGTTTTGGTCGGCGTCATCAATATCCCCATTATCCGTTTTTCCGTGGATTGGTGGAACACGCTGCATCAACCGGCATCGGTGATCCGGCTCGACGGTCCGACCATTCACCCAACCATGTTGTGGCCGCTGTTGATTTGCGGTGTTGGCTTTACGGTCTTGTTTTTTGCCATGCACATGCTCGGTATGCGCAACGAAATTCGACAGCGCCGCATCGAAGGCATGCGACGCGCGGGCGCACGTGAGAAAACGGCACAGCCGATGCGTGTGGTAGTGGATGAAGGGGGTGCTTCATGAGCCACATGGCATTTGTTCTCCTTTCTTATGGCGTTGCCGCGTCTATATTAGGCGGGCTCATAGCGTGGCTATGGCTATCAGCACGCGCGACGAGTGCGGAGTTGTCCCGCCTTGAAGCGCAAGGCGTCAAACGCCGGTCGGAGGCCTGAAGGATGTCATCTTCTGACGGTGACGTGAAACCAGCAGGTGTATCGTGGCCGCTTTTGGCCGTAGCGGGCGCGGTCTTGATCTTGTTTTTGGTTTTGGGCGCGATGCTCTTGCAGCCAGGGCGCAATGTTTCCACGGTCCCCTCAGCGTTGATCGGTAGTGAAGCGCCGCCAACAGATTTGCCGCCGGTTGAAGGTTTGATCCGTGCAGATGGTGCCGATATGCCAGCGTTTACGAGCAGTGTGATTGAGGGGCAGCTCTCGCTCGTCAATGTTTGGGCATCCTGGTGTGCGCCCTGCCGTGAAGAGCATCCGTTTCTTATGGATTTGGCGGGTGACGACCGTCTCCAAATTGTTGGCCTGAACTACAAGGATACGCCCAAGAACGCGTCACGTTTCCTGTCAACGTTGGGAAATCCTTTCGACGCGGTTGGAGCTGACAATAGCGGTCGCACAGCTATAAACTGGGGTGTTTATGGTGTGCCTGAGACTTTTCTCGTCAGCGCTGACGGAACGATCATCTGGAAACATGTCGGACCATTGACGCCTGGCGTCATGCAAAATGATCTTTTACCGTTGTTGGCTCAGCAGTCCCGTCAACAATAGATTTCGGCCGCAACGACCCTATTTGGCCAGCGATGAATGATTTTCTTGAGAAGCGTTTTTCAAAACGCCAGCCCGACGGAGACACGCACGCGCGCGATGTCTGCGATCGCTGCGGTTTCGTAGACTATCAAAATCCGAAAATTGTTGTTGGTTCCGTGGTTGAGCATGGCGGGCAAATTCTCTTGTGCCGTCGAGCGATAGAACCTCGCTATGGTTTCTGGACGGTACCGGCTGGTTATCTGGAGATGGGTGAAACGCCGGAAGAAGGCGCCAAACGTGAAGCGCTTGAGGAAGCCAATGCGTCGCTAGAGCTCCACGAACTCATGGCGGTTTACACGGTGCGTAAGCTCAGTCAGGTGCAACTGATTTACCGTGCGACTTTGACAAGCCCGACATTCAGTGCCGGTGAGGAAAGTCTTGATGTTCAGTTGTTTGATTGGGCGGACATTCCGTGGGACGAACTGGCGTTTCCAACCGTGAAGTGGATGATCGATCATTTTGCCGCTTGGCAGAAGGGTCAATTGGCGCTGCCTGCGAGTAATCCGATTGATGATGATGGCGTTTTTGAGATTGTTGCCTGAATTCGTGAGGCACTTTTATTTCTTCGTTCCATCCGCCATATAGGCCACGACCTTTTTTAATTGTTTGAGCAGGAAATGGACGTCCCATTTGCGAAAATGAACGGGCTGGGTAACCAGATTATTGTGGCTGACATGCGCGGCCGCGACGATCTCGTTTCACCGGACGCTGCGGTAGCGCTCAACGCATTTGAAGCGACGGCTTTCGATCAGCTCATGGCCATACATGACCCGCGCACTGATGGTACCGATAATTTTGTTGCGATCATCAACAATGACGGTTCCCAAGCTGGCGCCTGCGGTAATGGTATGCGCTGCGTGGTTCAGGCGCTGAATGCCGACAACGAGCAATCAGTTTTCACCTTTGAGACTATCGCCGGAATTTTGAGCGCGGAGATGCTTGGTCATGATCGCATATCTGTCGACATGGGCCGACCTCGTTTCGGATGGCAGGATATTCCTTTGGAAGAGGAATTCGCTGATACGACCGGTATACAATTGCAAATTGGACCGATTGATGATCCCGTTTTGCACACACCATCGGTGGCCTCGATGGGTAATCCCCACGCGATCTTTTGGGTCGATGATGTCTGGTCTTATGAACTGGATCGGTTCGGGCCGTTGCTGGAGAACCATCCGATTTTCCCGGACCGTGCCAATATCAGCTTGGCTGATGTGAAGGCACGCGACCACATTGTCATTCGCACATGGGAACGTGGCGTCGGGCTGACGCAAGCCTGCGGTTCTGCGGCTTGCGCGACTTTGGTTTCTGCTGTTCGAAAAAACCTGGCCGACCGGTCAGCGACCGTAACGGTTCCCGGTGGGGATCTGCACATCCAGTGGACTGATAATGACCATGTCATGATGACCGGACCCGCTGAGTGGGAGTTTTCAGGCTATTTTGACCCGAAAACGGGTGAGTGGCGCCGCGACGGCGTTGCGGCCAATGACAATGGCCCACACGATGAGGCAGTCAACTAATGGCGGTAGACGTCAAGAACTTTGGCTGCCGATTGAATATCCATGAGGGTGAGGTTGCCAAGCGCCAGGCAGAAGCAGCCGGTTTGTCCTCGCTTGAGGGTGGGGCTGTAGTCGTTAATACCTGTGCTGTTACCGGTGAAGCGGTGCGGCAGGCCAAGCAGGCAATCCGCAAAACCCGCCGGGAGAAGCCGCACGCGCGCATTATCGTCACTGGTTGTGCGGCACAGATTGCCCCGGATGATTTCGCCACGATGGAAGAGGTCGATTTGATCATCGGCAATGATGACAAGCTTAAAGTCCAACCCTATCGCGCGCTGCCGGAGTTTGGCGTCAATCAATTTGAAAAGGTACGGGTCAACAACATTTTTGAGGTCACCGAAAACGCGCCGCATATGGTCAACGCGATCGAGGGTCACACACGTGCATTCGTTCAGGTGCAAAATGGCTGCGATCATCGCTGTACGTTCTGCATCATCCCTTACGGGCGGGGCCGGTCCCGTTCTGTGCCGATGGGCGGCGTTATTGAGCAGATCCGCACGCTGGTTGAGAACGGCTATCGCGAAGTGGTTTTAACGGGCGTTGATCTGACTTCCTACGGTCCGGATTTACCAGGCACGCCTTCGCTGGGTAAGCTTGTGAAAACGATCTTGCGATCGGTCCCTGAGTTGGATCGCTTGCGTCTCTCTTCAATCGATTCCATCGAGGCCGATGCGGATCTATTTGACGCTATTGCCAATGAAGAGCGGCTGATGCCGCACTTTCACCTTTCCATGCAGCACGGCGATGATATGATTTTAAAGCGGATGAAGCGTCGCCATCTGCGGGCAGATTCCGTGGCGTTCTGCAAACAGGTGCGTGATCTCAGGCCGGAGGCTGCGTTTTCAGCTGACATGATCGCCGGCTTTCCCACCGAAACGGATGCGATGTTCGACAACGCTTTGTCGATTGTTGATGAGTGCGGGCTTTCAAAAGTTCATGCTTTTCCCTTTTCGGCACGCCCTGGCACACCTGCTGCAAAAATGCCCCAGCTTGATCGTGCACTCGTTAAACAACGTGCGGCGGCGTTGCGTGCCAAGTCCGACAGCGTTTGGGCGCGACATCTCGATAAATTTGCCGGTGGCCTTTTCACCGCCTTGATTGAGAATGGCGGTGTTGGGCGCATCGAAGACTTCACGCCCATCAGGGTCAGCGGCAATTTACCCGCAGGGCTGCTGGTGCCTGTAACTGTTTCCGGACATGATGGTGACATGCTTGTCGGTGATGCGACTCCGGATAAACGCGTAAAAGTATTGGCGGCGGAATAAAGATGGCTGGATTTCTTAAACGGGTATTCTCGTTTGGCCGCAAAAAAGTCGAAGAAGCGCCTGCAGAGACTATTGAGCAGGAAGTAGTCGAAGAGCTCGATCCTCCCGTTGAGGAGGCATCCCCAGCCGAGGAAAGTCTGGCCGAAATCGAACTGCCTGCGACCATTGAGGAGCCATCGGTTGAGGAAGTACCTCAGGCCTTGGAAGTCGAGAAAGAAACATCTGTTGCTACCGAACCTGATGAGGACAAGCCCAAACCGGCGCCTTCAACGCCAGATGTGGATCCGGTCAACAAGGTTGTTATCGGTGAGGAACAACCGGAACCAAAGGTTGAAGCTGAGCCAGAAAAGCCCGCGGGTTGGTTGGCGCGCCTTACATCGGGGCTCTCCCGTTCTTCTAAACAGCTGACCGAGAATATCAGCGGCGTTTTCACCAAGCGAAAGCTTGACGATGAAACGTTGGAAGAACTGGAAGATATTTTGCTCCAATCCGACCTTGGTTTGGAGACGGCGATGCGGATCACCGATTCTCTTTCGTCGGGACGCTATGGCCGCGATGTTTCAACCGATGAAGTTCGCCGAGTGATGGCGGAAGAAATCACGTCGGTACTGGATCCCGTCGCTAAGCCGCTGGAATTGGATCTGAGTCACAAACCGCATGTGCTGCTTGTTGTTGGGGTCAATGGCAGCGGCAAAACCACGACGATTGGCAAGCTGGCTGCCAAACTGCGCGACGCAGGTTTGAAAGTAACACTCGGTGCTGGCGATACGTTCCGGGCGGCAGCCATTGAACAGTTGAAGATCTGGGCCGGTCGCACCGGCTCCACCTTTGTAGGCACGGAGCTCGGTGCTGATGCTGCCGGTCTTGCTTATACGGCTTATGAAAATGCGCGCGATAACGGCTCTGATGTTGTTATCATCGACACGGCAGGCCGGTTGCAAAACAAGACCGAACTGATGGATGAATTGGCAAAGATTGTTCGGGTGCTTCAAAAGCATGATCCTGAAGCGCCGCATACGGTGCTTCAAACGCTCGACGCAACGACCGGCCAAAACGCGCTGAGCCAGGTTGAAATTTTCCGAAATGTTGCCGGGGTCAATGGTTTGGTCATGACCAAGCTTGATGGAACCGCGCGCGGCGGTATTTTGGTTGCCATTGCTGCAAAATTTAAGCTGCCTGTCTATTTCATTGGCGTGGGCGAAGGCATAGATGATCTGGAACCGTTCCGCGCACCCGACTTCTCATCGGCTATCGTGGGAACAGGTTTGGAACAACAAGCGGAGAGCTGATCCTTGGCAGATATCCAGGCTGATACAAAAGAGGTTGAAGAAAAGCGCGAAAACCCGGTGCTGAAATTGGCATTGGAGTTCGGCCCGCTGATATCTTTCTTCTTTGCCAATGCCCGCGGCGAATGGCTCGTTGAGCGCTTCCCTATCTTTGAAAGTTTGGGCGGCCCCATTTTTGTTGCAACAGCTGTTTTCATGGTCGCGACCACAATTGCCCTGACACTGTCCTGGATTTTGACGCGGACCATTCCACGAATGCCACTGATATCCGGCATATTTGTCATGGTATTTGGTGCACTGACGCTTTGGTTGCAGAATGATCTGTTCATCAAGGTCAAACCAACCATTGTGAACACGCTGTTTGGCACCATGCTGCTGGTTGCGTGGTTTGGCTTTAAAACATCGTTGCTCAAGTATGTTTTTGACGCTGCCTTTCAGATTGACGAGGAAGGTTGGGCCAAGCTCACGGTGCGATGGGGCCTTTTCTTCTTCTTTCTCGCGGTTCTCAATGAAGTGGTTTGGCGGAATTTCTCGACCGACTTTTGGGTGGCCTTCAAGGTATGGGGCACTATGCCGATCACCATTGCCTTTACATTGGCGCAGGTGCCGTTGTTGATGAGGCACTCAACGGAAGAAGACGACGAGGCCGAAAGTAGCACCTGAGACTTGCGCCATGGGCCGGTGCTCGTTACGGGTGCGCCGCCCACAGAAAGCGTAATCCATGGACTCCATTTTTCAGTTGGCGGCCTCCAACCTTTTGTCGCCGCCCGTCTTGTTCTTTATTCTTGGTTTTGTCGGATCCATAGCCGGTTCGCAGCTCACGCTGCCTGAAGCAATGGCCAAAACGCTGTCGATTTATCTGATGCTGGCCATCGGCTTCAAAGGTGGGGTGGCTTTGTCGGAAGAAGGATTTTCCGCTGCGCTGTTGCTGGCCTTGCTGGCAGGTACCGTTTTATCGGCGCTGATCCCGCTGGTGGCGTTTTTCATCTTGCGCGTGATCTCTGATTTGCCGCGCTATGAGTTAGCAGCGGTAGCGGCGCACTATGGATCAATTTCTATTGTTACATTCGTCGCGGCAACCCAGGCCGCAGAAGCGATCGGACTGATGCCTGAAGGTTTCATGGTTGCCGTTGCAGCGGCGATGGAAACCCCTGCGATCCTCGTGGCGCTTTATCTTGCGCGGTCATCGGCTGAAAAACGCGGCGATTCCGATGCCGACAAGGGTAGCTTGATGCATGAGGTATTCTTGAACTCGTCCGTCGTTGTTTTGATGGGTGCGTTCGTGATTGGTGCGGTGACCGGTGTTGAGGGGAAAGCGGCCATTGATGGCTTTATTACCGTACCTTTTACTGGCGTGCTGTGCCTGTTCCTTTTGGATATGGGGGCCGTGGCTGGGCGCGGCATGACGCAAGCGCGCGGGGTTTTGACCTGGAAACTGGTCGCCTTTGGTTTGGTTATGCCGTTTATCGGGGCGCTTATTGCCCTGCCGTTTGCGGTTGCTTCCGGTTTGAACGCTGGCGGTACCGCGCTGCTGTTAACGTTGTCGGCCAGTGCCTCTTACATTGCGGTGCCGGCCGCCATGCGGCTTGCATTGCCCGAGGCAAGACCCTCCATTTACCTGTCGCTATCGCTTGGCGTAACGTTCCCCATGAACTTGACGATCGGTATTCCAAGTTATGCGGCGATCGCGCAAGCTGTGGTGGGAGGATAGGCCGCAATGAAAACACATGCAAAGAAGCAAATGACCGTGATTTGTGAGGTCCCCGTGGTTGGGCGGATCACGCGGGCTTTCGAACGTGTAGGTGTTACAGGATACACGGTCTTTAACGCACATGCCGGCAAGGGGTCGCAAGGCGACTGGGATGAAGACCGCATGATTGGCGACACTGGCCGCATGGTAATGATTGTTTCGGTGATGTCCAAGGAAGATGCTGAGAAAGCTACGGACGAAATCTACAACGTGCTTGATCCGCAAATGGGTATCGTCACGGTTGGTGATGTCTACGTTCTTCGGCCCGAGCGATTTTAGGGCGCTGCCAATTTACCATGCGTGAGCGGTTTGATGTCTCGTGTATTTATATTTGATCCTGAGTTTAATCAGGGTGGTGGGCACCATTTTTCAGCAAACTGCATGTTTGCAAAGCGTGTAGTAGCACCGGTAACTATTTTTGCTTCGAGAATAGCGCCTAGCGATCTTTCCGTGGGCGATGCTACCGTGATACCGGCTTTTGCCAGTCGCCGTCGAGTTTTGCGTCTGCAGGCGCGCCGGGCCCATATTTTTGGTGGCGTGCTATCATTTTCATTTGCAGACGGACTGCAATGGACACCCCAAACGCATAGTTATGCGCCTACTTTAGGCAAGCTACTTGCCTCGTTCCGCATTGGGCCCGCGGACAAACTTGTCGTTCATTCTGGCAATGATCTTATATTGGACAGTCTTGCGCATGTCCTGTTGAAACAGCCTGCGCGCATGCGACCCACGCTTCACTATAGGGATGTTACCCCTCGCGACCTACAAAATAGCGAGGGTAGCGCTGTTGGCCAACTTGTTCGGCTTTGTGCAGAAGGTACTGCCTATGCTTACTATGAGACTGATGCCTACGGCAAAGTGCTCAGGGATGCCGGGATAGATGAAGAATGGCTCACAAAAATCGAGTTTGCAGAGCTTTGTGAGCCCGTTGACCCACCAGCGCTTAATCATCGGTTGAAGGTCGCGGTATTGGGAGCGTATCGGAATGAGAAGGGCCCACAACGTCTTCCTCAGATTGGCAGCATATACAATGAACTTGCGGCGTCTCGCGATTTGCCGCCAATAGAGTTTGTGATCCATACGCCTGATGTTGAGCAAAGCGCCGCCAGCTACGCTGATCTGGTGACAGTGTTGGAGCGTTCAAACCTTGACAGTGACTACAGTGTCGGTGATGGCGAAGGCACGGCCTATATTGACCGCTTGCTCGACAGTCATATGATTTTGCTGCCCTACCAAGCAGTTTCATATTCTCTTCGCGGGTCTGGATTGGGTTGCGATGCGATTGCCAATGGACGTGTCGTTGTGGCGCAAGGTGATTGTGCTGTGAGTGAATATGTGCGCGGCGGCAACGGACTGACTGCGAAATCTGACAAAGAGTTTGCTGAGGCGCTCGCCGAAATCGCAAGCGACTATCAGCGCTTTCACCAAAACGCACGTACACAGATGCAAAGTTTTAGAAAAGCGCTAGACCAAAACCCATTATTCCAGCGATTGAACGCAGCTCCTTAGGATCGAGCTGCTTGAACTTGACTTTCAACCCACGCGTAGGTTTTGGCGATACCTTCTTTGAGCGGTCGGCTTGGTCGCCATCCCAAGCGCGCCTCGATAAGCCGATTGTCAGAGGATCGAGCCCGGACACCCTGCGGCCCAGCTACATGGTTCAACGTCAGCGTCTTGCCTGAAATCTCGATCGCCATCTCAGCCAATTCATTGATGCTGACGGGTTCATCTGAGCCGATGTTAACGACTTCATCGACGTCAGACCGCATCAAACGAACGGTTCCTTCGATGCACTCGTCGATATAGAGAAAAGAGCGGACCTGCTTTCCATCTCCCCATATCTCGATAGCGGTCTTGTCCGCAGCTTGTACGACCTTTCTACAAATTGCAGCCGGCGCCTTCTCCCGACCGCCATCCCATGTGCCCAGTGGCCCAAAAATGTTGTGATACCGGCCGACACGCACTCGGGCTTTCAGATCGCGGCCAAGTGTTTGGAAAAGGCGCTCGGCAAATAACTTCTCCCAGCCATATTCACTGTCAGGTTCGGCTGGGTATGCGGAAGATTCGACGCAGGTGTAATCATCAACTGACGCTTGCTTGTGATGATTGTAGACGCAGGCAGATGATGCAAAGTAAAGACTACCGAACTTTTGGTTGGCGCAAACACGTGCCGTGTTCAGGTTGATGGCGGCTGAACTAGCGAAAATATCGAAGTCATTTTCACCGGTGAATATATATCCAGCGCCCCCCATTTCGGCTGCAAGCTGATAGATCTCGTCAAAGGTGCGGTCAAAACACGCTTCCAAGTTTGAGGCGTTTCGTAGGTCTGCGATTACAAAATCATCCGCAGCGGTGGGTGAAAATTCGGGACGTTTTAGATCGACGCCGCGCACCCAAAAGCCTTCGGCCTTCAATCGTTCAACCAAATGGCTGCCGATAAAACCGCCCGCACCAAAGACAATAGCGTTCCCCGAGCTGCTCACTTTGCCCTAGCCTCCTCAAAAAGCCGGATCGACCACTAGGTCAGTTCAAAATCGAAGTCTATGGGATGCGAGGGGTTTCGCCGTCAAGACGGCACAACGCTTTGATGTCTTTGAAGCGGGTATTATCAAAAATGATATTGCGCCGGTGGAAGGCAGTTGTCAGTCCGTGTCACTGGACGGGCGTATTTGACTTGCCTTGATCCGGTTTCTGCGCGGCTTTTCGGCTTTTGCGGACCACTTTATTCTTGCGCTTGAGCTGACCCGCTAGCGCCTGCGCTTGTGCGTGAACAATTATGTTGCGTGGGATAAGTGGGATCATAGCAATACCTCGTTAGGTCAGTACCTAGGGCGGTTGCTGCAAATTTCTTCTACTGATTAGAAAATATCGGAATTGAGTTTTGACAAATGCCGCATGTGCCAAGCCAGTACCGAATTGCTCGATAGTACCGGAACGCTCAGCTCATTTGATAAGGATGCAATTAGCGTGGACGTGCGCAGGTTTGTGCATGAAAGGAAAACCGCATCGATGGGCCCGCTGCGCGCTATCTCACGCGCGCCGGATATAATGCTACTAGCGTTGATACGCACCACCGTTGCCTCATGGTCTTCCCCGAAGTAGGCAAAACTCGGCGTTTCAATATTCGCCTCGGATAGCCGTTGGCGCAGTGTTGTGGAAACATCGGCGCGATACGGGGACAAGAACCCCAGGCGTTTGGCCTTTGCATGTTGGCAATAGGCTATCAGCGCGGAAAGCGGGTCGGTGACGTGCGTTGCATCGCAGTTTTCAGCAACGAGTCTGTGAACAATGTCGGCGCCGATAACAGAAGTGCCGGAGGTGCATGCATACGCAACACAATCAAACCGCGCTGACTTGGGCAACAAGCTAGCGGCTGCGGCTAACTCGCCCTTCATTTCCAAAATTGTCTCGCTTGTCAGGTTTTCGCCACTGCGGACACGGCTGACATGGATCGCGACGTCGGTTTCTGGGATGAGCTGGCGCATCTCTAACTCGATCGTCTCATCCTCGCTGAGGACGATCAGCCCGAGTGTTGCACGTTGATTGAGGGTTGGCTCGATCTGATAGGTAAGCTTCTTCAAGGCTTATTTCCATCGCAAACTGGAATGTCATCGCTGGCCAACGGTGTGAGAAGCTCGCATCCGTGTGCCGTGATCACGATGTTTTCCTCATGGACCAGCATGTGATTGTCTTTGGTTTCGATGCCTGGTTCCAGCGTTAACACCATGCCTTCGGTCAGCTCAGTTTCATCGCCTGCCATAAGCGAAGGCCATTCAGTCAATTGCATGCCCAACCCGTGTCCCAGGCGCCCTGTGCTCGATCCTTCCTGGTCCGGCGATACGATGGCGCGCATGGTTTCGAAAAGATCGGCGGCGGTTATGCCCGGCTTTGCAGCCGATACTGCCGCGTCGACCGCTTCTCTAAGTTTTTTCCACGCATCTTGGACGACCAGAGATGGCCGCTGACCTACACTGAAGTTGCGGTCAAAATCGCAGAAATAGCCATCCCAGACGAGGCCGGTGTCGATCATGAGAATATCGCTGGCGACTACTACCGTTGACGTCGCAGGCGATATGACATCTTCGTAGCCATCTTGTCCAAAACCGCTGGCCACGTAAGACACCCAGTCCGCACCCTCTTCCAAACACAGGATTTGGAAGTCGCGGATTATTGCATCGTGGCGTCTTCCCAGAATTTTGATGGTTTCCGTCCTTGCAAATGTTCGAGCGCCAATATCGCACGCGTAGCGGATCTTCTCGATTTCAGCGTACGATTTCACCATCCGTAGCTGTGCCATGATGCTGTGATCATCCGTAAACCTTGTTGATGGGCAGCGCTCTTTCAGTCGTGCCAGATTATTGGCAGGCATGCGGATATGCGTTTCGTGGCCGGAGGGCATGCCGATCCGACCTGATGGCCCGGTAATTTCGGTGATTGCTTCTGACAGAAGTGAAACGCCATCGTCTGTCAGGTTGGGCGCTTGCCAGCATCGCACGTCTTCGATCCAGCTTTTGCCCATCAGGTGCGCACCTATAGATGGGATAATGGCAACCGGTTTGCCGCTGGCGGGGGCGAGCAAGAACCAAGGGCGGGTTGGGCTTTCCCAAAACTGGGTCAGGAAGCCGGTGAACCATCGTATTTCGGGCTCTGTGGTCAGCAATAGCGCATCAAGCCCGTGGGCGTTCATCAATTCCTGGGCGCGGTTTAACCTCTGATGAAACTCCGCTTCCTCAAAGCCTCGGCGTGGCACATTCATGGCGAGGGCTCTTCCGACAAAAAGCATAGCACATGCGAGCCACTGTTCAGCCCCAGTTTTGCTCGCTCGCCTTCACTGGCGGCAAGCAGGGCGGCGACACCTGCACCCCCGGATGGCGTTGTCGCGAGTTCAGCGTTATCGAGCGGCTTCAACGCGTTTAACGCTTGCTGATCGCTGATGGTCACAAAGAAGGTCGCATCGCGCGCAAGGCCTTTGAGTGCAATCAGAGAGGGTTCTTTGCAATCCAACCGCCCCATGTTCGAGACCGGGCCATGCGTGATTACTGGCTCGCCCGCTTTCACGCTTTCGATCAGCGCTGGCGCGGCCTCCGGCTCCACAACTATGATAGTGGGCGCTTCGCCATAGCGCTTTCTTGCCAAAGCAGCGACCGCGCCTGCCAAGCCGCCAACGCCTGCTTGGAGCATGATATGCGTTGGCGCTGTCGGTAACGCGTCGAAGGCCTCCGCCGCCATTTGAAGATAACCTTCCATCAGCCGATGTGGCGCGGATGTATATCCGTCCCATGAACTGTCGGAAAGCAAACGCCACCCGTTTTGCGAAGCTGCCGATTGAGCGGCCTGCATCGATGCTTCGTAGTCATTGCCTTCGATGACAACTTCTGCGCCTTTTGCGCGCAACTTATCTGCGAAGCTCGCGGGCACGGTTTTGGCCAGATAAATAACGGCTTTCGCCCCAAATATGCGGGCCCCTGCCGCAACGGACAGGCCGTGGTTACCAGCACTGGCCGTCACATAGGTTTGTCCAGCTAGAGCTGCCGCCATGTCCTGATTTTTGCGCGCCGCGGCATCGCAAGCGATGACATAGGCCGCACCAAGCGCTTTGAAGGAGCCCAAACCCATTCTGCTACGCTCATCTTTGATGTGGATAGAAGCCACGCCAATGGTTTGAGCAAGCGTGGGTGCGCTGATGAGCGGTGTCTCCGCATGCGCTGGACACTGGTTTAAGAGCATTCGCACCGCGTCGACGTCCGTACTGGGTGATGGAATGGTCTCTGGTAAACCCTTGATGAGCTGACCATTGCAACGGTTGACGAATATCTCCAAAGCATCCTCCTGCACCGCAACGCTAAGTGCGCGGCATAATTGTGCCAAGTGATTTTGTTGACTTTGGCCGTTCTTTCGCGCATACGCCGCTCATTCATAGCGAGCTTGAGTTTTCGAGCCACCGACCGCGATCTAACAGCGGAGGTCAACACCCGACAGCGCGATGCGCCCTCGGGTGCTTTTTGGCTTTAATGCGTGGTTAAAAGTTTGGGTCTCGCGCAGAACATAATTATCTCTGAGGTCAGTGACCAAAGAGGATGGAACCAAATGTTTGAATCACTCCAGGACCGTCTTGGTTCGATATTTTCTGGCTTAACTGGCCGTGGCGCACTGTCTGAAAAAGACGTGTCTGCCGCGTTGCGCGAAGTGCGCCGGGCTTTGATCGAAGCCGATGTATCCCTGGAAGTCGTGCGCGGCTTTGTTGACCGGGTCCGTGAAAAAGCGGTTGGTGTTGAGGTTCTCAAGAGCGTGAAACCCGGCCAGATGGTCGTCAAGGTCGTCCATGACGAATTGGTTGAGACACTTGGATCTGACGCCGAGACCATCGATTTAAACGCTCCAGCACCCGTTTTCATCATGATGGTGGGTCTGCAAGGTTCGGGTAAAACGACGACATCCGCCAAGATCGCGACGCGCCTGACGCAGCGCGATGGCAAAAAAGTTTTGATGGCATCGCTCGATACGCGTCGCCCCGCAGCGCAAGAACAGTTGCGCCAATTGGGCGAGCAAACTGGCGTGACCACCTTGCCAATCGTTGAAGGCCAGTCACCTGTCGAGATCGCCAATCGCGCCCATCAGGCGGGCAAGCTCGGTGGTTATGATGTCGTCATTCTTGATACGGCCGGTCGTACCCACATTGACGAACCGCTGATGGTTGAGATGGCGGACATTCGTTCCGCCGCCAACCCGCATGAAGTTTTGCTGGTCGCTGACTCATTGACCGGTCAGGATGCGGTCAATCTTGCCAAAAGTTTTGACGAACGCGTTGGCGTTACCGGCATTGTCCTTACCCGTATGGATGGTGATGGACGCGGTGGTGCAGCGCTGTCCATGCGTGCGGCGACCGGCAAACCGGTCAAGCTTGTCGGTGTTGGTGAAAAAATGGATGCGCTCGAGGAGTTTCACCCCAAGCGTATCGCTGACCGTATTTTGGGCATGGGCGATATTGTCTCGCTGGTTGAAAAGGCCGCTGAGACCATCGATCAGGAACAAGCCGCCGCCATGGCCAAGAAGATGGCTGAGGGCAAGTTCGACCTCAACGATCTTTCTGCGCAGCTTGGCCAAATGCAAAAGATGGGCGGCATGGGCGGCATTATGGGTCTGATGCCCGGCATGGGCAAAATGAAGGACCAGATGGCAGCCGCCGGATTGGACGATTCTATGTTCAAGCGTCAGCAGGCCATCATTTCGTCCATGACCCCGCATGAACGTAGCCACCCTGAAGTCTTAAAGCACTCGCGCAAGAAACGCATCGCGGCTGGTTCCGGCACCAATGCTGCAGAGATCAACAAGCTTTTGAAAATGCACCGCCAGATGGCCGACATGATGAAATCCATGAAGGGCAAAAAGGGTGGCGGCATGATGGGCAAGATGATGGGTGGCTTGGGCGGCAAGATGGGTATGCCGGGCGGCGGTATGCCCAATATGGAACCCAAGCAGTTGGAACAGATGGCCAAGCAAGCTGAGCAAATGGGCCTTGGCGGCCCCGGTGGCCCCAAACTGCCGGGCCTTGGTGGGCCAGGTCTGCCCGGTTTGGGTGGCCCAGGTTTGCCCGGTCTGCCAAAGGGCAAGAAATGATGCTCTACTTTGCGAAATACGCCCGCACTGTCATCGTTCTTGTTACCGCTTTGGCGTTAATGCTGCCCGGGGCACATTATTTTTATCGGGCTGCTGAAGCTGCACCGATGAACATGCCTACCATGTTTCGTTGTGAGCCGGGGTCGCTGTGGCATCACTATTATACCGAGCCTTTCCCGTTTCCCGGCCTGCCGCACTATTGTTTGCGAGCGGAAGAAATCGGCCATGAAGTAGCGACCTGGGCTTCCGCCGTTGATGGCTCGCGCTTTATTGTTGTGTTGTTGTTGATCGTTGCTGCTTTGCACTTTGCGCACATGAGGCTTCAGACACGAGGCCCGGTCCAATGACGTCTGTAACAGTCAATATCCCTGTTCTAGAAACCGAGCGTCTGATTTTGCGGTCGCTTCGCGTTGATGATCTCGACGGTTTTTTCTCAATCTATGCCGATGCAGATCATGCTCGTTTTATAAGTCGCGTACCTGATCGGGCAAAAGCCTTTGATAAGATGTCTAGCTTAATGGGGCATTGGATTTTGCGCGGTTACGGCCGTTTTGCTGTTGAAGAAAAGTCAACGCGCAGGTTCATTGGCCATGTGGGTGCAAGCCATTTGGATGATGCTAAAGAGCCGGAGCTGAACTACTCGTTCGTGCCGGAAGCCGGTGGGCGCGGCTTGGCAACAGAAGCGTGTATTGCAGCACTGCGCTACCTTTATGAAGCCCATGGCTGGCAAACCGCGATCAGCGAAATCAGCACTCAGAACGAGAAATCACGTGCGCTCGCGCAACGTATGGGAGCGGCTAAGGTAAGCGAACGTGATGCGGGTGAGTTTGGCACGCTAGAAATATGGCGGCATCTGCCACCCGAAGAGTTTCTTCAGTATTGTGAGGTGGCGGCATGAGTTTTGTTACGGTGAACATCCCAGTTCTGGAAACCGAGCGCTTGGTCCTGCGCGGTTTTGAGGAAAAGGATCTGGACGCCTATGCAGCCATCCGTGCGGATGCTGATGTGGCTACATTTGTTGGCGGTCCGATGCCGCGCTACCTAGTTTGGCGTTCAATGACATCGTTTGTGGGCCAGTGGGCTTGGCGCGGCTTTTCCTTCTTTTGTGTTGAGGAAAAGGCGTCTGGCCAATGCATTGGCAGTGTTGGCCCCTATTGCCCGGATGGATGGCCTGAACCGGAAGTCGGCTGGACATTAGCAAAATCAGCACACGGCAAGGGCTATGCGACGGAAGCGGGGCGTGCGGTGCTCACCTTTGCCTATAAGGAATTGGGCTGGACAACGGCGATCAGCGTGATTGATCCGGCTAACCGCGCCTCACAGCGTGTTGCGGAGAAGCTTGGCGCTCATAAAGAACAAACCGATGTCTCCATATGGGACTTTTCGGCAGATATTTGGCGGCATTTGCCGCCAGACGATTTTTTCAAATCGAACTGACAACCATCATTGAAATACAAAGGACAAAAAGATGGCTCTAAAACTTCGCCTTTCACGTGGCGGCTCCAAAAAACGCCCATATTATCACATCGTTGTTGCTGATGTGCGCATGCCGCGCGACGGTCGTTTCATCGAGCGCGTTGGCAAATGGAACCCAATGCTTCCAAAAGATGGTGCGCGTGTTGAACTGAACGAAGAGCGTATCCGTCATTGGCTCGCCAATGGCGCCAAGCCAACAGACCGCGTACTGCGCTTCCTGTCTGACGCCGGTATTATGGAGCGCCCAGCACGCAACAACCCGAAGAAAGCACTGCCGGGTAAAAAGGCGCAGGAGCGTATTGAAGAACAGAAAATGAAGGAAGAAGAAGCGCGTTTGGCGGCTGAAGAAGCTGCGGCAGCTGAAGCTGAAGCAGCAGCTGCAGAAGCCGAAGCGCCGGCTGAAGAAGCCGCTTCCGAATAAAGAAACCGCGCCGCGCAATCGGCTCCATTGCTTTGCCTGAGCGGTGGACAAGGTAGACGAAGTTACATTTGTTAACCTTGTCTTTTCCTTCTTTGGCCTTTTTATGGGGGCAGAAGGGCACAAAGGCGAAGCAGTGGACGGCTGCGCGGATGGGAGAAATCTATGCTTTTCAACCGTGGAACGGGTTTGGTTTTAGCAAGTGTGGCCACGATTTTCGTGAGTGGTTGCACAAGTTCGCGTTTGGGTGCGATCGATACGGTTCAGCCGGCTCCGGTTAACCCTGCGCCAGCCGGTGTTGTGCAAAGCGGTCAATTGCCGCCGCCAACGCCAGCGATTGGGACTGCGCCTGCCGGGGCTTCAGATGGTTCTGCTTTTCCGCAGGCCCCGCAAACATCAACGGACGTTGTGACAACCGGTGACGGCGGAACAACAATATCGACGGATACAACGACGCAAACCTCGCCAAGCGTCACACAATCAACGGCGGCGCCGTTGACGCGTGAATCAATGGGCGGTGTTTGGACAGCGACAACGGCAGGCACATCATGCCGAATTGCGACGTCGTTGACGCGCGGTGGCAGCGATTTTCGTGCCGCATCGCTGGGTTGTGATGGCGAACTGGCTGACATTGGTTTCTGGAACTTGAATGGCACCCAAGTCATTTTGAAAGACAGATCCGGTAACCAGGTCGCGACATTGTTCGCATCGGGCACAAATCAATTTAATGGTCAAACGAGCGGCGGCCGCGCCGTGTCCTTGGCGCGCTAAAAACCGCGGGGTCCGCCGGGTATGCCTGATCGGATTATGCCCGGCGACAGCGTTGCTTCTCGCTATAGCGAGATCGCAGAAGAAGGCGTTATTGAACGTGATGCCGCGCAAGAGGTCATTGTCGGCCAGCTCGATGCGCTCAATTCGGCAATCGCTAATCGTCGTCTTGCATCTAAAAGTTCGTCGCTGGGTTGGCTGTTTGCACGTAAAAGGCGCGATGAAGATATCGTAAAAGGCCTTTACATCGTCGGCTCGGTGGGTCGCGGCAAGACCATGTTGATGGACTTTTTCTATCGCGCTTGCCCGGCCAAGCGAAAACGTCGCTGTCACTTTCATGAGTTTATGGCCGATGTGCACGACCGGATTGGTGCGCATCGCAAGGCTGTTAAAGAGGGCACAGCCAAGGGCGATGACCCCATTCCGCCCGTTGCCAATGCGTTGGCTGAAGAGGCTTACGTTCTGTGTTTTGATGAGTTTGCGGTTACCGATATTGCCGATGCAATGATCTTGTCGCGCCTGTTTACGGCGCTTTTCGAGGCGGGCGTCGTCTTGGTTGCCACTTCGAATGTAGAGCCGGATTTGCTCTATAAGGATGGGTTGAACCGCTCGCTCTTCTTGCCGTTTGTCGACCTTCTCAAACGCTATGTGACGGTTACCAGCTTGGATGCTCAGCGTGATTATCGACAAGGTCGGTTGTCGTCGGCCAACCGCTATCTGACACCGCTCAGCCTGAAAACGACCACCCAAATGAACGCCATCTGGGCCCAACTGACGGCCGGTATGGTGGATGTGCCGACATCAATCGAGGTCAGCGGCCGGACAATCCCGGTTTCGCACGCTGCACGCGACGTGGCGCGGTTTTCATTTGATGAATTGTGCCGGCAACCGCTGGGTGCGCGTGATTACCTGGCCATTTCAAAGCGTTTCGGTACGCTTATGATCGATGATGTGCCGATCATGGCTGAAGGCGACCGCAATCAGGCCAAACGGTTCATCAATCTCATCGATACGCTGTATGACGGGCAGGTAATGCTTTTTATGTCTGCTCAGGCTCAGCCGGATGATCTCTACCAGGCTCATAGTGGTACCGAAGTCTTTGAATTTTCGCGCACAGCATCCCGACTTGTTGAAATGCGCTCAGACGATTGGTTGGGACGGCCTTCGTGATGAGAATTGCCACTGTTACCCTTGTCGTGCCGGACTATGACGAAGGCATTGCGTTTTATTGCGGCGCAATGGGTTTTGAACTTCTGGAAGATACGCCGCTTGGCGGAGGAAAAAGATGGGTGCGTATTGCACCCCCTGACGCCGAAACGGCTCTTTTGTTGGCTGAGGCGAGTACGCCAGCGCAGGTTGCGGCGATTGGTAATCAAACTGGTGGCCGCGTTGCGTTTTTTCTCAACACCGACAACTTCGATCGGGATTTCACTGCTTTTAAGGACTCCGGCATAGAGTTTTTGGAACCGCCAAGAACCGAAAGTTACGGCACGGTTGCCGTCTTTCGAGACCCGTTTGGAAACCACTGGGATTTGATTGAACTGGTCGACGACTGAGAAATTCGTAACGCCTTCAGCTTCTGATTTTTGCAAAAAACACCTGTCACTACGTGGCAGTGATCATATCGAATTACGTCTTCTAGACTAACAAATTGACGTAAACGTCAAAATAAATTGGGCTAAGTTATTGTAATTTATAGAAGTGAAAATTCTGGTTGATTTTCATCGATATGTGAGTCACTCACCGACCACAAAATGTGGTTGGATACATGCGCGAAGGAGCGCGCCCAATCGCATTCCCGCATAGTTGAATTTTGGACGGTAATTCATGGCACGCAATAAAATCGCACTTATCGGCTCCGGTATGATCGGAGGCACATTGGCTCATATGATCGGCTTGAAGGAACTCGGCGACGTCGTGCTTTTCGACATCGCAGAAGGTACGCCGCAAGGTAAAGGGCTCGACATGGCGCAGTCGTCGCCAGTGGACGGGTTTGATACCGCCTATGTGGGCGCCAATTCTTATGAGGCGATCGAAGGTGCCGACGTATGTATCGTCACAGCCGGCGTACCGCGCAAACCGGGCATGAGCCGCGACGATCTTCTCGGCATTAATTTGAACGTGATGGAACAGGTTGGTGCCGGCATTGCCAAATATGCGCCAAATGCATTTGTCATCTGCATCACCAATCCGCTCGACGCGATGGTCTGGGCGCTGCAAAAGTTCTCGGGTCTGCCGAAAGAAAAGGTTTGCGGCATGGCTGGTGTACTGGATAGCGCCCGCTTCCGCTACTTCCTTGCAGATGAATTCAAAGTGTCGGTTGAAGACGTGACCGCGTTCGTTCTTGGCGGCCATGGTGACACGATGGTGCCACTTACGCGCTATTCAACTGTTGCCGGCATTCCACTTCCTGACCTTGTGAAAATGGGTTGGACAACGAAAGAAAAGCTCGACGCCATTGTTCAACGTACCCGGGACGGCGGTGCGGAGATTGTCGGCCTTTTGAAAACCGGTTCTGCTTATTATGCGCCGGCCTCATCGGCGATCGCCATGGCTGAAGCTTATTTGAAAGACAAGAAGCGGGTTCTGCCATGCGCGGCGCACCTTGATGGCCAGTATGGTGTCAAAGACATGTATGTTGGCGTACCGACGATTATCGGCGCGGGCGGTGTGGAGCGCGTCATCGAAATCGACATGAACAAAACTGAACAGAAAATGTTCGACAAGTCGGTCGATGCGGTCGCGGGCCTTTGTGAAGCCTGTATCGGCATTCAACCAACGCTCAAATAATTTGAACGAAACCAGATGACATGATCGGGATCATCCTATGAACATTCATGAGTATCAGGCCAAGCGCCTGTTGCATTCCTACGGCGCACCTGTTGCAGGTGGTGTGGCGGTTTACTCAGTTGAGCAGGCCGAAGAGTGGGCGAAAAAATTACCTGGGCCGCTTTACGTGGTCAAAAGCCAAATCCACGCTGGTGGTCGCGGCAAAGGCAAGTTTAAAGAACTTGGTGAAGATGCCAAAGGCGGCGTGCGCCTTGCTAAATCCATTGAGGAAGTTGTTGAGAACGTCAAAGAGATGCTCGGCAACACGCTGGTAACGAAACAGACCGGACCGGCAGGCAAACAGGTCAATCGTCTTTATATCGAAGATGGTGCCGATATTGATCGCGAGCTTTACTGCTCATTGTTGATTGATAGATCTACTGGCCGTCCCGCCTTTGTGGTTTCCACTGAGGGCGGCATGGATATTGAGGCAGTGGCGGAAGAGACACCGGAGAAAATTCTGACCCGGCCGATTGATCCCGCCAAGGGCATGACAAAGACCGACATTAACGCCATCGCCAAGGCGTTGGAGTTGAAAGGCGATGCCAAAAAGGATGCCGACGAACTCTTCCCGATCCTCTATCAGGCGTTCACTGAAAAGGACATGAGCCTTCTGGAAATCAACCCGTTGATCGTCATGGAAAATGGTCGTTTGCGGGTGCTGGACGCCAAAGTTTCCTTTGATGGCAACTCCCTGTTCCGTCATCCAGACATAATGGAGTTGCGGGACGAGACAGAAGAAGACGAGAAGGAAATCGAAGCTTCCAAGCACGATTTGGCCTATGTGGCGCTCGATGGCGATATTGGCTGCATGGTCAATGGTGCCGGCCTTGCCATGGCGACGATGGATATCATCAAGCTCTACGGCTCCGAGCCAGCCAACTTTCTTGATGTGGGCGGTGGTGCATCGAAAGAAAAAGTCACAGCTGCGTTCAAGATCATCACTGCGGATCCAAACGTCAAAGGCATTCTGGTCAACATCTTCGGCGGCATTATGCGCTGTGATGTTATCGCCGAGGGCGTTGTCGCGGCGGTCAAAGAAGTGGGCCTGAAAGTGCCGCTTGTTGTGCGCCTTGAAGGCACCAACGTCGACATCGGCAAGGACATCATCAACAATTCCGGCCTCGACGTCATCGCGGCTGACGATCTGGACGACGCTGCGCAGAAAATTGTGGCTGCGGTGAAGGGGAACTGAGTTTAATGTCTATTCTCATCAATAAAAACACCAAAGTCATTGTTCAGGGTCTGACCGGTAAGACGGGTACATTCCATACCGAGCAAGCGCTTGCCTATTTCGGCACGCAAATGGTTGGCGGCATTCACCCTAAAAAGGGTGGTGAAACATGGACGGCTGGAGAGGGCGCTGGCGAGATGGCCGGTACCGAACTGCCGATCTTTGCCACTGTTGCTGACGCCAAGAAGGCGACGAAAGCAAACGCATCGGTGATCTATGTACCGCCAGCGGGCGCTGGCGCGGCGATCGAAGAAGCCATCGACGCAAAGATACCGCTGATCATCTGTATTACCGAA
This sequence comes from Pseudomonadota bacterium, assembly GCA_039815825.1. GTDB lineage: Bacteria > Pseudomonadota > Alphaproteobacteria > Rhizobiales > Rhizobiaceae > JBCBDX01. The sequence goes on from JBCBYO010000011.1 coordinate 81,311, forward strand.
GGCATTCCAGTGATGGACATGGTCAAGGTGAAGGCCAAGCTGGACAAATCCAAGTCGCGCCTGATCGGCCCCAACTGCCCCGGCGTGCTGACACCTGAAGAATGCAAGATCGGCATCATGCCGGGCCGCATCTTCAAAAAAGGTTCCGTCGGCATTTTAAGCCGTTCTGGCACGCTGACTTATGAGGCCGTTTTCCAGACATCCAATGAAGGCCTTGGCCAATCAACAGCCGTTGGAATCGGCGGTGACCCCGTCAAGGGCACTGAGTTCATCGATATGTTGGATCTGTTCCTCGATGATCCTGAAACCGAGAGCATTATCATGATCGGTGAGATCGGCGGCTCGGCTGAGGAAGAGGCCTGCGCTTGGTTGAAAGAACAAGCAGAAAAAGGCCGCAAGAAGCCGATGGTTGGTTTCATCGCAGGCCGTACAGCACCGCCCGGGCGTACCATGGGTCATGCCGGTGCTGTCATCTCAGGCGGTAAAGGTGGTGCTGAAGACAAGATTGCCGCGATGGAAGATGCCGGCATTCGTGTCTCACCGTCCCCGGCGCAGCTTGGCAAGACACTTGTCGATGTTTTGAAAGGCTGATGCCCTTTTTTCTGGTGCCCGGTGGCGCTTCCGCCTTTCCCGCATGAGGGAGAGGCAAATTCAAAGGGTCGTAAGAGAACCCTTACATAGATGGGACAAACTTGGGTGGGTTCCAAAGGGAGAAGATAAATGGCACGCAAGGACCAACAAAACGACGTGATGGCCGAAACCTCCTTTTTGTATGGGGGCAATGCCATTTACATCGAACAGATGCATGCCAAGTGGTTGGAAAACCCAGCTTCGGTTTCTGAAGATTGGCAGCAGTTTTTTGCTGACGTACAGGACGAAGCAGAAAGTGTCCAAAAGCAGGCTGATGGCCCATCGTGGGAAAAGCCGCACTGGCCGATCGATCATAATGGTGAGTTGACGTCTGCTCTCGACGGCAACTGGGGCGAAGTTGAAGCCCATATGGCGGGTAAGATTTCGGCGCAGGAAGAGCGGCGCGCGGTTGGTCCCGGTTTAACAGAAGCTGAAGTGGCCAGTGCAGCGCGCGACTCTGTGCGCGCCATCATGATGATCCGTGCCTATCGCATGCGGGGTCACTTGCATGCCGATCTCGACCCACTCGGCCTTGCCTCCAAGAAAGAGGACTACAACGAACTTCATCCGTCCAGCTACGGTTTCATGGAAGATGATATGGATCGCAAGATCTTCATCGACCATGTGCTTGGCCTTGAATATGCGACGCCGCGTGAAATCGTCGATATTTGTAAGCGCACCTATTGCGGCACGATGGCTGTGGAATTCATGCATATCTCCAATCCTGAGGAGAAAGCATGGTTGCAGGAGCGCATCGAAGGTCCAGACAAGGGCGTGGAATTTACCGAAAATGGTAAGAAAGCGATCCTCTCCAAGCTCATCGAAGCGGAAGGTTTTGAGCAGTTTTTGGATGTTAAATACAAAGGTACGAAGCGTTTCGGCCTTGATGGCGGCGAAGCCCTGATCCCGGCGCTTGAGCAGATCATCAAACGTGGCGGCCAAATGGGTCTGAAGGACATCGTTCTTGGCATGGCACACCGTGGTCGATTGAACGTACTCACCCAGGTGATGGCCAAGCCGCACCGCGCTTTGTTCCACGAATTCCGCGGTGGTTCGTTCAAGCCGGACGATGTGGAAGGTTCCGGTGATGTGAAATATCACCTTGGTGCGTCGTCAGACCGTGAGTTTGATGAAAACAAAGTGCACTTATCATTGACCGCCAACCCATCGCATTTGGAAATCGTAAACCCTGTGGTTTTGGGTAAAGCGCGCGCCAAGCAGGATCAGTACGCCGGCGGTCCTTTCCGTAACGAAATTGTGCCGCTCAAAGAACGCAAAGTTGTCATGCCTTTGCTGCTTCACGGTGATGCAGCGTTTGCCGGCCAAGGTGTTGTGGCTGAGTGTTTTGGCCTTTCCGCCTTGCGCGGTCACCGCGTGTCCGGTTCGGTTCACTTCATCATCAACAACCAGATTGGCTTTACGACGAACCCGTATTTCTCGCGTTCATCACCCTATCCTTCCGATGTCGCCAAGATGATCGAAGCGCCAATTTTCCATGTGAATGGGGATGATCCAGAAGCGGTGGTCTACGCGGCCAAAGTGGCGACCGAGTTCCGTATGTTGTTCCATAAGCCGGTTGTCGTTGACATGTTTTGCTACCGTCGGTTTGGACACAATGAAGGTGATGAGCCCGCGTTTACGCAGCCGCTCATGTACAAGACCATCCGCAAGCACAAAACGACGGCGCAGATCTATGGCGAACAACTGATCGCGGAAGGTCTGATCTCGGTTGATGAGTTCGACAAGATGCGGACCGACTGGCGTGAGCATCTGGAAACAGAGTTTCAGTCAGGTGAGGCTTACAAGCCGAACAAGGCCGATTGGCTCGACGGCAAATGGTCCGGCTTGCAAACAGCTGACCGCACCGATGAACGCCGTCCAGGCAAGACCGCAGTCCCGCTCAAGACGTTGCGCGAGATTGGTGAAAAGCTGACCAAAGTGCCCGATGATTTCAATGCGCACCGCACTATTCAGCGGTTCCTCAACAACCGCGCCAAAATGATCGAAACCGGCGAAGGTATCGATTGGGCGACGGGTGAAGCGTTGGCGTTTGGTTCTATCTGCGTCGACGGAAACGGGGTACGACTATCGGGCCAGGACTGCGAGCGTGGTACCTTCTCGCAACGTCACTCGGTTCTGTATGATCAGGAAACTGAAGAGCGGCATACGCCATTGAACAATCTGAAAGCCGGACAAGGCCGTTACGAGGTTATCAATTCGATGCTCTCGGAAGAAGCGGTGCTGGGTTATGAGTATGGCTATTCGCTGGCTGAGCCGAACATATTGACCCTATGGGAAGCTCAGTTTGGTGACTTTGCCAACGGTGCACAGGTCCTGTTTGACCAGTTTATTTCATCTGGTGAGCGCAAATGGCTTCGCATGTCCGGCTTGGTATGCCTCCTACCGCATGGCTATGAAGGCCAGGGACCAGAGCACTCTTCAGCGCGTCTGGAGCGGTTTCTGCAGATGTGTGCGGAAGACAATATGCAGGTGGCCAACTGTACGACGCCTGCAAACTACTTCCACATTCTGCGCCGACAGCTGAAACGGCCGTTCCGCAAGCCGTTGATCCTAATGACGCCGAAATCATTGCTGCGTCACAAACGTGCAACATCGACCCTTTCGGAAATGTCCGGTGAAAGCCAGTTCCACCGCCTGTTGTGGGATGACGCCGAATACAAGAAAGACAGCGAAACCAAGCTGGTGACCGACTCCAAGATCCGTCGGGTCGTGATGTGTTCGGGCAAGGTCTATTACGATCTTTATGAAGAGCGCGAAGCACGCGGTATCAACGACATTTACCTGCTTCGCCTCGAGCAGCTTTACCCATTCCCTGCCAAGGCGCTGATCACCGAATTGTCGCGCTTTAAAAATGCAGAGATGGTTTGGTGTCAGGAAGAGCCGAAAAATATGGGCTCTTGGTCATTTGTTGATCCGTATCTTGAGTGGGTGCTGGCACACATCAAAGCCAAGCATAACCGGGTTCGCTACACGGGCCGGTCAGCGGCAGCGTCGACTGCGACGGGCCTTATGAGCACACACAAAGCACAATTGGAGGCGTTCCTGGAGGACGCACTTGGAGAATAACGTCCGCTAGGGACGGGCAAAGTCGGGAAGAAAGACCATGGCAAAAGAAATTCGCGTACCAACACTCGGTGAATCAGTCACCGAAGCCACGATCGGGCAGTGGTTCAAAAAACCCGGTGAAGCGGTCAGCGATGGCGAAACGCTTGTTGAGTTGGAGACCGACAAGGTAACGCTTGAAGTACCTGCGCCCGGCGCAGGTACTCTGGCTGAAATCGTGGCTAATGAAGGCGACACGGTCGAAGTAGATGCGCTGCTTGGTATGCTTGAAGAAGGTGACGTGGCAGCGGCCGCCGCTGCACCTGCTGCAGCACCGGCCAAAGCGGAACCGGCACAAGCAGCGGCTCCCGCACCCGCAGCGACCGGCACGGACATGCCGCCTTCGCCGTCTGCGTCCAAGATGATGGCCGAGGCTGGCGTTGACGCCGGATTGGTTGCCGGTTCAGGCAAACGCGGTCAGGTTTTGAAAGGCGATGTGATCAACGCCTTGGCTGGCGGCGGTGCCCCCGCACCAGCGCCGATCCCTGCTGCTGCCCGCGCGCCATCGACCGCTGATGATGCGGCACGCGAAGAGCGCGTACGGATGCCAAAGCTGCGCCAGACTATAGCGCGCCGGTTGAAAGAAGCACAGAACACGGCTGCCATGCTGACCACCTACAATGAGGTGGACATGACTGCCGTCATGGATATGCGCAAAAAATACAAAGACCTGTTTGAGAAAAGGCACGGTGTGAAACTTGGCTTTATGGGCTTCTTCACAAAAGCTGTGACGCACGCGCTGCAGGAAATCCCGGCGGTGAACGCTGAGATTGACGGCACCGACATCATTTACAAACATTTCTGCCACATCGGTGTTGCGGTAGGCACAGACAAGGGTTTGGTGGTGCCGGTGGTGCGTGATGCGGATGCCATGTCCATTGCTGAGGTCGAAAAGGAAATCGGTCGCTTGGGCAAAGCTGCGCGTGATGGCCAGCTTTCCATGGCGGACATGCAGGGGGGTACGTTCACCATCTCAAACGGCGGCGTATACGGTTCGCTTATGTCTTCGCCGATCCTGAATGCGCCCCAGTCTGGTATTTTGGGCATGCACAAAATCCAGGAACGCCCGATGGCGATTGGCGGGCAGGTTGTTATCCGACCGATGATGTATCTGGCGCTTTCCTACGATCACCGGATCGTTGATGGCAAAGAAGCCGTGACGTTCTTGGTGCGTGTGAAAGAGAGCCTGGAAGATCCAGAACGTCTGGTTCTTGATCTTTAAGCTTACCCAATTCGAAGGACAAAAACATGGCATATGATGCAGTTGTGATTGGCTCCGGTCCCGGGGGCTATGTGTGCGCCATTAAGGCCGCGCAATTGGGTTTGAAGACCGCAATTGTTGAGAGGCGTGCGACGCTCGGCGGAACCTGCTTGAATATCGGGTGTATTCCGTCAAAGGCACTTTTGCATGCATCTGAGGTCTTTGCTGAGGCAGGTCATACGCTCGAAACGCTTGGCGTTGATGTTGGCAAGCCCAAGCTCGATCTGGCCAAAATGATGGAACACAAAGACGCGACAGTGAAAGCCAATGTCGATGGCGTCGCGTTTCTGATGAAGAAGAACAAGATCGACGTCTTTACCGGTACCGGCAAAGTGCTGGGCCAAGGCAAGGTCGCCGTCACAAAAGATGACGGATCGGTTGAAGAGATCGACACGAAGAACATCGTCATTGCAACGGGCTCTGATGTGGCTGGTATTCCAGGGGTCGATGTTGAAATCGATGAGAAAGTCATTGTGTCATCTACCGGTGGTCTTGAGCTCACCAAAGTGCCCAAGAAAATGATCGTCGTTGGTGGTGGTGTTATCGGCCTTGAACTGGGTTCTGTCTGGAACCGTCTCGGTGCTGAAGTGACGGTCGTTGAATATCTGGACACGATCCTTGGCGGTATGGATGCCGACGTTTCCAAGCAGTTTCAAAAGATGCTTGTGAAACAGGGCATGGATTTCAAACTGGGCGCAAAGGTAACCGGTGTTGCCAAAGCGGGTCGTGGCGCTGAAGTGACCTTTGAACCTGTCAAAGGCGGGGACAGCGAAACGCTTAAAGCCGATATTGTTTTGATTTCAACTGGACGCAAACCGTACACGGAGGGTCTCGGCCTTGCCGAAGCGGGTGTTGTGCTGGATGACCGTGGCCGCGTTGAAGTCAATGCTCATTGGCACACCTCAGTTGAGGGCATTTGGGCGATTGGCGATGTGGTCAAAGGTCCCATGCTTGCGCACAAGGCCGAAGATGAAGGCATGGCCGTTGCCGAATTGATGGCCGGTCAGGCAGGTCATGTGAATTTCGATGTCATCCCGTCAGTGGTTTACACTGAACCTGAGGTCGCCTCTATCGGGAAAACTGAAGAAGAATTGAAGGCTGCCGGTATCGACTATGTGGCGGGCAAGTTCCCGTTCACGGCCAACGGTCGCGCGCGCGCGATGCTGGCGACGGACGGCTTTGTGAAAGTGTTGGCTGACAAAACAACCGACCGCGTGCTTGGCGCACATATTGTCGGCAAGGGCGCAGGCGACCTCATCCATGAAGTCGCCGTGCTTATGGAGTTTGGCGGTTCGTCCGAAGATCTCGCGCGCACTTGTCATGCCCACCCGACGATGAGTGAAGCGGTGCGTGAAGCAGCGTTGGCATCCGCGACCGGCAAACCGCTGCATATGTAAAGTTATCCGACGCTACGGAAAAGAAAAACCCGGCATCTGATTTCCAGTGCCGGGTTTTCGTTTTGAAGTAAGAGACGGGCAGATCAAGCTTGCTGCCAGTCCTCCAGATATTTGACCAACCAACCATCAACAGGCGTATCGGCTTTCGCCACCTGTGGGACTTCGGTGATTTTGGTCATTGGTGCTTCGGCGACTGTGTCCATCTTGGACGCGCCCCAGTTGCAATCATACGCAAACGCAGCGCTGGCTGACATTGCGAAAGCTGCAGCAAGTGTCAAAGTTGTCATCCGCATGGATCGGCTCCTTTGGCTTTGGTAATCTGCCCCGGCATAGAGACAGGCTTTCAAAGGTGACGCAGCCATATTGAAACGCAAGCGGCCAAACTGTCGCAGCGTAATGTCACTTTAAGACGGGCGTAATCGTATACCCTGCATCTTGCAGCAGCTGTGCCACGCCTTCTTCACCGGGCAAATGAAGGGCGCCGACGGCAAGGAAAACGCTGCCTTCTTCAAGATGCGGCTGAGCGCGCTCGGCCATTATGTGGTTGCGATTTACGACGATTTTTTCTTCGAATGCTGCATAGCCTTCATCGTCGTCGGTTCCGCCCAATTTGGCAGCGACCGTCTCAAGGGTCGGCATCACCGCAGCAATGTTCTCATCAAGGTAGAGCTGGATCATCGTCTCAATTACGTCATCCATCGCGTCACCCAGTTTGACGGTCTCCACCAAACCTTGGACATGGAATTCGACGGGTAATGACGCCATTGCTTCTAATTGCTCGACGATGGTTTCAAGCCCGGCAATGGTTTTGCCTGCTGCTTTTGCGCGATCGGCAAGCGCTAAATCCAGAAAGAGTTCACCTGCTTGCTTGCGTTGCATCTCACATGCAGGCAACGCGACAAGACCGGTAACCATCCATGGCTGCATCCGGTTGATCAGTGCAAGTTGAAGCCCGCGTTGCTGAAGACCTTCCTCGAGAACGGCCCGTTCTTCATCGTCGATGAAATCAGTCAGGCGGGCGTCACCGGTGAACATTTGCAAATCAGGGCGTGCCAGCAGCGCCATTTGCGCTTTTGTCATGTCGAGCACTTCATCGCTTTCAATTATCAGCGTATCGGCTTGATCAAAGGCGCTTTGCACTTTGTCTGACAACTGCACGATCCGCGGATCTGTCATGTGCATGGTGCCAAAAAGCCAAGACGGTTCGATGCCGTCTTTTTCAATTTTGAAGAGCAGGGATTGTGCAAAAGGCGTGCTTTGCGCGGTGCGGATAATTTGCGCGTGCGCGTCCGGATCATCCTTTTCCAACTGAGCCAACAGGTTTTCACCGGAACAGGCGGGCATGTTCTGCGCCTGTGCCTGCGTTGCAGTGGCTGCTGTCAATAGCAGAGCGGCGGCGAACACCACATTGAGGAAGCCGAGCAACATCAATAGATAGTCGCTTACGCGGTTGGCCAGAGTGGCACTGTCATATCTTCTTTTCATGCGGACCCATTAGCAAACTATCCCCACAAAACAGTTAAGCGAGCGGCGAAAAATCTTAGCGGCGTGGATGGGCGGCCGCGTAGGCCGCCATGAGACGTGACGTATCAACTTGTGTGTAGATCTGCGTGGTTGAGAGGCTGGCATGGCCCAACAATTCTTGAATGGTACGAAGGTCACCGCCATTGGCGAGCAGATGTGTCGCGAACGAGTGACGCAGAGCGTGGGGCGTGGCTGTGTCCGCCAATCCCAAAGCGCCGCGCATGACCCGCATATCGCGTTGTAAAACAGCAGGCTGAAGTGCACCGCCACGCGCGCCGCGAAAGAGCGGTAGATCGGCCGCCAGATGATAGGGACATTGGGCACGGTAGGCGTCAATTGCTTCAAAGACGACGGGCAACAACGGTACGCGCCGTGTTTTCCCGCCCTTGCCAACGATATTGATTGAACGAACCGATGGAACTTGCAGGTCTGCGCCCTTCAAGCTCAATGCTTCGCTGATACGCAAACCGCATCCATAAAGCAGCGTCATGATCGCTGCGTTCCGGGCACGGATCCACGGCTCGCCGCTCATATGGCTTGCCGCGTCTGACAGGTCCAACGCCTCGGCAGCTGAAACGGGTTTGGGCAATGACTTGGGCTGTTTTGGTGCGCGCATGGCGCCGATGCCGGCGGCATTGACCTCGCCATGTTTTTCCAAATGTTTAAGGAAGGACCGGATGCCGGAAAGGCTGCGCGCCAGGGTCCGCGGCCCGGCGTCTGCAGTTTTTCGTCTTGCTAAAAATGCGCGAAAGACAGCTGGCTTTAATATTTCAAGATCAGTGAGGCCGACTGCTTTGCCACCCTTTGACGTCGCCAGAAAATTGATGAACTGGCGCGTGTCGCGTTCGTAAGCATCGACCGTTGCTGGGGCTAACCTCTTTATTTTGGCCAGATAATCCAGCCAGTCTTGGCGGACGGCTTGCAGGTCAGCTGAGCACGGCAAAATGTAGTCTTGATCTTCCATCCTTGTATTATGCCGTTTTGGTGGTTACCGCATCCTGAAGGAGGGCTTTACTTGGCTCAGCGTGAAGATCTTGTGTTGATGGGCGTGGTAGGCGCACCGCATGGGGTAAAAGGCCAGGTTCGTGTGAAATCCTACACGGGCGATCCGCTCGCGATTGGCGCCTATGGGCCGTTGACGACAAAAGATGGCCGCACGTTTGAGGTCGCCGATGTTCAACCTTCAAAGAATGTTGTTGTCGTCCGTTTCAAGCAGGTTCGCTTTCGAGATGAAGCTGAGGCCTTGAAAGGGACCGAATTATTTGTTGCGCGAGATCAGTTGCCCGATGATGAGTTGGAAGAAGATGAGTTCTTCGTCGAAGATCTTTTGGGCATGACCGTCATTACTGAAACGGGTGACAAATTTGGGATAATACAGGACGTGCCCAATTATGGGGCCGGGGACCTTGTGGAAGTGAAGCTCATCGGTTCCGCTAAGTCAGAATTGTTTGCGTTTGAGGCTGCGATCTTCCCCAAAATTGATTTTGAGGCCGGTACTGTTGTGATTGTCCCGCCCGGTGAAATTATTGCGCAACCTGAAAATGATGGTGAGGCGCCGTGAGCTTTCGCGCGTCTATCCTTACTCTTTACCCCGAGATGTTTCCTGGGACCTTGGGAAGTGCATTGGCGGGAAAAGCACTCCAGAAAGGTGACTGGTCGCTTGATGTCACGCAGATCCGTGATTTCGCCACAGACAAGCACCGCTCGGTTGATGATACACCTTATGGTGGCGGCGCTGGGATGGTGTTGAGGGCCGATATTTTAGCCAAGGCCATCGACCACGTTTGTCCGGAAGGTGATGAGAGGCCAAGATTCCTGATGAGCCCTCGTGGGCGACCGTTCAAACAGGCTGACGCGCGCACATTATCACAAGGTTTGGGAGCCGTGATCGTTTGCGGTCGTTTCGAGGGCGTTGATGAACGTGTGATCGAGGCCCGTGGTCTGCAGGAAATTTCGATCGGCGATTACGTGCTTTCAGGCGGCGAAGTTGCGGCGCAAGTTCTGCTTGATGCTACGATCCGGCTTTTGCCCGGCGTTATGGGTAATGCTCAAAGTGGGGAGAGCGAGAGTTTTGAAGGGGGTTTGCTGGAATATCCCCATTATACCCGCCCGCCAGTATGGGAGGGGAGAACGATCCCGGAGGTGCTGACTTCGGGCAATCACGCCAAAATAGAGGATTGGCGACGCATGCAAGCAAAAGCGTTGACCCAAAAGCGCCGGCCGGATTTGTACGACGACAAAAATAAAGGCTGATGGGTGACAAACAGTCTGTTTTGATGTATCGCCGCCGTCGAAATTGGGTGTATGTGCCCGGTTCTCAACAAGCAATTACGAGCATGACTATCGCTCCGGCCAATATTGGCCAGGTCTGACGGCATAGGCTTTCGACCTTTTGTGAGCGCTCTAGCGGTTCAAAAGAATAAAGATAGGAACCCAAAAGATGGACATTATCCGTCAGCTAGAGGCCGAACAGGCTGCCAAGATTTTAGAGAAACGTCAGTTTCCCAACTTCTCCCCCGGCGACACGCTGCGCGTACAGGTACGCGTGACGGAAGGTAAACGGACACGCTTGCAGGCCTATGAGGGTGTTTGCATTGCCCGTGCAGGCTCAGGGCTGAACGAGAATTTTACTGTTCGCAAGATTTCATACGGCGAAGGTGTGGAGCGTGTATTCCCGCTTTTCTCGCCCCTGGTCGAAGAAGTAACGGTTGTTCGCCGCGGTAAGGTGCGTCGTGCGAAGCTTTATTACATGCGCGGTCTGCGTGGTAAGAAAGCGCGTATCACCGAGAACACCAATGCCCGCGCACGTAAACTGAACGACGCAGAACGTCAGGCGATTGCTGAAGAAAAAGCACGGATCGAAGCTGAGAAAATCGCGGCAGCTGAAGAGCTTGCAGCGCAAAAAGCTGCAGAAGATGCGGCAGCAGCAGAAGCAAAAGCAGCTGAAGAGGCAGCGGCTGCAGCTGAGGCAGAAGCGAAATCTGAATAAGAATTTTTTGCCAGAAAGTTGGTCCTTTCGGCAACATTTGGGGAGCTTCGGCTCCCCTTTTTTTATCCGTTGAAAATCAGCGCAGAGCCGACGATCACCAGCGCGGCGCCGATCCACGCGCCCGATGCCGGCATTTCCTTTGTCCGCCACCACAGGATCGGTAGAACCATGACGGGTGTCGTTGCTGAAAGTGTCGTTATGATGCCGACCTTGCCGCCTGAGAGAGCAAACAGAATTAACGTCATACCAAGCCCCATGGCCAGGAACCCAGATAGAGCCACACGCCAGAGCAGGTCCCATGTCATTTTGGTTTGCTGGCGCACCGCATTAAACGGAAGAACGACAGCGGCGATGAGCGCGAGCGCTGAGATCCCAACCCGGATTGCGGAAGCTGCTACGGGATCGGCTCCGGCCTCCATGATAGGGCGCACGATCAGGGCGCCGATAGCCTGACCCAACGCCGCTAATAAGCCAAGTGACAAGCCGACCCATAATGGTCCGCGTATCGATTCCCAACGGTGTAACTGGTCGCGACGCTTTCCGTAGATGATGGCCAATATGACACCGGCCATGATGATCGCTATTCCAAGGAGGGCCGACGCTGGCAAGCTTTCTCCCAAGAACCCCCATGCTAGCACAACCGACATTGGTGCGTTCAATGAAAACAGCATTGCGGTACGGCGTGGCCCAAGACGGTTCATGGTTTGAAAAAGCGCCGTGTCTCCGATGAAGATGCCGATGAAACCGGAAAGGGCGAGCGCGATGCTCCATTCAGGCTGTAGGCTTTGCCAACCGCCGAACAGGGTGGTCCAGGCCGCGAGCATGAAAAACACAATCGTCATGCGCCACCGGCTGAACGCCATGGCGCCAAGCGCGCGCGATGGATCGGCCGCGATGATCCCGGTAAACGCCCAAGCGAGAGCGGCGGCAAGCGCGGCTGCTTCATAAATAAACATGGTGGGTATCCAGCTCCGGAAACACGATGCGGATCGCGGCGTTACACGGCTGTAGAGCACTGCGGCAAGCGAAATCTCCCCTCATACTGCTCACAGGCTGTGTGATCATCCGTGTGAATGGGTGGTTATGGGGTGCCGTTTTGATCACAAACGGTGTGAGGAACGGTTTTTTGG
>JBCBYO010000012.1:0-85829 GCA_039815825.1 Pseudomonadota bacterium
GCATAGCAAACCAGCGCATCAATATCGGAGAACGCGTCTGAAAAAATCATGTTTTCGGGTGTTGGCAAAACTGCCGATGAAATCGACTACGCACTCTCCGTGGGGATCCATTGCTTTAATGTCGAGAGCGAACCGGAGCTGGAAATGCTTTCGGTGAGGGCTGTCGCTGCGGGGGTCGAAGCGCCGGTCTCGGTTCGTATCAATCCTGATGTGGATGCCAAAACCCACGCCAAGATTTCTACCGGCAAAAAAGAAGACAAGTTTGGGATCTCATGGATGCGTGCGCGGGATGTGTATGCACGCGTTGCTGAACTGCCCAATGTGCGGGCGACAGGTATCGACATGCATATCGGGTCGCAAATCACGCAGCTACAGCCGTTTGATGAGGCTTTTGCGCTCCTAAAAGAGCTTGTTGAAACGCTGCACCGCGATGGTCATGAGATTGATCATGTTGATTTGGGTGGCGGTCTGGGCATTCCTTACAAAGAAGACAATGCGCCGCCCCCGCTGCCCGATGCGTATGCCGACATTGTAAAAAAGCATGTGAAGCCGCTGGGTTTGAAAGTTATTTTCGAGCCGGGCCGTCTCATTGCCGGTAATGCCGGTATTTTTGTCACCAAAGTCATTTATGCCAAACCGGTCGAAGCCAAAACGTTCTTGATCGTTGATGGGGCCATGAACGATTTGATCCGACCAACGCTTTATGACGCGTGGCACGATATTTATCCGGTATCGGAACCCAAACCCGATCAGGATCGGATAATTGCGGATGTTGTCGGTCCCGTTTGTGAATCGGGCGACTTTTTGGCGCAGGACCGAGATCTTCCGGCGGTTGGTCAGGGAGATTTGCTCGCGGTTGGTACAGCGGGTGCCTACGGTGCTGTCCAGTCAGGAACCTATAATAGCCGTCTTTTGGTGCCCGAAGTGATGGTAAAAGGCGGTGAATTTCACATTGTTAGACCCCGCCCGACTTACGACGAGCTGCTAGCGCTCGACAGTTTGCCGGCTTGGCTTTAGTCACCCGGGCCTTGGAAGCCCCTTTAATGACACAATGTTGAGTGTTTTACTGCAAGAACAGCCTCGCCAATACTGTGTTTGGTGCTATCTTGCCTCCAATGGAAACTCGTAAAAGCTCGTCTATCGCAACTGGTCTTCGCCAACCGCGCCTGTGGACTCGAATTTCTTTGCTGTTGGAGCAGTTGGTTCCTCGGCTGTTGCCATTGCTTATCGTTATGGCGCTATTTGCCATGGCTTCATGGTTGGGCTGGTTCCGTACGGTTCCGGATTGGGCGCGGTTAATCAGCCTTGCCGCCTTTGTTTTGGCGGGCATCGGATCATTGACCCTGCTACGGGGATTGAGCCTACCCTCGAAGAGCCAAGTGGACGCGAGGCTCGAACGGGAAAACGCGCTTTTGCACCGGCCTATATCTACTCAGGAAGATGATTTGGCTGATGGTCGCGACCCGATGTCTCGGGCGCTCTGGCAGTTACACCAAAAACAAATGATGGCGCGGATCGGTGGCGTCTCAGCCTCCACACCGCATACGGATTTGCCAAAGCGCGACCCTTTCGCTTTGCGCAGCCTCGTTGCCTTGGGATTGGTGACGGCATTTGCGTTTTCATTTGCACCGACTGGCGGTACGTTAAGCGATGCGTTTCGATCTCATGTCGTCGTTGAGGTCCCGGAAGTGCGCATTGATGCGTGGATCACGCCGCCTTCCTATACCGGCATTGCGCCAATATTCCTGACATCCGGCATCAACACCGAGCGCCGCGACTTCACGGTGCCAGAGGGCAGTGTGGTACAGGTTCGGGTAGCCGGTGGTGTCGGTAATGAGATTATTTTCTTTCCTGACATCGACCAATCTGTCGAACCCTCCAATGCTGACGGCAACTCAAGCGCGCCGCGTAGTTTTGAAATGAAGGTTGCTGGCGATTCTGATTTGACGATCCGCACGGCCGACGGCGACCAAACGTGGCAGATCGCCATGATTGCCGATCTTGCCCCGACTATTCGTTTTGCTGATGAAAACCCGATCGAGCGTGCGGTCAACGGTGCGCTGACACTGCGCTATCACATTGCCGATGACTATCGCATCAAATCGGCTCGCGGTGTTGTTGAGCTGCTCGACCAGGCAGCTGGCGAGAAGGACCCATTACCTCTTTATGACGCGCCCGAACTTCCGCTTGTTATGCCGCGGCGAAGTGCCGAAGACGGCGCTGCATCTACGACCCGTGATCTTGCCTCGCACCCTTGGGCTGGGGCGCGCGTGCTGCTGACGCTTGAAGCAACCGACGATCAGGATCAGGTTGGCCGAAGCGAAACACGCGAAATCCAGCTGCCGGGGCGCCCATTTGCCAATCCCTTGGCGCGGGCGATTATCGAGCAACGCCGTACATTGGCGATGAACGCGCATGAGAAGCGCGCCATTCTCGATACGTTTGATACGTTGATGCTGTATCCTGATGAGACAATCGATAACGCGTCCCATTTTTTAGGTCTTCAAACAATCGCCACCCGGCTGGGCATGGCACGCGATGAGGAGAAGCTGCGTGCTGTCGTCGACTATATGTGGGAAGTTGCCCGTCAGATTGAGGACGGCAATCTTTCGGAAGCTGAGCGCCGTTTGCAGCAGGCGCAGCAGGCATTGCGTGAAGCGCTTGAGAATGGCGCTTCCGAGGAGGAAATCGCGCGTTTGATGGATGAATTGCGTGACGCCATGCAGGAGTTCCTGCGGGAGTTTGCGCAGCGGGCGATGCAAGATCCTAACTTTGCGCAGCAACAGTCGCCACAAACCCAAGATGGACAAACAGTCGATCAGCAAACGCTGGACGAGATGCTCAACCGTATGGAAGAGCTCGCGCAGCAGGGTGCGCGTGAACAAGCCATGCAGATGCTCGATCAGCTGCAGAATATGATGAATAATCTTCAGATGGCGCAGCCCAATCAGGGCCAACAAGGCCAGCAAGGGCAAAGCCAAGCACAGCAACAGATGAATGAGCTCGGCGAAATTCTACGAGAGCAACAGCGCCTCATGGACGAAACCTTTCGCCAAAATCGTCGCGGTCAGGAAGGACAACAAGGTCAGCAGGGGCAACAAGGGCAACAAGGGCAACAAGGGCAACAGGGTCAGCAAGGCGGTCAGCAGGGGCAGCAAGGGCAACAGGGTCAGCAAGGCGGTCAGCAAGGGCAACAAGGCCAGCAGGGTCAGCAAGGCCAAATGGGTCAGAATGGTCAGCAACCCGGACAGGGCCAAGGGCAAGGCTTGCAAGGGTTAGCGCCTGGACAACAGGCACTGCAGGATCGCCTTGATCAGTTTATGGAAGGGTTACGCGGCATGGGAATGGATCCCGGCGAATCCTTCGGCGAGGCTGGCAGCGCTATGGGTGATGCAGGAGAGGCACTGCAAGATGGCGCTGGTGAACAAGCACTTGGGAACCAGGGCGACGCGATGGAGGCGCTGCGTGAGGGTGCAGACAGCATGATGCAACAAATGCAGCAGCAAGCACAGCAGCAGGGTCAGGGTAATCAGGGCCAAGCAACCCCTGGCGGGCAACGCAACGCGCAGGATATGGACCCGTTGGGACGTCCACAGCGGTCATCGGGCCCCGATTTTGGCGATAGTGTCACCGTTCCCGATGAAATCGATGCGCAGCGGGCGCGGGAGATCCTCGATGCGATAAGACAGCGGCTGGGTAACGCGCTTTCGCCGCAATTGGAGAAAGAATATTTGGAGCGTCTGCTGGAACTCCGCTAGGCTGCTAGCGCTTCATTGACCGCGCCTCTAATGTCCACCAATGAAAATGGTTTGGACACCACGTCGATAATGATCTTCGAAAGATCGACAGCTCGCTCGCGCTGCTCGGCGTAGCCGGTCATTAGCAATATCCGGATATCGGGAAAGTCTTTTACCGCGTTCTTTGCCATCTCGATGCCGTCCATGGTCGGCATGCGAATATCTGAAAGAACAAGGTCGAATTTACCGGCTTCTTCGAGGAGCGCTTCAAGTGCTGTGTCTCCGTCATCAGCGGTTTCAATGATGTGCCCGTCAAGGGCAAGAGCGCGCGCGGTAAACGTGCGGACCGATGGATCGTCATCGACGACCAGAATTCGTGCCATGATCAGGCATCTCCTTTGACAACGCCAACAAAAGGCAGCTCACGGAATGCATGGGCGACATCCATGCCATAGCCGACCACAAAATGGTCCGGGCATTCAAAGCCGACAAAGTCAGCGTCCAATGGCGTTTCTGCTTGGCGTCTAACACGCTTGTCGAGCAATACAGCGATGGCCACAGACCGAGCGCCCCGGCCCAGCATCATATCTTTGGCATGCGTGAGCGTGCGGCCGGACTCCAATATGTCGTCAATCAGTAATACGTCGCGGCCTTCGACATCGGAATCAATATCGCGCAGCAATTGCACTTTGCCCGGCTCAGTCCCTTTGCCGTAAGTCGAAAGCATCAAGAACTCGACACCGGGTTCCATGCCCACATCGTGTATGGCACGGATCAAGTCGGCTGCGAAAATGAACGAGCCTTTCAGAACGGATATGACAAGCAGGTCGTTGTAATCGCGCGCTGCGATTTCCTTGGCAAGTTCCAAGTTTCGGCGCGCAATTTGCGAACCTGAAAAGAGAACTTCTATGTCCTTGTTTCGGACGATGGGCATCTGGCCTCAGCTCCCTTCAAGCGTTACCGTTGGTTCAAACCCGGCAAAAGTGCCAGCTGGTATGCGCGTGGTAAATCCCAAACTCTCATTTGCTTGTAACAACTCGCCGCGCGGTACCGTGTAGGTCATTCGCTGGCCTGTTTCACTGTGTTCAAAGCCAATGCTTATGTTCGGCACAATACCAGCACCATTAACAGCTTCAATTTCACCTCGAATAACAAAGACCGGTGAACCGCGACCTGTATCAATCCGCGTGCTGATATTCTTTAGGGCAAAGGATGACGCCGATGAAGACGCGGGAACCTTTGCCGCCAAGTCGGCGTGACCGTGAAACAGTGCATGACCGCCAGCGAGATAAAAGCTAGCGCTCGACGCTAAAGTTGCAATCAAAGCGAAGACTGGAAGCGGCGTACCCTGCCGCCGACGCGGCGCTTTGGCGGGCTTTGCCACCCTGCGATCGGCGGGCTTTTGGCCAGCCGGCAAAACCGTTTCAAACTCAGCATCCTCAATGTCTGTTAAACGGGATATGGTCGCGACTCCATTTGATGTCGATCGATGCTATCCTTAGATATGGTTAACTAAAGGTTTCCAGCACCATCTTGATGCCGTGTGCCATGGGGCATAATTGTAGATTTCAACGAATAAACGATTCGGAACGGGCGCCCTTTGATACAGTTTGATCATGTTGGCTTGCGCTATGGCTTGGAGCAGGAAGTCCTGCGCGATGTCAGTTTCGATATTCCGGCGCAGTCCTTTCAGTTTTTGACCGGACCCTCCGGTGCGGGCAAAACGTCATTGTTACGGCTCCTCTTCATGTCGCTGCGGCCCACCCGCGGTCAGATTAGAATATTTGATCGCGATGTACTGACGCTCCCGCGGGCGGAGCTGCCCATACTGCGGCGGCGGATAGGCGTCGTTTTCCAGGATTTCCGGCTGTTGAACCACATGACGATCTTCGAGAATGTTGCATTGCCATTACGCGTTCGCGGGCAAGCGGAAGATAGTTATCGCCGTGATGTTTTTGATCTTTTGGATTGGGTAGGGCTTGGCGAAAAAGTCAATGCGTTGCCACCGGTCTTGTCGGGTGGGGAGAAACAGCGGGTAGCCATTGCGCGTGCTTTGATCGATCAGCCCGAAATATTGTTGGCCGATGAGCCAACTGGTAATGTTGATCCGCAGATGGCTAGACGTATTCTACGCCTGTTTGTTGAACTTAACAGGCTTGGAACGGCTGTGGTTATCGCCACCCACGACCTGGGCCTCATGGATCAGGTCAACGCGCGGCGAATGATCCTTTCACGTGGGCAGCTTGATATTTATGACTGATGCGACCCGCACACCACCTGCGACAAGGCGCGCGGCACCGATCGTCCCGCCCGGCTCTATTGCTGGTCAAGCGCTCGCGACACTCATTGCGATTATGTCTTTTTTGGCGTGTGTGACCGTTGGCGGAGTTTCACTTGTCCAGCAAAGTGCCGGTACTTGGCAAAGCCAAATATCGCGTGAAGCAACCATTCAAATCCGCCCGGCACAGAACTTTGACATCGAGACAGCACTCGTTGACGCAAGAGCAATAGCAGCGGCTTTTGAGGGGGTTCGCGATGCGCGGATCATTGATGTTGATGAAACGATTGCACTTTTGGAGCCGTGGCTCGGCGGTGGGCTTGATATTGAGGCGTTGCCTGTTCCGCGCCTTGTGGTGATTACAATTGATGAGAATAATCCACCGGACTTTTCCGAGATGGCACGTGCTATCGAAGAGGCGGTAGACAATGCGACGCTCGACGATCATCGCACCTGGGTTGACCGCTTGATTTCGATGGCGCGCACGACTGTCTTTTTTGGTATTGCAGTGTTGCTGCTTGTGTTGGCGGCGCTGCTGCTGACAGTTGTATTTGCCACGCGTGGCGCAATGTCGAGCAATCATGAAGTGATCGAAGTGCTGCATTTCATCGGTGCTCGCGGCGGCTATATTGCCCGCCAGTTTGAGCGGCGGTTTTTTCTCGTTGGATTGGCCGGTAGTGCGGTTGGAGCAATAGGCGCCATTATCCTCGGCCTTGCTGTCAGCGCTTGGGGTAGCGCCAATGTGACAACAGCCGAAGGGGAGCAGTTGGGCGCCTTTTTTGGCGATTTTTCTATTCCGGCGAGCGCGTATCTTGGTATTTTTCTGGTATTGGTATTGGTGTCTTTTGCCACAGCTGCAACAACGAGGTGGACAGTTATCCGAACCCTTTATGAGATTGACGAGAAACGCGCCGATCCAAGCCTTTAAGTTGCAAACGGGCTCAAAACATTTCGCTGTGTTCTTGGTGTTAAAGAGCGACTACTTATAGGCCATGCAGGTAAGTACAATGGAGAAAAGCGAAAGCGCTCAGCAGGTGCGCCGCCCGCGAAGGGGTTGGTTGATTTTGCTCGCGGCAGGTCTCGTGTCGGCTGGTACTCTGCTCATCGGTTTCGTGTCGTTTGCATCCCATGTCGACAATTACGTCTTGCCTGATCCCGAGGTTCGCGCCGATGGCATTGTTGTCCTTACCGGTGGGGTAGCGCGATTGGGTCCAGCGGCCGAATTGTTGCGCACTAACCGCGGCGGCAGGCTTCTTGTCAGCGGTGTCAATGAAAACACCTCAGCGGAGACCATGAAGAACTTGCTTCTCCTTGATGATGCCGTTTTTGATTGTTGTGTTGATCTGGATCGTGCCTCGCTTGATACGGTTGGGAACGCACGCGCGGCGCTTGAATGGGCACAGAGCAACCAGTTTGAGAGTTTGTTTTGGGTCACCAATGATTACCATATGCTCAGGAGTCTGCTGGAGTTTGACCGGATCGGTGGCGGTATGATCACCGTGACACCATTTGCGGTTTCCAATACAACCCAGCCCTCGGCGGGTCTGTCGGCGATGGCCGACCGTTATCGCGTGCTTGTTCGGGAGTACGCCAAATATCTGGTTGCCCTCGTGCGCACGCCGCAGGTAAGGCAAACCTTCAACGCACTGTTTCGCGTAGGCTAACTGTATATGCTTGCTATCCGCTCCCTTATTTTCAATGTGCTGTTTTATCTTGTGAACGCAGTACAAATGATTTTTTGGACACCTGTTTTTTTCGTCGCGCCTCGTTGGTTTTGCTGGAAAATCGTACACTGGTGGGCGAAGTCGCTAACGTGGCTAATGCGTGTCATTGTGGGTACGCGCTTTAAAGTGAGCGGCGTTGAAAATATCCCCGCTGGAGGCGCGATCATTGCGCCCAAACACCAATCGGCTTGGGATACTTTTGTTTTGCTGCCCTATGTGAACGACCCTGTTTACATCTTAAAACGGGAATTGATGTGGGTTCCGCTTTTTGGGTGGTATGTGGCGCGCATGCGAATGATCCCAATTGATCGCGGCGCGCGCGAAAAGGCTATCGCCAAGGTCAATGATGGCGCGCGCGAAGAAATGGCCAAAGGTCGCCAACTGATCATCTATCCAGAAGGTACCCGCCGCGTTCCCGGCGCCGAGCCCAAATACAAATCTGGCATAGCCTATGTTTATGTCGAAACGGGAATGCCCGTGGTCCCGGTGGCGCACAATGCCGGTCTGTTTTGGCCAAAAACGAGTTTCATGCGCTACCCGGGTACATTCGAGCTTAAGTTCCTGCCACCTATCGAGCCTGGTTTGGACAGGGGAGCGTTTATGGAAGCGCTGGAAATTAAGCTTGAAACGGCATCGGATGAATTGCTTCTAGAAGCCGTTCGGGCGCCCAATCCGCCCGCCCTTTCCCCGGTTACCCAGAAGCGCGTTGATGAATTGGAAAAAGCTCAAGCCGAACGTTACGCGACCATGGCCTGACGGAGCCGTCGTTCCAGTTCTTCAAGCCAATGGTCGCGAATGCCAAGCTCTTTTATATGTTCGGCTGTGTTGAGCACATAGTCTTCATTCGGGCCTGCTTTTCCGACCGCGCCATGGACGCGGGTAACTGCGGTTTGAACATCCAGTTTGCCGGCGTATTGCCCGTGGCCTTGGTCGGCCACATAGGTGACCGCTGGTTTTTTCTCACCGTTTTTAAGACGAATAGTTCCCACCTGCTCTTTGTAGACATGGGTAATCAGCTCACGTTCGCGCAGATATTCCATCGTCTGTTCCCGGTCGCCTTGCGCTACCTTGTAGGCGATGCCGACACATGACCCGCCGCGGTCCAGCCCCATTACCAACCCCGGTCGTTGCCGTGTCCCGCGGTGCTCATAGGATGTGATGCACAAGGCGCGATGGTAACCGAAAAGCGTTGCGCGGGTGCGCTCGACAAAGGGAAAGTCGGGACGCCACATCAAAGAAGCGTAGCCGAACACCCACAGTTCGGGCATATCTGTTGCAGACAGTTTTTGCATATGAGGTCCGCTAACATGTCAGGGACGGCTCCGAAACCCGCATATAACAGCGCGCGACGGATAAAGTGGCTCGCTTTTGCTGTTTTGTTGGTGATCGCGCTTTACAGCGGCGGCTGGTACTTCGCGGCTGACCGTATCGGCGGGTTTGTAGACGAGCGGATCGATACGCTTGCTGCAGAAGGCGTTAAAATTGATTGCCCGGACAGGGAGGTGCGTGGTTTTCCGTTTCGCATCGGGCTGTTTTGTTCCGATCTCGATGTCGACGCGCCAACTGAGGCTTTCGCGCTTGACGCTGGTGCGTTTCGCTCAGCAGCCCAGGTTTACGATCCTACCCGCGCGGTCATTGAAGTTGATGCGCCCGTCGCTATCAACGTGGCCGGTGAGGCGGTCCGGCTGAATTATGCGGTGGGTCAAGCTGTTGTCGCTGTGCGCGCGCCAGGTCGTCGATCTCTTTCGATCGAGCTTCAAGACGGGGTTGGCGCGGCCAGTGATGTCACGGCCGAATGGGAGCGTCTAACAGCGTTTTCGCGTGAGGCGGAAAACAATCTTGAACTCGCAATTCAGGCAGTCGGCCTTACCACGGATGCAGCGGACTTGCCTGTGCTCAATATCGACGCCTATGCGCTTATCGCGGAAGCATCTTACGAAACAACCAGTTTACGCGGAAAGACGGGCATGCTGCGTCGATTTGCTGTTCGCCTCACCGATGACCGTGGCCTTCTGGCCAATGGTCCTTTTTCTGTGTCGGAAGTCGGGTTGGTGGACGCGGATATCAGTGTTCGGGTTATTGATGTTCCCGGGATAGTGAGCGAGCTTGAGGTAATCTCGCCCGCTCTTTCAGCGGCAATCGGCGGCTTTCTCCAGCTACAACCGCTTGGCGGCGACAATGGTGATGAAGTGGCTTTCGACATAAGTGTCCGGGACGGACAAGCATCCATTGGCTTTATCCCGCTTGGCGCAATACCGCGTCTTTAGCGTCAGGTATCGGTGTTAGTTCGTCCGAAGTTTGGCGCGTCGACATCTTGTCCGGCCTCGATGATGGATTTGCGGATATCGCGGGTTTTCGTAAACAGCACGTGCAGGGCTTCGCCGTCACCGCGCCGAATGGCGGCGCGTAAAGACGACAGGTCTTCTGAAAAGCGGGCGAGCATTTCAAGAATGGCGCTTTTGTTGTGTAGGCATACATCGCGCCACATGATCGGATCAGATGCGGCAAGGCGCGTAAAATCCCGGAAGCCTGAGGCGGAATATTTGATCACATCGGTCTCTGAAATGTCCTCGAACTCCGATGCTGTGGCAACAATATTATAGGATACCAGTTGCGGCAGGTGCGAAACCAACGCCAAAACTTGGTCGTGTTGTGCCGGATCCATGGTCTCAACGTCAGAGCCAATTGCACGCCAAAAGTCCGACAATTTTCTTAAAGCCGTCGGGTCTGTTCCCGGCAAGGGTGTCAGGATGCACCAGCGCCCTTCGAACAGGGTAGCAAAACCAGAATCGGGGCCGGAATATTCCGTTCCTGCGATTGGATGGCCGGGAATGAAATGGACGTTGCTCGGTAATGGCGGCTGCATCTGCGTGACGACGGACGCCTTTGTCGAGCCAACATCGGTAACGATAGCGCCTGGTTTTAGGCGGGGCGCAATAACTTCAGCTACCGCGCCGCTTGCACCAACCGGTACGCTGACAATCACCAGATCGGCTTCATCAACCGCATGGCTAGCGTCGCGTGTATAGCTATCCCCAAGTGCCAGTTCTTCGGCGCGTGCCAGTGTTTGCTGGCTGCGGGTTGAAATCGCAATATGATCGGTGAGGCCATGGCGCCGCGCCGCGCGCGCGAGCGATGAACCAATCAAACCAATGCCGACCAGGGCGATTTTGGGAAAGTGAACTGGGGGCAATTCAGCATCAGCCCCGCTGTGCCATGAACGCTGTCAGCGCTTCAATAACGCCTTTATTGGCTTCATCTGTTCCAATGCTCATGCGCAGCGCGTTTGGCAAACCGTACGCAGTAACCCGGCGCAAAACGAAGCCGCGGGCGAGCAAAAATTCATCGGCATCCGCTGCTGTTTTGCCCGCTGTTTCTGGAAAGTGCACGAGCACAAAGTTCCCTACACTTGGTGTCACCTTGAGGCCTATTTCCTCAAAAGCGCTCGACAAACGCGGCAACCAGCCATTGTTGTGGTCAACCGCTGCTTCCAAATGCTTACGGTCGCGCATTGAAGCCGACGCTGCTGCAATCGCGCTTGCATTGACATTGAACGGGCCGCGTACGCGATTGATAGCGTCAACCACATGGGCAGGGCCATAAAGCCAACCGACACGCAAAGCAGCTAATCCATGCACCTTCGAAAAGGTGCGCGTCATGACCACATTATCGTTTGCTGATACGAGCTCGATACCAGAAGCATAGTCGTTCTTGCGCACATATTCGGCATAGGCGGCATCCAGAACCAACAAGACGTTCGATGGCAAACCTTCGTGTAAGCGGCGTACTTCTGCGTCACTTAAATAAGTGCCTGTCGGATTGTTCGGATTTGCAAGAAAAACAAGCTTTGTCTTGGGCGTGACGGCAGCCAGAATCGCGTCGACGTTTGCCGTGTGCGCCGTTTCTTTGGCGACAACCGGCGTTGCACCAGCCGCCATGATCTGGATTTTGTAAACGAGAAAACCATGCTCGGTGAAAATACCCTCATCGCCGGGCGACAGGTAAATTTGGCACAACAGGCCAAGCAGTTCATCTGAGCCATTTGAACAAACGATATTGGCGCTGTTTAAGCCATACGTCTCTGCGATGGCGTCCCGTAGCTCGTTGGCGGCGCCATCGGGATAAATTGCCAGATTGTCTGCCAGTTCGCGATAAGCGTCCATCGCCGCTGGGCTAGGGCCAAGCGGTGTTTCATTGGACGACAATTTGTGCAGTTTCACGCCCGGTGCCGCTTTGTCGCGGCCTGGAACATAGGCTGCAATATCGAGGACGCCCGGTTTGGGCTGGGGAATGTCGACCATTATTGTGTCCGTTTCAGAAACTGGCTTATTCATCTGTCAGCGGCGCGAAATAACCGCCTGCTGCACGAATGTCGAGCAGTTCAGTGGGCGTTTTACCGCCGGGTCCAATTGCGATGAGTGAAACAGTTCCGCCATCAGGCTCCTCTTGTGATGCCAAGAGCTCACCGCCGTCCCAATTGTTCAAGTCTGACTTAGACTTCGTGCGCACGACATAGACCCGCCACTCGAACGGTACCGGATCGGATAGCGGAGGCGCCAAGACCAACGCATCGACGGCGTTGAACGAGACCGGTACGATGGGAAGGCGCGCCATGACCGACAATCCGCTCGTGCCACCGATGCCACGCCACCAATCAACGGTGTGATCTTTCGGCGTCTCCAACACGACGATTGCATTTTGGGTATTTTGCGCCGCGTCCATCGCGCGATCGATCGTGCTGTGCGTTTGAACCTCAACGGTGAATCCAAATTGGTAACGCACTGTGTCATTGAGGCGGTTGTCTTTGGTCTGCGCGATATGAACGGTATATGCTGCCTGAAGCCAAGTGAAGGTCGATATGATTTCGCGCCACATATGCGCTATTGTGGCAAATGGTATCGAGCCGCTGTGGCGCTCTTTGAGCACTTCCATCATTTGCGCTTCACGGCCCGGACGGAAGGCGGCCCCCCGATTTTTTGATGCGCCTTTGGCTTTGATAAGTTCATCAATTACTTGCGCGCGCTGCAATAAAAGCGCGTGTATCGACTGATCCGCCATATCGATTTTGGCGCGCAATTCGGCGAGTTTCTGCAGGTCTTGGTCACTCATAGCGCTATGCGTCTAGGTCAGTTCTTTGTGGTCTGCAATTGCTGGCTTTGTCGATTGACGCTTTGTGCGCCCTGCGACCGACCCTTGTGGCGCAAAAACCGGAACAAAGACGCGCCTTGATTGTCGTTCGGTGACCGGTAGGCCCTGGTAAAGCCGCTTTTGCGCCTCGATGATGAGGACCCCTGACAGCATTGGCCAAAGGCGTAACCCGATAGCCTCGATCCGACCCGAAAGCTTGTACGTCAAGAACCTGCGGGAAGGTGGAAAGAAAAGTGCTTCGGTTTCAGCGGTCGCGGTGAAATTTGTCTCGCGAAGCAGCTTGATAATCTGCGCACGTGAATAAGGGCGACCGGTGCCAAATGGCGTCGTTTCAACGCGCGCCCAAACGCCTTGGCGATTGGGAACCACGATCACAAGCCGCCCGTTAGGTGCGAGCACCCGCCACATCTCCATAAGTGTTTCGCGCGGATTTTCGGCATGCTCCAGGACGTGAACCATCAGTATGCGGTCCACAGCTGAATCGGTCAGTGGGAGCTCTTCATCAAACACTAAAGCTGTTTTAGATGGCCCCGTGCGTGGCCATCGTGCAGCGCCGTGATTGGCAAGCATAAATGCCATTGTTCGATCGGTATCCGGTTCGAAACGTTCAAGCCAAGGCCTTGTGTAACCCAAACCGAGCAGACGCTCGTTTGCGACGGGTTCCCAAATCCGGCTAAGTGACATGCCAATGGCCTGGCTTGCCTTTCGGCCCAGTTCTGAATGATACCATGCGCGCAGTTCGACAATGTCCATATGCATTGAAACACCAAAGCGGATTTGAACGAGCCGCGCAAATGGCTTGTGGCCCCAAACGATGAGGAAAGACATGGACGAGATATATTCTGCCCAGCAAATCCGGGACATGTTGGGTTTGAAGCCGCATCCTGAGGGGGGTTGGTATGGCGAAACCTATCGTGATCCTGCAACAGTCGATGGCCGGTCGGTATCAACGGCTATCTATTTTCTATTGGAAGGTGGTGACGTTTCACATTGGCACCGAGTAACCGATGCTTCTGAGGTTTGGCATCACTATGCCGGCGCTCCCCTTGTGATCACCCTGTCGCCTAATGGCCATGATGCCGAAGCGCACCGGCTTGGCACCAATTTCGCCATTGGCGAGCGTCCGCAGCTGGTGGTGCCGGCCAACCATTGGCAGACCGCCGCAAGTCTTGGTCACTGGACACTGGTAGGTTGCACGGTCGCACCCGGTTTTGAGTTTTCCTCGTTCGAGCTCGCCGATCCTGATTGGCGGCCTACCCCCCGGCAGTCTTCGACGTGAGCCGTTTGTTTCTGCTTGAAAGGGCGCCCGAGGCCAGAAACGCGCCGCCCACGATAAGAAGGCATGCTAACGCCAACGCCATAGTCGCAGATGCCGTACCGGTAAGCACTAGGATAATTGTCGACAAGAGTGGGGCGGCATAGCTTGCCGTGCCCAGCCATTGAATATCACCGAATTTCATCCCGTAATCCCAAGTGTAAAAAGCGCCGCCCAACGGCAATAGGCCGAGCCCTATCAGCGACAGCCATTGCAAGGGCGAGAGGATCCAAACCACGGGTTCAAAAATCAACGCGATGATGGCGGAGAGTGCCGCGGCAACTGCACATGAAATTGCCACCATTTGGGTCGGTACTTTTGCGAACAAGCGCGAACCCAGCGAGTAGCTCGCCCACGTAAAGGCGGCGGCCAGCGCGAGCATGTAGCCCCAAAGGCCTTCACTTGAAAACGCCAGCTCGCCCGACCCGCCGACCAAAAGACCGCAACCAATCAAACCGCAGAGCGCACCAACCAGATGATACCAGCGTAGTTTTTCACCTGGTAGCAATGCGCTCCCGACAACAATTAAAACTGGCCACAGATATGCAATAAGGCTTGCTTCAGCAGCTGGTGCGCTTTTTAGGGCCGAGAAGTAGAGCGCGTGGTAGGCAAAGAGGCCCAGTGATGAAAAGGCCAATGCCTTAAGCGGCACTTCATTCGCATCTTGCTTGTCTGGCAGGCCGTTCAATAGCCGCCAAGTGGCGCCAACCAAGGCGCCGACAGCGAAAGCGATGGCCGCTGTTTGAAATGGTGGGATGCCTTCTGTTCCGACAGTGAGCAATGCCAGAATTGCCCAGGACGCGATCGCCGTCAGACCGATCAAATTGGCACGTCTTCGTTCGGCGGGGCTGGTGTCCGTCATGCAAAGCGCATGCGTTCATTGTCCTAATTTGTCAATTGCTCAAAGCGGGTCGCACGAACCCGTAGTGTTACGAGCCGCGTTTTTACTTTAGCGGCGACGGGCGCGTAAAAACCGGTTGCGCCAATTGGACCAAATGACACCTCGATGGAGCCGTTCTTTTCCATCCATTTGATGTCCTGTTTGTTGGCATCATAGCCGCTGACGGGAATATACTTGCCCTTGCAAGTGACTACATCCCCTTTGAAACCTCGGACACTGAACGGCACTGTCCGCAAATAGGATAACTTCACATCCAGCCGCATCGCCCCGTCAAAAGCCTTGATTGTTCGATTGCAAACGTCCCTTGGTTTTTGTGCAGGAACCATAATGGCGCTGATCGGATCAAGCGCATTGGCAAGGTCGCCTGTGTCCAGTGGCACCCATTTCCCGCGCTTCTTCACCGGGGGGGAATTTTCTGCACCGGTGATGGTGTTGCCAACGAAGTCAAAGAGGGTTCCCTTCTTGGTTTTTCCCTCGGTATAGGTTGCCGCGAAAGCTCTTGGCTTAACTTCTTGAGACAACAAGGTGCCTTTGGTTGTTAGTTGGCCATTGATGGCTGCAAACAACCGTGCAACGCCCGACGATCGCAATGATCCATTGACTTGATAATCGCCATTTGAATGAACGTTGGTGTTGAACGCGCTGTTGCCGACCGTAAAGCCAAACGCGGATATGCGATACTCAGCGCGATACTTCACGGGCTCTTCAGCGCTGGCAGCTGGTATGTTTCCCAGCATGCTGAACGTGATAAGCGCTGTTATGAGTATTTGTTTGCCCATGGATCGAATGCTTTTGTAAGCGAATGTAACCTGCGTCCCTTTAGGTTACAGGTGCATCTCCGGTGATTTCGGCCAAATTGTGGTCATTTAGCTGGTCGGCTGTCAAATTTGCACGCAGCCGTTGACGCTTGGCGCAGGTTTGACTATAGCACCGCGACTTTTCCGCTCTTCGTGATGCGAATAGCCGGGCCGGCTTTGTCGGTTACGAACGGAGCCGGATTTTCTGGAATTGACACAATTTAGGTGACCCATGTCCCGTACCTGTGAACTAACATCGAAGTCTGTCATGTCTGGCAACAATGTCAGCCACGCCAACAATAAGACACGTCGTCGTTTTCTGCCGAACCTGGTAAATGTCACGCTGCATTCCGATGCGCTTGGCGAAAAGTTCAAGCTTCGCATTTCTGCAGCTGCACTTCGCACGGTTGAGCATCGCGGTGGTCTTGACGCTTTTCTGGCTAAGGCGAAAACAAACGAGCTGTCCTCTCGCGCACGTTTGATCAAACGCCGTGTTGCGCAAAAGCAGGCTGAAGCTGCCGCTTAAGCCTCTCGACTGATCTGATTAATCCCGCACAGCAATCCCGCTGTGCGCTGGTGGCATAACCCAGGATAAAAAAATGCGGATATCTCCGATTTTGCTTCTGCCTTACTTGGCAGCTATGACGTTCGTCGTCGTTTCATCAAACTACCTTGTCCAAATCCCTTTTGACCATTTTGGTTTAAAGGACATTCTGACATGGGGTGCATTTACTTACCCCATAGCGTTTCTGATAAACGATCTGACGAACCGCCGTTTTGGCGTCAAGGCAGCACGCGTCGTGATCGCTCTTGGATTTGCACTTGCCGTTATCCTTTCCATTTGGCTGGCAACACCACGTATTGCCATCGCATCTGGCACCGCCTTTGCTGTCGCCCAGCTCTTGGACGCTTCGATTTTTGACCGTTTGCGGGCCTCTCAATGGTGGCGCGCGCCGCTTATTTCATCTGTTTTGGGCTCTGTGATCGATACCGTGCTGTTTTGGAGCCTTGCGTTTGCGCCATTGTTTGCCGGGATCGACTTGGCCTTCGGGATGGAAGATGGCTCGCTGGGCTTCCCGGTCCCGTTCTTCGGTGGTGAGACCGCGCTCTGGATTTCGCTCGCTGTTGGCGATTTTTGTGTGAAGATATTGGTCGGTTTAGCGATGCTGATACCGTATGGCTTGTTGCTACCGCTCCTTAACAAGCGTCAGCTGCAAGCTCCGGCCTAGTTCAGCTTAAGGCTAAACTCGAGCAGAAGATTGCGCTGCAAAAGCGACTTGTTGTCATCAGAGACAAGGGTCAGCCGGACTTGATCATCATTGATCGGGGTGATGGACAACCCTTCCATATTGTCAATCTGATGGCTCATGTCGGCTTCCAGAAGCATTTCTCCATCGACGGTTGCGCGCTCAGTAAGCGCGCTGCCACTGACCCTTCGCAGCCGCATAGAGATGCCTTGTACCAAGTTGAACCGGCGCTCAAGGACGAGCAAATCGCCAGTCGGCAGAAACGAGATATCTGTTACATCGTAATTTTCGGTGCGGAGCAGTGAAAACTCGTAGGCGTCGTCTCGGCCTGTGGGATCAACGAAACCCATAATGTTGCCAGCTTTGTCGAGGCTTTTTTCAGCAATACCCACAATTGCCCTGGGGTGGATGAAACCAGCTGGTGCAATAGCGATACCTTCAAATCCGCGATTCTGCCTTAGCTCATAAAGTGGAACCGGGGGTCGTTCTTCGCTGACATATGCTAGTTGCCCATTACCCCACTGATATCTGCTCAAACGATGGTCGCGTTCAAACGAGATGACGATTTGGCCATCATCGTCGATGGCAATGCCTTCGGCATCGACTTGCCATTTCTCTGCATACCTTGTGCCGTCAAATCCGGTGATTTCGCCGAATGTCGCCGCTGAAATGGCGGTGGGGTTGCCTGCTTCATCCCGCTCAAGTTTGGCGTTGATCCAAAAGCCAGTGTCCGTGACCAACCAGGCCATCCCATCTTTAAACTCAATGCCTGATATCGCGCCGAAATGTGACTGGCGGCTCACCATTTCAAGGCCACCGATGAACGTCAGTGCGCCAAACTCTTTCTGATCTGACCCGATCAAAAAGTTCGATATGGGTCTTGCGGTTATGGTGAGCGGACTGGACGCGGAACTTGCTTCCAAGGAAGTCAAAGTCGTCACATTTAACAGAACGGCGGCAAGTGCGCTTGCGATGGGTTTAACGGGCACGGGTTGCTCTGTTTGCGGATCGTACGCCCGTTTGTACATGGACACCACGCATTGATTGTTGCCCTTCCTCTTCAAAAAGGCTCGCCAATTGCTCTGTCATGGCACCTGCAAGCTCTTCTGCATCCACGATGGTGACTGCCCGTCGATAATAGCGCGTCACGTCGTGGCCGATGCCGATGGCCAGCATTTCGATATTGGAGCGAGTTTCAATCTCTTCAATCACGGCGCGAAGGTGTCGCTCAAGATAGTTGCCAGGGTTTACGGACAGTGTTGAGTCGTCAACCGGTGCCCCATCGGAAATCATCATCATTATTTTGCGCTGTTCAGGGCGTTGCGACAGGCGGCGGAACGCCCATGTGAGCGCTTCCCCGTCGATATTTTCCTTCAACAGGCCTTCGCGCATCATCAAGCCCAAATTGTTGCGCGCGCGTCGCCATGGTGCGTCGGCCGACTTATAGATAATATGGCGCAAATCGTTGAGCCGGCCCGGCTCGGCGGGTTTTCCACCCTTGAGCCAAGCTTCGCGTGCCTGCCCGCCTTTCCAAGCGCGGGTCGTAAAGCCCAGGATTTCGACTTTCACGCCGCAGCGTTCGAGCGTGCGGGCCAAAATATCGGCGCAGGTCGCTGCAACGGTGATTGGCCTTCCACGCATGGAACCGGAATTGTCGATCAGCAGGGTAACGACGGTGTCGCGAAAATTGGTGTCCCTCTCCCGCTTGAACGAAAGGGCGCCAAAGCCGCCATTCATCTCTTCGATGATAATGCGGGGCAGGCGTGCTGGATCCAAATAACCTTCTTCGAGATCGAAATCCCAAGACCGGTTTTGCTGCGCCATCAGGCGGCGTTGAAGCCGGTTGGCCAGACGACCGACCACGCCCTGCAGGTTCGCTAATTGCTTGTCTAAAAATGCGCGTAGACGCTCCAATTCCTGTGCGTCGCACAGTTCCTCGGCGCCAATTATCTCGTCAAACTCTTCAGTAAAAACGTTGTAGTCGATGTCGGAGAGGATGTCGGAGAATTGTGGCTCCGGCCGCTCAACTTCGCCCGGCTCTTCCGCGTCAGCGTCAAAATCGTCATCCATGTCGTCGGAAGACATGTCAGCGGCTTCCATCTCGCCCATTTCGGACTGTTCGCTCTCAAGCGGGTTTTGTTCTTGCTCGGTCTGTTCGTCGCCGGATTGTTGATCGTCGGTTCCGCCATCTTCCTGCTCTTCATCATTGTCTGGCGGTTCTTGTTCGCTATTGTCATCTTCGTCGTCTTGACCGTGGTCGCCATCATATTCGTCGGCCATCTCCATGGAGACCAGCATATCGCGGATGTTTTTGGCGAAGACTTCCTGATCATCGATGGACGTTGTCAGGCGATCGATATCGTCAGCGGCTTTTTCATTGATCCAATCGCGCCACAGATCGGCGACAGCAGACGCACCGGCTGGCGTCGGACGCCCCGTAAGCTTTTCACGCACGAGCAATGCGACGGCCTCTTCCAACGGGGCCTGTTCGCGTTCAGTAACTGCTGACAAATTTGCACGGGTGAATTTGTCGTCGATCATGGCCGCGATGTTGTCGCCAACACCGGTCATGCGCTGTGCGCCAAGTGACTCCACACGCGCTTGCTCGACCGCATCATAGACGGCGCGCGCCTGATCACCTTCCGGCGCCAAAGTTCGGTGCAGCATGCTGTCATGGCAGGCTGCACGTAATGCCATGGAATCGGCAACGCCGCGGGTGATGCGAACGTCATTTTCAGTCACGCGGCGGGGTAAATCACTGACCCGTGCGTGCTTGCCCGCAAAAGCCGGGCGATCAGAGCTGAAAACAACTTCCAATTCATGATCGCCAGCAATGGCGCGCATGCAGCCGGTCACCGCCCGCTTGAACGGTTCGGTATCAGCCGCCTTGTTTTTTGGACGGTTTTTGGAATTGTCGCCCGGTGCTGCCATGGAATGCTTTAACTCAAAGCGACGTTAGCCGCTGACTCTGGCAATTCCTCGCCAAAGCAACGCTGATAAAATTCCGCGACCAGTGTCCGTTCCAGATCATCACACTTGTTCAGGAAGGTAAGGCGGAAGGCCATGCCAATATCGCCAAAGATCTCTGCGTTTTCGGCCCAGGTGATGACGGTCCGTGGAGACATCACAGTCGACAGGTCACCATTGATGAAGGCTTGGCGCGTCATGTCCGCCAGACGAACCATCGCGTTGATCTGCTCGCGTCCTTCGGTGGTTTGGAAGTTTTTCGCTTTAGCCAGGACAATTTCCACCTCATTGTCATGGGGCAGATAATTGAGTGTCGTCACGATGGACCAGCGGTCCATCTGTGCCTGGTTGATCTGTTGGGTGCCGTGGTAAAGGCCCGTCGTGTCACCAAGACCCACCGTGTTGGCTGTTGCAAACAAGCGGAAAGCCGGGTGAGGGCGGATAACGCGAGATTGGTCGAGTAGGGTCAGGCGACCGGAGCTCTCAAGCACACGTTGGATCACGAACATAACGTCTGGTCGCCCCGCGTCATACTCATCGAATACAAGCGCGACGTTGTTTTGGTAGGCCCAAGGCAAAATACCGTCTTTGAACTGGGTCACCTGTTTGCCATCCTGCATGACGATGGCGTCTTTGCCGACCAGGTCGATACGGCTGACATGACTGTCCAGATTGACGCGTACGGCGGGCCAATTCAGCCGCGCGGCGACTTGTTCAATATGCGTTGATTTACCTGTGCCGTGGTAGCCGGACACCATGACACGGCGGTTATGCGCAAAGCCTGCCAAGATCGCCAGTGTTGTGTTGCGATCAAATATATAATCCGGGTCTACTTCCGGCACGTGGGCGTTGGGTGTGGAGTAGGCCGGCACGCTCATGTCGATATCAATGCCAAACGTCTCGCGTACGTCGACGCTTGTGTCGGGCATTTCGGATATATCGAGTTCAATCTTATTCATCGTCTTAAGTCCCTTGGCCGGCTCAGCACAGCCCTGCAGTTTTCAGCAAATTATATGCGTTGATGACATCCCGGAAGCGTTCTTCGGATGTTCGGTCGCCGCCATTGGCGTCCGGGTGATGTTTTTTGACCAGCACTTTATAGGCATTCTTGATGTCATCAGCTGACGCGGTGTCCTTCAAACCCAAGGCGCGCATGGCTTTTGTCTCAAGCGGTTTTAAGCGGCGGACCGGCTTTGCGTTTTGTACTGCATCCCATGCGGCGGGGTTGCGCATGCGCATGGCCTTGGCGGAACCGGATTTCATGTCTGAGAAAACGGGCGCTGCGGTGCTCGGCTGCTTTGCCGTTCCCATCTTCCAGGTCGGGCGGTCGCCAACTTGCGATGCCTTTTGGAATTTGGCGATCTCGTCGTCTGACAGGCCAGAGAAATAGTTATAGTTCTTGTTGTACTCGCGTACATGGTCGACACAGAACCACAGATATTCCCCGTCGCGATTGCGTCCGGCCGGCGCTTTGTGCGCGCCCGGCTTGTCGCAACCAGCCCATTGGCAGCGATTCGCGGCTTCCTCGGCAGCCTTCTTTTTTTTGCCGCCGGGATTAATACGAATGGAATCGAAGTATTTCGAGGTCGAAGATGGCATGGTCACACAGATTATGGGGCGTACCCCGGTTTCGGCAATGATTGCAGCGATGAGCGGCAGTTAGAAACGCTGGCTTTTCCGCCGAGGTTCGGCTTGAAAGAGCGACGCATTGGTGTAACGGCAAGCCTTGGTGCTGGCAAGATGGAGTAGTGCTTAAATGGGACCTTTAGAGCGATCAATCAACCGCAAGCTGCGCGACAGTTTCGCCCCGTTGGCGCTTGAAGTGATCAACGAAAGCCATTTGCATGCCGGCCACCAGGGTGGCGCTGTCGACGGGACTGGTGAAACACATTTTCGAGTGAGGATCACATCCGAGGCTTTTCAAGCAATGACCCGGCTGCAAAGGCACCGTGCCGTCAATGAGTTGTTGGCCGAGGAACTGGCCAATGGCGTTCATGCTTTGGCAGTCGAACCCAGCGCTCCGTGAGTTAAGATGTTGCCCGAATGCGGATCTTCTCCAGCCGGTTCTTCACCCTTTTGATAACCACAAATCGTTTGCCGTGAAATGTGAAAGCTTGTTTCTCAGATGGAATAATCTTCGCTTCATGGATGACGAGCCCCGCAATGGTTGTCGCTTCATCGTCAGGCAGGTTCCAGTCCAATGCGCGGTTCAAATCCCGGATCGGCACTGAACCATCAACGAGCACTGAGCCATCGGCTTCGGTTTTTACGCCGGAGACTTCGATGTCATGTTCATCTGCAATTTCGCCGACGATTTCTTCCATTATGTCTTCAAGGGTGACGAGCCCCTCAAGTTCGCCATATTCATCTACAACGATTGCGACATGGGCTTTACGCCGTAAAAAAGCGTTGAGCTGATCATGTAACATTGTCGTATCGGGCACAAACCAGGGTTCGTTTGCGACTTTCATGATATCGATCTTGGATGGATCGTTGCCGACAGCGTGCAAGGCGCGCAGCAAGTCTTTGGCGTGTACGATTCCGACAATATTGTCTGTTTCCCCGCGCCAAACCGGCATGCGCGTGTAGGGGCTTTTCAAGATCTCCGAGACAACAACGTCCGCGGGATCATCCGCATTGACCATGTACATATTCGTGCGGTGGATCATGACATCGGACACATCCAGCTCTTGCAGATCCAGCAAGCCGCCCAAGCGTTCGCGGTCTTCCTTGTCCACCGAACCCTCTTCGTGCAGCACTTCAACGGCACCGCGCAATTCGTCGCGACCAGACAAAAGTGCCTGGTTTTCGCCGAAACGAACGCCGAAGCGCGCCAAGATAAATCGCACGATGTAGTCCACGGCGACTGCCAATGGTGAGACTATTCGGACAAAAAACGAGATCACCGGCACTACGAAAAGCGCAAACTGGTCGGTGCGCGATATTGCCAGGTATTTTGGCATGACTTCAGCGAAGATGACGAGCAGTGGTGTCAAAACGAGCGTGGCGTAAACCAAACCCGTCTCACCAAAGAGCGACAGAAAAAGGCTGGTCGTCAAAACCGGCGACATGACGTTGACCAGATTGTTGCCGATTAAGATTGAACCGATCAGACGTTCTTTGTTTTCTGTCAGCGCCGCAACGTTTTTAGCACGGCGGTTTCCCTGGTTGGCCAATTGTTTCATCCGCCCGCGTGACACCGCGGTCAATGCGGTTTCCGAGCCGGAAAAGAAGCCTGACATGACAATCAGGATCAGGACGGCGGCAATGATAATCCAGGTTTCCATGGCGTTACGCTTTCAAAGGACGGAACAGTACTTATAGGATGGTTTGAAGGAATGTACGTACTTCTGAAGTGGGTACATTTTTGCCGACAAAGGCGTTGCCAATGCCGCGTGTTAAGATGAAGGTAAGCGCGCCGCGAGAGACCTTCTTGTCTTGGGCGATAAAGTCCAACAATTGGTCTGCATCGTCGATGTGTTCGCGCATGAACGATAGATCAGCCGGAAGGCCGACTGTTTCAAGATGCGCCCTCACACGATCTGTATCGTCAGGGCTTGCATGATTAAGCCGCGAAGAGAACGCATGTGCCAATACCATACCGATCGCCACGCCTTCGCCGTGGACGAGAATTTCAGGATTGTATCGGGCAATGCCTTCCAGTGCATGGCCAAAAGTGTGACCAAGATTGAGAAGGGCGCGTTCGCCGCTTTCTCGCTCATCGCGCTCAACAATGGCCGCCTTGGCGCGGCATGAATATGCCACAGCTTCGACCCTATCTGCAGTGCCGTCGAAAATGCCGCGCCAGTTTTGTTCAAGCCAAGTGAAAAAGTTCTCGTCGCTGATCAAACCATATTTGATGACTTCCGCATAACCGGCTTTGAATTCGCGTTGTGTCAGTGTGTCCAAAAGGCTTGTGTCCGCGATAACCAATTTTGGCTGGTGGAAGGCGCCGACCAGATTTTTGCCATGCGGTGAATTGATGCCCGTTTTGCCACCAACCGATGAATCCACCTGTGCCAGCAATGTGGTTGGAACTTGCACAAAATGCATGCCACGACGGATGATTGAGGCGGCAAAACCTGCAAGATCGCCGATCACACCTCCACCAAAACCAATCACAACGTCATTGCGCTCAAGACGTGCATCAAGCACACCTTCGACAACCGTTTCCAGATGGGCGTAGCTTTTCGTCGTCTCTCCGGGCTGAAGGACGATCTCAAAGTGGTCAAGTCCTGCCGTTTCAAGCGACTTTTTTAAGGACGATAGGTGAAGGGCAGCGACATTTTCATCTGTAACAATAGCGCATTTTGCGTCAGGCATAATGCTGGTAATGTGTTTGCCAGCGTCCTCCAGCAATCCATTGCCGATCAAAATATCGTAGGATCTGTCTCCGAGGCCAACGTGTACCGTTTGGCGGGGGGTCATATTATTTCCTCGTTAAAATGTTGGTCGAGGGCACAGATCACATTGCGTACCATGGCTTCCTTTGACACATCTTGTGAAACAACGGTTACGTCGGCAGTCTGATATACAGGGTAGCGCAAATCGATCAGTTCTTGCATGACTGCGCGTGGATTTGGCCTTTTCAAAAGCGGACGGGTCGACTTGCGGGAGACACGGGCCATCAGCAAATCAAGGTCAGCGCTGAGCCACACAGAGACAGCATTTTGCTTGATGGTGGCTCTGGTATCATCGTCCATAAAGGCCCCGCCGCCCGTCGCCATCACCATCGAACTCTCGGACATAAGCCGCTTGATCACGCTTGCTTCCAACCGTCTGAACTCCGGCTCGCCATATTGCTCAAAAATATCGGCGACCGGCATATCAGCAGCTTTTTCAATTTCATGGTCACTATCTGCAAACGGCAGCTGAAGTGTGAGCGCCAATTTACGGCCTATGGCAGATTTGCCCGCGCCCATTAGACCGACCAATACGATGGGCCTGCCGTTCAATCGTCCAATGATAGAGCGGATTTGTTCCTGATTGGCCTGTGTCGAACTATTTTGACCCATGGCTGGTGTTTGCGCATGAACTGCAAACTTGTGTCAAGCGATGGAGTGGCGTTGTCGGCACGTTGCGTTGCAATTATTCCTCATATATCGCAATGAGCAACTGACCCTACGGAAATACTGATGCCAAGCCTCATCCGATTTCTCATGACGCTTTTAGTGCTGGGTGGACTTGCTTATGCGGGTATGTTCGCGCTGACAGTGTTTGTTGAGCCCAATCCGCGAGAAATGACGGTCCGGGTGCCGCGCGACCGTATCAATCCACGTCCGGTCGAACGTCAGCTCCCGCCGGTTGTTGAGACGCAAGCCTCCGATGAAGGCGATGAAGCGGGAGCCGCTGAGTAGGTTCTAGGATCCGGTAACTATTGGCGGTTATGCTATTCAGCATGATTGACGCTTTTATTGACATGATGTCGGCTGAACGTGGTGCATCGCGCCATACGTTGGAGAATTATCGACGCGATCTTGACGATGCGCAAATGGCCATCAGTGCTGCTCGCCTAGAAGATGCGACCGACACACAGATTGGTGCCTATTTGAGAGCCATGTCCGCACAGGGATATGCACCGTCCAGCCAAGCGCGGCGGCTTTCGAGTTTGCGCCAATTTTTCAAGTTTCTCTACACCGAGGGCGTGCGCGATGATGATCCAACGGGACGCATCGAATCCCCCAAGAAGCGCGCTGCTTTGCCTAAAATCCTTTCTGTTGAGGAGGTGGCCCATATTCTCGATTTGGCTGCCACAGAAGCTACGCATCAACGTGTGGAAGGAAGCAAGAAGCATCTCAATGCCTTGCGTATGCACGCATTTGTTGAGCTTTTGTATGCTAGCGGCCTGCGAGTTAGCGAGCTCGTCGATCTCCCACTTTCTGTTTTGCGCCGCAACGAAGCTTGGTTTGCCGTTAAGGGTAAAGGTGGGCGGGAGCGGTTGATCCCCGTGTCCAACAAAGCGCACCGAGCGTTAGAGAAATATCACGGCATTTTGGATGCTTATTTTGACACCAGAGACAATAGTTGGCTTTTCCCAGACAGTACCTTTGCTGCTCCGGTCGCACGCCAGGTGATGGCAAGAGATCTTAAGGCTCTTGCGGGACGGGCTGGAATTGATCCGGCGCGTGTCTCGCCACATGTGCTTCGGCATGCATTTGCCAGTCACCTTTTGCAAAATGGTGCCGATTTACGTGTAGTGCAGCAGTTACTCGGCCACGCCGATATCTCGACTACTCAAATATATACACATGTGCTGGACGAGCGATTGCAGTCACTGGTGGAGGAGTGCCACCCCCTTGCACAGCACGCAAAAACTTGACATCGGGCGCCTGAAGCGCCACGTGCGCCACTGACAATTTAACAGGCCGTGCATGTACTCTTACCTCGATTTTGAAAAGCCGATTGCTGATCTGGAAGGCCAGATCATGGAATTGAAAAAACTCGCCGAAAGTGGTGAGGGTGCTGTTGATGTCGCCGACGAAGTGGCACGCCTTGAAAAGCGTTCGCGTGAAGCTTTGGTTGATGTGTACCGAAAATTGTCTCCGTGGCAGAAAGCGCAGATTGCGCGGCACCCGGACCGCCCCCATTGCATCGATTATATCGATGCGCTTTTCACCGAATTTACGCCTATTGCCGGCGACCGGAATTTTGCGGAAGACCACGCATTTATGACTGGGTTTGCGCGGTTTGACGGGCAGCCGGTTGCTGTGATCGGGCAAGAAAAGGGTTCCGATACCAAAACGCGTTTGAAGCGGAACTTTGGCATGGGTCGCCCTGAGGGCTATCGCAAGGCCGTACGCCTGATGGAGATGGCGAACCGTTTCAATATGCCGATCATTACGTTGGTCGATACCGCCGGTGCATATCCCGGCATCGGTGCAGAAGAGCGCGGTCAAGCGGAGGCCATCGCCCGATCGACTGAAATGTGTCTCAACGTCAATGTGCCCATTGTTGCTCTTGTTATCGGTGAAGGTGGTTCTGGTGGCGCCATCGCCATTGCGACTGCCAATAAAGTCTACATGCTCGAGCACGCGATCTATTCGGTAATTTCGCCGGAAGCAGGGGCCTCGATCC
Source organism: Pseudomonadota bacterium (assembly GCA_039815825.1). GTDB lineage: Bacteria > Pseudomonadota > Alphaproteobacteria > Rhizobiales > Rhizobiaceae > JBCBDX01. The sequence goes on from JBCBYO010000012.1 coordinate 27,189, forward strand.
TTTGGCGAGACGCGGCGAAAGCCAAAGATGTTGCCACGGCCATGAAAATTACAGCCCAAGACTTGTTGGAGCTGAAAATCATCGATGGCATCGTGCCTGAACCACTTGGTGGGGCGCATCGCGACAAGGCCTTTGTTATTGATGAGGCGCGCCGATACATCCAAAAGGGCATGAAGGCTTTTGACGGTATGTCCGGCGATGATATAAAAAAGGCTCGCCGTGAGAAGTTTTTGGCGATCGGCCGGGGCCTGTAACAAAAATTGGCCTGAAACACCTTTCATTGACATTTACGTGAGGCCGCCCGGGTGAACCTTGCGGTAACCACGAGACAGTAATATTCCAATTTCTTGGATGGGAATGACGCATGCGCATCGTACCAAAAATTGCGGTAGCTGTTTCGGCCTTAGCGATATTGGCGGGGTGCCAAGCATCGTCGGTGCTTTCAATCAACAAAGCTGAAGCGCCATTGCCACGTGATGCACTCGCATTCATGCGCTCTCAAGGTATGACGGAAGCGTCTCCGATCATGATGCGTATTTTCAAGGAAGAAGCGAAGCTGGAAGTTTGGAAGCAGGCGCCTTCCGGTCGATACGAGCTCGTCAAAGACTATGACATTTGCGAGTTTTCTGGTGAGAAGGGCCCGAAATTCAAGGAGGGCGACCGCCAAGCGCCTGAAGGTTTTTACTTCGTTGGCAAGCCGAACTTGAATCCGCGGTCCTCTTATCACTTGTCGTTTAACCTCGGGTTTCCCAATCGCTTTGACCGGTCGCTTGGGCGTACGGGCAGTCATTTGATGGTACATGGCGATTGTTCATCGGCTGGCTGCTACGCCATGACTGACCAGTATATGGAGGAGATTTACGCCTTTGCGCGGGAAGCGCTACGCGGCGGTCAACAGTCTTCGTTTCAAGTGCAGGCCTTTCCGTTTCGTATGACGCCAGAAAATATGGCGGCGCATCGAAGTGATGAGCATTTCGAATATTGGACGATGCTCAAACAGGGGTATGATCATTTTGAGCTGACCAAACAGCCGCCAAAGGTGGATGTTTGTGATCGGCGTTATGTATTTAACGTGGCTCCGACAGAAGAAGGCGTGAAATTTAAAGCTTCTTCGCAATGCCCAGATCTGCAAATGCCCCGCGGCTTGGCGCTCGCCTATTCTGAGATGGCAAGCGAACAAGCGCTGGCGTTTGAAAATGCGATTGCCCGTCTTGAAGGGCGCAACAAACTGCTCGAGCAGGGCCTCCAGCAAAGTCTCATTCCTGCTGAAACTCTTGCAATCATCGAGGCCTCCATAGCTGCGCCACCACCTGTCGTCGTTCCGGAACAACCGTTGTCGCCGATCGTTGCAGACACGCCTGTTGTCACGACAACAACAGTGTCGACTTCCACGGTACCGAGCATTTTTGAAAATACCGGTACGTCAACGACGCCAACCGATGGCGGGCTCTTTCCGGTAGCGCCTCCGCCACCGGAAACCATTGTCATTAGAGGCCCATCGGACGGCAACACAAATCAATAATAGATATCATGGCCACGGTTTATAATCTCAGGGGCTTAAAGTGTCCCCTTCCGGTTCTTCGCGCGCAGAAATACCTGCGGGAAGTTGCCATCGGCGACCCGATCATCATCGAGACTGATGACCCGTTGGCAGCCCTTGATGTTCCCCATTTCTGTCAGGAAAAATCACACCAACTTATTGCGTCCAAAGAGCTGGAAGATGGCGCGATGCGTTTTGAGATTGAGCGCGGGCAGTAGCCGCCGCGCCTAACTGGGGCGCCTGGTTGGTATCGGGGCGGTGAGTCCGTCGCGCAACTGAAATTGTTCCATGTCGCTAGGATCACTGGCTGGTTCCCGCATGGGGCGCGGCAGCGGCAACGGATAGGCACTGATTACTGAGCCGTCGAGAACAATTGCGGATGCACTCGCCCCGGTAGCGCCACCGAGCCCTGTGGAAATGGCCTTAGGTTCTCGCGACAGCGGCTGGATCAGGTCCGTCTCGAAGGTGATAAACCCTTCTATTTGTCTACCATCCCAACGGTTTGCTCGCGCCTCTTCGGTGCAAACTTGGGGTCGAAGATTGGCTGTGATCGATGAAGCATCGGCGGGTCTTGCCATGGTCTCGATATTTGTTGTCAGTCCGGGGAGATTGGCAGCAAAACCGGCCTCTAGAAGCATGGCGCTTTTTTCCGCGCGCGCCTTTTGGCTTTCTTCGCCCAATACGATGGCAATCATTGTTTGCCCATTGCGTGTTGCGCTGGCGGCGATGTTGAAGCCCGAAGCGCAAACGAAGCCCGTTTTCATGCCGTCGGCGCCATTGTAGCGCCCTAGTAGCAAATTATAGCTGGTAGTTACTGTATCGCCGGTACTGATTGCTTCAGCCTCAAAAAGGCGGTCATATTGCGGAAAGCGTTGGCGGATTTTGCGGGCTAAAATCGCCATATCCCGAGCGGTTGAGTATTGGTTGGGGTCGTCAAGCCCATGTGGGTTGGCAAATCGCGTGTCCCTCATGCCGAGCGTCCGCGCGGTTTCGTTCATCTTCTCCACGAAGGCTTCAGGTGTGCGGGATACGGCTTGTCCCAGTGCTACAGCCACGTCATTGGCTGATTTTATGATCAGCATCTCGAGGGCATTTTCAACGGTCATGATAGCGCCAACCGGGTAACCCATTTTGCTCGGTGGCGCGTTGGCCGCAACCACTGACATGCGTACGGGTGCATCCAGCGTCAGCTGACCTTCTGCTATAGCTTGGAAAGTCACGTATGCCGTCATTAATTTGGTCAGGGAAGCCGGACTCCACCTGTCAAAAGCTTGCTCGTGGTGAATGACACGACCTGATTGCATATCGATCACGATGGCAGGTGCGGCCCAGGCATTGAATGTGATTGACGCAGCAACCACACCGCAAAGCATTCCTAATTTCGTGCGAAGGCTCCTCATCTTGATTGTCTAAACCAGCAACATGTCGATAACAAGAAACTGTATCGTACAAGCCTTGCCTCTGCCACTTGGCCTCTCCATGTTGTGCTCAATGGGAGTTTTCTGATGCCGATATTAAACCGTGCTGCTGAATTGCAAGATGAGGTCAAAGGGTGGCGTCGTCACCTGCATGAAAACCCGGAATTGATGTTTGACGTTCACGAAACAGCCCGTTTCGTGGAGGGCAAGCTGCGTGAGTTTGGTGTTGATGAGATTGTTACCGGCATGGGCCGTACCGGCGTTGTCGCTGTCATCAAAGGCAAGCGAGGCCCAGGTGAAACCCTTGGACTGCGCGCTGACATGGATGCTTTGCCGATCAAGGAGACATCGGGCGTCCCACATACCTCCAAGGTTGAGGGCAAGATGCACGCTTGCGGTCATGACGGTCATACTGCGATGCTCTTGGGCGCCGCCAAATACCTAGCGGAGACCCGCAACTTCAACGGTACAGTTGTTGTCATTTTTCAACCTGCTGAAGAAGGTGGCGGTGGTGGGCGCGAGATGGTTCAGGACGGCTTGATGGACCGCTTCAAGATCGACCGCGTTTACGGCATGCACAACATGCCTCAGATCCCGGTCGGCGAATTCACGATCAGGAGCGGCGCTTTTTTCGCTGCTACCGACCAGTTCGTGATTACAGTCAAAGGTAAGGGCGGTCATGCAGCGATGCCCAATGGCTGCATTGACCCGATTGTGATCGGTGCTCAAATCGTACAAGGCCTGCAAACAATTGCATCGCGCACCGTCGATCCGATCGGTTCAGTCGTTGTCTCCGTCACTCAATTCAATGCCGGTAAGGCGTTCAATGTGATTCCTGAAACGGCAAAGATCGCGGGGACTATCCGCACTTTGGATGCGGACATTCGTGCGCAAGCAGAAGAACGCTTAAAAGCGATTTCCATCGGTATTGCAGAGACGTTCGGAGCGACGGCTGATATCCAATTTTGGCGCGGCTACCCGGTTACCGTCAATGATCCGGGTGAAACCGACACCGCGATAGACAATGCTTCGGCCATTGTAGGGCCCGAGAATGTGGGTCGCGATATTGAACCATTCATGGGTGGCGAAGATTTCGCTTACATGTTGGAACAACGCCCCGGATCGATGATTTTGATCGGTAATGGTGACAGCGCCGGCCTTCACCACCCGGCCTATGATTTCAATGATGAGATCATCCCTTATGGCATAAGCTATTGGGCCAGCTTGGCAGAAAATAATCGTGCTAGCTGATGTCCAAATTCGTCCTTTTCAATCGGATGATCTAAATAATCTCGAAAAGCTCTACAAAGCCGCTTTTCCTGACGAAAATTTACTGCCGCTCGTGCGTGAGTTGGCTGAATCGTCCGACGTTGTGTGCGCCTGGATTGCGGAGTTAGCGGGTTCAATCGTTGGACATGTTGCGTTCACGCGTTGTGCGGTAGGCGCCAAAGAAGGGGTTTACCTGTTGGGCCCGCTTGCGGTTTCCCCGGACTATCAGCGTCGCGGCCTTGGGCAACGGTTGATAGAACTCGGCTTTGCTGAATTGCGCGAGCGGAGAGCTACGCTCGTTTGCGTGCTTGGCGATCCAGCATATTATAGTCGTAGTGGATTTGGAGCGGAAGGTTTTGTGCAACCACCGTTCAAGCTGCCTTATGAATGGGATGGAGCATGGCAGTCCACTACCTTGGACGAAAGGAAGGACAGCCTTTCGGGACAATTGGTGGTGCCGCCTGTGTGGAACAAAGCCGCTCTTTGGCAGCCCTAGTTTTTTGCTTCCACCCCATCGGGGCAATATAGTTCTTTCAACACCGCAAGAACGGCCGTCACTTCATTGCCCTTGGGCGAATAGTAGATGGTTTGCGCGTCTCGGCGCGTCTCGACAAGCCCTGCTTCGCGTAGTTTTCGCAGATGATGAGACATGGTTGGTTGGGTGAGGCCGGCAAATTCGGCAAGCCTAACAACACTCCATTCTCTCTCTGCCAAGGCGCAGAGGATCCGTAGTCTCACCGGATTTGACAGCATTTCCATCAACCGCGCGGCCTCGTCGATCTTGGGCGCAAGCTGGTCAACTATACTGGTTTTATATTCAGGGCCTTGTATATTCATGATTGTCAATATATATGCCGGATCACGACGCAGCGCAAGTTGGAGAGAAAATCGATGACCACTGAATTTACACCTTTTGCCTCTCTGGCCGGAGGTGTCTTGATCGGCTTGTCTGCCGTCTTGTTGATGCTCGTTCAGGGGCGGATCGCTGGCATGACCGGGATTTTTGCCGGGGTGTTACCAGGCGCTGGCAACAACGAGATCAGTTGGCGCTTCATATTCTTAGCGGGTGCAATCATTGCGCCTGCGCTGCTTTTGTTAGCCGGCGGAACAGTGCCGTTCGCTGTGCCTGTCTCAACCACTATGATGGTCGTTGGCGGCTTTATCGTGGGTCTTGGGGTGACTTTTGGTGCTGGTTGCACGAGCGGTCACGGGGTTTGTGGCATCGCGCGCTTTTCGCCGCGTTCCATCGTGGCGACTGCTGTTTTCATGATTGCAACCTTCATAACAGTCTATGTCGTGCGACACGTTATGGGCTTGGGAGTCTGATGTGATGAAGCATTTTCTCACGCTTCTTGCCGGTGCGTTGTTTGGTCTAGGCATAGCTATTTCCGGTATGGCTAACCCTGCCAAGGTCGTGAACTTCTTTGACATTGCAGGGACTTGGGATCCGAGCCTGATTTTTGTAATGGGTGGCGCACTGCTAACCACCATGATCGGCTATCGTTTTGTATTCGGTGCTCGATCAACGCCTTTATTTGCGCCGAAATACTATCTTCCGACGAGGCGTGACATTGATCCGCAACTGGTGGGTGGTTCAGCACTTTTCGGTGTTGGCTGGGGCATAAGCGGCTTTTGCCCAGGTGGCGCGATACCGGCTTTAGGTCTCGGCTATTGGGAAGTTCCAGTTTTCGTTGTATCGATGGCAATCGGTATTATCGTTGCGCGAACCATCTTACATAATCGTTCTTCGGTCGCACCGGCCTGATTTTGGCTTCAGCCAGCCTTAACGTCAGGCTTTTGACCTGCGGTGGCAGCGATCATTGCTTTTACCGTTTCGAACATCTCTTTAAGGTGTGCTGCATCGACAGCTTCGCGTTTCATTTGGGTGAACGTGCCTTTCAACAGCTCTGCCAGCGAAGCCGCTGAAACACCATTGGCAGCCATTTCCGCTTCAAACGGTGCCAAAACAGTTCTTATCGTTGTTCGGTAGAGCGCCTTAATTTCTGCCCGGCGATCGGCCGACAGCCTTTCCTCGGCCTCTAAAACTTCTTCCAGATGCGGCAGTGTTTGCATCGCCTCGTATGGTTTATCGACCAGATGTCGGTATAAAATATCAAGGCGCGGCGACAGGCCAAGAACTGTAGCACATTCGCGCTCTACTGCTGCGCGCGCTTCTCCAGCGTAATGGAGGAATGCCATGAATATGAGGTCTTCTTTGCTTTCAAAAGCGTTGTAGACCGTTTGGCGGGCAACACCGGCAGCGATGGCCACTTCTGCCATAGATGTTTTTCCCACTCCGTAGTGCGCGAAAAGACCAAATGCCGCTTCAATAATTTTAACATCGCGCTCTAGCATTCGACCGGGTTAGACAAAGGTCAGGAACTTGTCAAACTCACTTCGACATGTGTACAAAGAAGATATGAATGTACATTTACCGAGGCAACGTTATGCGCGCACGGAACCCATCTTGTGATTTGTGAAACTCCAAGGTCCCGTCGTTTGCCCGCGCCGCTTCCTGCGTGATGGCCAATCCGAGACCTGTCCCGCTGCCAGAGCGCGCCTTGTTTCCACGCGCAAAAGGACGAACGAGCGAAGCGACTTCGTCTTCAGCTAGGCCCTCGCCTCCGTCAATTACGTCAATGTAGATCTGATCGGCGAGTGAACCTGCGGTCACGACAACTGGTTTCTCACCATAGTCGGCCGCGTTTTTAATCAGGTTTGTCACTGCTCGAACCAGCGCATTGCGCTTTGCAAGGGCGTGTATCTCTTCGTCGATTTGTATCTGGATATCACCGTCCAGTATAGTGTTGTCGGCGGCATCCTGAACGATATTAGCTATGGAAACTTTTTGCTTTTCTTCGGCTTCGAAACCACGCGCATACACCAAAAACTGCGCAAGCATCGCGTCGATACGATTGATTTGCGCAACCGCGCCCTCCAGCAATTCCGGTTCCACATCGCGGAAAAGCGCCATGGATAGCCTAAGCTTGGTCAAAGGCGTGCGCAAATCATGACTGACACCTGCCAGTAAGAGCGCTCTGTCGACTTCCGATTGGCGCAGCCGTTCGGAGGCTTCGTTCAATGCCCTTGCAACAGCGGCAACCTCTCGCGGTCCGGCTTCGTCTAGTTTAGGTGCGAGGGAAGGGGTGCTAAATCCGCCCAAATGGCTTTCCAGTGCGCGCAGTGGGCGGGCGATGCGTCGCTGAAACGTGACGCCGCCAATCAGGGCGGCCATGGTCGCGAGGCACATTGCCATTAATGGAAGATAGCCGGAGCCGATCCACGATGCCGAGATTGGGATTGTCAACCAGCCGTTTCCGGCGGCGTCAGTCAAAGGCATCCAGATGTTATTCTCCGCGTCGACAAAAATCTGATCAGACGGGATATGAACATTTCGTACGATGAGGGCGTCGCGTAAGCTCAGAGCGACGAAATCCGGTGCAAGTGAAGCCGGCGGCGGGGGACCAGGTTGAATTGAAATCGGGAAATCCATATCTGCACTGGCCGAATGGATTAATTCAACCCACTCTGAATAGCTCGACCGTTCGATCGTTGTCGTCACCAACGCGATCAAACCGGCGAAGTTTGTTGCTCCGCGTTCCATCTGGGGGTTTAGGACAAAGATGAACATCAGAGTTGATGTCAGCGCCATTGTCGCCACGATCGATGTTATGAGCACGGCAACACTTTGCTTCAGGAGCGTATCAAGCATTGTCTCCAACCATCATGTAACCCGTTCCCCAAATGGTTTTGATGAGTTTGGGCGCTTCTCCATCATCACCTATAGCCTTTCGAAGGCGCGCGACTTGCACGTCAATCGCGCGGTCGGTAACGGCAAAATCATGCCCGTGGACGCGATCAATAATCTGTGCGCGCGTGAGTGGTCTGCCGCGGCTTTGTAGTAGCACCGACAAAAGACTAAATTCGCGGCTCGATAGTAGGAGCGGTGTGCCATCACGCTTGGCGACCATTGTCGAGAAGTTCACTTCCAACGGGCCGATATTTACGGTCTGATCGTTCTGAAGAGGGCTCGTGTTGCGGGTACGCCTGCGTACGGCATTAAGCCGTGCAACGAGCTCACGTGGCTCAAACGGCTTTGCCAGATAATCATCTGCCCCCGACTCCAGCCCAATGATTTTGTCTATAGGATCGCCTTTGGCGGTGAGCATTATGATAGGGATTTGCTCTCCGTCTACGCGTAGGCGACGGCAAATGGACAAACCGTCCTCTTCGGGCATCATCAAATCAAGAATGATAATGTCCGCAGGATTGCGTGCCAATTCCCGCCGCATGCTCGACCCGCTTTCAACCGCACGCGTTTCAAATCCATGCTCCGTTAAAAAACGACGAAGCAACGCGCGTAGTTCTGGGTCGTCGTCGACGACAAGTACTCTGTCAGCTTGTTTATTCATGTTTTCATTGTCTCACACACTGCATCTGCCCGCATTTTTTAAAATGCTACAATATATTACACACAATATGCCCGGTAATACCTTGTCGCACTTGCGTTGAAATCAGCAACATTCTTGGCGTCTTTGTCTGTGACAACTGAAGTCATCAAATAATACGTTCGCGTACTAGCGTTGAGCATCGGCGGACCGGCCGAGCGAAGGAAAAGAGATGAAACAAAATATTGGGAACAGTCTATTTGTTGCGTCCGTCTCGTCTGCGCTTTTTGCAACATTAACTGTCGCTCACGCAGATCAAGCGTCAGATTTTTTGGCGATGGAGAACTACATTCAGGCAGACGTCGACGGTGACACGATGCTAACACTTGATGAGTTCACCAACTTTATTGACTTGAACGCCAATGACGGTCTGGGTCGCGCTGGGATGATCAGAGACCGCGGCATGCATGGCTTTGCTTTTCGCCGTGTTGACGCCAATTCCGATGGGCTGATTGCGCCCGATGAGATGTCTGCAATGGCACGTTAGATCCCCCGTCCATCAGGTACTTGTACCTGATAGTGTATTGCAGATGGCCTGCCCTAGTCTCCAAGGGCAGGCCTTTTTTTCTATCATGACAGAATAAATTACAATGCAACAGTTTGTAGCAATTAAGCATTCGCAGAAATAATATTGAAATAAAGATATATTATTAAAATGATAAATTAATTATTTAAAGGATCATGTGCCATGAATAGATTAAATATTGTTGCGTTATGCTCTATTTTATGTGCGATTAATTTAGATGTAGATAGTTCTGTCGCTGGTGTTATACAGGCCGATGTTTCGTTGAGCCCATCATCTAGTTATTTTTACCAGATAGAGGCTATCGACGTGCACTTAAAAAGGCATGCAAGGAACCGCGTCGTACGTGGGCCTTTACCACTACCTGTTTTGCCTAATACGACTTTCACAGTTGATGGTGCCAACGGCTCGGCGTCGGGAACGCGAACCGTTACAGGTACCGATGATGGTAAGTACAGCGTCGAGGGTACGCGTACTATTACAAACGAAAATAGAGGCGTAACCTGCAGTAGAAGCGGATCTTTTGTGACTGGAAGCGGTGAGGCAAATTTTACAAGGTCATGTACAGACTAGTATAATTTGAATACAAAAAAAGTCTATAATTACGAGTAGGAGTGACTGAATATGTGGTTTCGAAGGAAATTTTTTTCATTTTTGACTTTATCTTTTGCTTCTTTTGCAATGTTAACTCCAAACTCACATGCCGATAGCGGCTGCACTGTGAAAGAACATGTGAGTAAGCAAAACAGTATTGGCTTTGAACTTATAGACCTAATGCGTGGGGAAGCTTGGGTAACCATCGACTGGACAGTTGAAGAATACGCAGAATTTTCTCCGGGTTTGACTGGTCTCAATTGGATTAAAAATGAACCACGGACTGGATTGGCCGACCGAATGCGGGTGTACAAATCGCCTGGTTGTTCAAATGAAGGACAGTTCAAGTATAAGGAAGTGTTCGGTAGAAAGTTCTTCCACATAGCGGACGTTGTTGCCAGGCGTCGTACTGTTGACCCCCAAGGATTGATCGCTGAAGTCAGGGTAGTGAAATACCATAGCCTGTTTTTTGACCCAGGCAGTACGATCTCTACATTAAAAGCGCCCAATGGCGATGTTTTTGTCGGCGTCAATGATATGTATGGCAACACGACACCGCCCACTTTACCCGAAGGTTGGGTGATCGAAGCGCAGAAAGTAGATGCGCACAAAGAGATCCGTTTGTTTGGTGAAGTGCGCGTTCTCCGCCTGAAGAATGGCTTGTCTTTTCAAGCAGTCGCCGGTGACGCGTTAAATGGTTAAGTCGTTAAAAGTTTGGGGCACAATTGTGCTGCTTTTTGGTTTGTTCCTGGCTTGGCATCAACCCTGGGGTAAACCGCTCGATGAAGAAGAGGTCGTGCTTGCATTTACGAGCGTGATGGATGCGGTTACCCCTTCCGATGCTGGTATACCTGGCGCGGCCATGGAGTTCTTTATGTCAGACGACGGGCGCCCGTTTTACATGATTAATCTGAACAAGTTTGAACCCGGTGCAGTTAACCCATCCGAAGCCGACGAAAAGGGACAAGCAGCTAATGAAGCCAAAAGGCGATATGGCTTGTACATGCTGCGTAGTTTGCTGGCGCGTGCCAGTTATCCAGTGCTATCAGTTCCGCGAATTCAAACGCTAGCAAATTCCTTTGAGGCTGACAGTATCGACTTCGACTATCTGACTGTTGTGCGCTATCGAAGTCGGCGAGACTTGCTGCGTATCATCACCACAACTGAGTTTCAGGAAGTAGTGCAAAACAAATTTGCTTCTTTGGAGGCATTTTCCGCGTCACCGGCGGAAATCGGGCCAACTTTCTCATTGCCACGGCTTGTTGCGATAGTCCTGCTTTTGATCGGTGCGGTAGGCCACTATTTTATTGGGCGAAAACGTTTAATGGGGGAGACGAGCGCGTAATGCGTATTGCCAAGAACGTTCTGGAAGGTACAAACTTGACTTCGTCATGTCTCCGGAACGGGTAAGTTGCTTCACCACAATCGAAATTTGATCGCCAGCCTTTTCCAGATTGGGGTACGCGCTGCGGAACCTGAACGAATTGCAGAGCAGGCGGTACGCAAACGGCTTCCGGATTTTCTTGGAAAGCCTGTCACAATAATAGCGACTGGCAAAGCCGCTATTCCGATGATGCAAGGCGCACAAAAAGCACTTGATGGTGCGAAGATTACAAAAGCCATTGTAGTTACCAATCGAGAGAATTTGGTGCCACTCGTCGGGGTTGACGTTTTGCCTTCCGGGCACCCCGTACCTGATCTAGAAGGTATGGTTGCCGCTCAGCGAATAATCGAAGTCGTAGGCGCGCTTTCTGAAGAAGACGTTCTGCTTTTTCTTGTTTCTGGCGGAACATCGGCGATGCTGCCGGCACCCGCTGGCGCGCTTTCGTTTCAAGACGAGATTGCAGCCACCGAAGAACTGCTTGCCAGTGGTGCTCCCATTGACGCCGTCAATATTGTGCGCAGCTGCCTATCCCGCGTTAAGGGTGGTGGCCTTTCTCAGATGGCAGGTCGCGCGATGGTGGTTACGTTGATGCTTTCTGATGTGCCGGGCGATGATCCTGCCGCGATCGGCAGCGGTCCTACAATTCCTACGGAAATCAGCCGGGAAAAACTTTCTGAGGTAATGCGGATCTATGGGCTCGAGGATCGCTTTAACGAAGCGGTTTTACATCATTTGAAAAACATCGAGAAACACAGTCCCGTTCCTGTCGGCTCGCGGGTCGCCGAGGTTATTGGCTCTAACAAAAAGTCGCTTGATGCGGTTTTTTCCGATGCCACGAAGTTTGGTGTTCGTGTCGAGATTGTCGCGGATTGGTTGGATGGGGATGTTGAGGATGCGGCGGTGCGTTTTGCCGATGCGGCCAAAAATTGTGGCCAAAGACCTGCCATTTTAATCGCGGGCGGGGAAACGACAGTTCAATTGGTCGGAAATGGCAAAGGCGGGCGCAATCAGGAATTGGCGCTACGCTTCGCCACTCACATGCAAGACACGCCCGGACCTTGGGTTTTCCTCTCCGGTGGAACAGATGGGCGCGACGGACCAACGGACGCGGCCGGTGGGTTGATTGATCACAACAGCCTGGCGCGCATCGGTGTTGAGCGCTTGAAGCAAGCGCTGGATAATAATGACGCTTATCATGCGCTTGAGAGTTCCGGTGACCTGTTGATGACAGGCGGTACCGGAACAAATGTCGCAGATTTGCAGATTTTACTGCTTGGCGAAATTAGCGCTGATATTTGATAAAGGGAGTTAGCGTGCCGATGTCGTCGTAGAGACGGCGAGCGGTCTCGTTAAAGTGCTGTGTTGTCCAATATACAGTCGGCGATTTTTCCTGATCTGCCTTTTGGTAGACCGCCTCCATTAGCGCCCGCCCAACGCCCCTGCCGCGCGCTGTTGGTGCCGTGAAGAGGTCTTGCAGATAGCAAACCTTTTCCACTTTCCAGGTATGTCGATGGAAAAAGTAATGAACCAATCCAATCGCCTCCTCACCATCCCACGCCAAAAGGCAAGCTGGCTCATCCGGGCGATCGATGAACAAGCGGTTCCATGTGGTCGAGTAAACTTCTTCCGAGACGGTCGTTTCATAGAATTCGAGATATTGCGTCCACAGCTCTCGCCAAATCTCTCGGTCTTCCGGCCGCACGGTGCGTATGTCAATCACATGCGATCCTTTCCGATGTCGGCCACATCATATGGCGTTGTTTGGTAAACCTGATTGATCCAATTGCCAAACAGTAGAAACGCGTGGCTACGCCACCGGTTTTTGGGCTCGTTTTTTGGATCATCATCAGGAAAGTAGTTCTGCGGAATGGAAATAGGAGTGCCATTTTCAATATCGCGGAAGTACTCGTTTGCGAGTGACTGACTGTCATATTCGATGTGATTGAAGATGTAGAGGCGATTGGCAAACGCCTCGTGTAAGAGGCACACGCCAGTTGCGTGGCTTTCCATCAATACTTCCAATTCGGCTTCCTGCGGAAACTCGGCTTTGCGTACTTCGGTCCAACGCGACACTGAAACCTGAAAATCGTCAGAAAACCCCGCCAGATAGGGCGATGCTGCGTTCAGATTGATATGGCGGTAAACGCCAAATGCCTTTTGCGGGAGCGTATGTTTGGGGACTTGGTGGAAACGGTAGGCGGCAGCCATTGCGCCCCAACAGATGAAGAAAGAGGAATGAACGTTGGTCGTCGTCCAATCCAAGATCTGTTCCATCTCGTCCCAGTAGGTCACATCCTCAAACGGCATTGTTTCAATGGGGGCGCCGGTTATGATGAAGCCATCAAATTTTTGGTCGCGTACTTCTTCCCACGTCTTGTAGAATGCGATGAGGTGTTCCTCAGGTGTATTCTTGGACTTGTGGCTGCCGATACGTATCAGCGTTAGGTCCACCTGCAGTGGCGTTGAACCCACCAGTCGCGCGATCTGCGTTTCGGTCCGTATCTTGTCGGGCATGAGATTGAGCAGGCCAATGCGCAGCGGGCGAATATCTTGGCGCGCTGCCATATCTTCGTCCATCACCATTACGCCTTCGTTGAGCAAGGTTTGGCGGGCAGGAAGTGAAGATGGTATCCGGATGGGCAATGTTCTGTCTCACTCTCATATACGCTAATAGGGCACACTGTCTGTGAGACGCGGTCCTTTAGCGAGTTGTTTAACGTGGCTGCAAGCCGACCGGCCAAATCACCACGAGAGCGCTGATGTAGTCCCAATCGGTCGTTGCGTCAATAATTGGTCAAGCGTGGATATTCGTCATTTGTGCAGTGCACAATTGTCACGAAAGTGTGGTATGGAGGTCGCGGGAGGGTGAGCAGAGACTGCGGGGATCAATATGTTAACTGCCATTCGAAACAATACGCTAGATGCAACTTACGACATGACCAACGTCATCGTCTTTCCCGGCTTGAAGGTTGAACCAAAACGTTTGAGACGTCCGGTTTTCGCCATTTTGGTGGACGGGGTTGGCGAGGCGCGAAGTGTCATGCGTGCTTCAGCGCCTCAACGACCCGAATTGACGCGCGGAAGCGTCAGTCCGGTTATTTGAACGGAGGTGGAAGTCTATCGCGTCGGAACCGGTGTTTCGCCGCGATAATCATAGAAGCCACGACCGCTTTTGCGGCCCAACCAGCCGGCTTCGACATATTTGACCAAAAGCGGGCAGGGGCGGTATTTTGTATCTGCCAAGCCGTCGTGCAGTACCTGCATGATTGCAAGGCATGTGTCCAAACCGATGAAGTCAGCCAGTTCCAGGGGTCCCATTGGATGATTGGCACCAAGTTTCATGGATTGGTCGATCGACTGAACATTGCCGACGCCTTCATAAAGCGTATAAATTGCCTCGTTGATCATGGGGATCAGGATACGATTGACGATGAAAGCAGGAAAATCCTCAGACACTGTTGCGGTCTTACCGAGGGAGGCAACATAGTCTTTGCCAACCTGATAGGTCTCATCTGCGGTCGCGATACCCCGCACAAGTTCGACCAATTTCATCACGGGTACGGGGTTCATGAAATGAATGCCCATGAACTGTTCCGGGCGATCCGTTTTTTGTGCCAATCGCGTGATTGAAAGCGATGATGTATTGGTCGCGATGATCGCTTCTTTCTTCAGCGACGGGCAAAGTTCGGCAAAAATAGCGTTTTTAACGTCCTCATTTTCACTGGCAGCCTCAATGGTAAGGTCGCAGTCGCCCAGCGCGCTAAAATCGGCGGCAGCTTGCAAATTGTCCGATATTGCGGCCTGAATCTCGGCGGACATTTTATCTTTGGCGACGAGTTTCGCTGCAGTTGCATTGATTTTCTCGATCGCCGCTTTGGCGTTATCGAGAGAAACATCGGTGATCAAAACCTTGTATCCAGCCGCAGCGGAAACCTGCGCGATGCCTGCCCCCATCTGCCCCGCACCGATGACGCCTATTGATTTGACTTCAACTGTCATTTTACTCGATCCCGTCCGACATGTTTTTGGTAAATCTGCCTCTTGTGCACTGCAATGTAAATGCATGTCAGGTCGTGAAAAGTACGAATAAGGTACTATTCGATGAACGACACTGCGACGCCGCGGCGCAAAAGGCGGGCCAACTCCAACGCGTCCCAATTGGTGAGGCGAATACAACCGACGCTTGCAGTCACACCGATTTGCGAGGGTTCCGGTGTTCCGTGAATGCCATAGGTGGGTTTGGAAAGGCCAATCCAAGCGTTCCCAACAGGGCTGTTGGGTCCAGCTGGGAGGCGGACCAGACCCTTTGAAAGGCCAGGTTGCGCCGACCCGTTCGGATCATAAGTATAGCGCGGATTTTGCGCTTTGTTTTTAACCTTGTGCGTTCCTGTCGGTGAGGGGGTGCTTTGCGAACCGATGGAAGCGGGGTATGCGGCGATCATGTTGTCGTTCTCATCGAAAGCGCGTACCTGAAGTTTTGACTTATCGGCTTCCAAACGGGCCACACGCGTTTGCAGGTCACGCCCTACATTGGCAACACGTATGATTGTGCCAGCCTCGTCGAAAACGGCTTTCTTGTTTAGGGATCGCAAGAAACCTTCGTCCATGTGAAAACGCTCAGCCAGCATTTCCACCACATTGCGGAAGCCCAGATGTGGCAGTTTTGCCTGATCGATATAAAGCGCCGGGATATCCGACGTGAAAGGCCCGGCGATGTCTTCTGCCGTTATCTTGTATGTCGTCAGTAGTGGGTTGTTTGTGGTCGGGATCAGGCTAATCTGAATTTTTTCATCAGGTCGTTCGCGATTGTGGGTTGCCAACGCGAGGCGAAACCGTCGCGTGTCTAGGCCGTCAATGACACCCGGCGAGAAACCACGCTGGTCCAGCAGAATTTGCGTTTCCGCAATAGCTATCGATGGCTCTTTTTTGCCCTGCTCTGGCGGCACATAGAACTGAGTGCCGCCAATGATAAGATCGTCAAAATCATCGGAGGTAGGCGGCAACGCGTAGGCCTGGGACACCAGTAGCGCGTTGAAGAATATGCCTAAGATGAGGGCAGGAAAGTTTGGCATGGCAAAGGCCTATCGCACCACTTTTAATGAGCTGCAATAGGAACCGTTAACGCTACTGCGAGGAAATCCCCCGGCTACAACTCCTGTTAAACCTATGCGGGTAATTTGGCCGTCACGAAACTTATAGCTTTTGCGGGATCACATGGGTTTTTTGGGGGGTTTGAAGCGTTTTTGTCGCAACCAGGTTGGAGGCTTGGCGATACAGGCAGCGGTATTTTCGCCTGTATTGCTCGGTGCATCAGCCGCGGCGCTCGATTTTATGAACTATGCCACCCATCGGTCACAACTACAGGAAGCAGCCGATGCGGCAGCTTTAGCAGCTGTACGTGAAGCGGCGATCAAGGGTTGGAACCCCAAAACGGCACAAGCAATCGCAAGCGCAGTTGTGAACACTAATCTCGCCAATTCGGTCGGTGATAAAAGAACCCGATACAAAACACTTGCAAAACCTGACGAGTCCAACCGTTTGGTCAAAGTGGTGGTGACACAAGACCACTATCCTTACTTCTCTGCGCGCGTATTTCCTACGCCACAGATCACGGTAGAGGCAGTGGCGAGTTCGGCTGCCAGCAAAGACAATATTTGCGTGATTGCGTTAGAAAGTAAAAAAGACCGAGCGATTGCATTGAAGACAAAATCATCGCTCACAGCAGCCCGATGTGCGGTCTATTCAAACTCAACCCATAATTTCGGACTTGAAGCATCGGGCAATGCGAAGCTGGAAGCCGCGTTGATTTGTTCATCAGGTGGCACGAAAGGTCCAAGCGGTAACTTCGTTGGAAATATGGTAACAAACTGCCCCAGTGTGAGCGATCCTCTCGTGGCTCGTCCGAAGCCAACAATTGGCGGTTGTAACTATAGCAATCGACAGATCACCGGTCAGACGATCACACTAAGTCCTGGCGTCTATTGCGGTGGGCTAACTGTTGGATCGGGCTCTAATGTGACGTTCAACCCTGGTATTTACATCATTAAAGACGGTGTATTCACCGTAAAAACCAACGCCAGTGTTTATGGACGCAATGTTGGTTTCTTCTTCAACGGTTCGGGGACATATTTAGACTTTTTAGGTACCGCCGAAATTGATCTAGAGGGTCCTGAGAACGGACCGATGGCCGGCATGTTGTTTTACCAGGATCCTGCAAATTCGAGGGAGACTTTCACCATCGCTGCAGACAATGCACGCAATATGGTCGGCGTCATCTACTTGCCCAACGGGACGCTTAAGGTAGAAACCAATAGCCCCGTGTCGGATGAATCTGCTTACACTGCGATTATCGCTAAAACGCTGCGGCTCGACAAAGGTCCAAATCTGGTGCTTAACACCGCCTATGGATCAACAGATGTGCCGGTTCCAGACGCGCTCTCGGGGCGTGCTGGCAACACCCGCCTCATTGATTGATAGGCGTTAATCCAACCCCAGTTCAACCTGCTTTTTCTTGGTTAGACCACCAGCAACTAGTTTGTGGCTGGCGCGGACATATTCTTTCAGGTCCTCGTCGCCTATAGACGCGCTATCCGTGCGTTGAATCCATTTCATGCCGCGCGATGCAAGATAGGGTGCCGGGCGGCATCCGGGCTGTTCTTTCAGAATTTCAAAGGCAAGTGGCGTCACTTTAAATGTTACATAAGGTTGATCGCCTTCGCTCCACCCGCCGATCGCGAACACTTTGCCACCGACTTTCCAGACATCCGCGCCACCCCATTGAACCACATGTGTCGTGGCGGGCAGGGCGGCGCAGAATTGATTATACTCTTCGCGTGTCACGCGGCAGCTTTATCGTCATTGGATGCGGCAATCCGAACTTTGAAGTTTAACCGGTCAGAACCGGCAACCACTCTAACCGATGCACCGTCGGGCACTTCGCCGCCAAGGATTAATTCGGCCAGTGGATCCTGCATTTCACGCTGGATCACCCGTTTGAGCGGCCGTGCGCCATAGGCTGGATCATATCCGCGCTCGGCGAGCCAAGCATAGGCTTCTTCTTCAAGGTCCAACTTGATTTTGCGATCCGCCAAAAGGGCTTCCAACCGCTGCAATTGAATCTGAACGATCTGACCCATGTCTTCGCGGCGCAGGCGATGGAACAGAATGGTTTCATCAATCCGGTTCAGGAACTCAGGCCGGAACGCAGCTTTTACTGCATCCATCACCACGTTTCGAACGCTGTCGGTATCAGAACCGTCTTCCAGGTTAACAAGGAACTCGGCGCCTAAGTTTGAGGTCATGATAATCAACGTGTTTTTGAAGTCGACCGTGCGGCCTTGACCGTCGGTCAAGCGCCCATCGTCCAGAACCTGTAACAACACGTTGAAGACATCGGGGTGTGCCTTTTCAATCTCGTCAAAAAGAACAACTTGATAGGGGCGACGCCGTACGGCTTCGGTCAACACCCCGCCTTCGTCGTAGCCGACATAGCCGGGTGGCGCACCGATAAGCCGCGAAACGGCGTGCTTCTCCATGAACTCGGACATGTCGATCCGCACCATGGCTTGATCGTCATCGAACAGGAACTCGGCCAGCGCTTTGGTCAGTTCTGTTTTGCCAACGCCAGTTGGACCCAGGAAGATGAAAGAGCCGATCGGGCGGTTTAAATCCTGCAAACCAGCGCGCGCACGGCGCACCGCGCGGCTGACGGCTTGCACCGCTTCGCCTTGGCCCACCACCCGCTTTGCCAACTCATCTTCCATGCGCAGAAGCTTGTCACGTTCACCTTCCAACATTTTGTCGGTCGGGATGCCAGTCCAGCGCGATACGATATGTGCAACATGCTCCGGCGTGACTGTTTCCTCCAGCAGGCTGCCTCCAGAGCCTTCACCGGCTTTTTCGGCTTCGGCCAGCTTTCCTTCCAACTCGGGAATTTTGCCGTAGGCCAATTCACCAGCCTTCTGGAACTCGCCATTTCTTTGTGCGTTGGCGAGCTCGTTTCGCGCTTCATCAAGCTCACGCTTCAAGTCAGCGGCAGTGCCCAGCTTCTGCTTTTCGTTTTGCCAGGCAAGGGTGATGGTGTTGGACTGCTCCTCTAATTCAGCCAATTCCTTTTCCAGCGTCTTCAGACGATCTTTCGATGCCTCGTCTTTTTCCACCTTCAATGCTTCACGCTCAATTTTCAGCTGGATAATCCGCCGATCGATTTCGTCGAGCTCTTCGGGTTTGGAGTCCACCTGCATCCGAAGCCGCGAGGCAGCTTCATCGACCAAGTCGATGGCTTTGTCTGGCAAAAAGCGATCGGTGATGTATCGGTTCGATAGTGTGGCTGCCGCAACTAGCGCTGAATCAGCGACCCGCACTTTGTGGTGTTGTTCGTATTTTTCTTTCAGCCCACGCAGGATTGAGACCGTGTCTTCAACATTGGGTTCGTCAGCAAAAACAGGCTGGAAGCGGCGGGCCAGGGCCGCGTCCTTCTCCACATGTTTGCGGTACTCATCGAGCGTTGTGGCGCCGATACAGTGAAGTTCGCCGCGCGCCAGCGCCGGTTTGAGCAAGTTGGATGCATCCATGGCACCGTCGGCTTTACCGGCACCAACAAGTGTGTGCATTTCATCAATGAACAGGACGATGCCGCCTGCTTCGGCTTCGATTTCGGACAGCACAGCTTTAAGTCGTTCTTCGAATTCACCGCGATATTTTGCGCCAGCGATCAGCGCTCCCATGTCCAGCGCCATCAGTTTTTTGTCGCGCAGGCTTTCGGGCACGTCGCCATTGACAATGCGTGCTGCCAAGCCTTCAGCGATTGCCGTTTTGCCGACGCCCGGTTCGCCGATCAAAACCGGATTATTCTTTGTTCTGCGGGACAGGATCTGGATCGTGCGTCGGATCTCGTCATCCCGGCCGATGACCGGATCCAGGCGCCCGTCGCGCGCATCTGCGGTCAAGTCGCGCGCGTACTTTTTCAATGCATCATAGGCTTGTTCTGCTGACGCGTTGTCGGCTGTGCGCCCTTTACGCACTTCGTTGATCACCTCGTTTAGCGCTTTGGGTGTAACGTGAGCACGTTTGAGGATGTCCGCGGTCTTTGATGATTTTTCCATCGCAAGCGCCAACAGCAATCGCTCTACCGTGACATAGGAATCGCCCGCCTTTTTTGCGATTTCCTCTGCGGTTTTAAAAACTTTAGCGAGCGCTGGGGCCAAATAAAGTTGGCCATTACCGCCTTCAACTTTAGGCATCGCCTTGAGTGCGGTTTCATTGCCGAGCCGTGCAGCTTTTGCATCACCGCCGGCGCGTTCGATCAGCGATGCAGCCAACCCTTCGCTGTCGTCTATGAGGACTTTGAGGATATGTTCCGGGGAGAATTGTTGATGGTTTTCACCCAGCGCGTAGGTCTGGGCGCTCTGCACAAATCCGCGCACGCGGTCGGTGTAATTGTCTAAGTTCATAGCCTTGTCTCCAATCCTTTTTTGCCCCGATCGCGGCGGCAAAAACAAGTTGATCGATGACGGGAACCCAAGCTGGCATTCCCTTCGACAAGTATATGGGTATTAGGAAGGCCGCTTGAAAGGGCCTTATTCTGCAGCCACTTGATGCTCGGTTTCGTCGCCCGCAACGGCCTCCGCTGCCGGAACTTCAGAACTGCCTTCATCGGAAGCGACTTCTGTCTGTTCTTCGACAAGTTCGGTTTTTTTGCGGCGCGGTCTGCGAGGCTTTTTGGCAACCGGCTGGTCAGCGGTTTCGGCGGCTACTTCAGCCGGTACGCCCTCGATCTCAGGCTGCGGTCCGTCCGCATCAATTTTGGATTTGTCGGGCTTTGGGTTGCCATCGGCATTGGCAATATCCTCAACCTCGACTTCCGCGTTTTCTGCGCCCTCTTCGGCTTCAGTTTCTTTGGGCTTTTCTGGCTGTGCTGCCAAAATAATCCGGTTGTAATGCTCGGCGTGCTGAAGGTAGTTCTCAGCCATTACGCGATCGCCGGTTGACTGTGCATCGCGTGCCAAGGCGGCATATTTATCGGCAATTACTTGCGCGTTGCCGCGGATTTTGACGTCGGGGCCATTGCTTTCGTAGGAACGTTGTAACGGATTTTGGTTCCGGCGGTTGTTGTTGCCGCGGTTACGTGAACGTCGTCCGTGATTTTGTGGTCTCATAGGTCGCCCGTTTTGCTCTCGGTCGTTTCGACGGCAAAAAGCCGTATCATGTGTGAAATCTAATGCTTTGTTTCATGAGCAATTGCGGTTTCGCCGGCCGATGCAAATGACGTGTTTGAATGTACAAACGAGACAGTGTGATCGGTTTTGCAATTCACTGTCGGGTCATGCAGCCCAGCAACCGCGGTTTCTAAATTACCGTTAGCGTCAGGACTTTCATTTGCCAAGCGTTTTTGAGCGATTATCATGATTATTTCGCTACCGCTGAAACGATATCGCCCGATCACGTCCTGCCAAGTCTTTGGCGATTTGATCATTTTTAAATCCGGCCGCTTGAAAAATCATCCTGACTTCTGACGCTTGGTCGTGGCCTACCTCAACGGCAATAACACCTGTCGGCCTTAAAAAACTCAGCGCCCTGGATGCAATTACCGCATATGCATTTAGTCCGTCGACGCCACCATCGAGCGCAAGATGTGGGTCATACTCTTTAACGTCGCGATCCAATCCGGCGATTTCATGACGAGGGATGTAGGGTGGGTTGGAGATTATGAGATCAAACTCTCCGCTAACCTTTTCAAACCAGTTTGATTGCAGCGCGGTAAAGCGTCCGGCGAGGCCAAGAACCCTTGCGTTTTGTCGGGCGACATTCAATGCGCCCTCTGAAATATCGACGCCTATTGCGGTTGCATTTTGCGCCAACGTTAGCAGGGTCAAGGCGATAATGCCCGTTCCCGTTCCCAAATCCAAAATTCGGCAGTGTCCGTTTTGCTCAGCGGTTTTTTCGACAAAAGGGCCGACGAGATCAATGAGGGTTTCGGTGTCAGGCCTTGGGACCAGCGTGTCGGCCGAAATTGAAAACGGGATGCCGTAAAACTCGCGCTGGCCGATAATACGATGGACCGGCTCTCCTTTAAGGCGGCGCTCCAACGCGGCTTGGAACGCGCTCGCGCGCGAATTGGTAATAGGTGTCAGCGGATCAGTCAGGCGAACCAGTGCTGTGACGTCTGCCAAATGCTCGAGTAATATGTTGACGTCCAGTTCGGGCGTGTCGAACCCCGCCTCGCGTAATTGTCCAACAGCATCGGTATAAACGTTGTGCGCTGTCAGTGCTTTGGGATGTGAACTCGGATCAACCATTTTCTTCGCCCGTGAGCAGCTTGGTCTGGAAGTCTTTAATCAGTGCGTCAACCAATTCATCAAGCTCACCCTCAATGACCCGGTCCAGCTTGTAAAGAGTGAGATTGATCCTGTGGTCGCTCACGCGCCCTTGCGGGAAGTTATATGTCCTGATCCGCTCGGATCTGTCACCGGAGCCAACTTGCAGCTTTCGCGCTTCAGATCGCTCATCAGCCGCTTTTTGACGTTCCATATCAAAGAGCCTTGCCCGCAAAATTTCCATTGCGCGCGCGCGGTTGCGGTGCTGCGATTTTTCAGACTGAACCACTACTATGCCGGTGGGAATGTGCGTAATACGAACCGCAGAATCGGTTGTATTTACGTGCTGCCCGCCTGCACCGGATGACCGCATCGTATCGACACGGATGTCCTCATTTTTGATTTCCACATCAACTTCGTTGGCTTGCGGCAACACGGCAACGGTAGCAGCTGACGTGTGGATGCGCCCGCCGGCCTCTGTTTCGGGCACCCGTTGTACACGGTGAACGCCGCTTTCAAATTTAAGTTTCGCAAATGCGCCTTTGCCGGTCACCGAAGCGATGATCTCTTTAAACCCACCGGCGTCCCCTTCAGCGGACGAGACTACCTCTATTTTCCAACCTTGGCTGGCACAAAACCGCTCATACATGCGAAACAGATCACCGGCGAATAGTGCTGCTTCTAATCCACCCGTACCGGCACGGATTTCCAAGATAACGTCATTGTTGTCGGCAGCATCTTTCGGCAGAAGCAAAAGTTGCATACGCTCAGCTTGGTTCGAAAGTGTTTCATCCAGCTGGGCGGCTTCTTCCTTTGCAAGTTCCCGCATCTCGGTATCGGTATCCGGGTCATCAAGTAGTACGGCTAAATCTTCACGCTCGGCTTTTGCCGCTTCCCATTGGCGTGACGCTTTTACAATATCTTCAAGATCAGAATATTCTGCAGCAAGCTTCACGTAGGTGTCAGCGTCCGGTCCTTGTGCCATTTGCGCTTCGATCATTTCGAAGCGTTTGACCATTTGCGCGATTTTGTCGAATGGGATGTCAAACATGGCTTACGAACTTATTTTCGCGCCTTCCGCGTAGTTGCTTACAAGCGGACGCAAGCGTCCTTCCGAAACGTGATTGTCTAATGCTTCCACAAGAATTGCCCTAAGCGCATTGAGATCTGTTTTTAACAATGCGGCTTTAACAGGTCCAATCGCAGCAGGTGCCATGGACAGGTTCGTAATACCAAGCGCCACCAACGTCATTGCCATGAGTGGTTTTCCGGCGATTTCCCCACATAGTGTGAGGGATGTGCCGTGCTCTTTGGCTTTCTCTCCCACCATTTTTAGCGCCCGCAAGAACGCCGGTTCCATCGGGTCAAATCGCTCAGCAACCTTTGTGTTGCCGCGGTCCGATGCGACGAAAAACTGAAACAGGTCATTGGAGCCGATTGAAACAAAATCAGCTTCCGCCATTAGGGCGTCGATGTCGAAGAGCAGCGACGGAACCTCTAACATCGCGCCCACGCTTAGCTTGAGTGGGAGACCGTGTCCGAACCGCGATAAATGGTGGACTTCCTGCGTGATCAGTTTTCGCGCGGCGCGCAGTTCACTGACTTGGGTCACCATGGGAACCATAATGCGCAATTCGCGACCCGCGGATGCTTTTAGGAGTGCCCGTAGCTGGGTTTTATACAAGCCTGGACGATCAAGAGCCAAACGCACTGCCCGCCATCCCAATGCCGGGTTTTCTTCGTCTGGCGCGTTGCGGAAGTAGGGCAAAACCTTGTCTCCGCCGATATCGAGCGTTCTGAAGGTGACCGGTTTTCCCGCCGCACCTTCAAGCACCTGTCGGTAGAGTTTTTGCTGCTCGTCTGCGCGTGGGAATGTAGCGGCCACCATGAACTGCAGTTCGGTTCTAAACAAACCAATCCCCGCCGCGCCCGACTCTTCCATTTGCGGAAGGTCAACCATCAAACCTGCGTTCATGAAGAGTTCGAACGGGGTGCCATCGGCGGTTTTGCAAGGGACGTCACGCAAAACTCGGTATTCTGCCTGTCGCTTGGCCCTGAATCGCACCTTCTCAGCATACGCGTCCTGCACATCCATTTGCGGACGAAGATGGACGTCGCCTGTAATTCCATCCACGATAATCGCGTCACCATGGTCAGCCATGGCGACAAAGCCCTTTGCGCTACCGACCACGGGCAATCCCAGTGCGCGCGCTACAATCACCACATGGCTGGTTGGAGTTCCTTCCTCCAAAACAAGGCCGCGCAGACGCTCGCGCGGATAATCCAGAAGCTCTGCTGCGCCCATATGACGTGCAACGATGATGGAATCGTTGGGCAGTGCGGCTTTGCGTGTTTCTTCATCGCCACTGACCAGTTGCCTTAAGAGCCGGTTGGCCAAATCGTCGAAATCGCTGAAGCGTTCGCGCAAATAAGGGTCGGTGATGGAGCCCATGCGGGCCCGCATGTCACTCTGTACTTTTTCGACGCCGGCTTCGGCTGTGAGGCCGTTGCGGACCGCTTCTTCCATGCGGTTGACCCAGCCCTTGTCGTGGGCAAACATTTTGAAAGTTTCCAGCACCTCGCGGTGCTCGCCTTCAAATTCCAATTCGCGTCTGGCAAGCATATCGTCGATCGTAAGTCGTAACGAACCAAGTGCTTGATGAAGGCGTCCTAGCTCCTCTTCGGTGTTATCCGAAAGCATTTCTGTGATTTCGACGCGTGGTTCATGCAAAACTACATGGCCAAGGCCAATACCATCCGCCAAGGCGATGCCCACTGCGCTGACCGGCTTGTTCAGGTCAAGATCGATGCCGGTAGATGAAAGGCGGCGCAGGTCACCGGACGCAATCATCTCCCCGATAACCATTGCTACTGTTTCAAGCGCTTCAGCTTCGTCTTCGGTGTAGGCTCGCTCAGCAATATTTTGAACGACCAATACCCCAAGCGTGCGTCCTGCACGCAGGACAGGAACACCTAAGAAGGAATGGTACAATTCCTCGCCTGTTTCGGGCAGATATTCAAAAGCGGGGTGGTTTTGCGCGTCGGTCAGTTTGAGCATGCGCGATGACGCGGCAATCGTACCGACGAGACCTTGACCCAGTTTCAACTGTGATTGGTGAACCGCTTTCGGGTTAAGGCCAACCGTCGCATACAGCTCCAAAACACCGTCTGCCCGCAATGCATAAACCGAACACACTTCGGCGACCATAGACTGGGCAATCTGTTGGACGATCCGGTCAAGGCGTGTCTGGGCCTCCATCTGCTCTGCCATAAGCTCGCGTATACGGCGCAGAAGAACCCGGGGCCCTGCATTTAAGTCGCGTGCGGCTGAAGGTATCATGGTTAGTTGGCATTTTTCTCTGAAGTTGCCAGGTGAAAATGCGCGCCTTATGCGGCTTTGTCGAGGCCATAGACGCCATGCAATGTGCGAACGGCGAGTTCGGCATATGGCCCATCGATCAAAATTGAAATTTTTATTTCAGATGTGGTGATTGCTCTGATGTTGATAGATTTTTCGGCTAAGGCCTTAAATGCCGTGGCCGCGACGCCCGCATGGGATCGCATTCCGATGCCGATGACGGAAACTTTCACCAGGCCGGTTTCGGATTGAACTGTATCGTAGCCGATAGCGTCTTTGTTGTTTTCAAGGGCGGACAGAGCCTTTTCCACATCACCTGACGGGACGGTGAATGTCATGTCTGTAAATTGCCCGTCGGCCGAAATGTTTTGGACGATCATGTCAACATTGATGCCGCTTTCGGCCAATGGGCCGAAAATAGCTGCCGATATCCCTGGCCGGTCTTGCAATCGCCGCAGTGAAATTTGCGCTTCATCCTTGGTGTAGGCGATACCGGTGACTGTTTGCTGTTCCACGATCTCATCCTCGTTGCAAATAAGTGTGCCAGGCGGGTTTTGCGGGTCGCTCATGCCGGGCGCATCGGGTTCATCAAAAGATGAACGAACAAATGTACGCACATTATGCACCATAGCCATTTCGACAGAACGAACCTGCAGGACTTTGGCGCCCAAAGATGCCATCTCCAACATCTCTTCATAGGAGACGCGTGACAGACGTCTGGCGTTTGGTTCGACCCTTGGGTCAGTGGTATAGACGCCATCGACGTCGGTGTAGATGTCGCAGCGATCGGCTTGAACCGCTGCGGCTATTGCTACCGCTGAGGTGTCGGAGCCGCCGCGCCCCAAGGTTGCTATTCGATTGTCGGGCCCGATGCCCTGGAAACCAGCGACCACGGCGACTTGGCTCAAACCCATCCGGCGGATGATTTCCGTTCCGTCAATTTGTTCGATGCGTGCTGCCCCATGCGCATTGTCGGTCTTTAGCAGAATTTGCCAGCCCTGCCATGATCGAGCGTCAACACCGATTGACTGGAGCGCAATAGCTAATAGCCCGCTTGTCACCTGTTCGCCCGAGGCGACGATCGCGTCATATTCGCGTGCATCGTAAAATGAAGCGTTGGCGCCAGTGACCTTGGGCATCTCATTGACCCAACCGACCAACTCGTTTGTCTTGCCCGCCATGGCAGAAACAACAACAGCAACTTCGTTGCCGGCGTCTACTTCGCGTTTGACGTGTCGGGCGACATTGTGAATGCGCTCAAGATCGGCGACGGACGTGCCGCCGAATTTCATGACGATGCGGGCCATTTCGGATTGGGCTCTTTGTACTAACTTTTTTGCGCTCAAGCGCTCGTTGGCGTCCATAGACAAAAGGGTGCGACGCTGCAAGCTGGCCCAATGGGTTGACTTATGGTGGCTCACGACCGACTTCCGATCCTTCAAAAATGGAGTTTCTTATGTCAGCGGCAAAATCCACCACTATAGATGACGCAGAAGTCGAGCGTTTTTCGAAGCTGGCGGCGGAATGGTGGAATCCTACCGGCAAATTTAAACCACTTCACAAGTTTAACCCGGTTCGCCTGACCTACATTCGAAAGACCGTGATTGAGCATTTTGGCTTGGACGACAAGTCGAGCAAGCCTTTTGAAGGCCTGCGATTCCTTGATATTGGTTGCGGTGGCGGACTTCTCAGCGAACCGATGGCGCGTCTTGGTGCTGATGTTGTGGGGGCCGATGCTTCGGAAACGAACATCGAAGTGGCCAAGATCCATGCCGCGCAATCAGAATTAGCAGTCGACTATCGTGCCACCACCTCTGAAGACCTTCAAGAAGCGGGCGAGAAGTTCGACGTCATTCTCAACATGGAAGTCGTAGAACACGTATCGGATGTCGATCTGTTCATCAAATCGTGTGCCGCGATGGTCAAACCGGGCGGCCTTATGTTCATCGCAACGATCAATCGGACGCCGAAGGCACGCCTTCTGGCGCTTTTCATGGCTGAGACCGTTTTACGTTGGCTGCCGAAAGGGACGCATCAGTATGAGAAACTGGTCAAACCCGACGAGCTTGATGCCGCTCTTGATGGCACCGGTATGGCGGTCTTCCAACGTGATGGTGTGTTCTACAACGTGCTGGCCGACGAGTGGCGTTTGAGCGGCGACATGGACGTCAATTACATGGTGGTCGCGAAGAAAAATAGTTAGCCAACGCTAACTATAAAACTATTACGTTAGCGTCCGCTTATTTTAAAGACCTGAGTCCATCAGCGCTTTGATCTGTGCCTCGGAGGTGCCGGCAACAATACGTCCAAGTTCATTGTTGCCGCGAAGAACGAGCAGCGTTGATCGACGCGGTATGTTGCGGGACTTCGTAACATCATCGTTTTTGTAAGTATCCCAATCAACTTTGATGAAAGTCATCGCTTGATCGTAGGCTGAGTTTTGCGAGCGCAAAGCATTGATGACGCGTTCCTGCCGCGCGCATGTTGAACACCACGTCGCGGAATAGTCGACAAAGACTGTCTTTCCAGCATCTAGGGCCGATTTAATGGCGCCGGGTGTGTAGTCCACAAAACCAGAGGCTTGTGCGGTCATCGGTGCGAGCATAGTTGACGCTGCACCGATCAGAAAAGCTCGTCTTTTCATGTGCGTTTTCCTTTTAGAACATGACAGATAGGTCTTGGAGCCAAATAGGCATGATGGTCAGCAACCATCCTTCGATAACGTGATGGATCTGAAAAAACAGCATGAGGCCGATTGCAATGAAAGCCACTCCGATTATCGGCTTTGAGCGCTCTGCAAGACCGCGAAATGCTTGTGCACGTGAGCGGATGGTCTCGCGCGCCCCCATGCCGAGACCGACAACGAATGTTGAAACGCCCAATGCGAAGAATGTCATAATCAGCGTAACATAGCCAAGGTTTTGACCTTGCGATGCCAACGCAATCGCGCCACCCAATGTTGGGCCGATGCACGGGGACCATACGGTTCCGAGCAGAAGGCCGCCGATGAACTGACCTCTTAGGGAGCCGGTATCCACGCTGTTCATCTGCGCATCGGCTCCCGAGGCGATACCGGCGGTCGCCATTTCAAAGCGGCTAGCGAACATCGGAACAATAAGGATTGCACCAAAGCCGATCATCAAGAGTGCGCCGATTTGAGCGAGCGTGTCTTGGGTAAGCCCGATAGTATTGCCAAATGCGGTGACAAGCACCCCAAAGACGATGAAGGTTAAACTCATGCCTGCCGCCAAAGCGATGGGGCCATAGCGACTGGCGTTCAGCGCTGTGATCAACACAATCGGTAGAACCGGCAACACGCATGGATTTATCAGCGTGAGCAAACCTGCCAGATATGCAAAGATCAGTTCCATCGGAAAAGCCGCTTAAGTTTGAGCCCTTATGTATCGGACACTCGCGACAAGGCAATTCACACAACTGCACAATCGCGTGTACTGGTTCTCATCACGAACTCTTAGTTTAGCTCTTCCGGGTCTGGCAGGTCGGGCAAAGGCATGATCTCCACACCCTCTTCTATGAGCTCCTCGACTTCTTTGGGCTTTGCTTGCCCATAGATGGGGGCAGCATCTTTTTCACCATAGTGCATCTGGCGTGCTTCTTCGGGGAATTTTTCACCCACGTCCTTGGCTTGTTCTTTGACCTTGTTGGTCAGTTCACGCAATTGGGTCATGTATTCAGCTTGCGCCATCTGCGCAGCAGCCATCATGACGGTGTGTTGCCTTTCGTCTTTTGACCGACCCGTGGCGACCGAAGGAGCCATCAGCGCTTTTTGCACATGCGTCGATCCGCAGTGGGGGCATTCCACAAACCCACGTTTGGCTTGCGTCTCGTAATCCTCGTTGGACCGAAACCAGGCTTCGAATTCATGATTCTCGTGACAGACAAGTGTGAACTTCATGGCGTTGATTCTGACACAATATCCAGCAAGCCGTCAAAGCGACGCGCATTTTTGAGGTTTGGGATCTTGGATCGCGCCTCTCCGACATCGCTTACATTAAGATCAGCGACGATTACGCCTGGTTCGTCATCGTCTTTTTCAGCGACGATTTTTCCCCAAGGATCGACAATCAAGGAATGGCCATATGTTTCTCGGTCGTCCTCATGCAAACCGCCTTGGGCGCTTGCAATGACAAAGGCGCCATTCTCGATTGCGCGCGCCGTTAATAGTGCGTGCCAATGCGCCTTACCAGTTTGTCGTGTAAACGCCGCGGG
Organism: Pseudomonadota bacterium; assembly: GCA_039815825.1. GTDB lineage: Bacteria > Pseudomonadota > Alphaproteobacteria > Rhizobiales > Rhizobiaceae > JBCBDX01. Next base: position 57,268 of record JBCBYO010000012.1, read on the forward strand.
CACCGTCAGTATCTGCGCGCCGGCCAAAGCTTGCGAACGGAAAAGATGTGGGAACCGAAGATCGTAGCAAATACCGAACCCGAGTATCACCCCGCTGATCTCCGCGCTGACGCTCTTATAGCCTGGCGCATATACCGCGCTCTCGCGCCAACTTTCGCCATTGTCCAAGTCCACGTCAAACATGTGAATCTTGTCATAGGTTGCCACCAAGTCACCTTCCGGTGAAAAGAGGCCGGCGCGATTGGCGGCTTTGCCATTTTCAAGATCAATAGGCGTTGAACCAATGTGTAGCCAAATTTTGTGCTCAGCGGCCAGCTTGGAAGCCGTCTCGAAAATCGGGTCGTTTTCTTGCGTGGTGATCGCTGCAAAGAGCGCTTTGGGGTCTTTTTGAATGAGACCAGTCATCTCAGGCGTTTGCACATAGTGCGCGCCTGCCGCCGCTGCCTCGCCTACCAAATGACGTAGCGCGTCAACATTGTCGTCGACGCGCGTGCTGGAGCGCATTTGAACCGCAGCTACGCGCATTTGCTAGTTGGCCAGTAGCGCGTCGAGTTTGCCCGCACGCTCCAACGCATTAAGGTCATCAAACCCACCAATATGATCATCATTGATGAACACCTGTGGGAAGGTTGCGCGACCATTGGCTTTCTGGATCATCTCTTTCTTCAATCCTGGATTGAAGGTGGCATCAAACTCACGGTATGACTGGTCTTTGCTGTCGAGAAGTCTTTTTGCAGCTGTACAAAATCCGCATAGTTGGCGGGTATAAATGACGACGTCAGCCATCGATCTCTCCAATTCACTTACGCCGATATAGGCTTTGCAGCCTTGCAGGAAAAGGCTTTTTGATCGCTTTGGGCTTTTCGTGGATGCCAGGAACGACGCGCGAAAATGTCAAGACAAACACATTTGTCGCTTTTGCTTTGATCAGAGCCCGCGCTGCAGCGTTTACCGTTGCTCCTGTGGTGTAAACATCATCGATGAGCGTGATATTGCGTCCTTGAATATTGATCTCATGTCCTTCTCGTACCGAAAAGGAGCCGCGCACGTTAGCGGCTCGTGCCGAAGCTGTGAGCCCGACCTGCGGTTTTGTCGCGCGCTTTCGAATTAAAGACGCGGTATCAAGCTCGATCGCCTCAAGCATGCTAACATGGCGGGCCAATTCCGCAGCTTGATTATAACGACGACCGACAAAGCGTCGCCAATGCAGGGGCACCGGCATGAGCAAGTCTGTTTGATCCAGAATGGGCCGACCTGCCCGGGCTATCCATCGCGCCATCAACGGCGCCATCAACAGCTGATCATGATACTTCAGCCGGCTTACCATTTGGCGTGCGGTTCCTACATGAACCGCAGCTGCCCTTGCCATCGTATAGTCGGGTGGATCAGCCAATGCTTCCGCGCTGACCATGTCGTCACCATAGTCGTGGGAAAAGGGTAAGCCGGTGACCGCGCAAACTGGATGGTCAATCATTATGATCTCGTCCCAGCAGCCTGCACAAAGCGCGCCATGTTGCGCCACATGGCGGTTGCACGTGAGGCAAGCATCGGGAAACAGGAAATGGCGTGCGGCATCCGCCAAAGGTTTGATAATTGATTGCACCCGATTTGCCCCTTGGGTAGATGTTTGAGTGTGACACAACAAACTCCACCGCGCATCATTGAAAAGCACCGGCTTTCGCTCGCCAAGCAGCGCGCGCGCACGCGATTGGCCGATAAACCGGGCGCTGACTTTCTTTTGCGCCAAATTGGCGATGATTTGTCGTTGAGATTGAGCGTAGTCCAGCGCGCTTTTGAAAAGGTATTGCTTATTGCCCCGAGCCATGCGGCTCTTGTTGAACCGGTAAAAGAAAAAGCGGTAGGCGAGCTTCATTACCTTGATGAGCAGCACATGCACGACGACACTCTCGATACAAACGGTCGGGACTTTGACCTAATCGTCAGTGTTGGTCAGTTGCACCTTATCGATGATGTGCCTGGGATGCTAACCCAGATGCGCATGTTGCTACGGCCTGATGGGCTAATGCTTGCCTGTGTTCCCGGTGCCGCCACTTTGAACAGTGTCCGAACGGCTTGGATCGATGCTGAAGCAACGATGACCGGTGGTGTTGCTTCGCGCTTTATGCCCCTTTTCGATGTTCGCTCATCGGGCGCCTTGCTGCAGAGGGCAGGTTACGCACTACCGGTTATCGATAGCGAGGAAATTGATGTAAGCTATCGAGATGTCAGGAGTATTTTCGCTGATCTTCGCTCGATGGCTGGGGGCAATGTTTTGTTGCTTGGACAAGGGCACTCTATAAAGCGTGCCGTTTGGAATGAGTTCAACCAAAAGGTGGACGAGACGCGCGACCAAGATGGCAAGCTGCGCGCTACGTTCGAATTGATTTGGATGTCTGGATGGGCGCCATCAGCGGATCAGCCTACACCGCTGGAGCCTGGAAGCGCGCAAGTCAGTTTGACCAAGATACTTAAGTCGTCCTGACTTGAAGCGTTTTACTGCAAGGCCTGGTTCAGGTCTGAGTTGATGTCGGTGTATTCGGTTTCAATCGATGTCATGACGAGGCTCACGCCTGCAACGATGACCAAAGATAGAACTACCGCGATAAGGCCATACTCAACAGCAGCCGCCCCGCGTGTGTCTTTAAGGAATTTTGCAAACATGTGTGTCTCCTGACGAGTGAGTGTGAACCAAAAAAGTTAACACTCGGCAGAAGAAACCGGGACAATGCGTTCGATTTTAGCGTTCTAAGGAAAAATTCCTACACTGGTAAACTAGTCACTAACACTCGCCAGAGCGGGTCCCGTTGCTATGGATGATGCAAGTTGATTGCGGTGTAGGCTGCAGTACAGAGCGACGAACCACGAAACCATCGCGGCTAGCAGAAGGTGTGCCTGTTGCCATGAAATCGATGCCTGGGCCGGAAAAATCGTTCGCGAACCGGGTCGACCTGTCGCTTTCCAATAGAGGCACAGCAAGGAGGGCAATCGCTATGGCAAATCCACCGAACAGCAGCGTGACGCGCAGCGGACCCGACGTCCAGTCGACCGATTTTCTATCGGTCTGCTCCGGCATCACATCGACCCATTTTTGATAATCATTCATTGGCGTCTCCAAATGATGGAAAGTTGGCGGCGATTGCGGCCGTACTAACTGTTAAAGTTAACGCGTTGAAATAAACGACTGATTAACGCTGTTTCATCCCAACAGGTCTTCAAGTGGCGCGATGAGCGGAATGTCGGCTTCAGGCATCGGAAAATCGCGTAAATCGCGTGACTTTACCCATTTCAAATTCTGCCCTTCACGTCCTGAGGCGATGCCCTCAAACTTGCGGCAGATATAAAGCGGCATCAGCAGATGAAATGTTTCGTAGCTGTGGCTCGCGAAAGTTAGTGGCGCAAGACAGGTTTCCCAGGTCTTGACGCCGAGCTCTTCTTGCAGCTCCCTGATAAGAGCGACCTCGGGTGTTTCCCCGCTCTCGACCTTGCCCCCCGGAAACTCCCACAGGCCACCCATGGATTTTCCCTGGGGACGTTGCGCGATTAAAACCCGATTGTCTCTGTCAACGAGTGCGCAAGCAGCGACGAGGGTGATTTTCACTGCGCTACTCATGGGTTTTGCCTGGCCGGGCTTCTGTAGACGTAACGATACGCTTCCTCGAAGCCCAGTCGCTCATAAAGGCCTCGCGCGGATTGGTTTTTCCCCTCAACCTGGAGCCATGCTTTCTTGGCACCTTGAGTATGTGCCCAACGGAGCGCCGTTCGGACAATAGAGCGGCCATAGCCTTGTGCGCGCTTATCTTCCCGTACGGCAATGTCAAACAAGCCAGCCATATCATTATCATGAACGCAGAGGGCACATGCAATCGGACCGGCATCATCCTCCATCACGAACATGCCGGTCGGCGGACGTATCGCCTCCAAAACTTCTGTCAGGCCGGGCTTGTGAACTCGATTGTCGTGGTTGAGCTGAATAGCTGTATCCACAAATCGGCCGATGTCCTTCAATGGCAACTGGTCGATTGCGCCATCTATGTCCATCTCTTCCAAATTACCGACCAATACGCATGTTTCGTCGATACGGGGCCAACCTGCGCTGTCGAAGAACGATTGCAGCGGCGCCGGGGCAAGGGGTGACATGCGAAAAACGATCGGGCGCGAGTAGGAATCGAAGCGTTTGCGAATGCGCGCAATCCGCGCCTCAATGTCAGCGTAATCAGCCGGGTCCAAAGGGTTTACAGAATTCAATCTGCGTGACGGGTGGCTCGCTGTAAGCCGAACAGCCCAACTGCCGTCATAGTGGACACTGGAAGCGGGCCATGATCTGAAGCCAACCGCTTCAAGTCGTCTTACAAAGGCCAAGCCTGGCATATCAGCTCCGATAGTCGCCATTGATCGCGACATATTCTTTGGTCAAGTCACAGCCCCAAACCGTAAATTCGCCATCTCCAAGACCAATATCTACCCGGATGTCAATGTCGGCTTTGGCCATGGCATCGACGATCGTTGTTTCATCGAATTTTGGGTCGCGCTCGCCCTCAAAGGCTACCCTGGCACCGCAGAACCAAATCGACAGGAGATCGCGGTCGGCCGGTTCTCCAGCTTTGCCGACGGCCATGACAACCCGGCCCCAATTGGCATCAGCTCCGGCGATCGCTGTCTTCACCAACGGGGAATTTACAATGGACAGCCCAATTTTCTTGGCAGATTGCTTCGAAACAGCGCCCGTAACATCTACTTTGATCCGGCGTGAAATGCCTTCGCCATCACCCACTATTTGCAGGGCTAAATCATGCATGCAAGCCGCGATTGCGCTTTTCAACTCAGTATAGTCGACCCCGCTCGGTTCGGTGATTTCCCGGTTGAGCGCATTGCCGGTTGCGAACGCCAAAAGCGTGTCAGACGTTGACGTATCACTGTCCACGGAAACGGCGTTGAATGTTGCGCCAACAGTGTCTGACAGCATGCGCTGCAAGCACTCCGCAGACACATTGGCGTCGGTGACGATATAGGCCAGCATCGTTGCCATGTCGGGCGCAATCATGCCCGCGCCCTTTGCAAAGCCGCTGACCGTTACGGAATTGCCGTCGATGGAAATTGTCCGCGTGCTGAGTTTGGGAAACGTATCGGTTGTCATGATCGCCTGAGCAGCCGAGAGCCAGCCATTTGGTTGCACTTGCTCGATCGTGTTTGCCAAAACGGCTTCAAACTTGGCGGCATCCAGTGGCTCACCAATTACACCGGTCGATGAAACAAAGACTTCATTGATCTGACACCCGACAGCTTTTGCGGCCATCGAGACGGTAGCATCGGCCGCTTCCCGGCCTTTCTTGCCAGTGAAAGCGTTCGCGTTGCCAGAGTTTACGACCAATATCCGTGCTTTACCTTTCTCCAAGTGCAAGCGGCAAATGTCGACGGGCGCCGAGGGACATTTTGATTGGGTAAGAACACCCGCAACTGTGGCTGGCTGATCAAAGACCATGACCATCACGTCTTCGCGCCCGGCATATTTGATGCCGGCTTGCGCTGACGCCATACCAACCCCGCTTAACGTCGGCATGGACGGTGGCGAAGCGGGCGCCAGTGGTGAAATGTTCGACATCTCGATCTCGGATTATTGCGGCTGTGGCACCTGAATTGCCGCTTCATAAGCCGTTTTCAGCTCGGGATCTGCGATGGCAATATCGGTTTGACCACGCAAGTCTTGAAGAAGTGCCCCATATTTTTCACGAAAAATACCAGACTGGATCTGGCCGGCAACTTGTTCGAAGGGCGGCGGTTGAACGGGGCGTGCATCTTCAACCTTGATCACGTGAAAACCGAACTGTGTTTGCACGGGATCGCGCGTGAACTCACCAACCGTCAAGCTGAACGCCGCTGCCTCAAATTCCGGCACCATACGTCCGCGCGTAAAGTAGCCGAGGTCGCCGCCTTGGGGTCCTGACGGTCCGGTCGACCGTTCTTGGGCCAAGGTTACAAAATCCGCGCCGGCTTCCAGCTCGGCGATTATTTCTCTTGCTTCCGCTTCCGTCGCTACGAGAATATGACGCGCATTGACTTCATTTTCGGCTGGTCTGCTGGATATTTCTGCATCGTAACGCGCGCGTACCTCTGCCTCAGTGACACTTTGGACAACTTCCTGATTGAAGAGTTCATTGTGCAGCGCTCTGTCCTTTAAAAAATCCAAGCGTCGTTGAAATTCGAGGTCGTCAGCAACCCCTTGGGCATCAGCTCGTGCTGCCAGCAGGCGGATGTCGATGAGCGCAAGTAGCGCGGCTGCTCGTCTCTGCGGCGCTGGCACTTGGCCAAGCTGGTCCTGCAGGTCGTTTAGTGCAAATTCCAGATCGCGGTTGGTGATTGGCTTGCCCGCCACAGTAGCTACCTGTGCGTCTGGATCCAGCGGCGCGGTTCCGTCTTGGGCAAAGCTCTGCGATGTTGCGGTTGCGGCGATTGCCAACGCTGAGACAATACAAAATCCACGGAAGTTTTTCAAAAAATGCATATTTGTACCAAACGGCCCTTAGTTAACGATTTTCATGTGGAACAATCGCCGCAACAAACGGATCAGAGTGTCGGCGTTGACATCCATTTGGGCCACTCTTATCTGTCGGCCATCGTCGCGTCCACCGTACACATGTGATTGATGCGTGATACCGGTTAGATCGCAGCCCGCATTCCTGCCAGGCAATGGCTCGCGGCACATCGTCAAGAAGGATTTTCAACAATGGTCAGCCTCGGTGGTATTGCCCGCAAAGTTTTTGGGTCGCCCAATGATCGTCGTTTGAAAGGCTACAGTGCCCGTGTGCCCGCGATTAATGCGCTTGAGCAGCAAATGGAAGCGCTCAGCGATGAAGAGCTTCGTGCCAAGACTTCAGAATTTCGTGAACGCTTCAAAGGCGGTGAAAGTCTGGATGACCTGCTTGTAGAGGCGTTTGCTGTTGCCCGTGAGGGTTCAAAGCGGGCGTTGGGTATGCGTCCGTTCGACGTGCAGCTGATCGGTGGGATGGTTCTGCACGATCGATCCATTTCAGAAATGCGTACGGGTGAAGGTAAGACCTTGGTGGCTACATTGCCGGTCTATCTCAATGCCATCGCGCAACGCGGCGTGCACGTCGTTACCGTGAACGACTATCTGGCAACGCGCGACGCTGAATGGATGGGAAAGCTTTACGCCTTCCTCGGCCTAACCACTGGGGTGATCGTTCAAGGTATGGATGACCAAGCGCGCCAAGAAGCCTACAAGTGCGACGTGACCTATGCGACAAACAATGAGTTGGGTTTCGATTATCTTCGCGACAATATGAAGTATGAGCGCGCGCAGATGGTGCAGCGTGGGCACTTCTTCGCAATCGTTGACGAGGTCGATTCTATCCTTATCGATGAGGCGCGTACGCCGCTCATTATTTCCGGGCCGCTCGAGGATCGCTCTGATCTTTACAAGCAAATTGACACGTTCATTCCGCAATTGCTTCCGGAAGACTATGAAGTTGATGAAAAGCAAAAATCGACGACCTTTACTGAGGAAGGTACAGAAAAACTTGAGCGATTGCTGGAAGAGGCCGGTCAGCTAAAAGGTGACAACCTTTATGACGTTGAAAACGTTTCGATCGTTCACCACGTCAATAACGCGTTGCGGGCCCATGCGCTTTTTCAAAAAGACAAGGACTACATCGTCAAAGACGATCAAATCGTGATCATTGACGAGTTTACGGGCCGTCAGATGCAGGGTCGCCGCTTTTCCGAAGGTTTGCACCAGGCATTGGAAGCCAAGGAACGTGTGACGATCCAACCGGAAAACCAGACGTTGGCTTCGGTAACATTCCAGAATTATTTCCGTATGTATGAGAAGCTGGCCGGCATGACGGGTACAGCCGCGACGGAAGCGGAGGAATTTGGCAATATTTACGGTCTTCAAGTCATCGAAGTACCGACAAACCTGCCCGTACAACGCATCGATGAAGATGATGAAGTATACCGGACCGTCGAAGAAAAATTCGACGCTGTGGTTTTGGACATCATCGACAGCCAAGTTCGCAAGCAGCCCGTGCTCGTCGGCACCACGTCGATTGAAAAGTCTGAAGTTCTCTCTCGCATGCTGTCCGACAAGAAGTATCTTGGCGGTCTCTCCGAGAAGCTCAAAAGCCGTCTTGATGAGATCAAACCGGGCAAGGAACAGGAACTTCGCGAATATTTGGAAAAGGGAATTGCCGATCTTGATATCGTAATCAAGAAAGGTGGCGTAACCCATGAAGTATTGAACGCCCGCCAACACGAGCGTGAGGCATTCATCGTGGCGCAGGCCGGTGTTCCGGGCGCTGTCACCATCGCGACGAACATGGCTGGTCGCGGTACCGATATTAAACTTGGCGGCAACGTTGAAATGCGTGTTGCGCAAGAAATCGGCGACTTACCTGAGGGCGATGAGCGCACCGCCAAGGAAGCGGCCATTACTGCTGAGGTCGAAAAACTAAAGCAGGAAGCGCTCGAGGCCGGTGGGCTTTATGTCTTGGCAACCGAGCGGCATGAAAGCCGCCGGATCGACAACCAGTTGCGTGGGCGTTCAGGCCGACAAGGTGACCCGGGCCGTTCGAAGTTTTATCTGTCGCTGCAAGATGATCTGATGCGCATCTTCGGTTCCGACCGGATGGACGGCATGTTGCAGAAGCTAGGCCTGCGTGATGGCGAAGCCATTGTGCACCCTTGGATCAACAAGGCTTTGGAAAAAGCTCAGAAGAAGGTTGAAGCGCGCAACTTCGACATTCGCAAAAACCTTCTGAAATATGACGATGTGATGAACGATCAGCGGAAGGTTGTCTTCGAGCAGCGCCTCGACATCATGGACGGTAAAGACATTGAAGAGACCGTCAAAGAAATGCGTCAGGATGTCGTCGAGGAGCTCGTTGAAAAGAATATCCCTGAGAATGCTTATGCAGAGCAATGGGATGTTGATGGCCTGGAAGAGGGTGTTCGTTCGCTGTTGAATTTGGATGTGCCGGTCCGCGATTGGGTCGCGGAAGAGGGCATCGCGGAAGATGATATTCTCGAGCGTTTGTCAGAAGCGACCGAGAAAGCCGCTGCCACGCGCAAGGCCGAATTTGGCGACGATGTGATGGAGTATGTTGAGAAATCCGTCATTTTGCAGACCATTGATCATCTCTGGCGTGAGCACCTTGTTGCCCTTGATCATTTGCGATCGGTGATCGGTTTCCGGGGTTATGCGCAGCGCGATCCGCTCCAAGAATATAAAGGTGAGGCGTTTGAACTCTTCCAAAGCATGCTCGCCAATTTGCGCTCTGCGGTAACATCGCAATTGATGCGGGTGCAGTTGGTCCGGGAGGCCGCGGACGCACCAATGCCGAGCGCCCCGGCGATGCAATCAAAGCGTGAAGCTGAGACCGGCAATCAAGGCGGCGCTTCCGCCAATCCTGCTCCGGCGGCGGCCGCTTCGGTTGGCGCTGTGGGCTTGGGGATTGTTGCACCTGAAGATCGCGACCCGGAAGACCCGTCGACTTGGGGTAAGGTGGGTCGCAACGAGCTTTGCCCCTGTGGTTCCGGTAAGAAATTCAAGCATTGCCACGGCGCTTTTGTTTAACCGTTCAATGGATTGATCCACCGGCGTTTGCGCCGCGAACGGAAAATTAAACCCGAGCGGTTACTTTGTTGGCTCGGAGGCCAAGAAAGTTGCGGTTTTCAGCTGTTGAGACAACCAACGCTTTTCTGCCTGCGGTGCTCTCTGATAGAGTAAGGCCGTTGGCAGAAAAGGCGGATCAGATCCTTTTTGGAGGTGGCGATGTTGCGCGCACCCAGCGGGCGTCGCTTGCTGCCTTCGTGATCCGTATTGTCAGCGCAGTAATTGCATTTGTCTCGCAGATCGCGTTTGCCCGGATGATGGGTATCCAAGACTATGGAATTTTTGTCCTGGTTTGGATCTCGATGGTTATTTTGGGCAGCCTGTCGTGCCTTGGCTTTCAAACCGCAATCATTCGTTTTGTCCCTCAATATCGGGAAAAGGGCAGTTTTGACCGCATGCGCGGTATACTGCTCGCGAGCCGATTGGTGGTGTTGGCGGCCTCAACGGTATCGGCGCTGTCGGTTATCGCAGTTACTTGGTTTGCTCGTGATTGGATCGAACCTTACTATATATTGCCGTTTATTATCGGGGCTTTGTGCCTTCCGATGATTTCGCTCGGCGATACGCTGGACGGGACTGCACGCGCGCAAGGTTGGACGATCCGCGCGCTTACGCCCAGCTATCTCATTCGTCCGCTGCTTATCTTGGTCTTTATGGCTTGTGCTTATGTGGCGGGCTATGAGATCGATGCTTTGCTTGGGCTTCAATGCGCCGTGGTTGCCTCTTACGTGACAACCATTGGACAGCTGTTCCTCGTCACCAAAGATATTGATGCGACCATACCCAAAGGACCGCGCACCTATCTGACCGGACTTTGGGTCAAAGTTGCCCTTCCCATTTTCCTTGTTGAAGGGTTTTTCTTTCTGCTCATCAACGCCGACACGTTGATGGTTGGCCTGCTCATGTCACCTACCGATGTCGCGATTTATTTTGCGACCGTAAAGACACTCGCCCTAGTGCACTTTGTTTTCTTTGCCGTGAAGGCGGGTATTGCGCATCGATTTGCCGCGTTGTTGGCTGACGGTGAGAAAAATGCGGTTCATGACATGGCGCTGCGCAGCGTAGTGTGGACCTTCTGGCCGTCCCTGTTGATGGGGCTTGTTTTGCTAGCTTGCGCACCCCTGTTGCTGACTTTGTTTGGCGCTGAATATCGGGAAGGGTATCCGCTCCTTTTCATTCTCGTTTCGGGCGTGGTGTTACGCGCCGCTATTGGGCCTGCCGAGAGCCTTTTAAATATGACCGGCCACCAAAATGCTTGTGCGGTGGTGTTTGGAAGCGTCCTCGTCGTGAATATCGCGCTTAACGCCGCGCTTATTCCGTCAATGGGTCTGTACGGCGCGGCTACGGCCACTTTTTTGGCAACTTTGATCGAGGTGTTTGCCCTTTATCAACTGGTTTACCGGCGTATAGGCGTGCGGATGTCTATCCTGACAGCGCGAAACTTGGCAGCGATTTAAAGCGATGGCAGCGATACCAGTCCTTGAAGAAAACGTGCTCGTTCCAGCCAATGCTGATTTTGGTTTGGATGTGCCGCCGCTTGCGTTTGATGGTGATGCGCGCAGTAATCCGGACAAGGCTGCCCAGCGAAAGTTGGTGGTTTTTCCATCGGAGGCCGGTTTTGATATTTTGCCGGACATAGATCGGATTACCGACTACGCGCTGGAGCCAAATATTTTCTTTTCGCCGCGATTTGCAATTCCTGGCCTGTCGCGCTTGGACGACCGGGATGTTCGTCTGCTCTTGTTGCACGACCAATCAGATGACGATCTGTCCGGCAAGCGGGTCGGCAATGTGTGTCTGATGATGCCTTTTACGGTTGAAAAACCGAGCTTTCAGATCGGCCCTGACATTGTACGAGCATGGTCCAACCCGTATGGCCCTTACGGCCTGCCGCTGATTGAGCGCCGTGGCAGCGAACAGATCGTTGATGATTTCTTTGCGACACTTGGGCAACCGGGCGTCCAACTACCCAAGATCGTGGTGTTCCCCGATATTTTTATGGACAGTCCACTAGCTTCGTTGATCAGGGCGACAGCCCTTTCGGCCGGTTTGCCGATGGCTACCGCAAAGCCGGTCAACCGGCCGTGGTTGGATGCCACTATTGATGCTGACAGTTACTTGCATAACGCCATCAGCCCGCATCATCGCCGAAACCTTGGCCGGTTGTGGCGAAAACTCGAAAAGCTTGGCAGGGTCGAGTATGACATAGCCCGTTCCCCCGAGCAGGTGCGTTTGCAAATGGAAGAGTTTCTTCTGCTTGAAAATGCGGGTTGGAAAGGGCGCAAGCGGACGTCTCTAGCCGCTGATCGTTATCGAGCCGCCTTTGCGCGCGAGGCAGTGAACTTGCTCGCCGAACGGGACCGGTCGCGGATTTTCACCCTTTCACTTGAAGGTCGCGTCATCGCTTCGCTCATTGTGTTTATCGAAGGTGGTCGGGCCTGGACTTGGAAGACGACCTACGACGAGACGATGCGAGAATTGTCGCCCGGCATGCAACTGATGACCCGGGTTACCGAAACTCTTTTGGATGATCCGAACGTGACGTCTGCCGATAGTTGTGCACTTCCCGATCATCCGGTTATGAGCCGCATTTGGACACAATCGCGCGCGGTCACCACGCTTGTCGTGGGTACGCATCAAGCAAAGGATCGGGACGTTCGCCAAGTTGCGTCGCAAATCGATCTTTATCGTTCAACGAAAGAAACGGCGAAGTCCGTCGCTGACAAAGTACGCAGTATTTTCGATCGCAAATGCTAGATTAGCCTCTGTCCCTAAACGCGCGCCTGATGATTTTGCCGCTTTCCGTGGTTGGTATTTCATCGACGATTTCTACACGGCGTGGATAAAGATGGGCCGATAACCGGTTGCGAACCCAGTTTTTCAGTTCATCGGGCAACCGGGGATCAAGCCTTGCCTCGGGTTTAACAGACACAAATGCAGCAACTTGCTCGGTTCGTTCTGCATCGGCGATGCCTACAACTGCCGCTTCCAAAACAGCCTCGTGCGTGCGTAGGCACTCCTCGATTTCCGACGGCCCGATTCGATAGCCGGCTGACGTGATTACGTCGTCATTGCGCGACTTGAATGTAAACCATCCATCTGCGGACCGGGTGGCGATGTCACCGGTACGAACCCACCCATTGACGATTTTCTCAGACGTTGCTTCCGGATCCTCAAAATACTCGAGCATCGCAACTGGTGTATCGGCTTTGATGACGATTTCACCTTCACCATCATCAATAAAGTCGCCGTCTTCGTTGATGAGTTTTACGTCATGACCTGGCGTGACTTTTCCCATCGAGGCGGGGTTGTTGACGCCAATTGCCCGGCTCGATCCAATCACGGTGTTGCATTCGGTCTGGCCGTAAAACTCATTGATGGCTGTTTTGAAGACGTTTTGGGCGAATTTGTGCGTTTCTGGCCCAAGTTGTTCTCCTGCGGTGCCGACTGCTCGGATGCTTAAGGGCGGTGTCTTGCCTTTGTAACCGGCCAGAATCCTAATCGCGGTTGGTGGTAAAAAGGCGTTCGTTACCCGATGACGAGATAAGACTGAAAAAGCCCAATCGGCAGAGAAGCGTGGCGCATTGGCTGCTACCACTGGCACCCCAAAATAGAGGGCAGGCAAGAGCGCGTTGAGTAAGCCGCCAGCCCATGCCCAGTCTGACGGGGTCCAGAACACATCATTTTCTTGCGGCATTTTTTCTTGGGCCAGTTGTATGCCCGGAAGATGGCCGAGCAAGACACGCTGGGCGTGCAAAACGCCTTTTGGTTGATCGGTCGTGCCAGATGTAAACAACATCATCGCCGGGTCATTTGCTTTACTATCAATAATTTTTTCGACGGGCGCTGCTTCTTTCACGGCTTGGGCAAAATTTGTCGCTCCGCTTGCTTCACCGGTCACCAAAAGCGTTTTTGGTTTTAGGTCATCGTCACTTTTACCGTCCATCCAGCGATCGAAGGCTTGTTGTGTTGCTACAAAGACTTTTGGTCGGGATTTGGCGATGCGGTAGGCTATGGCCTGCGGTCCAAATTGTGTGGCCAGCGGCACCGCTATTGCGCCGATCCGATAGGCCGCCAAATGCGTTGCGACGGCCTCATAACTCTGTGGAAGCTGAATAGCGACCCGATCGCCGACCCCGACTCCCAGTTGTTTGAGGGCCCCTGCCACCCGTTGGCTCTGCTTTTCCAGCTGATGCCAAGTGATGGTTGTTGGGGGCGCTTGATCGCCATTATCGATGATGAGAGCGGGCTCATCAGGCATTGCTTCGGCGTGGCGGGTTACGCAAGCTTGCGTGATGTTGAAATTTTCCGGAATTCGCCACTGAAAGGATGACTTCAGTGCTTCATAATTTTCTATGTAGTTGGGGAGCATTTACCGATCAAAGCTCTGGTCTTGCAGTTTTGGAAACTTTTTGCGCGTGTCCTAAAGCTGTTGGTGCCCCTGGCCCGACTCGAACGGGCACTTCCGAAGAAAACGGATTTTGAATCCGTCGCGTCTACCAATTCCGCCACAGGGGCCTGCCACGGTGGACGAACGTGTATGTCTGCGCCGTCGAAGCGTCAAGGCAATGTTTGCACATTGATGTTATTGGCAATGAAAACAAATAGACGAGAGACAAGATGAGCGGCGAAAATCAAGCTAATCACCCTCATGACGGGGCGCTGGCAAAAGTGGACGCGCTGCTGCGCGAATTACCCCGTGACGAAGCCGGGACGATATCACTTGGACAGTTAAGCGATGCCATGGAGGAACGCGCTTTCGGCTTGATGCTGCTGATCCTGGCTATCCCATGCTGTCTGCCGTTCGTCTATCTTTTGCCCCAGATTGTTGCCGTTCCGATGGCTGTTCTTGTTGGCCAAATGGCAATGGGTCGAAAGTCGCCGTGGTTGCCTGAAAGTCTCCGCGCGCGCCGCTTGCCGGTTGACGGTTTCCGATCGGTTTTGGCGAGGGTGCGCAAATGGGGTGGTTGGCTGGAGCGGCTGACCCACCAACGTTTTGCGGGGCTAACCAACACCCTTGCGGCACGTATTGTTGGCGCGCTGTTGTTTATTCCTTGCTTGTCGATTCTCGTGCCCCTTCCGCTTACAAACACCGTGCCAGGTATAGGTGTTGCCCTGGCTTCGGCGGGTTTGATAGAGCGGGATGGTGTTTTTGTCGTTGCTGGCGTGGTTATCGCGTTGGTATGGGTTGGGGCGCTATTGATTGGCGGGCCAACATTGGTCTATTTGGCGATCGACCTCGTTTTGAACAGGTAGGGGCGGTTTATGACCGAAATATCTGCCGATGAGCGCTATTTGATTTTTGCGCTCAGCATCGCTTTTGTCATGGCTGCGGTAGTGGGGACAGCGCTCGTTTTCGAGCATGTTTTTGGATACCTCCCCTGTTACCTTTGCCTGTTGCAGCGCACTCCCTACTATATTGGCATACCGGTCGCTCTGGTTGCAGCGGCTGCCTCTTGGCTACGTTGGCCAGTGCTCGTCACCCGCTTGGCGTTGATCGCTGTGGGCCTATTGATGGCTTATGGGGCCGTCTTGAGTGGTTACCACGCGGGTGTTGAATGGCGTTGGTGGGAAGGCCCGGCAGATTGCGGCGCGACAACCGGCGGTGTGGTCACCGACGCGAACAATCTTCTTGCCGCGATAGAAATTGTGAAGCCGCCTTCATGTGACGAGGCAGCATTGCGAGTGCTTGGCTTGTCGTTCGCCGGGTGGAATGTGCTTGTTAGCGTCGCCCTCGCGCTTTGGGTCTTCGTTACACTGCGTGGTGGCGTTTCGCAAAAATCAAACTGAGATTTACGTGCGAAGATCGGCGTATTGCCTGACAACGGCACCGAAAGTGCACGGCCGTATTACGGCTCCAGCTCGGTATCCCAATATAAATAGTCCATCCAGCTCTCATGGAGATGGTTCGGCGGGAACCGGCGGCCATTGTTGTTGAGTTCATGGACCGTCGGTTGAAACGGCATTTGGCGCGGTTTCATGTCGGTTTGTGAAGGCATGCGCCCACCTTTTCGCAGATTGCATGGTGAGCACGCAGTGACGATGTTTTGCCACGTTGTTTGACCGCCAAAGCGCCTGGGTACCAAATGATCGAACGTTAAATCTTCCGTCGAACCGCAATATTGGCACTCAAAGTGATCGCGTAAAAACACGTTGAAGCGTGTGAAGGCCGGATAAGTCGCTGGTTTGATGTATTCCTTGAGGCTGACAACACTTGGCACCCGCATGGCAAATGATGGCGAGTTCACTTCGGTCTCGTATTCGGCAACAATATTGACGCGATCGAGGAACACGGCCTTTACCGCATCCTGCCAAGACCAAAGCGAGAGTGGGTAGTAACTTAGCGGCCGATAGTCGGCGTTAAGTACAAGTGCGGGAAGTGCCTCCGGTGAGACCGCGACTGTCAAGGTTATCCCCTGTACCAAGCTTACATTACGCCTCTTATACTAAGCTTGTTGTGACAGTGATGTGAAGTTGTTACGTCAGTATTATGGCGCGGCATATTGCCCATATATTTCATGTGGTTATGCAGAAATATGACAATCAGGGTGCGACGTTGCGTTGTGCGATTTTCGCATAATAGGCCCAAAACAGCCGCGCAGAGACCCCTCTCCACGGGGCCCATGATTCGGCCATCGAACGCAGTTGTTTTTCGTCCGGTCGTTCTGCCAAGTTGAATGCGTGACGAGCCGCATTTTGGAGCGCTAGATCGCCTGCCGGGAATATGTCCGGATGTCCAACCGCAAACAGGAGGTAAACTTCCGCGGTCCAAGGGCCAATGCCCTTCACCTTTGTCAGATGTTTGATTGCTTCGACTGCCGGCATGTCTCCCAAACCGTCCAGAACCAGCGACTCCTCTTTGATCGCATCGCACAGGGCGCACAGCGCTTTTTGTTTGGGGCGTGACAGACCTGCTTCGATCCACGCTGGTTCACCGCGCTCAATAAAATTTTCCGGATCCAGCGGTGCTATTGTTGCCGTCAGTCTTTTCCAGATCGCATCGGCGCTCTGGACGGAAACCTGTTGCGAAACGATGATTTTGACGAGGCTTTCAAAGCCAGCATCGGTGCGGCGCAGCGGTACATGGTCTACGGCCTCTGCGATTTTGGCCAACATCGGATCTCGTTCTTTCAGCCAACGCAGGCCTGCTTCGATATGGGCTTGTGTTTCAATGGTTGCAGGCATGGTTCGTTTCATGCCACCCACATCGCATGTCTGCGACCGATGATCGACCTGTTTTCCGCTTTGCGCCGTCTCCCAACGGACACCTTCATCTCGGACATGCTTTTAGCGCACTGTTAAATCAAAAACGCGCAAACGAGCTGGCTGGTCGCATGTTGCTGCGTATCGAAGATATCGACACCGCTCGCTGTACACCAAAACTCGAAGCCGAAATGCTAGAGGATCTGAATTGGATTGGATTTGAATGGGAAGGGGAAATAAGGCGCCAGTCTGAGCATTTTGATGCTTACCAATCAGCGCTTGATACGCTGACTGACGCCGATCTGGCATATCACAGCGCGCTGACCCGTGGTGATCTTCGAGACATCGTCACAGCAGCTGAGCAGGCTGGTCAAGATTGGCCAACTGATCCCGATGGCGCGCCATTGTTTCCCGGTCGAGATCATGAGGTCCAGCCGTCTGATGCGGAGGCCCCAGGCGTATGGCGTCTCGACGTCAAAGCGGCAATGGCGCATCTGGGCGTGGACCGGTTGTCATGGGTGGAAGAGGGGGCTGGTCCAGAAGGGGAGACAGGGCTGGTTTTCGCGAATCCAGCGATGTGGGGCGATTTTATTCTGGCCCGCCGCGACACCCCGACAAGTTACCATTTGAGCGTTGTCGTCGACGATCATGTGCAGGGCGTCACGGATGTTGTGCGTGGTCGTGACTTATATTGCGCAACGGCTGCTCACGCCTTGCTGCAGGATCTTTTAGGGTTCGATCGTCCTCGGTATTTTCACCACAATCTGATTTTGGAGCCTGGTGGAACTCGAAAACTCTCCAAAAGTCGTCAGGACACGAGCTTGCGCGGTTTGAGACATGCGGGCGTTACACCTGGGGATGTAGCGCGAATGATTGGACTGAGTGCTTAAGCGCCCAGTTTATTCAATCCTAGTTTGGAAAGGACGCTGAAGCCGAGCAAGAAGAATGCACCACACACCATCAACACTGCTAAAACTGTGGGGTCGTTGGTTCGAAAGTCAGTGTATTCAATGCCAATGCCAACGATGAGTGATCCGGCGACAAGTAGGCTCATATTCCCCAAGGGGCCAAACCCATCAACGCCTAATACGCCGTCCATGGCGCTGCCAATGAAAAAGCCGCCGGCCACAAGGAAGAATCCGATAAAAAGCCAGCCTTGTGTGGTCAAATCGGTGAGCATCTTGAATCTCCTCCAAGGAGGTTATCAAAAGGCCGTTAACTTTCTGTTTACGAGCTTGGTTAATCGGACCTTGGCACGAGCGCCCTTGCGGTCTGATAGCGGATGATCGCGGCGTTAATCTCTGCGCCCAAGATAAAGATCGCAGCAACGATATACAGGAACACAAGCGCAATCATGAGTGAAGCCAAACCTGCATATGTGGTCACATAGGTTGCAAAACGCTCCAAATAGGCGGCAAAAACCGAGGCCCCCAATATCCAAAAACTGATTGTGACGACGATGCCGGGCACAAGTGAAGAAAAGGTTCTTTTGCCTGCTGGTAGCCATTTATGGACAACGAAAAGCCCCGCTACCAGCACTGTCAATGCGATTGCATAACGCCAAAAACCAACTTCGAATGACAAGGTCTCAACGGCCGGAATATATTGCTCAACGATCCGAAAAACCAAAGGGGCCAGAACCAAAAGGAAGCTGATAGCCATAAAACAAAGGGTCGCGATGAAAACAAACCCAAGGCTTTGCAGCCGTACATAAACCAATGAGCGCGTTTCGCTTACCCGATAAGCCCTATTCAGCGCGACACGTAGGGCTTCAATACCATTGGTCGCAAAAAAGGCAGCTGCAACGACGGAAACTGTCAGCAACCCACCCCTAGGGACTGTTAGTACATTTCTGACTTCGTTTGCTATCGGTTCAGCGATACGCTCGGGCCAGGTATCAAACACCAAGTGAACGGCAAGATCTGCAAATTGTTCAGCGCCGAGAAACGTCGCCAATGTGGTCGCAAATATCAAAAAAGGAAAAATCGCTAGCAATGTGGATAGCGCCACATGGCTCGCCATTGCCCAGCCATCAGCCAAATCAAAATGCCCCAATGCATCAAATAGGACCCGGCGGGCTATGACGAATGTTTTTTGCATGTGCGGTTGTTTGCCCTTTCAATCCGGTTACAAGCCACCCCAAACATAGTCTAAGTAAGGGGTAATTATAGGGAGTGGCACAAGATCATGATGGATAAGCCGGTCATTATTGTCACGGGATGTTCTACCGGCATTGGTGCTCATTGCGCACGAAAACTGTTAGAAGACGGCTGGCGCGTGATTGCGACAGCGCGCAAAGATGAAGACCTTGCGAGATTAAGGGCAGAGGGCGCTGAGGCTCTGTTCTTAGAACATCGGGATCCTGACTCAATAGCCAGCTTCTTTAGTCAAGCGATGGAATTGACCGGTAATCGACTTGATGCACTTTTTAACAATGCCGGTTACGCGCAACCTGGCGCTGTTGAGGACTTGCCGATCGAAGCTTTGCGCGAACAGATGGAAGTCAATTTCTTCGCCTATCATCAGATTATCCACTTGGCTGTTCCGGTCATGCGAGAGCAGGGCCACGGGCGGATTATCAATTGTTCGTCGGTATTGGGCCGCGTAGCCATGCCTTGGCGCGGCGCCTATACAGCTTCCAAGTTTGCGCTCAACGCGTTGACGAAGACACTGCGCATGGAACTCGATGGAACCGGGATTCACGTAAGCCTTATTGAGCCCGGATCGATCCCATCCAATATCGCGGCTAATGGGGTCCGGTATGCGATGAAATATATAGATTATGCAAACTCGCCCCATGCGGACAAATATCGCAAACGGCTTGAGAATTTGAACGCACAAAAGCCGCCAACAGATCTTTCAGGTGCCGAACCTGTTTATAAAGCGCTCCGCAAAGCGCTAACGTCGCGTCGGCCTAGGCCTCATTACCCCGTCAAACTGGAGACACATATTGCGATCGCATTGGACAGGTTGTTACCAAGGGACATTTTCTATCGACTCTTGAACCGGATGGCCTAAATCCACCCAGACGAAAGTTTCGGGCGCTGCCCAAGGGTTACAATGTCTACAGTGATGTTCTTTTTGGCACTGATCGCCATGGGTGCCGTCGCAATTGTCTTGCTGATGGGCCTTAGAAATTTGCTCACCCAGGGTGATGTCAATTTATCAAACAAGCTCATGCAGGCTCGTGTTTTTCTTCAGTTTGTCGCGGTTGTGATTATCGTCATCGGCGTCCTCATCGCACGTCAAGCCACGGGTTAAGCGCAATGGTAACACTCAATAAGATTTACACGAAAACCGGCGACAGTGGCACGACCGCGCTTGGGACGGGCGAGCGCCGCTTCAAATATGATCTACGTGTTTCTGCCTATGGAACGGTCGACGAGACCAATGCTTGCGTGGGGTTAGCACGGCTTCATACGGCGTCGTCGGACCCTGATTTGGACCGGATGTTGTCACGCATTCAAAATGACCTTTTCGACTTAGGTGCGGACCTGGCGACGCCGGAAACAGAAGAGCCTCCAGCCTATGAACCTTTGCGTATCGTGGAGGCGCAGGTTCAGCGTGTAGAAGCCGATATTGATGCCCTCAATCACGGGCTACAACCATTGAAGTCCTTCATATTACCGGGCGGCAGTGCTGCTTCTGCCAATCTCCATCTTGCCCGAACGGTGGCCCGTCGAGCTGAAAGGCTGATTGTGGAATTGGCTGAACAGCCTGGCGAACACGTGAACACTGAGGCGGTCAAATATATGAACCGTATTAGCGATTTCTTCTTTGTTGCCGCTCGTGTCGTAAACGCAAACGGTGCCGATGACGTGTTGTGGGTGCCGGGTAAGAACCGCTGAGCGTTTACGTATTGATCGTGAAACAGCTAGTTACGATGACGCCATTGACGGTGGCCGATGTTGTCCATTGTGTGATTTCCAGCATTAGCCGCGGATTGCCGACTGCCGTTCGAGCCCAAGCGTAGCACTCGTCAATGCCCGTGTCGGATTCAATGACGAGTGGAAGGCGGTTGAGGATACTCGGTTTGAAGATAATGCGCATCGTGCCGGGCGGATTAATGGCAGCCGGAAGCAGCTCAACGCGTAAAATATCTTTGCCGTTGATGCGCCAAGTCTTGAATTCGTTGATTGCGTGCGCTTGCCAAACGCACGTGAGCCCCATCGCTACGCTGAGTAGAAATCTCATGCTTGCCCAAACTCCATCCTGCCAATTTGACAAAAAGCGGTAAAAACATGGATGTTCTGCTAATCGAGTCGATCAAACTTTAGCGATTGCGTTATGTTTATTCCCCTGCAGGACAAAAACGAACTCAAGCATGTGCGCCTGCAATACGTCACTTTGGGACTCATTATCATTAATTGCCTGGTCTATGTTTTCGTTAACCTCGTAGGCGGTCCAGATTTCGTCAATACGCTCGCGGTGCAGCTTGGCTACATCCCGGCTGTCGTCAATGAGATTGAGCAATTGCCGATCGATCTGGCAGTGATCCCGGAAGAGTTATCACTTATCTCATACGCTTTTTTGCACGCGGATATCATGCATCTTGGTTCCAACATGATTTTCCTTTGGGTCTTTGGCGACAACGTCGAAGACGCCATGGGGCATATCCGATTTCTCATCTTCTACCTGCTTTGTGCGGTTTTGGGTGGTCTAGCGCATGGCCTGCTTGACCCTCAATCGACCGCACCATTGATCGGCGCATCTGGCGCCATTGCAGGGATAATCGGTGCCTACCTCATCCTTCACCCACGAGTTCGGGTTTGGGTATTGGTGATGATGCGTATACCGCTTCCGTTACCCGCTTGGATACCATTGCTTGTTTGGATTGGTTTTCAGATTTTCATGTTACTGGGAGGTGGCGATGAAATGGTGTCGTGGGCCGCTCATGTTGGTGGTTTCTTCGCGGGGCTTGTGCTCGTTTTTCTTTTAAAGCGCCGCGACGTTCCGCTTTTTGATCGCGAAATCCAAACCCCGAAAGCAGTGGTAACGTCGGTTCCTTCCATCAAAAGTTCGGGCAATGCAGAGCCGGAAGTTGCCGTGAAAAGCCAATCAGCATCGCCGCGGGCGTGGGGTCGTGGGTAGTAAGATTTTTACGTTGACGTAAACGTCAAAATATAGCAGTAGAAAATTTATGAACGCGGTCGACGCTTATTGTCGTTGATTTTATAGCCACGCAGGCGTTTGTGTGCTTTTCACCGCGCAGGTTCGGGAGAAGAAAATGAAAGTTTTGGTGCCGGTCAAACGCGTTGTCGACTACAACGTGAAAATCAGGGTTAAACCTGATGGTTCAGGGGTCGAATTGGCAAATGTGAAAATGTCGATGAACCCGTTTGATGAAATTGCAGTTGAAGAAGCAATCCGCCTGAAGGAAGCGGGCAAGGTCACGGAAATTGTTGTTGTCTCCATTGGACCGGCCCAAGCTCAGGAGACCATTCGTACGGGTCTCGCAATGGGTGCTGACCGTGGTATTTTGGTCAAGCATGACGATTTGGTCGAGCCGCTTGCCGTCGCCAAAATTTTGAAGGGTGTGGTGGAAGCCGAAGAACCAGGATTGGTTATTCTCGGCAAACAGGCCATCGATGATGACGCCAACCAAACCGGGCAGATGTTGTCCGCGCTACTCGGTTGGAGCCAGGGTACATTTGCTTCCAACGTTGATATTGAAGGCGATACTGCGAAAGTAACGCGGGAAATCGATGGTGGTTTGCAGACCATCGAGATCAAAATGCCTGCTATCGTGACCACCGATTTGCGGTTGAACGAGCCGCGCTACGCATCGTTGCCCAACATCATGAAGGCCAAGAAAAAGCCGATTGATGAGAAAACACCGGGCGACTTTGGTGTCGACGCTGCACCACGCCTTGAGGTCTTGAAAACCGAGGAGCCGGAAGGGCGCAAAGCCGGCGTAAAAGTTGGCTCGGTGGAAGAGCTGGTTACCAAGCTTCGCGACGAAGCTGGTGTCATTTAAGGGATCGGGAGGAAATCGATATGGCAACTTTGCTGATTGCTGAACATGATAATGCAGCGCTTTCTGATCAGACGAACAAAACGCTGACAGCCGCCGCCGAAATTGGCGGTGAAGTGCACAT
Source organism: Pseudomonadota bacterium (assembly GCA_039815825.1). Lineage (GTDB taxonomy): Bacteria > Pseudomonadota > Alphaproteobacteria > Rhizobiales > Rhizobiaceae > JBCBDX01. Next base: position 80,197 of record JBCBYO010000012.1, read on the forward strand.
TCTCGTAGCGGGAAAGGATGCAGGACCTGTCGCTGAAGCGGCATCGAAGCTGGAAGGTGTTTCCAAGGTGCTACATGCTGATGATGCTTCACTTGAACAACAGCTTGCCGAGCCAATGGCAGCGCTTATCGTATCTATGGCTGATGGTTATGATACGATCATTGCGCCAGCAACCACCAACGGTAAGAACATACTGCCGCGTGTTGCCGCCTTGCTCGATGTAATGCAGATTTCAGAAGTAATGGAAGTTGTCGACGCGACAACATTCAAACGCCCGATCTATGCGGGTAACGCCATTCAAACCGTTAAGTCGGCTGATCCAAAGCGTGTGATCACAGTTCGCACGGCGTCCTTCAATGCGACAGGTGAAGGCGGTTCAGCGGGTGTTGATACGGTCGCTGCCGCATCTGACCCCGGCTTATCTTTTTACGTATCGACAGAATTGTCAGGTGGTGATCGTCCAGAGTTGACCTCAGCGAAGATCATCATTTCAGGCGGACGGGCGCTAGGCTCATCTGAGAAGTTTGAGGAAGTTGTATTACCCGTAGCTGACAAGCTTGGAGCTGCGGTGGGTGCATCGCGCGCCGCAGTGGATGCCGGTTATGCACCCAATGATTGGCAGGTTGGGCAAACCGGCAAAATTGTTGCGCCTGAACTTTATATCGCAGCGGGTATTTCAGGTGCTATTCAGCACCTTGCAGGTATGAAGGACTCCAAGATCATCGTCGCCATCAACAAGGATGAGGATGCACCGATCTTCCAGGTTGCTGACTATGGGTTGGTTGCAGACCTGTTTGATGTCCTGCCGGAATTGGAAAAAGCACTGTAACCAACGCGCCAAAAATGTAACGAATAAAGCCGTCACCTTCTGGTCGACGGCTTTTTTGTTGGGATAGTCATGGCAGACGCGGTGGTTAAACAAGTTAGCAGTACCTTCTGCCCGCAGCAGCGGCGAAGATTTGTGTTAATCGCCGCAATACTGGCAAGCGCCATGGCTTTTATAGATGGTTCGGTGGTCTCTATCGCCATGCCTTCTCTGATGGCGGACTTGGATGCTGGCCTCACACAGGGCGTCTGGATCAATAACGCTTACATGCTTCCACTTTCAGCGCTTGTTTTGGTAGGCGGTGCGTTGGGAGATGTTTACGGGCAGCGCCGTAGTTTTATCGCTGGTATCTTACTCTTCGTCACCGCATCCGCGCTCTGCACCTTGGCGACCAATGCGGAATTCTTGATAGCGGCGCGTGTGTTTCAAGGTGTCGGTGCTGCGATCATGGTTCCCGGTAGTCTGGCGATATTGGCCAAAGCCTATCCCAAAGAAGAGCGTGGTGCTGCTATCGGCACTTGGGCGGCGGCTTCTGCCGTCACCACCGCCCTTGGGCCGATGGTCGGTGGTTTGGTGTTGCAGACATTTGGCGATAGCGCTTGGCGGATTATCTTCGCGATCAATCTGCCGATTGGCGCAATAGCAGTCTTTTTGTTGTGGCGGATGGTGCCCAATGATGAGGCGGACCGCAGACGCACGCCAGATTGGTTGGGGGCGTTTTTGGTGTCCATCGCCCTTTTCTTGCTTGCTTACGGTTTGGCAGCGCCGGAAGGCGAAGGGAGTTCAGCGCCCAGTATCGGGCAGATTGTCGTATTTTCAGTCCCCGCTATCATCGCCTTCGCCGTATTTCTGTGGTGGGAGAGCAGAGTGACTGCGCCGATGGTTCCGCTGCACTTGTTCGCATCTTCAACATTTACCGGCGCGAATTTATTGACATTCAGCTTCTATTTTGGGCTTGCCGCCGTTTTGTTTTTCCTGCCGATAACCATGATCGACGCGTGGGACGTCCCTCAATTCCAGGCCGCACTCGCTTTTCTGCCGATTTCAGTTGCCATTGGACTTCTGTCCGGTCCCGTTGGCCGGATGGCTGATCGATTGGGCCCAGCTCCTTTGCTAACGGTTGGTTCGGTCTTGGTGGCAGTTGCATACGCTGGCATGGCGATGACCGCGGTCCTTCAATCTTTTTGGGTGTCTGTTGTCCCGTTTTTAACGCTTTGCGCTATTGGGATGGCATTGGTCGTCTCACCTTTGTCTACAGCCGTTATGACTTCGGTGGATGACGAAAACACAGGCTCTGCGTCTGGTGTTAACAATGCGGTATCGCGCGTGGCAGGTTTGTTTGCAGTTGCTGTGATGGGCGTTCTGGCGGCGATTATTTACAACAACTCTGGTGGTGTCGAAGCGGGCAACTATGGTTTGTCGGGTGCAGCATCGGATCTGAGTGCTCATCGCTCGGCCATGACAGCAGCCTATCGTGCCATCACAATGGTCGCGGCGGCGATGTCTCTGATTTCTGCAATCGTTGCTTGGGCGATGGTTCGCAAACCGGCTGTCGACTAAAGTGCAGCTAGCGTCTCGTTTTCTGGTTCGCTTGCAAGCAAAGCATCGATCCTGTCGCGTTCGGTGGTAAACGCCAAAAGTTCGTCGCCGGTCAGGGTGTCACTATCAGGAAGCCGCACACGCAGCGGATCAACCCGCTTGCCATTGACCCGCATTTCATAGTGCAAATGGGGGCCCGTTGAGAGGCCTGTGGTTCCAATATAACCAATAACCTGACCTTGTTTGACCTGTGCGCCCGGCTGGACGCCCTTAGCAAAACGCGTCTGGTGTGAGTATGAGGTCTCATACCCGTTAGCATGGCTGATGATCGTTTGGCGGCCATAGCCACCGGCCCATCCGGCTTTTTGAACAGTGCCATTGCCGGGTGAAATGATGGGGGTGCCGTGGGGCGCGGACCAATCGACACCCCAGTGCATTTTGGAATATCCAAGAATAGGATGGCGCCGCATGCCGAACCCGGATCTAAATTTGCCACTTGGCACGGGGTTCCTCAACAAGAACTGGCGGGCGCTTCGACCTTCTTCGTCATAGTAACCGACTTTTCCATCTGATTTCCGGAATTTGTAAAAGCGGTTGGTTTGACCGTTGAATGTTGCGCTAACAAAAAGCAGATCGCGCTCCGACGCTTGGTCGGGTTCGCCGTCTTCGGGAAGCGAGTAAAATAGCTCCAAACCATCCTCGGGTCGGATCCGGGCACGGAAATCAACGTCAGCGGCCACCATTTTGACGATGCGATCTGCTATAGAGGTTGGCAGGTCGTTTGATGCAACGGCACGATGAATTGCATCGTAGGCGGTTGGCAATGTTGCCGGATTGATAGCGGGAAGCGCTGGTTCTTCATTCGCTGGCCCGAAATTCGTCATGACCCCTCGGTCGACCGGCTCTTGAGCGGGCACATATTGTCCGTCATCCTTTAGCGCAATCGTGAGCAAGTGCTCGCCGCCCCGATACACCGAAGCACGTTTAACGGACCAACGTTCCTGGTCGCGTTCCCGCTCCAAGCCCAGCCTAACCGACTGCCCGCCTGAAAGTTGCTCACTGTTTAAGAGTGTGGCAATAGCGCCGCCCATTTGGTTGAGACCGTCATAGTCAACTGTCGAAAACGCTTCAGTGATCGTAACATCGCTGCGTGCTTCAACGAGGTCTTCCTTATAAGTGGTGCCGATAGTGTTTGTTCCAGAAGGCGCCACGGAGACATTTTGGGGAACAACGCGCGCAACTTGAGGTGTGATAAGTGCGCCTAGCGCCGGATCGTTCGTGCCAAATCGCAAGGGATCGACATAGGTGACTGAAGCTACTTTTGTTTCGCCACCCGCCAGCAAAGCTGCGTTTACACGCAGGATTTCTTCAGCCTCATCGGCCGAAATCGTGAATTCTGTTAAGTCCACATCGGTGTTGAACTCAAAATCCACCACCTTGACTGCAGCTTCGGTTTCGACATTGGCACCATAAATCAGAGCGCCGGTTACACCGCTGTCGGGAACTGGCGGCACATTACCTTCAGCAAATATCGATAGCGGATTAAACGGCGGATAGGAGGCGTCGTCCGCCTGAACCCTGGCAAGAGATATTGTAAGGTGTTCGAACGGCTTTGTACGGATAACATTTGCGTCGCCCACTTGGGTAACCGTTGAAACGCTCATCCGTCGTCTGTCGGGGACTTGTGTACCCAAGCTTAGGTTAGCTGTCGTAATCAGCCGGCTTGTTTTGGTGTCGCCGCTACCGGTGTCGGACAGATCGACAAAACTGGCTATCTCTGGCGGGGTGGCAAGCAACTGTTTCCCATCGAGCGCAGTTAAAAGGGCAGCGCCCATGAGTGCGGTTGACGCCACGCCTGTTAAAATCGTTCCCGACAGCCATCTTAATGATACCTCCCGGCGATCCGGTTTGCGCACTTTTCCTGTCGTCAGCGGTGCCTGGTCAGGATCAATAATGTTGATGAGATTTGGGCGGTTGGGCACTCGAAGGTCTTCTCAATTACCGTCTGAACATTGGGCCAGACACTATCTGGTTCTTATTGGGATGCAAATGCGGCATTTTTCGTCTATAAAAGCCCTGAATGTGGACGGTTTTCGCGTGACGAAAAAAAACGCAAAAAAGTTCAGATTCCTGATTGACAGTTTTGTGTCGCCGGGACTATACACCGCTCACCAACGAGGGCGGCACCGCCGCTGGCGGCAAAACGCTTCGCTCTGTTGGTCATCATAAAGAGAGCCGCTTCAGCGACCCTCACACGGTTCAAAGCAAAAGCCACGAACCGGGACATTGCTTCGCTTTGTCTGATCTTTGACAATTGAATATGCAAGAAAGAGAAACGTGGGCGGCAGTCTTCTGCAATGCCGAGAGCAATTGCTCAAAGCGTAAAGAGACATCTGGTGTCGTACACGTTTCTGACAGAGACTTTTAAACTCGTCGCGAAAGCGACGGTGTACAAAATGTTCTCGTCAATTCAAAAGCGTGTAAGCGACGCCAGGCAAATTCTCATTCAACTTGAGAGTTTGATCCTGGCTCAGAACGAACGCTGGCGGCAGGCTTAACACATGCAAGTCGAACGCCCCTTCGGGGGAGTGGCAGACGGGTGAGTAACGCGTGGGAATCTACCTAGCTCTACGGAATAACACATGGAAACGTGTGCTAATACCGTATACTTCCTTCGGGAGAAAGATTTATCGGAGTTGGATGAGCCCGCGTTAGATTAGCTAGATGGTGAGGTAATGGCTTACCATGGCGACGATCTATAGCTGGTCTGAGAGGATGATCAGCCACACTGGGACTGAGACACGGCCCAGACTCCTACGGGAGGCAGCAGTGGGGAATATTGGACAATGGGCGCAAGCCTGATCCAGCCATGCCGCGTGTGTGATGAAGGCCCTAGGGTTGTAAAGCACTTTCAACGGTGAAGATAATGACGGTAACCGTAGAAGAAGCTCCGGCTAACTTCGTGCCAGCAGCCGCGGTAATACGAAGGGAGCTAGCGTTGTTCGGAATTACTGGGCGTAAAGCGCGCGTAGGCGGATTGATTAGTCAGGGGTGAAATCCCGGAGCTCAACTCCGGAACTGCCTTTGATACTGTCAATCTAGAGTTCGAGAGAGGTGAGTGGAATTCCGAGTGTAGAGGTGAAATTCGTAGATATTCGGAGGAACACCAGTGGCGAAGGCGGCTCACTGGCTCGATACTGACGCTGAGGTGCGAAAGTGTGGGGAGCAAACAGGATTAGATACCCTGGTAGTCCACACCGTAAACGAT
>JBCBYO010000013.1:0-44702 GCA_039815825.1 Pseudomonadota bacterium
CGAAACTTGAAGAATTTGCTCACCGCAAACCACATCAGCTATCTGGCGGTCAGCGGCAGCGTGTGGCGCTCGCCCGATCGGTAGCCAAGCGACCTAAGCTATTATTGCTCGATGAACCGCTCGGCGCGCTTGATAAGAAACTGCGTGAAGAAACCCAGTTTGAGCTTATGGATTTGCAGCAAGAGCTGGGGCTTACTTTCATGATCGTCACACACGATCAGGAAGAGGCCATGACCATGTCAGACCGCATTGCGGTTATGGACAAAGGAATCATCGAACAGGTCGGAACCCCTGCAGAGATTTATGAGGCACCCAACTCGCGCTACGTGGCCGACTTTATTGGTTCAGTGAATATTTTCGAAGGCCATGCAGGAAGTGTTTCCAAGGGCGCGGTAACATTGGCGGGCGTCGATGGATTTAAAATCAAGGCCGACACGGATGCTGCCATGGCTAAAGACCGGCAAGCCTGGTTTGCTGTTCGCCCGGAAAAGGTGAAGGTCGCGCGTAAGAAGCCCCCCGGAACAACCAATGCGGTTGAGGGAGAGGTCTGGGACATCGCCTATTTGGGGGATATGACAATCCTCAACGTCAAACTTGACAGCGGGAAGATCGTTAAAGCGTCCATGGTCAACGCATCGCGGATCTCTGAAGATCCGATCGGTTATGAAGAACGCGTCTGGCTTTCCTTTGCGCCGGACAGCGGCATTTTGTTGGAGCGCTGAGATGGTCGCCGCGGTTCGAAATCGTCTCGTTATCGCGATACCGTACATCTGGCTACTTTGCCTTTTCTTGCTTCCCTTTGTGCTGGTTTTTCGTATCTCGCTCTCGGTGCTGGAATTCGGCATGCCGCCCTACATGCCCCAGTTTAGCTTCCAAGATGATTGGACGACGTTGGCAGATAAGTTCAGTCAGCTGAATTTTGAGAACTATAAATTCCTGTTCGGCGATCCTCTGTATCGTAACGCCTATTTGTCGAGCGTCTGGATCGCGCTTGTTTCAACGCTGCTTACGCTCGCTATCGGATACCCGCTGGCCTACGGTATGGCCAAAGCACCAGAAGGGCTGCGTCCGATCCTTTTGATGTTGGTGATTCTGCCCTTCTGGACGTCGTTTCTCATACGGGTCTATGCGTGGATTGGCATTTTAAAGCCCGAAGGGTTGCTCAACCAGTTTCTGCTTTGGATTGGGGTGATCGATACGCCACTATCAATCCTCAATACCAACGTCGCCGTTTATATTGGTATCGTCTATTCATACCTGCCGTTCATGGTCCTGCCGATTTACGCCGCGCTCGAGCGCATGGACCATTCACTGGTTGAAGCGGCCCGGGATTTGGGTTGCAGCGCGATTGAGGCTTTTTGGCGGGTGACATTTCGCCTGTCGTTGCCCGGCATCTTGGCGGGTTGCCTTTTGGTTTTCATTCCGGCGGTTGGAGAATTTGTAATCCCCGACCTTCTCGGGGGTTCGCAAACTCTGATGATTGGCAAAGTCCTCTGGACTGAATTCTTCAATAATGGCGACTGGACGATTTCGTCGGCGCTGGCGATGATTTTGCTGGTCATCCTGGTCGTGCCCATCGTGTTGTTCCAAAATGCGCAAGCCAAAGCGCAAGGGGCAGACAAATGAGCGCGCGCTGGAGCTGGTTCAACATCACATCCGTGGTCGTTGGCTTTGCGTTCCTTTATCTGCCGATCGTGTTGCTGGTTATATACTCCTTCAATGAGTCCCGGCTGGTCACTGTTTGGGCTGGTTTTTCGACCAAATGGTACGTTGAACTTTTCAACAATCAGGGCCTTTTGGACGCCGCATGGGTCACAATACGGGTCGCCCTTGTATCAGCAACTATCGCCACGGTACTTGGCACATTGGCGGCCGTTGCGCTGATCCGCTTTGTACGCTTCAAAGGCCGAACGCTTTTCACGGGTATGGTCTATGCACCGCTGGTGATGCCCGAAGTCATCACCGGCCTTTCCCTGTTATTGCTTTTTGTGTCGATCGAAATGGCGCGCGGCTTTTGGACCGTCACATTGGCGCACATCACTTTTTCCATGTGCTATGTCGCCGTCGTTGTGCAGTCGCGTCTGGTATCTTTCGACGCGTCATTAGAAGAGGCAGCGCGAGATCTTGGTTGCCCGCCATTTGAAGCCTTTATGCGCGTGACGCTGCCAGTTATTTTGCCCGCAGTACTCGCAGGCTGGATGTTGGCTTTCACCCTGTCGCTTGATGATCTGGTGATTGCCTCCTTTACGTCTGGGCCGGGTGCCACAACACTACCCATGAAAATTTATAGTCAGGTGAGGCTAGGCGTGACGCCGGAGATCAATGCGGTTTGCACTATCCTCATCGGGCTGGTGGCTTTAGGCGTGATCACCGCGTCGCTGGTGCAAAAGAGAAAAGCTTTCGCCGGCGACTAACCGCGTGGCGGCCGTAGAATTGAAATGACGCACCAGATCGGAACAATGATCATTGAGCCGAGGATCATGTTGGGCAACGCCCATTCAATCGCTTGCTGAATAAGTTCCACCATCTTCTCTGGTGTCATGCCTATTTTTGCAAGTATGTCCTGGGCAGTGACGTCGAACGCACGCAAACCCGCACCGACCATCGTCGACACGAGCGCCAGTTTCCAGACAATGTTAAATACATGCCACACGGTATTCGGCACTCAACTCAATTCTTGCTGCAATGATATTGCGCTCAATTGGGTAAAAATCGCTTAAAATTTTGAACAGGGAATTAGGGTCCTGTTAACGCTCCATGGGCGGCTCAGCAAAGGGAAAGAGCACTTGTGTGGCGTAAGGGCGACCAAGCGTCCCGCCGACAAAGACGGTAGAACTCTGACGGTTGCTGTCATCACCCTGAAGCTTGGTCGTTAGCGCGATGCTACCGTTGATCGGCGATATGATACCCTCAACCGTCACAAGTTCTGCGGGATAGGTGATCGAAAGATCTGCCACCTGAAAAGCTGAATTGTTCAGCATGAACTCGCCGTTTAAAGCTTCAAAGCGGTCGCCTGCGTTATCATTGATCTCTAACGCCATGAACTGATTGCCACTGTCGGTCAAAAAGATGGTGTCCAGGGCAACGCCGGGAATAACGCCATCACTGGCACTAACCGACAGCTTGCCGGTCGCGCCGCGCCAAAACTGCCGCAACGTTCCCGATGAACCATTAAAGTCCCCAGTCATGCTGATAGTCCCACGCGGGAAGAGGGGACCGAGAACAAGCTGGTCCGCGACTGATGTGGAGTTCAAATCACTGACACGAAAGGAGAGGTACGCACCGCTGGAATCCGACTTATACTCGTCCTTGTAACGAAACTGGACTCGTCCACCTTCATAAACAGCATCACCCACGTCAACCGCGATCATATCATCGCGAACGGTGAGCGCGCCTGCAAATTGGTTGAGCTCACCGTTTTCCAATAAAGCCGCCGAAGCCGAGACGCGAAGGTCGACGTCAATCCCGGTCATTTGTGAGCGCAATCCGCCATCGGGCTCAAAGGAGCGCTGCATTGCGCGCCAGCCCGGACCTGCCAATCGAGCAAGGTCGAGTTGGTCAAAAGCGAGCGTGGACGTCAAAGATGCTGTCCCTGCTTCGCGCCTGAGAAACTCGACGGCACCGACAGCCGCGTCGCTGTTTATGGCGACTTCCGCGCTGTCCATACGAAGACGATTTTCGGTCGCCGAGACAGGTCCGCTCACGCGCAATTGCTCGACGCCTGCGGTCAGCAAGGGTGCATCAACGATCCATGAGCTTACAGATAAGGCACCGTCTAATTGGATATCGATCTGGCCTTCCGCGTAGCGTGGGCGCGCCAGCGCGGATTGCCCGGCAAAGGATATGTTTGCGCCCATAAATTGCAGCGATGCTGAAAGGTCGCCGCCGTCCACCGAATCAAGATCGGCAATCGAAGCGCTTGAGATGCTGATTTGCCCGTCGGCCCCTTGACGCGAAAAACTGGCCTCAAGGGTTAAAGCGCCATCGCGGTTCGGCCAGTTGAGAAGGCCTTCAAGATCCGTCAAATAAGTGGTGATTTCGCCATCACGATCGGCAAACCGAATAGTCCCACCCTGGAAGCTAACGCGCCCGATTGAGGCGGGAAGTTTCTTGCGGATCGTACTAATCAAATCCAAATTGTCGGTGATCTCAGGCGGCGCTTCGGTTGCTGAACCCTGCTTGGCGACCGTTTCCACTGAAGGCCAAAGCACAATCCCGTTGTCATCGACGCCCAAGGTAATGTCAGGTGCGTCCATACGAAACGCAGAAAAAGTCGGAATAGACCGAAAAAGGGAAAGCACGTCAAAATCAGCTTCAACACGCCCAACTTCGATAGTTGTCGAGTTTTCGGCCCCGGAAATTCTGACGCCATTAAATACCGCATAGGGCGAAGGGAAGAGGTGTACCTCGGTGCGCCCGCGCAGTCTGACGGGTAGGCCCAGAATATCGCCCATGCGTTGTTCAATCGCCTGTCTGGCGGTATCACTGGAGATGCCAGCTGTGACGGCAAATACAGTGCCTATCGCGATCACGATCCCAACGATCACGAGCACAGCAATGTATCGAACACTCTTGATCATTAAGGCAATGCATCCAGCACAGTGTTAAAACATCCGTCCCTTACGTCGCAGGTCGCGACGCGTCTACCACAGGTTGAACGCAAGGTGTGGCTATTGTGAGAGAACACGCGGGGCAGGGAAAACGATTTCCACATCTGTGCCTTCACCGGGCTTCGAGCTGATTTCAAATTCCGCGCGATTGGCTTCCACAAGTGCACGCGTCAACGGGAGGCCGAGGCCGGTTCCGGAGGCGCGCAAATCTTCGTTGGCACCCACTTGTTTGAATGGACGCAACGCCCCTTCCAATTCTTCATTAGTCATACCAACACCGGTATCCCTGAAGCGGAGTGTAACCGAGCCGTCTTTCAAGTAGCGCGTGCTGACCACCACCTGGCCTCCTTCCGGGGTAAAGCGGATCGCGTTGGAAAGCAGGTTGATGGTGATCTGTTTGCTCGCGCGCTGATCGGCCACAATTTTGGGCAGGTCCGGATCCAGCGCCAAGCGAACAATAATGCGGTTCCGGTTGGCTTGTGGACGCAACATGTCGACGACTTCAGATACTGTCTCGTTTAGAGAAACACTCTCAAACTGAAGGTCCTGATTACCCGATTCGATTTTGGATATGTCCAAAAGGTCATTGACCAGATCCACGACATATCGACCAGATTTCTTAATGTCGTCCAGATAGTCTTTGTACTTTTCATTGCCTATCGGACCGAACCGCTCCTCACTCATGATCTCGGAAAATCCGATAATTGCATTCAGCGGTGTGCGGATTTCATGGCTGACTTTTGCCAGAAAAGCGGACTTCATTTCTGACGCGGATTCCGCTTCGTGTCGCGCTTCTTCCAGCGCCTCTTCATTCTGCTTCCATGCGGTAATGTCCCGCAGCACCGCACATAAACCGTCGCTTTCGCCGAGCCGGCCCAGCGTCATAAAGAGCTTGAGTTGGCCACCTTTCGCTTCTTGGCCTGTAACTTCGCGCCCCTCGTTGAGAACATTGGCAACGCCGTTGGAAACCATTGACTGCACATAGTTCAAAACTTCCTTTTGGCTCTCATGAGCAAAAAGGATGCTGAAAGACTGCCCGATTAACGCGTCTGTATCATAGCCGAAAAGTGCAGTGGCGGCCGCGTTCATAGACCGAATGTCGCCTTTGTCATCAATGGTAACAACGCCGTCCGTCGCGGTATCTAAAATCGCGCGCAGCTCTGCATTTTCCGACGAAATGGTGTCACTTTCATTGGCGCCAACGTTGGCATCCTCACCATGTTCTTCAGCGCGTTTCGATTCTTCATGGATAGTCGTCGCAGCAGGTGAGACTGGTTCAAAAGCAAACATCAACGCATTGCGCCCCATCCATGGAACTCGTTGAAGGTGGCTTCGTGATGGAATGGAGGAACCATCTTTATGAACAAGGGTGATACCGTTATCGTTGCCAGCATCCGGTTGGTCCGCAAACAAGGAAACCGGTCCGCCGAACAAGGAACTCATGCCTTGTTTATTGAGTGTTTCGACATCCTCAAAACCGGTAAGTTCGCTAAAGGCGCGATTTATGTAGAGTGCGTCTTCGTCGCGCGCGATCATAAGCGCAAGCGGAAGGCTGTTGAGGGCCTCAGGACCAAGCCCATAGGGCGGCGGTGTCGGCTGCTGCTCGATCTCTTGGTCGCCGGGTTCGCTTTGGTCAGTTGAGGCCGGCGCTAGCTCAGCGCGTATACGCTCAAACGCATCATGCTCTTGCGTGGAGAGCGGCGTGATCACCAAATCAGGATCGTTGTGCGTTTCGTCGTCTGACGTTTCGGGATCGGCTGCGGCCAAGTCATCGACCCGACGCATCGGCACGATGGTTGCCGAAGCCAGCACAGGTGGCTCGTCTTGAAAGGCCGCGTCGTCTTCCGACGATGAGCTCTCTTCGTCGACTGTTGAGGGATCTGCCAAAACGTCTAGTTCAACCTCTGGCTGATCGGCGTCGTCCGCCCAAACGGCTGGATCCGGCTCATCGCGGAAGCCTTCATCGACGACCAGATCGCCCATTCTGGCTATGCCGAACCCGCGGTAACCTTCAAACGTTCTGTTACGGTCATAATAAGGCAAAGCGGCCAGATCGACCGGCACCCGCAACTCCGTATCGTGGATCGGCCACAACACGGTTTTGCCAGACCAAGTTTCACCGCGCTTAAGGGCATCTCCTATAGCCCCGTCAGGGTCGAGCGAAAGCTCGTCCGCGATGTCTAGAAATGATTTTCCAACTACGTTGGCCGATGTAGGTCCAACCGCAGTGGCGAACTCTTCCGACATGTCGATGAAGACGCCATCGTGATCTGTTTTCCAAACAAAACGTATCGGCGTCGTGCCCAATCTTGCTGGTGACCACCCCGCGCTTTCTTCTGCCGGGCGATCTCCATCTACGATTGCCTCTTCGACATCGGCTTCAACATCGCTGTACTGCGAACTTTCATCGATTGCCGGTGATGCAAGTTCAATTTGCTCATCTTCCAAAATTGGGCCATCGGTTGGAACTGATGATGATGCGGAACCCGACGGCATCAGGACAAACAGATATTGTTGCGGAGCGTCCGAAAGACGCCCAACGCCGACAGCAAATTGGCCAAACGGCGTGGACACAATGCGTTTGACCATACGATCAGCTTCGTTAGCGCATAAATCGCACAATTCTTGGCGTTGATCATGATCTAATCGATCGGTTTCGAAATTTGCCGTTGCGTGAAGAACACCGCCTTGCGCATCAACTATCGCAGCGCTTGCATCGTCTTGCTCGAGACCGACAAGCGCCGCATGAAGCGGATGATGATCTTCCGGACGGTCGGGAGGTGCGAAAGCGACGACTGCCAGCGCGTCCTGCGCGACACCTTCAAACGACAACGGATAAAGATGCATTTGCGTTAGTGCCGAAAATTGGCCACTGGTCCGCGCTGAAGCGACGCGTTTGCCGGTGAGCGGGCGAGCGAGCGCAGTCATGAGCTGACGCGCACCTGCGCCTTCTACAATGAGAGCCTGCTCGTCGTGATTGGCCCCCAAATCAGCCAGGCCAAGCCACTTTGCAGCAACACCGTTGCTCCAACGCAAAACAAGCGTTTCACGTTCGACGATGACCACGGCGTCACCCTGCAAAATGTGATCGCGCACATACTCAGTGACCGCTAGGTCAAGATAGGCAATTTCCGCCCAGTTCATGGGTGCACCCTTGTTTCAGTGACCGACTAGAAACTTAACAATGTCTTAATGCCAGATGCCTTCACCAAGCGTCCAGCTTAAAAGGGTTGGTATGCCCATGGACCGTAAATTAGCGTTAATTGCAGTGCCAAAACTGATCTTGCCTGTTTGCAGCCCCTCGGGAATTAAAACCGCACTTTCCAAGACAAATATGAGCCGGTATCTTGCAAAAAATGCTCGCCGCCGATATGGCGACCATTCGCGGCAATGCGGGCGTAGCTCAGTTGGTTAGAGCGCTGGATTGTGGCTCCAGAGGTCGGTGGTTCAAATCCACCCGCTCGTACCACTGCCGCACAATAGCAGGTCGTCTATTTTAAAGAAGAGACCCTTGTTCACGATCATCTTCAGTCGCTTGACGCCTCTTGGTGTTTTTTGGTGTTTTTGAACCGCCCGAAACGATGACATCAGCGCGAGTTTGATCGCCAAACTCTATGTTCAGTTCAACACCAACACTGATCTCTTTGCCACTTCTCACCGGTTGACCGCTTGCATTGCGCACGAGGGAAAATCCGCGCGATAAGACGTTTTTATAGGAAAGGCTGTGCAACAACCGCGTCATCCGACCCACATTGGCATTTGCGTTTTCAGCCTGTCGTGCGGTTGCGCGATCCAAACGCCCAATCATCACGGATAGTTTTTCTCGCCCGTCGACGCTTTTGCGGGCAACACTATAGGGGCTCAGTAAGCGTGCTCTGGTCTGGAGCGCTTGCCGACGGCTAGACAAATACCGCTCAAACGATAAAGGCAGCGCTTTTTGAAGTTGGCGCAGTGACCCACCGGCCAATGACACACGTGCGCCAAGGCGATCCAGAGACACTTTTGCCGCTACTTGGGTAAGCCGCAGGCGTTTTTGCGAAGTGGACCGATCAAGCCCGGCACCCAGGCGCAGCGTCGTGCCGTCCAGCTTTTGTCTCGGGATAGCAAGTAACGCGTCTGCCGCAGGAAGCCCGCGCGCAGAAGAGCGTAACCGCTCGCGCCGGTTATCCATTTGCCGCGTGAGAGCATTTTGCAGCCGTGCGCCGAGTTGGGCAACATAGGCCTCCAGCTCAGCCTTGACCGGAACCGCCATTTCGGCGGCACCCGTCGGTGTCGGCGCGCGCCGATCGGCGACATAATCAATGAGCGTGGTATCGGTCTCGTGGCCAATTGCAGAAATGAGCGGGATGTCTGACATCGCCGCTGCTCGCGCGACAATTTCTTCATTGAAGCACCAAAGGTCTTCAACGCTACCACCACCGCGTGCAACGATTAGAAGATCTGGTCGTTGGATCGGATCGCCCGGCTCCAACGCGTTGAAGCCGACGATACCGCGTGCCACTTCACCAGCTGATGTCTCTCCTTGCACCCGCACAGGCCAAACGATGACATGCACGGGAAAGCGGTCGTTGAGCCGATGCAAAATGTCCCGGATAACAGACCCGGTGGGCGAGGTGACCACGCCGATCACGGTAGGAAGATAGGGAAGTGCTTTCTTGCGGGTTTCATCAAAAAGGCCTTCTGCCGCAAGACGCTTTTTGCGCTCTTCCAGTAGTGCCATTAGGGCACCTGCCCCCGCGGGCTCCAAATGATCGATCACGATTTGATATTTCGACTGCCCCGGAAACGTCGTGATCCGGCCAGTGGCGATCACCTCCAAACCCTCTTCGGGTTTGATCGGCAGCTTCGAAACCGCCCCTTTCCAGATTACGCCAGCAATAACCGCGCGGTCATCTTTTAAATCAAGGTATACATGCCCCGACGCAGGCCGACTGACGCGGCCCAGTTCTCCGCGTACGCGAACACGCCCAAAAGCGTCTTCCACCGTTCGTTTTATTGCCCCCGACAGCTCGGAAACGGAAAACTCGGCAACATTGGTTCCACTTGAATCGGCGTTTGCGAAAAAATCAGCCATCACCTACTAACACGACAAATTCTCAAAAGGTCAACGCGTCTAGCCATGGTCGCCCAATCCATCCACGACAGCTCAAAAGGCGGCGCATTTTCAGCGCTGGATTATGTCTTATATGCGCTCACTGTCGGCAGTTGGTCAGTGTCCTGGTATGCGCTTTCGCTGCAGCCTGGTGTCGTTGCCAATGAGGTTTCGCTTTTTTACCGGTTCGTCATTGCAAGCGCGGTCATGCTCGTGTGGACTTTGGTTGCGCGCCAATCTTTGCTTTTTTCCGTCCGCCAGCACGCTGTGTTTGTGGCCATGGGGATCTTCATCTTCTCGACCAATTTTTTGCTTTTCTACTATGGCTCGACTTATGTCGTGAGCGGCCTGCTTTCGGTGATCTTCTCACTTGCCTCGCTTACAAACATTTTCTTGGCGGCGCTGATTTTCCAAGAACGTCCAAGCGCGCGTATCGTGGCAGCCGCTTTTGTCGGTGCATGCGGCATCGCCCTGTTGTTTTGGCCGGAAGTATCTGGGCAGGAATTGGCCGGAAACGTCGTAACCGGGCTCATATTGTGTACTTGCGGGACCTTATGTTTCTCCATGGGCAGCCTCCTGTCATCGCGCCTGCAAGCTGGCGACAAGAAGGTGCCTCTCGTTGCGGCCACCACTTGGGGAATGATTTATGGTGCCGTCTGGTGCGCTTTCTTAGCCATCGTTCAAGGCAAACCCTTCAATTGGGATCCACGGCCGGAATATGCGTACTCATTGATCTTCCTGGCCCTGGTTTCGACCGTGATCGCTTTTGCAGCCTATTTAACGCTGGTTAAGCGCATCGGCGCAGGCCGAGCGGGATACGCAACGGTCGTCTTTCCGATCTTTGCGCTTCTGGTGTCCACATTCGTTGAGGACTATCAATGGACGTTGGCGGCCGTGTTGGGTCTGGTTTTGGTGATCGCGGGCAACGTGACCGTCATGCGTGGTCGTTGAGCAATCCAACCTTAACGACGCATCCCTTGGAGATATTGATCAAATATCTGTTCCATTGACTGTTGATAGGTTTCCTGCTGTCGGCGTCCAGTTTCAAAAATATCACCGAACAACTCGCCATAAGGATTTTGTTTCGGCTTTGATTGCGGCTTGGGTTCTGCTTGCTGCGTTTGTTCCATCATATCGCGGAACATCTTACCCAGCGGATTGTTGTCCGGGTTCATTGGATTGGGTATCCGACCGCGATCGTTCTCTTCATCCGGCGCAACCGGCCCACCATTGCCAAACATTTGCTCAAGGATTTTGCCGAGCGGATTATCCATCGGGTTTGAGTTGCGCGGCGCGCGGCTGCCACCTCCCGTGCCCATATTGTCCAATCCCTGTTTCATCATCTGTTCGACGATTTGACCAAACATATTGCCACTGGCGCTCGCAGAAGCCGCCATGGCGTTCCCGGTGGTATTTTTAGCCATGCCGCCCATAAGCGTGGTGGCGATCACTGGCAGCATCTGCTTGAGAATTTCCTGCCCGACGCCTGTCGCAGCTTCCGCCTGTTTGGCCACAGCCCGGCTGACATCTTTGGAGCCGAAGAACTGGCCCAGAAGCTCATTGCCGGCATTTATGCCATCCGGAGCAAAGGCCTTAGTAAGATCGTCAAAAAAACCGGTTTGACCTTGAGCGCGCGTCAGCGTTTCAAAGAATTCTGATACGCCGTCAGGGTCCGCAGTTTTTCTTTTAAAGCCGGTAGAAAACGCAGGCATTAAAGCATCGACAGCTTTTTCCACCTGTTTTTCATCCATGCCAAATTGACGCGCCATTACGCGCATCGCGTCGCCATTTTGTGCTTGGCTAAAAATTTCGAACATGTTCATGGCTTGCCTCCCGATCAGCCGTTACCCTAACCGAGCCGCGAGACCGCACAAGTGTAAATGGAGAGGCTTGGACAAGCAAAGTCTTCCACAATGTCTTGAAAACTTGCCACACAATGGACACTTAAGCTGGAGATACTCCAACTATGAGCACATTAATTAACATGCCCCGCGCCTTAATCGTCATCGCTAGCTTGCTCGCGATCCCGTTAGTGATCATTTTGGCACTTGTCGCTTTGATGGCGACTTTCGTCTTCATGGCGTTTGAGTTTGTCGCCGGCTTCTTCCGCAATAAACCGCGCTGGGACGATGCGTTTTCAACGCATAGCTACGAAGCGGAGGCCGTGCGCGTGGATAATAATAAGCGTCACAAGCGCCCTATCATAATCGAGCATGAGTGAGGCATAGCCTCTATGGGGCTAATAGGCGTGTTCGAGAAAAACGCGATCGATGTCGCGTTCCCAAACTGAGTTGTATGATGTGAGCATTTGCTCTGCGCTGGTTGTGCCGCGCGCCACCGTTTCCTCGAGCGGCGCCAAGAAATGCGCTTCGTCAAATCCATCGGTATTGAGCATGTTTCGCCCGATTAATCCTTTGCGCGCGATCGCGAGCACTTCGTATGCGGTGTCGCGGACCGATTGACCTTTGATTTGAGCATCAAATCCCTCAGCAGGCACAGCGTTGCGTAGCCCTACCACATCATCATAAGTCCAGGACTGCGTTAGACTATCAGCGGCATTCAGCGCTGTTTGGTCATAAAGCAGGCCGACCCAAAATGCGGGCAGGGCGCAAATCCGCCGCCAAGGCCCGCCATCAGCTCCGCGCATTTCGATGAATTTCTTGAGCCGGACTTCGGGGAAAACGGTCGACAAATGGTTTGTCCAATCACCCTTGTTGGGGCGAGCATCCGGAATTTCACCGTCAAGTGCACCATTCATGAATTGGCGAAAAGTGACATGAGTGCAGTCATGGTACCGGCCTTCGCGCAACACAAAATACATCGGCACATCCAGAACCCATTCGACATAATCGAGAAAGCCGAAGTCCGGCGCGAAAACCATGGGCAAAACACCGGTGCGGTACGGATCGGTATCAGTCCAAATATTCGCGCGCCAAGACTGAAGGCCATTGGGCTTGCCATCTGTAAATGGCGAGTTCGCAAACAGCGTTGTTGCAATCGGTTGAAGCCGGTAGGCGACCTGCATTTTTTGGCGCATGTCGGCTTCTGAAGAAAAGTCCAGGTTAACCTGGATGGTCGAAGTCCGGTGCATCATATCCAAACCCTGACTGCCAACTTTCGGCATATAGGCCCGCATGATGTCGTAGCGCGATTTGGGCATGCGTGGTGTTTCGGCCAACGTCCATTTTGGGCTGCCGCCAAGGCCCAAAAATTTAATACCCAGTGGATCAGCAATTTTGCGCAACTGCGCCAAGTGCGCATTGGATTCCCGGCACGTCTCATGGATCGTGACCAAAGGCGCGCCGGATAGTTCGAACTGACCGCCCGGCTCAAGCGATATCGCACCCATGCCGTTGGGCTCAAAGAGCCCGATCAGGTTGCCTTCGTCGATGATCGGTTGCCATCCAAGGCGATCTTGCATGCCTAAAAGCAGTGCCTTGATGGAACGGTCACCATCGTAGGGGACGGGATCATGCGTTTCGGCAAAGAACGGAAACTTCTCATGTTCTGTGCCGATACGCCATTCATCTTGTGGCTTGCAGCCACTCGCCAGATAGGCGGCCAATTCCTCTACGTCGCCGATAGGCGTCTCATCGGTGGTGTCTCGAGCCATGGTCGGATAATGGAACTCCGCTTTACGGCGGGCGTGGTGACCTATTCGTCGTTTGCTGACAAGGCAAAAGTTTTGAACGATTGGATCAGCAAGTGTGAACAGTGACCTGCTAGCGCTTCCAATCTCCGAGCTTGGCTTGAATGATCGCAAGCGCTGCGACCGCGGCCGTGTCAGCGCGCAATATTCGGGGGCCAAGCGGAATGGAAGTCACAAAAGGTTGGGCGCGCAGCGATGCACGTTCATTGTCTGAAAACCCACCTTCAGGGCCGATCAGCACACCCAGACGGCTGTGCCCTACTTGTTCCAATGAGGGCATTGGGTCATGCGTGTCATGATCTTCATCACAAAAGATGAGCGCAATAGCGTCATCCCAATCGTCAATCAGTCGTCCAAACTTGACCGGTTCCCGGCACTGCGGCAAGGCGAGCACGCCACACTGTTCGGCCGCCTCAATCGTCCAAGAACGCATCTTTTCCATGTTGATCCGATGGTTCTGCGTAAATTCTGTGAACACAGGCTGAAGAACGCCCGCGCCCATCTCGACCGCCTTTTGCACCATGTAGTCAAGGCGCCCGACTTTGAGCGGCGCAAAGCAAAAAACCAAATCGGGTGCGGTCGGCTGCCTGCGTTCGCATGCTCGAAAAATCAGACGGGTATTTTTCTTGCCTGTCTTTTCAAGCGTGGAACGCCACTCGCCGTCGCGGCCATTAAAGGTAAGTAATTCGTCGCCGTCTCTCATACGAAGTACGTTCAGCAGGTAGTTTGAACGGGTCTTGTCAAGCTCAACCGATCCACCTTCACCCAAAGGCGTTTCCAAGAAAAGGCGTGGAAGCTTGTAATTAGCGCGCATGAAAGAAGGCGATACGCGAACTATCGGTAATTTCAAACACCTTTGAGGGCGCGTTTTTCAAAACCGGCCTTCGCTTTTTCATACGCGCACTCGATGTCCGGCCATATTGAAGCAATCGTCTCGCTTCGCGGGTTAAGGATACAAACCCAGCCCATCCAGCCATAAACCGGATGCGGCATCAGCCGATCAAAGGCACGGAAATCCCAATGGCCTTTGATGGTTTCACCCTTCGACGGTCGCACCGGCTTGGGTCCGAACATGGCTTCGAACCGCTTTTTGGGCAGCCCAAAGTTGAACCGCCAAACATCTGCTCGAGACAGATCCGATGCGCGATCATTTGGCCCATCTTGGTTTTTGATGGTGCAAAAGTAGGTGCCACGTTTCAGTTTCTGGGCTGGATTATAATAAAATGTAAGCTCGCCATACGCTGGTTGAGGGCCGAGCGCCTCGAACTTTTCCAGTAGCGTTTTTGTCAGCAACATTTGGTCCATGGCGCATTCTTAGCGATGGTCTCCTGACACCATCATGTCAGCAACCTTGGGTGAAAAGCCCGCAAGTATGGTCTTTGTAATAGCCGGCGGCGTGATCAGCATCGTCTGCTCAGGATCGAAAGTATCGGCTTTTTCATAGCCACTGGCGTGCCATTGAAACCAGTGCTCATCGATATGTGTGAAAGCGTTTGCCCCCAAAGCGAGCATCACGCCTTTTGGCAGACGAGGCGGGAGACGGTGAAGCCGCTTTTGACCTGAATTGAGACGTTGGGCATGGAGTACTGCATCGACCGCTTGAACTCCGGGCCATCGACCGAACGCGCTTTCCCAAGCTGCTTTGAATTCGTTGGCCCGTGTTCGTTGACAATAAAAACAAGGCCTGTGCCCTGCCGCGAGCGCGGTCGCTTCATCGAGAAAAAACAAATTGGTCCAGCCAGGGCCACCGTTTCGGCCATTGCGACCAAAGACATCACGTTTTCGATTTTTGAAATCGCACCGGCAATAGATCCAAGCTCTGGACGACCATCGGCGGCGTGGAAGCAAGCGACGTGTGTCCGGGTCGTGAATAATGCCGCGGTTGCCGGTGAGAGTGCCTCGGGCCTGTGTGGCGATTATGTCACCAAATGGGGAAACACGGTTTTGTAGGGGCAATTTCATTTAACTTTTATGTTGGAGGGGTTCCAAAATCGGACGAACTAGCCTACTCGCTGCGCTGTGGCCGGACGGGTGGGCGGCGCACAGTCAAAAATATGATAACAATTCTGGACGGGGTCGTCATGCGTGCAGCGCTTTTGACGTTTGGAACTTTGATCGCAATTTCCTTATGGGGCATGGCGGTTTATACGGACGGCGCCGTCGCCTCGCACACGCCAGTTGATGGATACGGCGTTTCCATCGCACAAACAAAATAGCACCTTTACCACACCGTCTAATTCCCAAACGGATCAGAACTGAATAACACTCGACGGCAATTCGGAGAGTGAGACATGTTTGGTGAGCCCCTAACAATTGAAGATTTGCGCAAACGGGCGGAGTTCCGCGTGCCACGCATGTTTTATGATTATGCGGACTCTGGCTCCTGGACGGAAGGCACCTATCGCGACAACGAAGACGCTTTTCAGCGCATAAAAATACGCCAACGCGTCGCGGTGGACATTGAGCACCGTTCCGTCAAAAGCACGATGATTGGTCGCGATGTGGCCATGCCGGTCGCGCTCGCACCCGTTGGCTTGACGGGCATGCAGCATCCCGATGGTGAAATTGCAGCCGCACTTGCTGCGCAACACTTTGGCGTCCCGTTTACACTGTCTACCATGAGCGTGTGCTCAATAGAGGCTGTCGCCGCGGAAACAACCCGGCCATTTTGGTTTCAGCTTTATGTTATGCGCGACCGAGGCTTCGTTGAGGATCTGATCAATCGGGCCAAAAATGCCGGTTGTGAGGCGCTTGTGCTGACGCTTGATCTTCAAGTTCTTGGCCAGCGTCACAAAGACATACGCAATGGTTTGTCCGCGCCGCCAAAGCCCACCATCAAATCCATTCTCAATTTGATGACCAAGCCGCAATGGTGTCTGGGTATGCTGGGCACCAAGAACCGAAGTTTTGGCAACATTGTCGGACACGCGCCAGGCGTGACCAACATGACAAGCTTGTCTGAGTGGACCCACGAGCAGTTTGATCCATCACTGAGTTGGGAGTCAATTGAGTGGATCAAGTCCGTTTGGGGCGGAAAGCTGATCCTGAAGGGGATCAATGACGTGGAAGACGCGCAGATTGCAGCCAAGGTTGGCGCTGACGCAATCGTCGTTTCCAACCATGGTGGTCGCCAGCTCGATGGCGCAGCCGCCTCAATCGATGTACTCGCCCCGATCGTCGATGCTGTCGGTGACAAGATTGAAGTGCACATGGATTCCGGTATTCGCTCCGGCCAAGATGTGTTCAAGGCGGTCGCGTTAGGCGCAAAGTCGACCTATATCGGCCGCTCATTTATCTATGGGCTGGGGGCGATGGGCGAGAGAGGTGTGACAAAAGCACTGGAAATCATCCATGGCGAATTGGATAAAACCATGGGTTTTGCCGGCGAGACTGACATTCAAAATGTTGGCCGTCACAATTTGCTGTAGCTGGCATCAATTGATGGCGCGTTGAACCTGCCTCAATCGGGAAACGTGCTCCCACGCTTCGGTTTTTTCCGCTTCACGCGTACACTTTTCGACAAACTCCATATGCGCCTGGGCGCTCATGCGTGCTTGCTCGGGATTGCCTGCCAAAATGGCATTGTAGATTGCTTCGTGCTGGCTCAGTAATTTGTCTCGTGCTCCGGGAAACCCATACACGAGCGAACGGGAGAAAAAGGCGCCATTGGCCAATAGCCGGTAGCAGGATCTAAGGGTGTGCAGCAAAATCACATTGTGAGCCGACTCGCAGATTGCCTGGTGAAATTCGACATCAAGTGCTGCTTCTTCGCGAAAGTCTTCCTTGGTATGCGATGACCGCATGCGGTGCATAATGTCGGTCAGGATGCTTTTGTCATGGTCAGTGGCGCGTTGTGCTGCAAATGTTGCGGCCACTCCCTCTACTTCTCGCCGGTACTCCAAATAGTCCGCTGTCGCCTTCGGGTGAGCCGCGATTAGTTCAAGCATCGTTTTGGAGAACACATCACCAATCACATCGGCAACATGGGTTCCGCCGCCATGTCGGGTCGCTAACAAGCCTTTGGCCTCAAGCTCCTTGAGTGCATCTCGCAGGACAGGTCGTGAAACGCCCAATTGTTCGGAAAGTTCACGCTCGCTGGGCAGCTTGTCGCCAACCCTTAGAACGCCTTCCAAAATGAGTTGCTCGATTTGAGAACACACTTCGTTAGCCGTTCGCGCCTGCGCAATCGGTGAAAATATAGCACCCTTCATCGCTTGCCTCCCGCCAAATGATAGACCGCGGCAACTAATCTGGTCAAATCAGTTTACCAATGGGGGCGGCAAAAAGTGTTGTGACAAATGAGTTGGTAAAAATCCTGACTTGAACTATTTACGTACAGGAACAAAAGGACTTGTTCTCTTGACGATTGATGCAAAATCAAAAAGCGCTACCAAGGCAACTGAGTCTTCAAAAACGACGGCTCTCAGCACCCGACCCACAAAAAAAACCAGCGGGTCCGTGCTCGGCTTTCCGGTTCACAGCGAACGGGCTTTGGCGCTGGGCGAAATCCATGCGCGGCCTGCGCCGGTTATTGATAGCCCCCGATCATTGATCAAGCTCTGCTTCATCACCGAGGGTGGGCGAGGTGTTGATCAGGCTGTCTTGGCCGAACTTTCACGTATGAACGGCACCGCGCCACCGGTTGAGAGCGCACGCCACCACCGGGTGGTCACTGGCAAAGGCAGTATCTGGTGGGAGCGCCACACGGAAGCATCCACCTATTTATGGGAAGGCCCAGCCGCCAAATCTTTTAATGATCCTGTTCCCGGACACCCGTTTGGCGATGCGTTTCCCGCACCCGGATCGTTGCTGGCTGGCGTTCGCATCGACATTCTCAAATACACTGATGACTATGAAAGCCATTTGGCCAATTTTGACCGTCGAACACTTTGTTGTTCCATCACCCGAAATGGTTTGGGCATCGTAGCCACGGACTTCCGACAGGATGAGCACGGCCTCACCCGCATGCTGGTTTTCGATAAAGGAATGGCCCCGCAACGTCTCGGCGCGACCGCGCAGAGGCTTTTTGATATCGAAATATACCGAACGCTGGCGCTTTTGGGCTTACCTCTGGCGCAGCGCCTTTCGCCGCGGATGCGGGCGGACGAGGACCGGTTGACTGAGTTGACGCACCGCATGCGTGGGATCGAACCGGGTGGCGCTGAAGATCTGCTGGATGAGATGACCGGCCTGGCAGCCGAATTGGAAGCCGACGCGGCGTCGAGCTTATATCGTTTTGGCGCGAGCCGCGCGTACAACAATATCGTCGAAGACCGTTTGGAAGGCCTCGAACGAGAGCCCCTGCCTGGCTACGATACTTTTGCCTTCTTCTTGGAGAAGCGTTTGGCTCCAGCCATGCGCACCTGTCGTGCAATAGAAGAGAGGCAGGCCAACCTTTCAAGGAAATTAGCCCGTGCAGCCAATCTTTTGCGCACGCGGATCGATGTTGAGGTGGAAAAGCAGAACAGGAACCTGCTGCAATCCATGGACAGGCGAGCCAAGCTTCAACTCCGTTTGCAACAAACAGTCGAAGGCCTGTCGGTCGCAGCTGTATCTTACTACGTTGTTGGGCTCGTTGCCTATATTCTGGGTGGTATCGACACGTCGCCTATCGGCGTCTCATATCAAGTCCTGGTCGCGGCAAGTGTGCCGATCGTGGTGGTCGGGATATGGATGATCGTTCGCCGTATCCGCCGAAAACACTCGGAAAAAGACTAATAAGCCAGCGTAGAACTTAAGATGTGGAGCGCGAGGATCCGTTGAAAGCAACGCGCTTTTCGTGGCTCCCATTCATCATGCTCGGATCTGTCTTGTTGTTTCTTGGTTTGGCTGAAGGGACCTCAGGTGTAACGCCTCGTTCCCAATAAGGGACCGTTCCAAAAAGCTCAGTCAGATAGTCGATAAACAGCCGCACTTTTGCGGGCAGAAATTGCCGCGATGGATAAATGGCAAAAATACCTGTGTTCGTGGAGCCCTGATAATCATCCAGAACACGAACGAGTTTGCCGCTAGCCAAATCGTTGCCCACATCCCACGTTGAACGAAGAGCAATACCAACGCCTGCCAACACCGCCTCGCGAATGACCTCTGATGAGTTTGATGTCAGTGAACCGTTCGGTCGGAACGTCTCAACGCCTTCCGGCCCTTCTAACTTCCAAACATCAGAAACCGCGTGTGTAAGGCAGTTGTGTTCCGCCAACTCGGCCAAGCTGGTAGGCGAGCCATGGGCTTGGACATATTCGGGTGTTGCACACAATATTCGGCGCACCGGTGCCAACTTTCTCGCGACAAGGCTCGAATCAGCAAGTTCGCCAATGCGAATCGCAACATCGAAACCTTCACCCACAATGTCGACCAACTCGTCTGACAGAAGGAAGTTGACGTTCAGGTCTTTATTGCTCTCCATAAAGGAAGCGAGATAAGGAGCAATGTGCATTCGGCCGAACGATGTCGGTGCGCTTACCTTGAGCGTCCCGCGTGCCAGAGATGACCGGCGAGAAACGAATGATTCAGCTTCCTCGACGCCTGCCAAGATGGCAACCACACGCTCATAGAAACCCTGACCTGCCTCAGTAAGAGCGATTTGACGAGTCGTGCGCTGAAGCAGGCGTGTTCCGAGCCTGTCCTCAAGCCGGCGAAGTCGCTTTGATACAACAGCAGGTGACAGTCCCAGTTCGCGGCCAGCGGCGGACATGCTGCCAGCCGAAACCACACGCGCGAAAATTTCCAAATCTCCGAAGTTGCTCATCATTTGCCTTCGCGGTCCATTATGCTCAACTAGGGCGGCCAACTAAATAAACACCGTGAAAACCCGAAAAACTGGTGCTTAATATGTTCCCCCCAGGCGAAGATAGCGAAAAAAAGTTGGTTTCGGTAGGGGTAAAGCGAAAATCGATGAAATATCGCACTCCGCCCCGTTCAGCTACCTCTTTACCGTAATGCGCTAAAGTGGTAAACATTATTTACCAATTGGAGGGTTGGCCATGCAGATCATCGAATTTATAGAGCCAAACGCGCAAATATTGTCGCGGCGCTCCGAGATTGTTTCTCGTCTTCGTACAATCCTTCCGGCCGACTGCGTCATTGACGATGAGCGCGAACTTGCGCCCTTTGAGACCGACGCATTCACGGCATACCGCCGCGTGCCGCTTGCGGTAGTATTGCCGGAAACTACCGAACAGGTTGCCAGCGCGCTAAAGCTTTGTCGTGAAATGGGCGTCCCAGTCGTGCCGCGCGGCGCGGGCACGTCATTATCGGGCGGTGCCATTCCACAGGAAGACGCGGTGGTTATCGGTGTTTCCAAAATGACCCGCGTTTTGGACGTCGATTATCCAAATCGCACCGCGACAGTGGAAGCTGGAGTGACAAATCTTGCCATCTCCGATGCTGTCTCAAAGGTTGGTTTTTTCTACGCCCCTGACCCTTCATCACAACTTGCTTGTACCATTGGCGGCAACATTGGAATGAATTCTGGTGGCGCGCATTGCCTCAAATATGGCGTGACAACCAACAACCTCTTGGGCGTTAAGCTGGTGCTTTTGGATGGTACCATTATTGAGTTGGGTGGGCAGGCACTGGACGCGCCCGGCTTGGACTTGCTCGGATTGTTATGCGGTTCAGAAGGTCAACTGGGCATTGTCACCGAAGCAATTGTACGCATTATCGCAAAACCGGAAGGCGCGCGGCCAGTGCTGTTTGGTTTCGATGATCCTGAAGTGGCTGGAGCATGCGTTTCGGACATCATTGCCTCCGGTATCATTCCCGTAGCCATTGAATTTATGGACAAGCCCGCCATTGATATCTGTGAGGCCTTTGCCAACGCAGGCTATCCAATGGATGTTGAAGCGCTCCTTATCGTTGAGGTAGAGGGCTCGGACGCCGAAATGGACGATATGCTCAAGAGCATCATCAAGATTGCTAAAAAGCACAACGTCAAATCGGTCAAAGAGAGCCAGACGGCCACGGAGGCCGCTCAAATTTGGAAGGGCCGCAAATCGGCCTTTGGTGCCACCGGGCGTATTGCCGACTATATTTGTATGGACGGGACAGTCCCTTTGGGACAGCTCGCATACGTGCTTCGTGAAACATATCGGATCATCGACAGCTACGGCCTTAAGGTCGCCAATGTTTTCCACGCAGGCGATGGCAATATGCACCCCCTTATCCTCTATGATGTCAACGATCCTGAAAAAGCCGCAAAGGCTGAAGCGGCCGGGATGGACATTTTGAAGTTATGTGTCGACGCGGGGGGATGCTTGACCGGGGAGCACGGTGTGGGGATCGAAAAACGCGATCTGATGCTCCACCAATTCACTGAGACAGATCTTGAACAGCAAATGGCGGTGCGTGCAGCCTTTGACCCGGGATGGCTGTTAAACCCATCAAAAGTTTTCCCGCTGGAGATAAAGGCCCGCGCATTAAAGACAAAGAGCGCGGCATGAGCGGTCAGACCTGGACACCGCACAGTGAAGAAGAAGCCGTTGGGATGATCGCTTCGGCAGCCAGCGAGCACCGGCAGTTGCGCCTTGTTGGCAGTGGTACAAAGTCGGCCAGTTTTGCCGATGAGACTGACAAGCTTTCTTCGCTCGGACTAAGCGGGATTGTCGCATATAATCCGGCTGAGCTGGTCATTACTGCTAAAGCCGGCACACCGATGACTGAAATTCAGGCGACACTTGATGAGCACAGGCAGATGTTGTCGTTTGAGCCAGGTAGTTGGGGAACCGCGCTCGGGGTGCCGGGCACACAGACAATTGGCGGTATCGCCGCGGCCAACCAGTCGGGTTCGCGCCGATTTTTAGCTGGCGCCGCGCGCGACAGCTTACTCGGTGTCCGTTTTGTAAACGGCCAAGGTGAGATTATTAAAAATGGTGGCCGGGTCATGAAAAATGTAACCGGCTTGGATCTGGTAAAACTGCTTGGTGGTTCGTGGGGATCACTCGGATTTTTGACCGAGGTGTCCTTCAAGGTCTTGCCTTGCCCGGTCACGGAAAAGACACTGGCGATTGAATTGACAAGCGACGTGGATGCGACGCCTTTGTTGGCGGCTGCCATGGCAACTTCAGCCGACATATCAGGCGCGGCGCATTTACCATCGCGGTCGATCAACCTGTTAGCATCCGATCTCGGCATCGAAAGACCAACTGCCATGCTGCGGTTTGAGGGTTTTGAAGCCAGTGTCGATGAGCGCATTGAGCGCGTGAAGAAACATCTGCCGACCATTAGCAAGTCCACTATCCTGGAAGCTGACGTATCGAAAAAACTCTGGGCGAATCTGAATGACTTGGCGTTGTTCTCGGGCGCCATCAATCCACCGCTTTGGAAGCTGTCCCTCCCGCCGACTGAGGGTATAAAGACGGCTTTAGCGCTAAGCGCAAATGCGGATGCGAACTGGTTCGCCGATTGGCAGGGCGGGCTCGTTTGGATTGAGTGTGCTGCACCCTCAGAATACGTGCGCCAACTCGCCAAGCAGGCCGGTGGACATGCGACTTTGATGCGACTTGGTGCAGACACCGATCCTGCGTCGGGCATGTTTCAACCGCAATCAGCTGCCGCGACAAAATTGAGCGAAGCAGTCCGCCATTCTTTGGACCCAAAAGAAGTCTTTCGATCACCGATGACATTCGCGAGCAACCAACCGTTGGTCGCATGACGAGACACGGGATGTGCAATGACTGATCCAAAATCTGAAACCTGGTTGGAGCCCGGCTACAAAAACGCCCAGCTGGTCTACTTTCTCTTTTTTCTTTCATTTTTGTTGGGCGGGCTGCCTTCTATCATCGGTGTGGTTTTTGCCCACCTAAACCGTGGAAAGATCGGTGGCTTGATTGACAATCACTATACTTGGCTGATCCGTACCTTCTGGATTAGCGTCCTGTACGCGCTCGTAGCAGCGCTGCTCATGATCGTTGGTATAGGGTTTCTGCTTTTTGTAGCGCTGTTGATCTGGACGCTGATCAGGCTGGTCAAAGGTGTGCAAAGACTAAGCCGCGGCGAATCGATGCCCGACGTTAATACATGGCTCATTTGAGCAATTTGGACCTTAGCAAATGCAAACGAATTTCACACAAGAGCAACTTAGCGATCCGCATGTAGCAGCTTCTGAAAAGATCCTGCGCTCTTGTGTGCATTGCGGTTTTTGCACTGCCACGTGCCCGACCTATGTGACGCTCGGCAACGAGCTCGACAGCCCGCGTGGCCGGATTTACCTGATCAAGGAGATGCTGGAAAATGATCGCCCGGCCGATGAGAAAACCGTCACGCACATCGATCGTTGCCTTTCATGTTTGGCGTGTATGACGACATGTCCGTCCGGCGTTCACTATATGCATCTTGTCGATCATGCCCGCGCGCATATTCAAAAGACTTACCGGCGGCCATTTTTTGATCGACTAACGCGGTCAATACTCGCACTTACCTTGCCAACACCGGCAACATTCAAGGCATCTCTTTACCTTGCCAAGTTGGGCAAGCCATTTGCCGGCTTGTTCAAGCGGATCCCAGCGCTCAAACCATTTGGTGCCATGCTTGATTTGGCACCAGCCAGAATTCCGCCATCGTCACCAGCGGCAAAGCCCGGTTCCCATGTGCCAGAAACCGAGCGAAAGGCGCGGGTCGCCATTTTAACCGGCTGCGCTCAGCCGGTGCTTAAGCCAGGAATCAATGAAGCGACCATTCGGCTATTGAACAGACTGGGTGTTGAAGTCGTCGTTCCCGAGGGTGAAGGGTGCTGCGGCGCTTTGGTCCATCATATGGGGCGCGAGGAAGATGCTTTTGTTGCTGCGCGTCGGAATGTGGATGCTTGGACGCGCCAGATCGACAATGGCGGGCTCGATGCGATTATCATTACCGCATCAGGCTGCGGTACAACGATCAAGGACTATGGTCACATGTTGCGCCTAGACCCTGATTACGCGCAAAAAGCAAAGCGCGTGTCCGAACTAGCCAAGGATGTGACCGAATTTCTGGTTGATCGCGAGTTGCCGCCTAGCCAGATTAGCGCCGCTTTTCGCGTCGTCTACCATTCGGCATGCTCTATGCAACATGGGCAAAAAATCACGGAAGCGCCCAAGCAGCTTTTGCGGGCGGCCGGCTTTGATGTGCAATCACCGGCCGAGGGCCATTTATGCTGTGGCTCGGCCGGTACCTATAATATTCTACAGGCCCACATCTCAGCCAAGCTGAAGGAACGAAAAGTTCGTAACATTGAAGCTTGTGCGCCCGATATGATCGCCACCGGCAACATAGGTTGCATTACGCAGATTGCTTCGGGAACTTCCGCTCCAATCATACACACAGTGGAATTACTGGACTGGGCCTATGGTGGCCCCAAGCCGGCAGGTCTGCCGGCGCAACCGGCAGCCCGTCCTGTTGAGACCAAATCGGTCACACCTTTGGAAGATCTGGTTCAAGCGGCCGAATAGGATTGCTTATAGCTCAGTTTCGAATCGAGCGTCGCCAGATAACGAACGGCGCTACGACGGCGTACATCAAAATCCCATAAAGTGCCGACGGCAGCGAGAAACCGGGAAGTCCGGCCTGATTACCGACGATAAGTGAGCCGACCGCGATCCCCAAAGTTCCGTTTTGAATGCTGGTCTCTATGGCTATTGATGTTGTCTGGCTTGCGCTTAGCCCAGCAACTTGTGAGACGAATGTACCGAGAATCGTCATTGAAATGAGGAGAAGCGTGACGGCAGGTCCGATCACGCCCAAATTCTCAATAAATAGCCCCCAATTCGCCGTAACCGCTGAGACGATGATCACGATAATCAGGCCGGTGGCAATTTTTGTTGTTACTGTTTCAAGGAAAGCGGCATGTTTGAAAAAGCTTTTCACGATCATGCCCAGCGCAATGGGTATTGCGGTCACGAAAACCATCGTCAGCGTCAGCGAGGTGACATCTATCCGTGGAATTTCCGCATTGGCGAAGGCGTTCGCGAACATCGCGATAAATAACGGAAGCGTGAAAATCGACGTTAGGCTCACAATAGCAGTCAACGCCACCGATAGCGCGACATCGCCATGCGCCAGTTTGGAAAACAAGTTTGATGTAGGCCCGCCAGGACACAGCGCAAGAATCATGAGGCCGAAGGCTAACTCGCTGCTCAGGCCGATATTCGTCGCGATGAGATAGGCAACAACAGGTAGCGCAATAACTTGGAGCAAATATCCGATGGTAAACGCCTTCGGCTTTCTCGCAACATTGAGAAAATCACCGACGGTAAGGCCAAGCCCAAGCGAAAACATAATGATTGCCAGCGTAAGGGGTAGGAAAACTGTAATGATGAAATCCATCGAATCCTCCTACCTCACTATGTAGGCTTACCTTACGAAATTATAGCCCCTGCTTGTTTTAGTTTTGCCGCTTACTGTGTGCCCCCAGCTTTGATCGACCAAATCAGTCTCTACAATACGATAACTTTGGCCCCGACCGAAACCCTAGAATACAAGTCTGTAACATCTTCGTTGCGCATTCTGATGCAACCCGAAGATACGGCCTGTCCGATTGACCAAGGCTGGTTGGTGCCGTGGATTCGATAGAGTGTCGAACCAAGATATAAGGCACGCGCGCCCAATGGATTTTCAGGACCGCCGGGCATGAAAGTCGGTAAAATCCGTCCCTTTTTCTTTTCCCGCGCGATCATCGTTGCGGGAGGTCGCCAAGAAGGCCATTCGGCTTTACGGGTAATCTTCTCGGTTCCCTTCCACTCAAATCCGGCTTTGCCAACACCAACGCCATAGCGCTTGGCAGTACCGTCGCCATTAACCAGGTAAAGAAACCGGTCGCGCGTATCGACAATGATCGTGCCCGGCTTTTGATCGCCGTGGTAGGTAACAGTTTGTGGCAGATAAACTGGATCAATCTGTCGGACCGTGGGGCGCACCTGCGGCGCGATTGACGCCTGTTGCACTTGCGATTGTCGCACGACTACGCGCCGCTGCACCGGTTGGCGTTGTACCACTACTTGCCGCTGCGTGGCGCCACTCGGCCGATTGGGTTGCAACTGCATAACCCAAGGTGCGGCGAGGTTAGGGCTAAGTTGCAAGGGTGGCGGTGTTAAGTAGCGGTCATTGGCCAACGCGGCTGGCACGCAAACGCCGAGAGCGGCAGCGAGCGTCAAAGATCCTATAAGCTTGTTCATCGGCATACTCACAAACAAAAAATACCGGCACCACTGACAGTTCGCGTCAGTAGTGTTCGATCGCAACAATGACTCCGCCAGCGAACCAATTTATGAATCAATGTAAAGATAATGCGCTTCAGGCCGATAAGCTGATGGTAAGGTTAGCAAGGCGTTTGCGCGTTTGGTTAATGGGTGGGGTAAACAAGTGATGACCGAAAAAACCGGATTAATGGTTGGCGCCGATGGCCGAACGCGATGCTGGTGGCCAGGCGAGAAACCCGACTATTTGGATTATCATGACAATGAGTGGGGCATGCCGGTTGTCGATGACTTTCGGCTTTTTGAAAAAATCTGCCTTGAAGGTTTTCAGTCTGGTTTGTCTTGGCTGACGATCCTGCGCAAACGTGAGAATTTCCGATCTGCGTTTGACAATTTCAATTTCGAGGCCATCGCAAATTACGGCGACCAAGATGTAGAGCGCCTGGTTGCCGATGCAGGCATCGTGCGCCACCGCGGAAAGATCGAGAGTACGATCAACAATGCAAGGCGCGCCCTGGAACTGAAAGATGAATTTGGCTCGCTTGCCACCTACTTTTGGCGTCACGAGCCAGGACCTGACGAAAGACCCAAATTTGTGACCTTTGAATGGTCGATGAAAAACACGTTCAGCGAGACATCGAAAACAATATCGAAAGATCTAAAGAAGCGCGGCTGGTCGTTTGTCGGCCCTACTACAGTCTATGCGTTTATGCAGGCGATGGGTCTGGTGAATGATCACCTGGAGGGATGCTTTTGCCGCAAGAAAGTAGAAGATGCCCGCAATGCACTCCAAAGACCGGTTTGATGAACTCAAAAGCTTGATCCGCGAATCTGCCTTCGAGATTGCCACCATCGGCGACTTGGCTGAAGCGATCAAATGGGGACAACTTAGTTTTACCCCTGCCACTGCAAACATCGGTTCTTCCGTTCGTATCGAAGAAAGAAACGATGGGGTTTTTGCCTTGATGTTTATATGCACCACTGGCTTGGTGGAGCAGTTTCGTGAGATCTATCCTGATACATTTCAGTATGAAGGAAACCGTGCGATCGTCATTCCGAAGGGTCGCCTACCGTCTCGAGATGCGCTCAAACACTGTATCCAGCTCGCGTTGACGTACAAGCTCGCAAGGAAGCCGCGGCGATAGAGCCGATTTTAAGCGCGACGAGACTTGCCAACAATCGCCAACGCCACACCGCCCAAGATCAGCACAGAAGCAATCATGAATTTCCAAGTGAGCGGCTCGCTGATGAAAACAACGCCCGCGGCGGCTGCAATCACCGGAACAGTAAGTTGCACGATGGCGCCTTGGGTAGAGCTGATATGCGGTAGCACCCGATACCACAGCGCATAACCCAACCCCGACGTGAGCCCGCCTGACATGATTGCGAGCAGCACGCCTGTGCCGCTGGTGGAAATCTCAGCGATACTGAAAACCAACAAAAGCAAGGCAGCGGGCACGCTCAAGGCAAAATTTCCCGCCGTTGTTGCAAGCGGATCGGTCGATGCACGGCCGCGCAAGGAATAGACACCCCAAGCCACGCCGGCGGCGGCCATTAGCGCGGTGCCAAGTGGATCCGGCGCCTGAATACCTGGTGAAACCAACCAGAAAAACGCACCAAAGGCGGTGATGAGGCCGATCCACTCCAAAGCCATTGGTCGGTCACCTTTGAATATCGCCCAACCCACCATCGTGGTTTGAACCATGGCAAACAGGATGAGCGCGCCCATTCCCGTATCAAGTGCAAGGTAGGCGTAGGAAAAACCAGCAGCATAGATAAAGAGAGACAAAGCGCTCAGCCAATGGCCCTGCCGCAGGATCTGACGAAGACCGGTTTTTCGGGGAATGGATACGAGCACAAAGAGCACGAAAGCCCCTGAAATTAAACGCAGCAGCGTATAGCTTCCAGCGTCGATTGCCCCGTCCGCAAGTGCGAGGCGAGCCAACAAAGAGTTGGCCGCAAAGGCGGTCATGGTCAAACCCACAAGGGTTACGAGATAAAATCCGGATCGGTCCATGCCTGCCCATAGCGGGCTTAAAGAACACATCCCAGTCCCGTTATCGTGAGACCCGCCAAAAATGTTTCATTTTGAGACTTGGCAAGTATCGGTTAAGGTTTGCGAGTAGGGACTACATCAGCGTCAAAGGAGGCTTCCATGCGACGCCTTATAATTCTTGCTATCGTCTCGGTGTTTACCGCCCTGCCGGGAACAATCTCTTCAGCTTATGCTGCGCCCACTCATACGGGGACGCTCAGTGCTCCGATCCTCAGCCCCTTACTTGTTGATGGTGGACGCCAACGGGAACGGTTAAGCGAGCACAATTTGAAGTTCGCGCACCATCGCCATTATCCGCGACTTCATTTCAGTTTCACGATCCGGTCTGGCCATGTTTATTATCGCGGTCACCGCGGATACCGCCATGCGCGCAAAGGCTACGTGTTTTACCACGGATACTATTTCCCGCGGCACGTCATCCATCGCAATGTAGTCCACCCAAGGCCGGTGATAAGGCTAACGGCTGCCCATGTCCGCTGGTGCTACGCACGGTATAAAACGTACCGCCACCACGACAACACTTATGCTTATAAAGTGGGTAAGCGGACGTACTGTCGTTCCCCCTACAGCCATTGATTCAGCAGCAGCTGAAAAAAGGGTTGCCGCTTAGCTTCTAGTCTAGGCGTCAGCCCATGGGCCGTGATGAGCACCGGGCGCATCGAAACGCTCAAAGCTGTGCCGGCCGAAAAAGTCGCGCTGGCCTTGCAACATGTTGGCTGTCGATCGCGCTGAACGAACTTGGTCGAACCATGCCGTTGCGGCGATGAGTGCAGGACTTGCTTGGCCTTTGGTTAGCGTTAACGCACTGAACACGCGCAATGCCGAACCGTTCTCAATAAGCAGCCCGGCAAAATACTCATCGAAAACAAGGTTTGTGACGCCACGTTCCAAGGCGCTCGCCATATCGTCGAGCATGGCTGAGCGAATAATGCATCCTGCACGCCAAACGCGCGCGACGTCGGGTAGTTGAACATCCCACTCAAAGGATTTTGAGGCGGCCGCCAGCATGTCAAATCCTTGCGCGTAGCAAATAATCTTTCCAGCGATCATGGCGCTTTCCATCATGGCGACATCGGGCTCGCCTTCAATCAGTGACTTCGGATTGCCGAAACGGTCTTCTCCGGCACTACGCATATCAATGGCTGCTGACAGGTTACGTGCAGCAACCGCTGCTTCAATAACGGGTATTGCGACGCCCAGATGCTGCGCCTCAATGGCTGTCCAGCGGCCTGTACCTTTTTGGCCCGCCTTGTCGACGATGATATCCAGAACTGGTTTCTCTGTTTGTGGATCGATGGCCGCTGCAACTTCCGCCGAGATTTCGATAAGATAGGACTTCAGCGGTCCTTCATTCCACTTTGCGAACAAGTCAGCGATGCGTTTGGCATCCCAACCATAACCGTCGCGCAATACGCCATAAATCTCGGCAATCATCTGCATGTCGGCATACTCTATGCCGTTGTGCACCATTTTCACAAAGTGTCCGGCACCTTGCGGACCAAGCCATGCCGCACAAGCCGTACCGTCGGTGTGCTTGGCCGCGCTAGCCGTCAAAACCGGCTCCAGTGCAGACCAAGCAGACTTGTCGCCGCCCGCCATCAGCGAGGGCCCAAAGCGTGCGCCTTCTTCGCCACCCGAAACGCCAAGCCCGAAAAAGGCGTAGGGCGCGTTTTTGGCGTCTATGGCGCGTCGGTTGGTGTCATGGAAATTGGCGTTTCCACCATCAACGATGATGTCGCCCTCATCGAGCAATGGCGCCAAAGCTTCGATCTGGGCGTCGACAACGGGCCCGGCGGGAACCATGAGCACTATGCGGCGCGGTGGCTTAATGGCCTGTACAAACGCTTCCAAGGTTTCAGTGGGCGCAATGTGCGGCGCCAAATCACCAGCCTCGGCTTTAAAGGCGATGGTACGCTCTGTTGTTCGGTTGAAAACGGCGACTGAAAAACCATTGTCAGCCATATTGAGCGCGAGCGCTGATCCCATTGTGCCAAGGCCAATGAGGCCCATGTCTGCCAATGCCATTTTTGTCTCCAAGCTTGTTTGCCGCGTGAAGCGGTTAGCATGCGATCTTGCGCCCGCAAAGCCGCATTGACGTCCAATCTCGCCGACTGAACGCGTGATGAACAGCCTATTCAAGGCGGGCTCAACTGGCTTGGTGCAAATGCCCTCCAACTTGAAAAAGCGAGGAAGAGACAATGAAATTTTTGAACCCAAAAACTCTGGGTGCAACGCTTGTTGCACTTGGCGCCATCGCCGCACCAGCAACGGCAACAGCTGGAAGCTGGGTAGAGAGCGTCAAGGTCGAACGTGATGGCGTCGACATCGTCCCTATTGATGTGCGCGCCAACATGGGCGGCTACACAAGCGTCAAAACCAGCGCCCATCGGTTTGGGCTGCGCCTTTACGCACGCGCCAAATCTGGCAAGCGTATTGCTGCGGGCATAGTCGGTTCCGATACCGCGCTTGGCTACTTTGAGTATGCCGGCGGTTCGAAATGGACACGCAGACTTTCTCACCGCGATGTCGGTAATGGCACGCTGAGCACCATGGACCGCACGTTCAGCTATAATATTCCGGTGTCGAAGCTGACATGGCACGGGCGTGATCCGCTGGCCGCCTGCAACCACATGATGTCACAGAAAATGGGGCAGGGCATGACCCGAGCAGCTGTCCTCAGCCAAAACCACATTGTAACAGCGCGCGTCTATTTTGAGTTTGAAGCTGTTGCCGCCAAAAAGAGTAAGGCAACCAAGCCCGCCAAGATCAAAATTCAGAACACATCAAAGAAAACTGATGCCTACTATTACGACGTGCGGGTGCGCTGCCTTTCGGGTATGAACAAGACCGGCTGAGCCTTGCACACTTGCGACTTCACCGGCGCATCGCTAACAGGCGGGGAACAAAAACTGTTTCCCGCCCTTAAGCGATCTGATGTCTGAGAAAAAGAAAAACAAAAAGCCGCAAAAACTCAAAGCGCGCCAGCCGCGCGGTTTTGTGGACCGCACCGCCGCCGATATTCGTGCGACCGATGAGATGGTCGCTAAAATCAAGGCGGTTTACGAGAAGTACGGCTTTGATCCGGTGGAAACACCGATGTTTGAATATACCGATGCGCTCGGCAAATTTTTGCCCGATACCGATCGTCCAAACGCCGGTGTCTTCTCCGTTCAGGATGATGACGAACAATGGATGAGCCTGCGCTATGATCTGACCGCGCCGCTCGCCCGCCATGTGGCGCAAAACATCAACGAGATCGCGCTGCCCTACCGCACTTATCGGGCAGGATGGGTGTTCCGGAACGAAAAGCCCGGGCCCGGGCGCTTCCGCCAATTCATGCAGTTTGATGCCGATAGTGTCGGCGCGCCCGGCGTGCAGGCCGATGCGGAAATGTGCATGATGATGGCCGACACGATGGAGGCACTTGGCATCGCACGCGGCGACTATGTGATCCGCGTCAACAACCGCAAAGTTCTGGATGGTGTGATGGAAGCCATCGGTTTGGGCGGTGATGAGAATGCCGAAAAACGCCTGACTGTTCTCCGCGCCATCGACAAGTTGGATCGCCTCGGCATTGAAGGTGTCCGGCAATTGCTGGGAGAAGGCCGCAAGGACGAGAGTGGAGATTTTACGCCGGGTGCGGGGTTAGATGAGAACCAAATTGATCTGCTCATTCAACAGATCATCATGGAGCAATCTGTCACCAACGTTATGCGTGGTAGCGCTGATACAGATTGGGACCGCATTGATGAAGACGATTATGTCTATGAGCGCCGCCTAGAGATTTTCTTTGAACTAAACGAAAGCCGCGATGGCGAACCAACATCATCAAGTGGAGATGGCGCATCAGAACTCAGGGCGATGCACCAACTCTTTAACAACTCAGGTTACGGCCCCGACCGCATCCGCATCGACCCCTCCGTTGTCCGTGGCCTCGAATATTACACTGGCCCGGTCTACGAAGCTGAACTCCTCTTCGATGTCACCAATGAAAAAGGCGAGGTCGTGCAATTCGGCTCGGTTGGTGGCGGTGGGCGCTATGATGGTCTGGTTAAGCGCTTTACCGGGCAGGATGTGCCCGCGACCGGCTTTTCCATCGGCGTCTCGCGCCTGATGACGGCGCTGAAAAACCTCCGCAAACTTGGTCAGGACGAGGTCAAAGCGCCGGTGCTCGTCACCGTCATGGACGGCGACACGGAAGCCTTGGGTGCTTACCAAAAGATGGTTCAGGATTTGCGCGCTGAAGGCATTCGCGCCGAAATGTACCAAGGCAATTGGAAGAAGTTCGGCAACCAGCTGAAATATGCCGACCGGCGCGGTTGCCCCATCGCGATCATTCAAGGGTCAGACGAGCGCGAAAAAGGCGTCGTCCAGATCAAGGATATGATCGAGGGCAGGGCACAGGCCGCCGCCATTGATTCCAACGAAGAATATCGCGAAGCGCGCCCCGGCCAGTTTGAGATCAACGCCGATGATCTGGTCGCCGAGGTCAAGAAACTGCTGGCAGCGCAGGGGAGCTAGGCGCGTCCGTGATGAATGATTTCAACTCCTTCAGCCACCGCGCCCGCATCGAAGACCTTTTGGTCGGGCGCGGTGCCAAGCTCGCGGCTGTTGATATGCTGCAGCCTGCCGAACCGTTTTTGGATACGGCAGGCGACGAACTGCGCCGCCGTATTTTCATGGCGCGCGGTGTTGATGGTCGCAATGTGTGCCTGCGCCCCGAGTTTACGATCCCAGTCTGCCTTGCACATTTGAGGGAAGACGGTTTGCCAGCCCGGCATGCCTATGTGGGTGAAGTTTTTCGACAAGGGCGCGTCGAGGGTATGGAGTTCCTACAAGCCGGCATTGAAGATCTAGGTGACCCAAACCGCAACGAGGCTGACGCGCGGGCCATCGGCGATGCGCTGCAAACGCTGCAAGCGCTTGGTGCGAAGTCGCCACTTTCCGTCACATTGGGCGACCAATCTGTTTTCGACGCGGTGCTACGGGCGTTGGAATTGCCCGCTGGTTGGCGTGTGCGTTTGGCCGATGCTTTTGGCGATGTCGGGGCGATGGCCGCGCAGCTGGCGGCGTTGGCAGAACCGGCCGCACTGCCTGATCTTCCGGCCCATATCGCCGCTGCCGCGCGCGATGGTAGCGATGATCTGACTGCTTTGATCGCAACTGACATGGAAAAGGCGGGCCTGCCCCAAGTTGGGGGGCGAACAGCGGCGAATATTGCCAAGCGCCTGACCGGCAAAATCAAAGAAGCAAGCCTCACGGCAGCACCTGAACGCGTGGCGCAACTGGAGTCTTTTTTGGCCATTGATGTGCCGTTGACCGAAGCAGTCGCAGCACTGGAAGGTTTTGCAGACGCTGCCGGCGTGGAAATTGAGACTGCCATCGACGCCTTTAATGCCCGCATAGCAGCATTACGTTCTGCCGGTATCGCGCTTGATAGCGTCAATTATGCCGCCTCTTTTGGTCGAGCGCTCGACTATTACACAGGTCTTGTTTTTGAAGTGCGCGATGCAAATGGTTCCATTGTCGTGGGTGGTGGCCGTTATGATCGCTTGCTTGAGATGCTGGGCGCGACTGATCCAATTCCAGGCGTCGGATTTTCCATTTGGCTAGATCGCTTGGCGGGAGATGCGCCATGACGGTAACCTTGGCACTACCCTCCAAAGGGCGTCTCCGAGAAAAGGCGATCCAACTCCTCAATCAGGCGGGCTATGATATTCAAGAGCCCACCGACAAACGCAGCTATCGTGCGACGGTTAATGGCCAACCGGGATTGGAAGTCGCGTTCTTGTCTGCCTCTGAGATTGCCCGTGAATTGGCGCTCGGTAATGTCGATGCCGGCATTACAGGCGAGGACTTGGTGCGCGAAAATGTGCCGGACAGCGAAAACAAGTTGGACCTCGCGGTGAAGCTGGGCTTTGGCGGGGCTGACGTGGTCGTTGCCGTTCCGGTCGCCTGGTACGATGTCTCAACGATGGCCGATCTTGGTGAAGTTGCTGCAGGCTTCCGCCAACGCTATGGGCGCCGTTTGCGCATCGCCACCAAATATTTTGAGCTTACGCAAAAACACTTCTCCGAACGTCACGGGATCCAGCTTTACCGGATTATCGAAAGTTTTGGTGCGACCGAGGGGGCGCCCGCGACCGGGCAGGCCGACATTATCGTCGATATCACGTCAACTGGCGAAACGCTGCGGGCCAATCATCTTAAGATCTTGGATGATGGAATAATTTTGAGATCGGAGGCTTGTCTTTTCGTACGTTCAGGCGACCAGACTGATACTGTATCGCGCCTAATGGCGGCTTTGAAAACGGTATTTTGAGAAGGGTGCAGGGACGGGCGATCGGGAAACCCGTCCCTGCATGCCGGATAACGGTCGATCGGGGGAACCAATTCCAGCAACCTCGTTACGTAGGGCGCAAAAACCGGATCACAAGTTTTGCAAGTTTTTTACCAATGAGTGGTGCCCGGCGCACCTTTCACCGGGCCGGTAATCCAGGAGTTGACCCATCCACCGTAAAAATTACCGGGTTGGGGCACAACTTTTTCGCCGTCAACAAAGCAGGCATCCATGGGTTCGGCATAAACAGAGACATAGCCCGCAATTGGTTCGAACCTGGGGGTGGGGCTAACGTAGCACCATGCCGCTCTTGCAGCCGTTTCGCCACCGGCCATGACATCGAAATAGCTCGCGCGTCCCTTCCATTCACACATAGATGAGCCTTTTGCAGGCACCAAAACGCCATCCGCAAAGGCACTAGGCGGGAGATAGTAGGTCGGGGGATGAAATGTTTCCAAAACGCGGAATGCATCCTTCGTTTGCGCAATGACCTGTCCTGCAAACACAATCTTGACGGAACGGGGAAATGACTCCAATGCCGGTGGCCTTGGATAGGTGCCAACATCTTCCATCGGTAACGGGCTCATTTCGCTTTCCTTTGTCACCCGGCAACCTTGTACACCGCCGATTTGCATATATGTGCACCATCAGCGCTCATATCCACCAAAGGATTTTTAGAAATGGCCAAGAAGACGCTCGCTGATTTTGAAATCACCAAACACTGGAAACCAAGCGATCCCGACATTTTGCAACTTTACTCGTTCCCAACGCCAAATGGTGTGAAGGCATCTATCGCCCTTGAGGAGCTGGGCGTCCCCTATGAACCGCATCTGATAAAGCTGAACGAGACGACGACACCGGAGTTCATGTCGCTGAACCCGAACAACAAAATCCCCGCGATCATTGATCCCAATGGACCCAATGGTGAAGCGTTTGGCCTCTGGGAATCCGGCGCCATCCTGATTTATTTGGCCGAAAAACACGGGGGGCTCTTGCCAGCGGACCCAGCAGCCAAAGTTGAGACACTGCAGTGGCTGATGTTTCAGATGGGCGGAGTTGGTCCCATGTTCGGTCAATATGGCTTCTTCGCCGTATTCGGCGGCAAAGATATGGAAGACCCAACCGGCCGTGACCGTTACCGCAATGAGAGCAAACGGCTCCTCGGCGTATTGGAGCAACGTTTTGCCGATGGCCGCCAATGGATCATGGGCGACGAATACACAATCGCTGATATCGCCATCTTCCCTTGGATCCGCGGCGCCAAGCTCTTTTACAAGGCAGAAGAAGCTTTCGAAATGGAAACCCGGCCACATACAATGGCCTGGGTCGACCGTTGCGCTGCGCGCCCTGCTTCGGAAAAGGGACTTGTCACCCCGTCGCCTGAATGATCACTCCTTGGTGGTCAAAACGGCGCAATCGGCAAGTTGGCACACCTTCGTGGTGACACTGCCCATTAGCAGTCCCGTAAACGTGCCAAGGCCGCGGCGGCCAAGAACAATCAGGTCGCCGTCAACGGCTTTGGCATAGTTGACAATTGCGCCGGCGGGGTCGCTATAGCCGATCTCTTTGCCGGTGATGCTGACGTCTGCTCGCTTGGCGATTGCGTCGGCTTCTGCGAGCGCATCTTTACCCGCCTTTTCGATCTCCTCAGCCGTCGGTGGCACCGGTACGGCATTGTATCCGACAACCATGGTTTCCCCAACCAGTTGCGGCGTATGGACGACAAAGAGTTTGCTTGAAAAAGCCTTGGCGAGTGCGCAGGCATGCTCAAGTGCCTGTTTCGCATGGTCGGAGCGATCATAGCCAACAATGATGTTTTTATACATTTTTGCCTCCATTTCGACTGCTTTGGGAAATTCTCGCAGACCGTCTTCTGTCTGACTTTGATCTTGATCATGGGGATTGACGATTTGCCGCTCGCCGAACTAGCCTTTCGGTGCTGCGATGGCGTCGCGGCTTGTATCTTTGGAAATTCTGTCCTGTACGCCCGGACGCTTTTTTAATTGAAAAGCGCCGCGCCGGTGCTTTGGGAGATGTCATGGACAATCAAGACACAATTGAGCGCCCTGAATTTTTTACACGCCACGATGGAGGCAAAGCCCCACTCCCGTTTTCCAAAGGCGAGTATGAAAGGCGGCTAAGGGGTCTGCGTCAGATCATGGATGAGCGCAGTATTGACGCTGTGTTGCTGACCTCGATGCATAACATCGCTTACTATTCGGGTTTTCTTTATTGCGCGTTCGGGCGTCCCTACGGATGTGTCGTCACGCGCGAGGCGTGCACTACTGTTTCTGCAAATATCGACGCCAGCCAGCCGTGGCGCCGTTCTATTGGTGAGAACGTGATTTACACCGATTGGAAGCGGGACAATTATTGGCGTGCCGTTAAAAAACTTGTTGGCGATGCCAAGTCGATCGCTATTGAGGGCGACCATCTCACTTTGCAGCAGAGAAACAAGCTCATTGAATTTCTTGACGTTGCAGAGGTTACTGATGCTGCGCCTGACATGATGAAGCAGCGAATGATCAAGTCGGCTGAGGAGATTGATCTCATCATTCACGGTGCGCAAGTCGCTGACATCGGGGGGATGGCCATTCGCGACGCTATCAGGCCCGGCGCGCGTGAAATCGACGTGGCAATGGCCGGCAGAGACGCCATGGAAGCAGAAATTGCGCGGCGTTTTCCCGATGCCGAGTATCGGGATACATGGGTTTGGTTTCAGTCAGGTCTTAATACCGATGGCGCTCACAACCCGGTGACGGCCCGCCAATTGCGGGAAGGTGACATTTTGAGCTTGAATACCTTTCCAATGATATCAGGCTATTACACAGCCCTTGAGCGCACGCTGTTTTTGGGCGAACCTGACGCT
Source organism: Pseudomonadota bacterium (assembly GCA_039815825.1). Classification (GTDB taxonomy): domain Bacteria; phylum Pseudomonadota; class Alphaproteobacteria; order Rhizobiales; family Rhizobiaceae; genus JBCBDX01. The sequence goes on from JBCBYO010000013.1 coordinate 37,783, forward strand.
GCTTCGATGCGGATGTGGGAAGCCAACGTTGGCGCCCATGAATTGGGGCTTTCTTTGATTAAGGCCGGGGCAACCTGTTCGGGGATTTGTGCGGACATCAATAGTTTCTTCCAAGAAGAAGCGATCCTACAATACCGTTCCTTTGGTTATGGGCATTCGTTTGGCATCCTTTCCCATTACTATGGGCGCGAAGCAGGTCTCGAGCTACGCGAAGACATTGATACGGTTTTGGAGCCAGGCATGGTTGTCTCCATGGAGCCCATGATTTGGGTGCCAGAGGGAACACCGGGGGCCGGCGGTTATCGGGAGCATGATATTCTGGTCATAGAGGCCGATGGATCAGCCCGTAACATCACTGGTTTCCCTTATGGTCCCCGTCATAATATCGTTGCAGTGTAATCGCCTGCCCTTGGCTCCGGGTTGATGGGTGATTAGCTGATCGAAAATGATCACGCGGCCAAGTTTAAACCGTGCCCATATTCTACCAACAGGTCGCGCAACAAAGACTTGTCGATCGGTTTGAAGATTATAGTTGGTTCATTCAGGCCAGCTGCACGACAGTGTTCACAAACACGCGCAAGTTCAGGGGGAGTGTGTTCGCACACAATGATGCAGAGCCCTTGATATCCCGACGATGCCAGTAAAGACAGAAGTTCACTGGCATTGGCGTTGGGCGCGCCAAGACCGATCACCAAGATTTGGGGTTCAAGCGCCGAAACCAAATTCATAACACCGCGCCCGTCGGTCGTGGCGAACGTCTCAAAGTGGCAGCGCTCCGCGAGCTTAACAATTATGTTTGTCGCTTCGGGGTCATGTTCGAAAACCAAAAGCCGATGGGCCCTGTGCGCTTGGTCGTTTGACGCATCACCCATCTTACTTTCTTTTCTGCTTTTTTGCTCAGCGTCGCTCCGATCGGCGGACGATCCACCGATCATCGGCGTCCCCGATGTTAGGTTATTAAACATTCTGTTCCCCCGAACATGGTCAATTTAGGCGGGGGAAGTGAATTCAACGCTAAGACTTACGGTTGATAGAAACACAACCTGCAACAACCGCAATGAGACTACGGCTTTAAGGCGTAATTTACCGTCACTATCGTTTTTCCCGCCAATAGGGTTCAAGTGCCACTGTATGTTTACAGTCCGTGGTGCACGCTCACCTGAAGTAGGGAACTGGAACTAAATGTTTTCTTGGCTTGCGAAAGTTTATCGCTGGGTCGATCGGACTACCGGATTGGCTCAATTGCCGTCTGCGCACCGCAAGATGGTACGCGGCGCGCAATTGCAGTCCATTGCGGATTTGGTTCCCTTTTCACTGGTTGGCACAATCGCAACCGGCATAATTTTGTTAGTGGCGTCTCTGGACTCTGACGCTTTTTTCAAGTTGCTCGCGATATCTATCATCGCCGTCTTGACCCAGACACTGTTTTGCGGCCTGCCTGGGTCGAAGTTGATCGTTCGAGCAAACCGGAAAGTAGAACCGGCCGGTGCGCTTAAGTCACGTGTATACCTAACAATGACCCTTGCAGCGGCCAGCGTCTGGGGGGGCGCGCTTATTGTGCTAACAGGTATCGAGGCAGCGCAAAATCATGCGTTCACGCTGGGCATCATTGTATGTGCCAGTTTATTGATATCAGTCTTCATTTTCTCACATTTCGCGCAGGCGGTTATTATTTTTGTGGTTGTAACAGCAATCGCAATAGCCACTGTACTCGTCCCACATTTGTCGATCCTTGAATCTTCAGGCGTTCTCGCGCTTTTACTGGGTTACGTTTTGGTTGTTCCGGGAATGGCTCTTGTGAATGCACGTCAATTCGTAAAGCAGGTGGCAGGCGAGCTGGCGCAGAGGGAATCCTCCGAACAGCTGGGCCAAAAACTCTCTGATTATGAAGAATCTGCGCATGAATGGTTCTGGGAAACAGACAAGCATGGTCACATTGTCAAAGCATCAGATGAACTCCTTTCGGCTCTGCGCGTCGATGACGATACAGATTTGAGTTCCCTCAAGGGGCTTCAACACATCTCCAATGTGGTTGAACGCAGTGCAAGCGACATGAGTACATTCACCAAAGCTGTCAGCCGGCGTAAGCCATTTCGCCAACTGAACCTTTGCATCAACCAAAAAGGTGGGCCCACCTGGATTCAAGTTAGCGGCAAACCTGTTTTCTCCAAGTCGGGTATGTTCTGCGGATATATTGGCGCTGGCGCTGACGTGACTAAGCAAAAAACCGCTGAAAGCCGTATCGTTGAAATGGCGCACTACGACAGCTTGACCGGCCTTTTGAACCGCCCGAGTTTCTCATCAAAGTTAAACGCAGCTGTTAAAGAACTGGATCGCAACGGCACACCATTTATCTTGATGTTTCTTGATCTGGATAAGTTCAAACTCGTCAACGATACCTATGGCCACCACACGGGCGACGAGCTTCTGAAGATGGTGTCCGCGAGGCTTTCCAAAATTGTGCGCAAGGGCGATGACGTGGCTCGACTTGGCGGCGATGAATTTGCAATCCTGTTCCATCAGAACAGCGACCCGCTTGCAGCGGCCCGGTTTGCAGCCAGAATAGTAGAAAGTGTATCGCGTCCCTACGAATTCGACACCCACGTTGCCGCCGTTGGAGCGAGTATTGGTATTGCTTTGGCTCCGCAACATGGCGCGCGCCCAGAACAGCTGCTTCGAAACGCGGATTTGGCACTTTACCGCGCAAAGGAAGACGGACGTGGTTTGTTCCGCTTCTTCGAAAGTCGTATGGATTCAGAGCAGCGCGAAAAGCGGCTCCTCGAGCTAGAGATGCGGATGGCATTGGAGCAAGACGAATTCAGCATGTACTTCCAGCCCAAGGTTTGCACCACAAGTGGAAAAATCGTCTGTTTCGAGGCGCTTATTCGCTGGGATCACAAGTTGCGCGGACCGATCTCGCCCGACGAGTTTATTCCGCTCGCCGAACAATCAAACCTCATCGTTGACATCGGTCGTTGGACCCTTTTTCGCGCTTGTGGGATCGCGCAACACTGGGCGGATGATGTCGCTGTCGCCGTCAATATTTCGGCAGCACACTTTATGCGCTCGGAAATTGTCGAAGACATTAAATCGGCCATCAAAGAGTATGACTTTGATCCCAGCCGCCTAGAGGTTGAAATTACAGAATCGCTGATGGTGGCGGACACCTTGGATGTTGCGACGCGATTGCAGAGTCTCAAAGAGCTAGGCGTATCCATAGTTCTGGACGATTTTGGAACCGGCTATTCCAGCCTATCTTATCTGACCAAGTTCCCGTTTGACCGGCTCAAGATCGACAAATCGTTCATCCAGGACATCGAAACTGATCGCAAGGCGGTTGCGATAATGCGGGCGATCTCCACGCTCAGCGAAGATTTGGATATATCAATCACTGTCGAGGGCGTCGAAACAAGGGCTCAGGTCGACTTCCTGAAAACCATTCAATGCGACCAATTCCAGGGATATTTCTTCTCTTCAGCAATCCCTGAAGATGCCGTTGGCGCGCTATTGCTTAAAAACCATATGGAAACCAGCTCGCTCGAACCGACGAGTGCCGAGGATCACCGCCTTACGGGCTAACCTTTCCAAAACGCGACGCGTTGTGGCAACCGTAAGCTCCGCCTCAAAATGCGCTATTTGCTCGAGTTCGACCTAGGATCTGGGTGTCAGCGGGTTTGTTCCCGTGCCCAAATCTTGGTTAGTGACCAGCGCCAAAACTACCCGTTCGAATTCCGTAGTGGACGGCGACACCATAATCGGGATCATCATCACTATCGACGATCAATTGGCCCGCTCGTTTCAACAAATAATGGCAATCGCGGGACAAATGCTTCAACTGCAACATTTTCCCCTCGGCCTCATATTTCATCGCAATTGACTCAATTGCCTGAAGGGCTGACTGGTCGGCAACGCGCGAATTCAGAAAGTCGATAGTGACAAGAGAAGGGTCGTTTGCGGGGTCAAAGAGTTCGGAAAATCCGTCAGCTGATCCAAAGAAAAGGGGACCGTGCACTGCATAGACCTTAGAACCTTCTGGCGTCACATGTGTGCTTGCTGATATTCTGGTGGCATTCTGCCAAGCATAAGCCAGTGCCGAAACGATAACACCGACGATGACGGCCATGGCCAAATCGGTCATCACGGTAACTACCGTAACAAGAATGATCACGAACGCGTCTACGCGTGGAATTTTGCGCATGATGGTAAGCGAGTTCCAGGCAAACGTACCGATGACGACCATAAACATAACGCCCACAAGCGCCGCCAATGGGATTTGCTCGATCATCGGTGATGCAAAGAGAATGAAGACGAGTAAGAATAGCGCTGCCGAAATGCCGGAAAGGCGTGTTCGGCCGCCCGATTTCACGTTGATCATCGACTGGCCGATCATCGCACAACCGCCCATGCCTCCAAAAAAACCGGTCACTCCATTAGCCAATCCTTGTGCCCAGCATTCTTTGGAGGCGCCGCCACGTTGGCCTGTAATGTCACCGACTAAGTTCAAGGTCAGTAGGCTTTCGATCAAGCCGATAGCTGCCAAAATAACCGCATAGGGCAGGATGATTTGGAGCGTCTCGAGGTTAAGTGGAACCGCCGGAATGTGGAACATCGGCAATCCACCTTCGATTGATGCCATGTCGCCAACACGCGGCACATCCAAACCAAACAAGATCACGATAGCGGCCACAATCCCAATTCCCATCAGGGGCGCAGGTACGGCAGTTGTGATTTTGGGTGCCGCCCAGATGATCACCATGGTCAGTCCAACAAGGGTCAGCATGATCGCCAGCGGCACACCTGATAACCACTCGCCATTGGCCATGCCATGCCCGGCACTGTCGGCTGTTCCCGGCACCTGAAATTGTGAGAGCTGTGCGAGGAAAATGACAATCGCCAAGCCGTTCACAAAGCCAAGCATGACCGGATGCGGTACGAGGCGAATGAAGCGACCCAAGTGAAATATGCCCGCGAGTATTTGCCAAATACCCATTAGGACAACGGTTGCGAAGAGATATTCGACACCATGTTCGGCAACCAGAGCGACCATCACAACTGCAAGTGCCCCGGTCGCACCAGAAATCATGCCGGGCCGCCCGCCGAAGATCGCCGTAATCAACCCAACCAGGAAGGCAGCATAAAGGCCAACCAAAGGATGAACGCCTGCAACAAATGCAAAGGCCACCGCCTCGGGCACTAACGCTAGGGCGACTGTTAGCCCGGCGAGCAATTCAGTTTTGAGAACGTCAGGTGTAAATTGCGCGGTGGGTAAACGCTGATTGTCGCCAGACAGATTGTCGGCGAAGGCTGTTAGGGCTGAGCGGATCATGATTTGGCTTTTTTTGGGAGGAAGAAAGGGCCTGCATACAAGTTTTATGCTGCTGCGCAATGGGTCGAGCTGATTTTGCAGCAAGGTCACCGCTAATTTGGTGGGTTTCAAAAACCGTCACCGTCGGACAAAATCCGTTCCATGATCCGCTCTACATCAGGAAATGATACGGACATAGCTGGAGCATCAAAATCAAAACTCTCCGGTTCTACGTTCCAATAGTGATGGCCGGCTGCTTGCGACAAACCATAATAGCCAAGATAGCGACCTGGATTGTCGAGTACTCTGCCGTCAGACGGTGTGATAAACTCAACGACGTGCGTTTCCGGTTGGCAAAATACTATATTGGCGAGCCCAGCGCCGTGCGGGCCCATAACAATTTTGGCACGCTTGAAAAGGGCTCGATCAGCGTCCCAATCCCCCACGCTCTTGAAAACAACCAGTTTCAGATCCTGTTCTGAGGCGATGCGACCAAGTCGATTCAGGAGGATTTCCTCTCCTGTTACCGACCGGTTTGTATCTTGTCTTGTAACGTAGATAATCAAATCCCGGGGGCTCAGCTCCCGCAAACCCAACCGTTGTTGTACTGGCCGGAGTGTTGCCCGGGGATAAAGGCGCGACATTGGGGACACAGGTGAGAAATGAGGGAAGTAAACATGGTTCGCATGCAGAACGTACCTCTCCAGTGCATTGATAGGTTTGTCGACAATCCGTTCGGTTAAGCCCATGATTTGCCAAAACCAACGGGCAAACGGTGCGTCCTTATAGTGGCTGGCGATCCTTATGTTCTTGTTTTGCGGCAGTTCAAGCCAATCCAAAACCATCGCCAGCGGTGCTATCCCATCCAAAATAAAATGCTGAAACGCGGCACCCATCCACGCCGAAACGAGAACAGCGGCTTCAACATGGCTGACGGTTTCAGTCTCGCGGTAAAGAGAGGCGTCCGGTCCCGCCCACCATCTGCCAAAGGAAAAATACTGCCCGTCGTCGAACACAACATTGTCGCCAATATAGGCATCCTGCAGCTTCAAAAGAAAAAAACACTGTGGCTGAATGGGTGGTTCGAATTGGTTGCTGTGCGGGTTCACGCCTCTGGCTGGGTGAAGCGGCTGGTAACTCGTTCGAAGCGCATAAGCGCTCTCATCAACCTCTGACAGATTGATAATTGTGCGCCTGTCGGGCCGTTTAATTCGGTCGAGATGCCGAGCGAGCTCCGGGCCTGAGAATTGGGTTGCCATGTTCTTCGTTTAATTGGTGATCTTCTTGGCCTTCTAACACTGTCCCGGGAAAACAAAAAAGGCTGCTCGGAGGCGGCCTTTCGTTCAACCAACTTTGCGCTGATTGGATTACATCATGCCCATGCCGCCAGTTTGGGCCGCTTGCCGGGCCAAACCATCAGGGAAACATGGGCAAGCTTCAAAACGCAAAAGGCCGCCCGGAGGCGGCCTTTCGTTCAACCAACTTGCGCTGATTGGATTACATCATGCCCATGCCGCCAGTTTGGGCCGCTTGCCGGTCCAAACCATCAGGGAAACATGGGCAAGCTTCAAAACGCAAAAGGCCGCCCGGAGGCGGCCTTTCGTTCAACCAACTT
>JBCBYO010000013.1:44802-73242 GCA_039815825.1 Pseudomonadota bacterium
CCAAACCATCAGGGAAACATGGGCAAGCTTCAAAACGCAAAAGGCCGCCCGGAGGCGGCCTTTCGTTCAACCAACTTGCGCTGATTGGATTACATCATGCCCATGCCGCCCATGTCAGGCATACCGCCCGGTGCAGCTGGTGCATCTTTCTGTGGCAGTTCAGCAATCATCGCTTCTGTTGTGATCAACAGGCCAGCAACCGATGCCGCATCTTGCAATGCTGTGCGAACAACTTTCACCGGATCGACAATGCCGAGCCCGATCATGTCACCGAACTCGCCTGTTTGGGCGTTAAAGCCGTAAGCAGCTTTGTTCTCGTCCATGATTTTGCCTACGATAACAGAAGCTTCTTCACCGGCGTTCGCAGCGATCTGACGGGCAGGGGCCTGCAGAGCACGGCGTACGATGTTGATGCCAGCTTCTTGATCAGCATTTTCGCCTTTGGCGTCGATGAATTTTGAAGCGCGAAGAAGAGCTGTACCACCGCCAGGAACAATGCCCTCTTCAACGGCAGCGCGTGTCGCGTTTAATGCATCGTCAACGCGGTCCTTCTTCTCTTTAACTTCAACTTCAGTAGCGCCGCCAACACGGATGACAGCAACACCGCCGGCGAGTTTTGCGAGGCGCTCTTGCAGCTTCTCACGGTCGTAATCGGAAGAGGTTTCTTCGATCTGCGCTTTGATCTGGGCAACGCGGCCTTCAATGTCAGACTTCTGGCCCGCGCCATCGACGATTGTTGTGTTCTCTTTTGAAATCTCAACTTTCTTGGCTGTGCCGAGCATCTCGAGAGAAACGTTCTCGAGTTTGATGCCGAGATCTTCAGAGATCACGGTGCCGCCTGTCAGGATCGCGATGTCTTCGAGCATCGCTTTACGGCGATCGCCGAAGCCCGGTGCTTTAACAGCAGCAATTTTCAGGCCGCCACGCAGCTTGTTGACCACCAATGTCGCAAGCGCTTCGCCTTCAACATCTTCAGCAATGATCAGGAGCGGACGTGAGGACTGTACAACCGACTCAAGGATCGGAAGCATAGCTTGCAGGTTTGAAAGCTTTTTCTCGTGGATCAAGATGAACGGATCTTCCAGATCAGCGATCATCTTTTCCGGGTTTGTCACGAAGTAAGGTGACAAGTAACCACGGTCGAACTGCATGCCTTCAACAACTTCCAGCTCTGTTTCAGCTGTCTTGGCTTCTTCAACAGTGATGACGCCTTCGTTGCCAACCTTTTGCATGGCTTCGGCAATGTCTTCACCGATTTGCTTGTCACCATTGGCAGAGATGGTGCCAACCTGGGCAACTTCCTCGGAAGTTTTGATTTTTGTTGCCTTTGCGAGGACGTCTTTAACGACTTCAGCAACAGCCATGTCGATGCCGCGCTTCAGGTCCATTGGGTTCATGCCAGCAGCGACAGCCTTGTGGCCTTCCTGAACGATGGACTGTGCCAAAACTGTAGCAGTTGTGGTACCGTCACCGGCAATGTCGTTTGTCTTTGACGCGACTTCGCGCAGCATTTGTGCGCCCATGTTTTCGAACTTGTCTTCCAGTTCGATTTCCTTGGCGACAGAAACACCATCTTTTGTGATGCGTGGTGCGCCAAATGACTTGTCCAAAACAACGTTACGGCCTTTCGGGCCAAGTGTTACTTTTACGGCGTCGGCGAGAATGTTGACACCAGCCAGCATGCGCTCACGTGCCGAACGGCCGAAGATGACTTCTTTAGCTGCCATTTTAATACTCCTTGGGGCGGGGCCCCGATTTTATTAGATTGAAAAGCGGATTTGGATGAGCGTCGGCAATCAGCCGATGATGCCCATGATGTCGCTTTCTTTCATGATCAACAGGTCTTCGCCGTTCAGCTTGACTTCGGTGCCTGACCATTTGCCAAATAGAACGCGGTCGCCGGCTTTAACGTCGAGTTCGACGATTTTGCCACTGTCATCGCGTGCGCCATTGCCAACAGCGACAACTTCGCCTTCCTGTGGCTTTTCTTTTGCGGTGTCAGGAATGATGATGCCACCGGATGTTTTTTCTTCTGAGTCAACGCGGCGAACGACAACGCGGTCGTGCAGCGGACGAAAGTTCATCTCTGCCATGAGTTTTACCTTTGAAATGGTTGTTTCCCGTCGCGCCCATTGGCGCGCTAGCACTCGTTAGTGGTGAGTGCTAGCGAGGCGCAAATAGTGGGCATGACATGGCATGTCAAGGCGCAGCCTTTTCGGCTTAAACAAAAAACCCCGGCTTGAAGGCCGGGGTTAGTCTTTGCAACCATTCTACACGATCACTCGTCGTCGAATGCGGTCAGACGCAGCTTGCCGATGTCGTCGCCAATCTTTTCAAAGGCGGCGATCAGTTCTGCGGAGTTTGTTGCCGAAATGGCTGTATCATCACGTGAAGCGCAGTGGTTGGACAGAGCATTTGCTCGACTACTGTTGTTGTCAAATGAGACAAAGTAGACTGTCACGCCTTTTTGCTTGATCTCGGTGCACAGTGCTTCCGTACCGTCGTCAAACATGTCGATCGCTTTGGAGCTTGAATAGCTTCCGTTATAGAGACCAAACACGTTGTCTTTCGGGTATTGGAGCGACGAATAGGAGTCATCCCACTGCGACGAGTTGGCAGGCACGTTGTCACCATCTGTGATAACCACGAGAACTTTCTGTGTCTCGTCAAACTCACCACCACTAGCGATTGGCTCCCAAGGCGTCAGTGTGTTCATCGCCCAAAGCAGGCCAAGGGTAACGTCAGTGTTGCCGCCGGCGTACATAGAGTCGATAGCTTGTTTCACATCACCGTTTTGACCGGAGGTCGATGCCGTCAGGCCGGCAATATCGTCACTTAGTGGCAATACCGATGCTATATCACATTTCCCGTTCGGGTTACGGCTGCTTGTTGTGTACAGGTCGCTGCTCGACATGTTGTGGTACTTCGCGCTGTTGTACACACGGGCGTCCTCGTAATTGTCGATTTCCCAATCGTCGCTATTACCGGACCCGGTTTGACCATCAGAGTGGTCGCTGGAGCCACCTTGGTCGTTGATGTAGTTGTTGGAACCGCTGTGTGAGTCAGACTCGTCCGGCGCCATGATCGGCACATAAAGTGAGTCACCGTCAAAATTGGGGTCCAAAGACGGGTTTGACCAAGTGGATGTTGTCGGTTCATCGACCGTATAGCGATAGTCGCCCGCACGATGTTCAAAGCATCCTTTGAACGCTGTATTAGTCCAGTCGAACACATCCTTGCGGGTCACCAAACCCATATTCGATTTCGCAGCCAAAGCCTGAACATTGATGCCGTCGCCATCATCCTCAAGCATGTTGTCGGCTTCAAGGTAGTCAACGAGTTTCGCAGGATCATAATCACCCCACTCATCGCAGTTGCTGGAGCAGTTCTCGTACATGGCATAGTACATGTCGCCCTGGTTGAGCTTGAACGGTGCCAAATAGTTAAAGTGGATCGAAGAATATCCGTCCCAGTCGATCCAGTCTTCCCAAGTCCCGGAATTCACACCTGCAGATGCAGACGCACCGCTGCGCATTTCGTCATTGGGTAACGAAACCATATTGTCCCACGGTACGATCGAGAATTTCACCGTAGCGTTGGACTGCCCGCTCACTGCAGCGGATGCAGCGTCGATAAGCGCGTAGGCAGCCTGCTTTGCAGCTTGGATCTTCGTCAAGCTGTTTCCGTCAGCATCGGTCCCCCCATTGCCGCCCATTGAGCCGGAGTTATCGATCGCGATCGCCACTTCCACGTCCTGGCGACCAAACTGTGCCTGTGTACGCACTATCGGCGAAACGACATCGTAGCCAAACATGTGCATGAAGTGCGTATCAATATCGGTTTTTGCGACAATCTGGACCTTTCCAGATGTCATATCGACAGAAAACAACCCACCGTCGCTGGGGTCGGTCGAGATTGTCAGGTCCGAAACCGAGCTCATCAGGTTGCGTCCTTCCTCGATTAGCTCGGAGCTCTCCATGTCTGGGTTGAGAGCAACCCGCTTGGCCACGTGTAGGGCGACCATTTGTGTTGTGGTTTCCAAGTCAGTTTTGGCACGGTCGATGTTTGAGTAATCGACGGCCAAGGCTGCGAATCCAAACATTGGCACAACGGCAATCGAAGCCATGATGTATGCGGTGCCGCTTTCTTCTTTTAGGAAACGCTTAATAATACTTTTCTTCATGATAAGTTCCGCCGAACGAAAAACTGATCATGCCGGTATGCCAGAATTGGCTTACTCTTCAGTTATTGCGTTTGCTCAAATTCAACCAATTTGAAAAACGGTTCCGAAACCAGAAGCTGATACGGTCTCCCAATCGTGTCTAAGGCGGAACCATGATGATTACGCTTCGAAAGCTTTTAAGCGCCAAGGATGGCGTGTCGTCGATTGAATTTGCAATTCTCTCACCGCTGTTTTTTGCGTTGCTCACAGCCGTCTTTGAAATCAGCAACTTCGTCTATCAGAACGCCTCGGTGCAACGCGCGATCGAGGATGTCATTTACGACATCCGCACGAAGGAAATTTACAACGTCTTTGCGCAGGATGAGTACGATGACTACTCCATCGAGGATTTTCTGCGCGCTGAGATTTGTAAAAGCGTCTCTGTACCAGACTGCAAAAACAACACCGATATTTTTGTTCAAACGTTCGATACAGATTACAACTCCTACACCAATTCCGCAGATGGTGATGAACTCTCGCTTGGTTCGCCGGAAACACTCATGCGTGTCGAGGCGTCGGTAACCTTTCCCAATATCCTCTTCACTGAAGCAATTTTTGGCAAAGATGACCTCACCATCACCGCTGGTTTGACATTTATGACGGAGCCCTAGGGTATGGCATTTTCAGTGTTCAGCTTCCGCAAATGGCTGAAGCGCAGGTTTTACGTTTTTGGGGCCAACTCCCGAGCATCGGTTTCGGTCGAAATGGCATTCATCCTGCCGACATTTGCCGCGATGGCGTTCCTGACGTGGGACGCTGGAACCGTATACACCCAGTATAAGCGTGGTACGCGCCACTATTATGCGTTGGGCGATATCATGTCGGGCCAGACGACCGATGTTACCTGCGGTCGCCTCGATACCATTTCAGAGTTGGTTTATGACTCTTACGCCGCGGGCAATTGGGCGCGGCGGCCAGAAAAGGGTAGCGGCGTTTCTTTCGACGAGAGCGGTGCATTGGATTTCCGCTTTATTATCCACATGATGCAGGTTGAGGAACAACCCGATGGTTCGTTCGATTCCAAAGTGAACTGGAGCTATTATCGAACCGGCCAGGACATGGATAATATTGATAAGAAGAAGCATTATGGTCCCGGCGAGTACGTCGACACGCCCAATGGCCTGAGAATTGACGGTCTTGAATATGTGTGGATCGAAGCGCGCCTGTTCATTGCGCCAGCTATCAACTATTTGGGTATTTTTGACTACAGCGAAAAAGAGAATCAGACCCACAAAGAGGTCGAGCTCGACAAATACTTCCCGCTGCGTTTCGTGACCGCGCTAAATCTGGTCGAAGACTCAGCTAACAACGATTACTTCACCGAGAAGTGCTGGGATAGTTCGACCTACGTCAAACCTTGACGCCTTCAAATTTGTTGCAACAGACTACGCGGGCCACCAAAAAAAGGGCCTGCGCCATATTGTGCGAAGAGATCGATAGCGTCTGCCGCGTCGCCCTCGGTGGTGATGTTGTTCATTAGAAACATCATTTTTTCACGCTGGAAGAATTCAAAGGCAGATATTGCCGCTGGATCTGCCAAGTCGGGGGTGCTGGCGGCGCGAAAGGCCTCTTCTAGACCAACAACGACACCCTCCAAGTCGGACAGAAATTCGATGTCAGCCGTTTCAAGGTTAAGGTGAAGACCATGGCATGCAATGGCACCGCCCTGCTGGTGTAGCTTTGCCAATCGCCCAAACGCCTTGTTGTCAGCGCGCCCAAGTGTTTTGCTGTCTGCAAGAAAAATGAGGCCTCGAATAAGCGAGGCCTGCGCGGCAAACAGCTGCTCCAAAGCGGTCCAATGCTGATCGTTTTCCAACAGATCATGGCCGCAGGGAACCATCAAATAGCATTCATCACCCAATGACGCGAAAACTTGCCGCGAAGCAGCAATGGTTTGCTCGATCAGGCTGCGATCAAATACAGCGCTTGCCTCACTGTCCTTTGAAACGAGGTGACGTATGTAACTGGGTCGCTGACGCGGTGGCGTTATTCGTTTTCTGCAAACTTGATAATAGGATACTCGACCGCTTTCCAAATCAACAAAAGGATCGAAATACAATTCGGGCTCAAAAGCGGTTGAACCTATCTCATCGGCCGGTTTGTTCGAAGGTTCCTGCCGATCGGTGGCTGAACCGTTTACGACGTCCGGTATTGTTTTGTTTTCTCGCCGCATTGGCGCTTGGCCAAAATGGGAAGGTTGCGCATCCTCAGAAAGACCCACTTTTTGGCGGGAATCCGGGTCAGCTTCAGATTTCGTTTTTGACACTCTATCAGCGCGCGCATCTTCAATGGCTCGTGTAGCCATACGCAGACTTTCACGCGCACCGATGTCGGCAACCGGTTCCGCCCGCGGTTTGCGGCTGATGAACTGAACGCCGACAATAAATATCAGGGCCCCTACGATCGCCAACAAACTGTTTAGCAACGACGATTCTGGAAAAAGGGCAAAATTGGCTAACTGGTCTGGAAGCAATAATGAAGCTGCGGCGACAGCACCCATCGCCAAGCTCACTGCAACCATCAAAAAACCTAAGATGCGAATCATTCCACCCCTACACAAAGCCTTTTGCTTCATTACGTGCAAATTGTTGACTTCGGTAATCCAAAACTGGTGACACGGTGAAAACGTTGGGTTAACCGCTCGGCGCAAACGCAAGAAAGGAACGAGCGAGATGGAACTGGTCGGCGATTTTGGCGAAGTATCGTCCCGCTATGATGTGATCTTGTGTGATGTCTGGGGTGTTTTACACAACGGACAAACCGCGTGGAGCGCGGCGTCCAAAGCGCTGATTGCTGCGCGCAAGGCAGGAAAAACTGTTGTTCTCCTGACCAATTCACCGCGTCCACACCCTGGTGTGCGCCAGCAGCTTGGTATTTTGGGTGTTCCAGAAGAGGCGTATGACGCGATCGCCACCTCGGGTGATGTAACCCAGGTACTCATCGCAGATGCCCCCCGCCGCCAGTTTCACCTCGGTCCGGACCGCGATCTAGCACTGTTTGATGGTTTGGATGTAGATCTGGTCGACGAGTTTGAAGCCAGCGCTATCGTTTGCACGGGCCTTTACGATGACGAAAGCGAAACGCCTGACGATTACGAAGAGATGCTGATGCGTTTGCGCGGGCGGAACTTGCCTTTCATCTGCGCCAACCCTGACATCGTCGTCGAGCGCGGTAACCGATTGGTCTATTGTGCCGGAGCACTGGCGCGCCGGTACGGCCTCATGGGCGGTCGCACGCTAATCGCTGGAAAACCTCACCGGCCGATCTACGAGTTGGCGATGAAACTGGCATCTGAGGCGCGTGGTGCCGAGGTGACCAAAGCGCAAACACTGGTTATCGGTGACGGTATTACAACTGATGCAAAGGGTGCCATGGACAATGGCTATGATTTGCTTTTTGTCACCGATGGCATCCATGCGCGCGAATATGGCGATCACGGCGCACCTGACCTTGAGAAGGTACATGCATTTCTTGACGATTTTGGCGCTAAACCGGTCGCCTTGATGACCAAACTCGCATAATCGGTAACAATGGCGATCAAGCGTTTTACGGGCTTTGAAGAACTGCACGCTCCTTTCACCGACGGTATCGTCGCGATTGGAAATTTTGATGGCGTGCATTTGGGGCATCAGTCGGTTTTGTCACGGGCTATCAACGCTGGGATTAGCGGTCCTCGCATTGCACTGACCTTTGAACCACACCCGAGACAGTTTTTTCGGCCCGATACTCTTTTGCCGCGCATAACGCCCGCTGACCAGAAAGCGCAACTTTTAGGTGCCGTCGGTTTCGATGCCGTGGTCGAACAGCCGTTCACCAAAACGTTCTCAGCATTAACGGCCGAAGACTTTATCTCCAACATTCTCGTCGACGGTTTTAAGGCACAACATGTGGTGACCGGTTTCGACTTCCATTTCGGCGCTAAAAGGGGAGGCGGACCGGCCTTCATGTTAGAGGCGGGAGCCCGCCATGGATTTGAAGTGACGCTGGTTGACGCTTTTCGCGATGATCAAGCCGAGGTTATTTCGTCCAGCCGGATCCGCGAAGCGCTTGCTGCTGGTGATCTTACCGGAGCCAATCGTCTTTTAGGCTACCATTACCGTGTGACCGCACCGATCACAGCTGGCAAGCAATTGGGCCGTACATTGGGGTATCCCACCGCGAACATGGCGCTGCCCGAAGGCACACCGCTCGCCCATGGCATATACGCGGTACGCTTTCATCGCGCAGACGGAACGATCCACGACGGAGTTGCAAGCTATGGCAGACGACCGACGGTGGATGAAGACGGCGCGCCGTTGCTGGAGACATTTGTCTTTGATTTTGACGATGATCTCTACGGTGAGCTCTGCACGGTTTCTCTGGTCGCTTATCTTCGCGGCGAAGAAAAGTTCGATGGGTTGGACGCCTTGAAAACGCAGATGGACAGGGACGCCGACGTGGCGCGAGAGATTCTTGCCATTCTCCGTCCCCTTTCGGACCTTGATGCCAAATTGACATTTGCCGGAGAGCTATAAATTGGCAAAGCGCCGAAAGATCCTGATCACCGGCGCGACAAGCGGCATTGGATTGGCGCTCACCCAGCGGCTTTGCGGGCGTCATGATGTGCTCGCCATTGGACGGCGTAACGAAGTAGAGGCCGGGGCATTGCTGCCGGATGGCGTCGTCTACATTCAAGCCGATCACTCCGATCCCGCCGGATGTGCAAAGGCTATTGCGCAGGGCCTATTGAAACTCGGCTGGCTAAAGCTCGACAATGCGGTGCTGAACGCGGGAGTTGGCACCGTTGTGGAAGATGGCACAGAGAGTGTCGATCTGATCCGAGAGACACTCGATACCAACCTGACAGCGCCGGTGCTAATCGTGCGGGCGCTATATCCTTGGCTGTCCAAGGCAAACGGGACGCTGACCCTTGTTGGTTCGGTCGCACACAAAGGCCAAGGCATGTTTCCCACGTACGCGGCATCCAAAGCAGGATTGAACGGGTTGGCGCGAGCTTTGCGCTCCGAGTGGCGCGGCTCAGTTACGGTGCAGGCGGTGCATCCTGGTCCCACAAAGACTGAAATGCACGCAAAGGCCGGCTATGATCCCGGCAAGGTGGGTGCGTTGTTCATCGGTGCCGACCAAATGGCCGGGATGCTGGAAGGCGCCATTGCCAATGGCCGATCACCGCAATCCCTGGCGTTTGTTCGCGCTTGGGCAGGCGGCGCACAAACCGCGAGGCGTCTGCGATGACAAAGCGCGCGCTGGTGACAGGTGCTTATCAAGGGCTTGGCCGTGCGATGGCGGAGGCGCTTCAAGCGCAAGGCGTTGCCGTGACCACCGTCGATCGCAACCGGTTAGAGGTCGGCGCACCTTTTCATCATCACACATGCGACTTGTCCAACCGGCAGGAAGTCGATGCGCTGATTGCCGTTTTGGCAAAAGAAGAGCCGTTTGATTTGCTTGTCTTTAACGCGGGCATCTCCGCAACCGGGCAATTCGAAGAAATAGAGCCTGAAGCCCACGCACGCGTTCTTGAGGTCAATGCGGTTGCACCGATTACGCTTTGCGCGGCTTTGAAAGCTTCAGGCCATATCGTCGATGGTGGGGACATATGTTTCGTTTCGTCCCTGTCGCACTTTACCGGCTATCCGGGGGCAGCGAGCTATGGCGCGTCTAAGGACGCTGTCGCCATCTATGCGAAATCTATTACCAAGGTTTGGAAGAAGACGAACAAAATCAGCGTGACAGTCGCTTATCCCGGACCGCTGCAAACGGAACATGCCGCCCGCCATGCACCCGAAGGCGCAAGCGCCGAAAAGCGCATGAAGCCCAAAGATGCTGCAGCGCTGATCCTAAAAGACCTGCAGGCAGGCAAGGCAGCATCTCTTCCCGGCAGCGCGGCCAAGACTTTTGCATTTATTGGGCGTGTTTTCCCCGGTGCTATAACCGCCATCATGCGCAAGGTGATCTATGAGAAACTGGATCGCCGAGTTGAAGATTAAATGGTTCACACCGGCAGTTCATCCTGCTAGACGGCGACCTGTGATGAAGATGATACGCATCAATCGAATTATGGGCCCGGCCCGCCGCTTCAATTAAGCGCTGCGGGGCCGGGATTTCGCGCTTGCTTAAAGGGCGCACTTTCTCCATCAGACACACAATAATTTTGCCGTATCCCATGCGGCCGCACGGACTTTGCAAATGACCGACGCCACCGAGAACAAAATCGACTATTCCAAAACGCTGAACCTGCCGCAGACGAACTTTCCGATGCGCGCGGGCCTGCCGAAGAAAGAGCCCGAAATCATCGCACGCTGGCAGGAGATGGACCTCTACCAAGCGTTGCGCGACGACGCAAAAGGCCGCGAAAAATATATCCTGCATGATGGCCCACCCTATGCGAACGGCAATCTGCACATCGGTCACGCCCTCAATAAAATTCTGAAAGATCTGATCACCCGCTCATTTCAGATGCGTGGTTATGATTCCAACTATGTGCCCGGCTGGGATTGCCATGGCTTGCCGATTGAGTGGAAGATCGAAGAGCAGTACCGCGCCAAGGGCCGCGACAAGGACGAAGTGCCGATCAACGAATTCCGCAAGGAATGTCGGGATTTCGCGACCCACTGGGTGGGCGTGCAGACTGAAGAGTTCCAACGCCTTGGCGTAACCGGCGACTTCAAAAACCCTTATCTCACCATGGCCTATGAAGCCGAGGCGATCATTGCCGGCGAATTGATGAAGTTTGCTTCATCCGGCCAACTTTACCGTGGTTCAAAACCGATCATGTGGTCGGTCGTTGAGCGGACAGCCTTGGCCGAAGCCGAGGTGGAATATGCGATCCACGAGAGTGATACGATCTGGACGAAATTCCCGATCGTTGCTGGTTCGGACGAATTGAACGAGGCCTCTGTCGTCATCTGGACGACGACACCTTGGACCATTCCCGGTAACCGCGCTGTCTGTTTCTCCGGCAAAATCAGCTATGGCCTTTATGAAGTGACGGCGGCTGAAAATGACTTCGGTCCTCAACCCGGCGACAAGCTTATCTTTGCTGACAGACTGGCCCCAGAGTGTTTTGAAAAAGCGAAACTGGAGTTCAATCGCGTGCGTGACGTGAAGAGTGATGAACTGTCCGGTATCACGCTCGCCCACCCGCTGCGTGGCCAAGGCTACGATTTCGACGTCCCGCTGCTCGATGGCGATCACGTCACCGATGACGCTGGTACCGGCTTTGTTCACACCGCGCCCGGCCATGGCCGTGATGACTTTGAAATCTGGATGGCCAAGGGGCGCGATCTGGAAGAGCGCGGCATCGACACCGCCATCCCGTTCACCGTTGACGACAAGGGCTTTTACACTGCCGATGCGCCGGGTTTTGAAGGCGCGCAGGTCATCGACCATAAGGGTAAGAAGGGTGATGCCAACAAGCGCGTGATCGAAGCGTTGATCAACGCCAACAACCTTTTTGCGCGCGGTCGTCTCAAGCACGAATATCCGCACTCTTGGCGCTCCAAAAAGCCGGTCATCTTCCGCAACACGCCGCAATGGTTCGTCTATATGGACAAGGATGGCGTAGTCGGCGGCAAGGGCTCGCAAATGGGCACGCTGCGCCAGACGGCGCTCGCCGCCATTGACGAGACACGCTTTGTGCCCGCGCAAGGTCAGAACCGCCTGCGCGCCATGATCGAACAGCGCCCCGATTGGGTGTTGAGCCGCCAGCGAGCCTGGGGCGTGCCGATTTCGGTCTTCCGCCACACGGAAACCGGCCAAATCATTCCCGGCCCGGATTTTGATCGGTCCGATGAACTGTCGACCCGCATCATGGATGCCTTCAAAGCCGAAGGCGCCGATGCCTGGTACGAGGACGGAGCCAAGGAACGCTTCCTCGACGGCTTTGTCGACGACATGGCGGCTTGGGAGAAGATCGATGACATCCTCGATGTCTGGTTTGACTCGGGCTCGACGCACGCCTTCTGCCTGGAAATGCGTGATGATCTGAAATGGCCGGCTGACCTCTATCTGGAAGGGTCGGACCAACACCGCGGCTGGTTCCACTCTTCGCTGCTTGAAAGCGCCGGTACCCGTGGCCGTGCCCCTTATAATGCCGTGCTGACGCATGGTTTCGTCATGGCCGAGGATGGACGAAAAATGTCCAAATCTGAAGGCAATGTCGTCACGCCGCAGGATGTGATCAAAAAGTCCGGTGCAGACATTTTACGTCTGTGGGTCGCGACTTCTGATTATTCTGAGGATTTGCGTCTCGGCGAAACGATCCTCCAAACCAACATTGATAGCTATCGTAAGCTGCGTAACACCATTCGCTGGATGCTTGGCACGCTTGCCCATGATGAAGGCGAGAGCGTTGACTATGCGGACATGCCAGAGCTGGAACGCCTGATGCTCCATCGGCTCTGGGAGTTGGATAGCGTTGTCAATGAAGGATATGACAATTTCGACTTCAAGCGGATCACCCGCCAGATGTTGGATTTTATGGTTCTGGAGCTGTCGGCCTTCTATTTCGACATCCGCAAAGATGCGCTCTACTGCGAAGCGCCGTCTTCGACCAAGCGCAAAGCGGCTCTGCAGGTCGTCAGCCAATTGTTTGATCGTATCGTCACTTGGATGGCGCCGATCCTCCCTTTCACCATGGAAGAGGCGTGGCAGGAGCGTTATCCCAACGCGAAATCCGTGCATCTTGAGCAATTCAGAGGTTGCCCTGACCATTGGCGTGATGACGCCTTGGCGGCCAAATGGAAAAAAGTGCGCACCGTCCGACGTGTGGTGACCGGCGCGCTTGAGATTGAGCGCAAGGAAAAGCGCATTGGGTCTTCACTTGAAGCGGCACCATTTGTTCACGTTACAGATAGTGACCTTTTGGCCGCTATCGAAGGCTTGGACATGGCTGAAATCTGCATCACGTCAGATATCCATATTTCGCAAAAGCCAGCTCATCAGGTCGGGTTCACGTTGGCTGATGTTGACGGTGTTGTGGTCATTCCGGCCATGGCTGAAGGTAAGAAGTGCGCGCGTTCTTGGCGGGTAACGAAAGATGTGGGATCAGATACGCGGTTTCCGGATGTTTCTGCGCGTGACGCAATGGTTTTGCACGAGCTTGAAAACCTTGGCCGGCTTGACAACATGGTTAACCAATCATGAGCTGAAATTTCGCAGGCCGTGGACGATGACCCGTGGCCTGTGATATAGGCTTCCCGAAATTGCCGCATTTCGCGTTGATGAGGCGCCAAACAGGGATATTGAACTTGGGCACACATCGTTCTCACTTGCTGACCGCTTCCGCTCTTGTGGCAACGCTTGCGTTGGCAGGTTGCTTTGGTCCGACATATGGTACCGACCAAACACAGGGCGATGCGTTGTTCACTGATTTGGGTAATGCCATCTCAATAGGCGACCGCCGAAAAAAACAGCCAATCAATTATGCGCCCCGGGCAGACATTTTGCAGCCGACGACGACAGCGGCACTGCCTGCACCGCAGGAAAACATCGTGTCATCTTCCGAGGCTTGGCCTGAATCACCAGAAGAGCTCCGCGCGCGGGTTTTAACGGACATCGAAAATGAACGCCGTGACCCGAACTTCATCGCAAACCAAGCAGAGGCAGCGGCTCTGGGTGCGTCTGATGGCCCAAATCAGCGTGCGGGTGCAGCTACGCGCCGTTATTTGACCGATCCACCAGCTGAGTATCGTATTCCGGCCGATACGGCAGCGACGGGTGATCTTGGTGTAAGCGAGGCGAAAAAAGCCCGGCAGTTGAAGGCCGCGCAAAATGAAGGCGGCTTCCTTAGCAATCTCATACCATGGCTTTGATCTAGGCTTGGCGACGGCGCACTTCGAAAAACGTCTTCAACAAACGAGCTGCTTCAATTTCGCCGATGCCCGAATAAACGTCTGGCGCGTGGTGGCAGGTTGCCTGCGCAAAAAACTGCCCGCCATGTAAAACACCGCCAGACTTTGGATCCGAGGCGCCGAAATAAAGCCGTCTGATACGTGCAAATGAGATCGCTGCCGCACACATCGCACAGGGCTCAAGCGTAACATATAGGTCGCAGTCGGGTAGGCGCTGGGTGGATAACTCTTGGCATGTTTCGCGAATAACAAGTATCTCGGCATGGGCAGTTGGATCATGCAATTCAAGCGTGCGGTTGCCCGCGCGGGCGATAATGTCATTGTCTCGCACCAGCACCGCGCCAACGGGCACCTCACCGCGTTGTCCCGCCTGCTTAGCCTGCGCCAAGGCTTGGTCCATGAATGTCGCTGCTTGTGTTTCCAACGTAATTTCTCTCGCAAGTCGCGCAATCACCTGATACGTCGCGCAGCAAATGTCAAAGAAGAGTGATCCGACAATGAGCGGTGAAAAATCCGGCCGTCCCGGCAACAGCAGAAGACCCAGCCAGGGAAGGGGTGCGGAACTTAAAAGTCGCGGTTTTAAAGGGAAGCCGAAAGGCGCACCCGGTGGCGAAGGCCGTTCACGGGGGTTTAAAAGCCATGATGGCAAATTTTCGCCGAAGAACGCCGGCCGCGACAAGGCGATGCCGGAGAGAGCAGACACGCCACCTGTTGACGACGAGCAGGAGGCACCTCAGGAGCGGATCGCCAAGCGATTGGCGCGCGCCGGGGTCGCATCAAGACGCGAAGCAGAATCCCTGATATTTGACGGCCGGGTGACGCTCAATGGTACATTGCTAAAATCGCCGGCGGTCAATGTGGGGGCAACCGACGAGATCCTGATCGACGGCAAAC
Source organism: Pseudomonadota bacterium (assembly GCA_039815825.1). Taxonomy (GTDB): domain Bacteria; phylum Pseudomonadota; class Alphaproteobacteria; order Rhizobiales; family Rhizobiaceae; genus JBCBDX01. The sequence continues at coordinate 59,767 of JBCBYO010000013.1, forward strand.
CGATACCAACAATCGAGCGCACAAGGCTGTGGCTTTATCACAAGCCATCGGGCCTTGTGACGTCAAACAATGATCCAGAAGGTCGGCCGACGGTTTTTGCCAATCTGCCAAACGATCTACCACGCGTTGTCAGCGTTGGCCGTTTGGATATGAATACGGAAGGCTTGTTACTTCTAACCAATGACGGCGGTCTGGCACGCATCCTCGAATTACCGCAAACAGCTTGGCTGCGACGTTATCGGGTCCGTGCGCATGGGCGCATTACGCAAGGCAAGTTGGATACGTTGAAAGATGGGATCGCGGTGGATGGCGTATTCTATGGCGCCATCGATGCGGTGTTGGAACGCGAACAGGGCGCCAATGTCTGGATAGAAATGGGCCTTCGCGAGGGCAAAAACCGCGAGGTGCGCAACGTGCTCGGTGCACTTGGCCTGCAAGTGAATCGCTTGATTCGCGTTTCTTATGGTCCTTTCCAACTCGGCGATCTGCCTGAAGGCGCTGTTATGGAAATTAAGGGAAAGACATTGCGCGATCAGCTTGGTCGACGCCTCGTTGCCGAATCTGGCGCCAACTTTGATGCGCCGATTGTAAATGCTTTTCCCAACCGACCGGTGAAAGCTGAAAAGAAAGAAGAGGCTCCCAAGCGAGATACAACGCCGAAGTCCGATTGGGTATCGTCGTCGTCTGGCCGTCGGGGTAAACCATCGTCGCTCGATCGCTTGAGCACACAAAAGCCCGAACCACCCAAATATCGCTCCTCAGAAGGATCGCGCGGTTCCAACGTCTGGATGGCAAGTGGCGCGCGGCCAACCGGTGCCAAACACAAGCAAGCCGCCAAGCCCAAACCCGGAATGAAACCATCTGGGAAAAAGCCGCAGCGCTGATGCGTATCGGCGGTGGCAAAATGAAGGGCCGGCCTATCAAGGCGCCACCACGATCGGATCAATCCATTCGTCCGACCACCGACCGCGTGCGCGAAAGTCTCTTCAACATTCTCACGCACCGTTTTGGGGCGCCTTTTGAAGGCAGTCGCGTTCTCGATCTTTTTGCAGGGACGGGTGCCTTGGGTCTCGAAGCGCTGTCTCGCGGCGCTGAATTTGCGTTGTTTGTGGACAATGGCACTTCCGCGCGCGGATTGATCCGCGAGAATATCCACGCCATGGGTTGGCAAGGTAACGCTAAGCTATTCCGGCGGGATGCCGCGAGCATGGGCCCTATCGGTACGATGAAACCTTTCGACCTTGTTTTCATGGACCCGCCATATGGACGTGGTCTTGGCGAAAAGGCGCTCGAAACATTGGCAGACGGCGGTTGGCTGAAACCGGAAGCAGTCATTGTGCTGGAAGAAAGCGCATCGGCTGGCTTTCTGCTGCCCACTTCATATATTCTTGAAGACGAACGGCGCACCGGGGACACAATCACGCGTATACTGAGACCGGCAACCACAGCAGAGGTCATAAAGTGAGCAGTGCTTTACAACATCAATCCTCGTCATCGACACCCACCGTAGCTTTGGCATTGGGTGGCGGCGGTGCCCGTGGATTTGCCCACATTCACGTTTTGGAAGCGCTCGATGACTTGGGTATTCGCCCGTCGATTATTTCAGGATCGTCTATCGGCTCTTTGATGGGAGCTGCATACGCGTCTGGTATGACAGGCCAGGAGTTGCACGAATATACATTGGCTTTGGTGGGAAATCGCAAAGAGGTGTTGTCCAAATTTTGGCAAACCCGTCCGGCAAAGTTCAGCGATATTGTCGACGGCGGTTTTCGCTTTGGTCAGTTCAATGTGGAAAAAATCACGAAGGCATTTTTGCCCGAGCAAATCAAAGCCACTTTGGAAGAACTGGAAATTCCACTTCTGGTCACAGCTACCGATTTTTATGGTCACTCATGCACCTATTTTGACAGTGGTGACCTGCACTCTGCCATTGGCGCATCATCTGCCATACCGGCGGTATTCAAGCCCGTTACCAGAAATGGCCGCGTTTATATTGACGGCGGTATCTTCAATCCCGTGCCCTATGATATTTTGGAAGGTAAAGCGGATATCGTGATCGGCGTTGATGTCATCGGCGGGCCGGTGGGCGATGAGGCGAAGTCCCCTACAGCTATCGAAAGCCTTTATGGCTCATCGCAATTGATGATGCAGTCAATCATGCAGCTGAAGCTTGCCCAGTCGCCACCCGACGTATACGTCCGACCACCGGTATCCTCGTTTCGGGTCATGGATTTCTTTAAAGCCAAATTGATCTTGGAAGCGACCAAATCGATAAAGGAAGACTTCAAGTACAAGCTTGAAGCGGCCATGGAAATGCCGCGCCACGATAACGTCGAAACGGCTGTTTGAGCTCTGATTTAACCGAGGCCCGCCGCCTTGCCGCTCGAGAGTGGATTGGCGGGAACATCCGAGTGTAAGTTCGGCGAAACTCTGTGGGCTTCGTTTTCCGCTCGGATCTCTATGCGGCCGATGACACGGAAACAGACAATCACAGCACCGAGTCCGAAGATAACAGCACCCAGTCCCCAGCCTGCAATGGCCCCTTGCGGTCCGTACCATTGGCTGCCCAGCCAAACAAAGGGGATCACGCCGAGCGTCGAACGCCCCCAATTGAACAGTGTGGAATAAAGTGCAAAGCCCAAATTATTGAACGCCGCATTGGCAACGAAAAGCCCGCCATTAAACAGGAACGTAATGGCCACAAACCGACAGAAGAATACAATCAAATCTCGCGCCTCGCCTTCCGCCTGAAATACATCTGCCAACGGTCCAGCGAAAACGAAGAGGGCGACACAGACCAAAAGAACATAGCCGAGCGTGAAAATCAGCGCATCGCGCATGGTTTCCCGCAAACGGTCGTAGAGTTTGGCCCCGTAATTCTGCCCAAGGATTGGCCCTACCGCCCCTGAGAGCGCAAAGATGACGCCAAAGGCAACCGGAACAAGACGGCCAATGACGGCCCAAGCGGCCACCGCATCATCGCCATATCGGGCGATTTCTGCGGTTACGTAAGCGTTGCCAATCGGGGTGGCGAGTTGTGTCATGACTGCCGGTCCGGCAATCAACGAGAAGGGGATCAAAATCCGCCGGAACGTGGACACATCAGGGATCGCAACAAGCCCGTGTACAACCGCCGCGCCATGAAGGCCAACGAATCCGATGACGCATCTGGAGATCACCGTTGCAATCGCGGCACCGGTAACGCCCAAATCAAAGCCGAAAATTAAAATAGGGTCGAGCACCGCGGAAACCGCGCCGCCGATCAACGTCACATACATGGCGCGTTTAGCGTCACCGACACCGCGCAAAATGCCCGACGCACCCATGCCGACAGCCATGATGGTCGTAGAGGGCAGAACGATCTTCAAAAAATGATCTGCGATATCGAGCGTTTCGCCGGTAGCACCCAGCATGCTCAGCAATGGACGAGTGTTAAACCAGACAAGCGCGACCAACAAAGAAACGATAATCACGATCAGCAGTAAGGCGGTGCCACCATCCTTGGCCGCTTCCTCGCGATCACCCGCGCCAAGGTTCCGGGAAACAAGCGCGCCAGCACCAATGGTCATGCCAATAGCTGTCGAAATAAGGAAGAACTGCAGCGTCCCGGCGTACCCGATAGCAGCGGCGAGTTGCTTTTCGCCCAAAAGCGAGATGTAAAAGAGGTTGAGTGCATCAACGAGAAAGATCGCGATGAGGCCGACCGACGCGGTCAGGGTCATGACGATCACATGGCGCATTGTGGAACCGGTGGTGAATTTGCCGGCTTCGCTCATGTTGCAAACACCTTGCTCGGATCTGCAAACCCTTTGAACTCGAGCGCGTTGCCGGAAGGGTCTTTAACAAACAGTGTTGCCTGTTCTCCCGGTTGACCTTCAAAACGTTTGGTCGGACGGATGACCCAATCGATATCGTCGGCGGCCGTCAAACGACACGCTAATGCGTCCCAATCTTTCATGGAAAGGACCACGCCAAAGTGTGGAATGGGCACTTCGATGCCGTCCACGATACCGCTGGCTGATGCTGCTGGTCGTGTGCCCAAATGGGCTGACATCTGATGACCGAAGAGGGAAAAATCAGTCCAGCTATCGGACGATCGACCTTCACTACATCCCAAAACCCCAAGATAAAACGCGCGTGTCTCATCCAGGTCACGGACCGGGAATGCGAGATGAAACGGTGATATATATTCGCTCATGATGCTGATGGTTCTTCGCTGAGCTTCTCTTGAACGCCATCTTTGGCGGGGTTGAGAATCTCTGACTCCCGATGGGGTTCCATTAATGGCTCCGGCGAAACGGGCTTGTTTAACAGCATATGGCCACCCGCAAAAATCCCGTCTGCCGCTTGAATGTCGAGGCGTTCTTCGTCCCGCCTGCGTACATCGTTCCGAATAACCTTGGCAAGAGCCTCGCTCGCACCGAGCGCTTCAAGGGTCTTTTGTCCGAACATCAGCCCGCTTTCAAAAGTTTCCCGCAGCTCATAGTCGACGCTTTTCGCACGTAGTTCCAGCGTATGCGCCCGGTCATAGGAACGGACAAACAGTCGAGCGTCCGGAAACTCTCTTTGGATCAGGTCAACGATCCGAGTGGTAATAAACTTGCGCTGAGTAACGACCGCGACAACTTTTGCATGGCGAATTCCCGCAGCTTCAAGAACTTCCTTGCGGGTGCCATCCCCAAAGTAGATCCGAAAGCCGAATTTTTGCGCAGAACGGACCCGCTCAGCGCTATTGTCCAGGACCGTCACGGAATTGCCGCCTGCCAGAAGCATTTGCGCAGCTATTTGCCCCAGGCGCGAAAAGCCGATCATTAGGACATCGGCCCCCACTTGCACGTCAGCAAAATCTTCGTCCAACTCCTCCGGCTTCTCGTCGCGAAAAAGGAAGTCCGAAAGCGCAACCGTTAGCGGCGTGAGCGCCATGGTGACTGTGACGATGGCAATTAGGAGTGAGGCAATCGATGGTTCAAAGATTGCAAGGCCCGTTGCTGCGGAGAACATCACAAAGCCGAACTCGCCCGACTGCGGTAGAAACAGGCATGTGCGAAGACTGACCTTGTGTGCAATCCCGAATGCTCGGCAAAGGGCGTAAATGATAACGGCTTTGATCAGCATAAGAAGCGGTGCCGCGGCCAGGATGATGGGCCAGTTTTCAGCCAATACCGACAGATCAAGGCTCAACCCGATGGCCATGAAAAACAGTCCGAGCAAGAGACCGCGAAACGGTTCAATGTTTGCCTCAAGTTCGTGACGGAAGGAACTTTCTGCCAGCATGACGCCCGCAATAAAGGCTCCAAGCGCCATCGATACACCTGCGATTTGCATGATCACCGCCGATCCCAAAACGATAAGGAGCGCGGTGGCGATCATAGCTTCTTTGGCACCGGTGTTACCGATAAATCGGAAGAGTGGGTTCAGGCCGTAACGACCCGCTGCAATGAGGAAGCCTATCGCCGCGAGCGCGAAACCAAAGTCGCGCCAACTTGCGCCCGGTTCGTTTTGTGCTCCAGCCGCCAAAAGCGGAATAACAGCCAGTAGCGGTACGATTGCGATATCTTGGAACAAAAGGATGGCGAATGACTTTTGGCCGTGACGCCTGCCCCGTTCCCCGCGCTCATCCAAGATCTGCAACGCGAATGCGGTTGACGAGAGGGCCAATCCGAAACCAATGACAGCGCTTGCGGCAAAGCTGAAGTCCATGATCAATGCTGTCAGCGCTGATAAAGCCAGACCGGTGACGATAACTTGAGAAAATCCCAATCCGAATATGTCGCGCCTTAAGGCCCAAAGTCGTTTCGGATTTAGTTCTAGTCCGATGACAAAGAGGAGGAAAACAACCCCCAGTTCTGAGACCTGCAGGATATCTTCCGCATCGGTTATCAGGCCGAACATGGGGCCGATCAAGACACCCGCGCTGAGGTAGCCCAACACAGTGCCCAGACCGATGCGTTTAAAGAGCGGCGCAGCAATAACGGCGCCGCCCAAAAGGATGACGGCTTCGTTCAAAATACCACTTGCTTCACCACCTGCCATATTCGTCTCCAAAATCCATAAATGCCATGCAGGGTTGATGGTCGCGCCCTGCAGGCCTAGATCACGCCAAGCAGACTTTTAAACGCAAGCATGCATCCCAAATTATCACAAGCCGGAAGTCATCATGTCACATCAAAACCAACTATTGTTGGATCGCGCCGCAGCTATGGTAGAGGCGGCCAAACGAGCTGGCGCCGAAGCATCTGATGCTGTCAGCGTATTGTCTCGTTCGCGCAGTGTAAGCGTGCGAAACGGCGTAGTTGAAAACACAGACGCTTCTGAGGGGGATAGTCTTTCCCTGCGTGTTTTCGTTGATGGGCGTGTGGCTTCCGTCGCGGCGGATGTTTCTACGCCGGTTGACGCACTGGCCGAACGTGCAGTCGCCATGGCGCGGGTTTCGCCGCAAGATCAGTATAATCAACTCCCTAGTGCATCCGTTCTCGCGAAGGAATTCATCGATCTGGATAAAAATGATTTGACTGAGGTGTTGACCGAAAAACTTGTCGAAAATGCGTTGGCCGCAGAAGGGGCCGCTCTGGATGTTGCCGGCGTTACAGGGTCCATGGGCGGAAGCGCTTCAGCCGGAAGTAGCGGCATGGTTTTAGCTTCATCCAATGGCTTCAGCGGGTATTATGAGGGCACGGGCTTTGGCGTTTCGGTTTCGGCGATTGCCGGGGAAGGGACCAAAATGCAACGTGACTATGACTATTCTTCAGCGTCGCATTTCAGTGATCTGGAAAACCCGGAAGAGGTTGGGCGCTCTGCTGGTGAGCGTGCGGTCAAACGGCTCAACCCGCGCAAAGTCGATACACAGCAGATAACAGCAATTTACGACCCGCGGGTTGCGCGCGGTGTTCTCGGTCATTTGACCGGCGCTATAAACGGCGGCGCGGTTGCGCGGAAAAGTACTTTCCTGCGCGATGCGATGGAAACACAAATAGCCAACAACGCCATCACGATCATCGACGACCCATTCATTAAGCGCAACAGCGGTTCGCGCCCGTTTGACGGTGAGGGGATCGCCGGTGAGCGAATGGTCATGGTCGAAAATGGCGTGCTGAAAAACTGGTTTCTATCAACACCAATCGCCAATGAGTTGGGATTACAAACCAATGGTCGTGGTCGTCGGGCAGGCACCCAAGTCGGGGCTGGCCCAACCAACGTCTTTATTGAGGCTGGCGACCAAACGCCTGAAGAACTGATCGCGCAAATGGGCACGGGTCTCTACGTGACCGAAATGATCGGCTCAGGTGTGAACATGGTGACGGGCGAATATAGCCGGGGCGTCTCCGGTTACTGGGTCGAAGATGGAGAACTAACGTTCCCGGTTTCGGAGGTCACATTAGCGTCGAACCTGAAAGAGATGTTCATGCGGATGATCCCGGCCAACGACCTGGACCGAAAATATGCAACTGCTTCCCCAACGTTGATGTTCGAGAATATGATGTTGGCTGGCACATAGAATATGAGTTTATCCGCCATCGACGCCGATTTTGAGCTGCTCTGCGATGCGGCCAAGGAGGCTTCGGACATTGCGATGCATTATTTCAGGCGTGCATCGTTGCACGTCGAATTTAAGGAAAATGACTCTCCAGTCAGCGAGGGCGACTATGCTGTAGACAAGTTCCTTCGAGAAAACTTGCGCGCTGTGCGACCAGACTATGGTTGGCTTTCCGAGGAAACCGCCGATGAAAATCCAACAGACCGTATGAGTCGACAGCACACGTTCATCGTCGACCCGATTGATGGTACTCGCGCTTACGTTTCGGGCCGCAACACCTGGTGCATTAGCATTGCCATAGTTGAAAACGGACGACCCGTCGCGGGCATATTAGCGTGTCCTGCGCTGGGCGAAACTTTCGCGGCAAAGGTATCCGATTCCCCGCACCTTTATGCCGACGGCCAGGATGCCCATGCGGTGATTGGGGGCCGCGGTAAGCTTGTAACGCAGCTAAGCAAAACCCTCCCCGAAATGCATATTGAAGAAAGCGGCTATGTCCCGTCATTGGCTTATCGGATTGCGATGGTGGCCGACGGACGTCTGCAAGGCACCTTCATTCGAAAGCATGCGCACGAGTGGGATTTGGCGGCCGCAGATTTGATTGCGACCAATGCGGGCGTTCAGCTGGTGGATAAATCGGGCGCGCCGGTGATCTACAATCGGCACAACCCGAAACTTGACGAACTGGTCTGTGCAAAACCGGCCCTGATTAAGCCAATGTTGCATGTTGTGAGGGAACAAAGCATTCGATAAAGGGGCACATATCTATCTTATGGGAGATACCAATGGCTGAGCCAGCCCAAGAAAAGCAACTGCTTCACCTCGTTTTTGGCGGAGAACTGGAAACACCCGAAGAGATGCGGTTCCGGGACCTTAGCGCATTGGATGTGGTGGGAATTTTTCCAGACTATGCAAGTGCGGCGGCGGCCTGGAAATCAAAAGCCCAACTGACGGTCGATAACGCGCACATGAGATACTTTGTTGTGCACCTTCATCGGTTGCTGGAACCGACCGAAGAATGACACCAACACCCCGCCTGCTTGTAAGGAAGACAAGCAGCACAGGCAGCAGGGCCAGTGAGAAAAGAGTCATATGAGTGAGCGTTGGGCACGCACGGCAATGCAGGCCTATCGATGGGCGGGTGTCGCAGCCTATCCGTTGGTGGGTACGTACATGCGCGTGCGCGCATCACAAGGCAAAGAAGAGGCCTCGCGCCGTGGCGAACGTTTTGGTCGCGCGTCGATGCCGCGCGTAAACGGGCCGTTAGTTTGGGTTCACGCCGCCAGCTTGGGTGAAACGAGCGCAGTCATAGCTCTTATACGCAGATTAAAGGCAGCCAACGTCGGTGTTGTCCTAACGACCGGCACAGTGACTTCGGCCGCAATGGCCAAAGAGCGGTTGGGTGATCTGATTATCCACCAATATGTCCCGCTTGATCTGAAGCCTGCGGTAAGCCGTTTCCTTGATTATTGGCGTCCCGATCTGGCGGTATTTGCGGAGAGTGAAATCTGGCCGATGACCATTTTGGAACTCGCCGCCAGGCGCATTCCGCAGGTTTTGATCAATGGCCGTATGTCGGATCGATCGTTCGCGCGATGGCACAAGCATATTCAGATAGCAGAATCACTTTTTGAGAACTTTTCCGTCGTCGCGGCTCAGTCGCAAGTTGATGCTGAGCGTTTCTCCGCTCTGGGTGCACGACCGGTGGTAACGACCGGCAATCTCAAGGTTGACGTTCCGGTCCCACCGGTTGAACCGCAGGTTGCTGAGCAAATCGCGAGCTGTATTCGCGGCCGCCCGATATGGGCCGCTATTTCTACCCATGAAGGCGAAGAAACGATCGCTGCGCGCGTGCACAAAGCGCTCAAGTCCAAATGGCCGAACCTTTTAACTGTGGTTGTTCCGCGCCATCCAGATCGCTCCGCCGAGCTGTACAAAACCTTTGATGCCAATGGCCTCAAAGTAGCACTGCGGAGCCAAAACGGGTTCCCAACGCCCGATACCGATATTTTCCTGGGTGATACGATCGGTGAGATGGGGTTATATCTGCGAATGGCCCCTATAGCTTTTGTGGGTCGGTCATTGGCCGACAAGGCAAAAGGTGGGCAAAACCCGCTCGAGCCGGCCGTGTTGGATACCGCAATCCTAACCGGTCCGAATATTTCAAATTTCGAAGATCCTTACGGTCGCCTGATCGAAAACTCCGGCGCGCGTATCGTCAACGATGAAAGGGAACTGGCCAAACTTGTGCATATGCTTCTTTCAAAACCACAAGCACGAAAAGCCATTGCGCAATCTGCGATGAGGGTTGTGGCAGACATGGAAGGCGCTTTCGAGCGCACGTGGCATGCGCTTCGCCCCTATATTAATCCGCTTGTGGTCTCTGTTGGGCTAAGCGAGATCGGAGATCCCGGCCGGCCTGTCGATATGGGTGATTTAGCAGATGGCGGTCGGTAAAACTGCGCCAGATTTTTGGTTTGAAAACTTCTCTTGGCAGGCGTTTGCATGTGCGCCGGCGGGTGCCGCCTACGGTGCTATCGCGGCGCGCCAGATGGCGCGCGCCGCACCTCAAACTGTCGATGCGCCAGTTATATGTGTTGGTAATTTCACGGTGGGCGGCGCGGGTAAAACCCCAACGGCATTGGCGCTGGTAAAGGCTGCACAGGCCAAAAACTTAAAGCCAGGGGTCGTCTTGCGCGGCTATGGCGGCAGGGAACGTCGCCCGCACCGTGTCGAGCCCGATCAAGACACGAGCACAACAGTTGGAGACGAAGCGCTCTTATATGGAGGCGTTGTGCCTACGGTTGTTGGGGTGGATCGCGCAAAGGGCGCTCATTTACTCTGCGAGGCAGGCTGCAACCTGATCATCATGGACGATGGCTTTCAAAGCCGTAAATTGCACTATGATTTTGCACTTCTCGTCGTTGATGCCCGGCGTGGCTTCGGCAACCGGAAATCGTTTCCTGCGGGGCCACTGCGGGCGCCACTGGCAACACAATTGCCCTATGTTGATACGCTTTTACTGATTGGCGACGGTAGTAAAGGTGAGGAAACTTTGCGCGATGCAGCGCGTGCCGCAAAACCGATTGTCCGTGCACGTTTGGAGCCCATCAAGGCAAAAACACTTTTGCGCAAGAAGTTAATCGCTTTTAGCGGCATTGGTGATCCCGAAAAGTTTTTTGAAACGATCCGAACCAATGGCGGAAACTTGGTCCATGCGCAGGCGTTTCCCGATCACCACGAATTCTCAGAGCTGGATGCTTCCGGTTTATTGGACGCAGCCAAACGTAAAAACCTTTCGCTGATAACGACGCAAAAGGATCATGTTCGTTTGCAGGGAAAAGGTGGCCAGCGCCAAGAGCTTGCGGACGTCGCGTCTGTTTTGCGGGTGGAACTTGCGTTTTCAGATACTAAAACACCTGCACGAATAATCGATCGTGCGCTGGAGTCGTACCACGCTCGCAAGATCCGAACCCGTACGAACTGAAATCTATAGATTGCCGGCGTTTTGCTCAGCCTTGAGCGATGCGTTGACGTCGACGTAGGCCTCTTGGCGGGCCACGCTCCAATATTTCAACTCGTCAAGCGGAATTGGCTTACCCGTCACGGCACAGCGCACGAAGCTGCCCGGCGACAAGACACGGAAATCCGCATCAAGATATTTCACCTTCGCTTCGCTTATTCCTGACAGGTCATGAATATTCATGGGCGTGCTATATGCTATCTCCGGCAAAACGTCTACGCTAACGACGGCCAAACAGACTTTCTATTTTGGCAACCGAAAGAGAGATGAATGTCGGCCTACCATGATTGCATGTGCCCGAGCCCGGCGTTGCCTCCATTTGGCGCAATAACGCGTTCATTTCGTCAACCTTCATCCGCCGTCCCGCGCGTACCGAACCATGGCACGCCATCGTCGAGGCGACAGATTTGAGGCTGTCTTCGAGCCTTGAAACACCGTCGCCGACCATCAGATCATCTGCCAAGTCCTGTACCAAGCCGCTGGCGTCAACATCGCCCAACATGGCGGGCGTTGCGTTGACAGCAATCGCACCCGCGCCGAATGCTTCAATTTCTAGACCAAATCGTGACAACGTCTCTTTTTGAGCCAGAAGCCGGGTCGCGGCGTCCGTGCCGACATCGACAATGTCCGGCACCAACAACATTTGAGAGGCAACGGGTTTAGCTTCCAAGGTCGACTTCAAGGTTTCATAAACCAGGCGTTCGTGCGCAGCGTGCTGGTCGACAAGCAAAATACCGTCTTGGGTCTGGGATACAATAAATGCGTCATGGATTTGCGTGCGCGCCGCTCCCAGTGGATGTTTTGTCAGATCTTCCTGAGCCGCGTTCATATCGCTTGAAGCATCGGGCGGGGCAAGTGGCGCAAATGCAGCAAAGTCTGACTGCGTATTCTCGGCGAGCCAATAGCCATTAGTACCGCGGTGGTGGCCATCGGCGGGTGCCGTTGGAGCCTCGAAAGCGTTTGCCATTTGTCGCGTTGCGGATGCAGCAGGCCGCGATGTCTGCGCAGCAAAGCCCGTTCGAAGCCCGCCGATAATGAGCGCCCGAATGTTTCCGGGGTCTCGAAAGCGAACGTCGGATTTTGCAGGATGGACATTGACGTCCACCAATGCTGGATCCAGCGATATATAGATGACGGCGATCGGATGCCGCCCGCGTTCCATCAAGTCTGCATAGGCTGCCCGTATGGCACCCAAAATTTGCCGATCTTTCACCGGGCGTCCGTTTACAAATGCGTATTGCAAATTGGATTGTCCGCGATGGACCGACGGCAAACTGACCAAACCATTGAGTAACGCCCCTTCGCGCTCATGGCCAACGAGCACAGCATCATCAACAAACTCCTGACCTAACACTTGGGCGACCCTCGCCATGATCCTTTCCTCAAGGGTGTCTTGTGTACAAGCAGGAAAATTCAGGCTTTGGCGATCCTCACCGTGGAGCCAAAACCCCACCTGAGGAAAGGCCATGGCTATGCGTTTGATCATGTCCGAGATAGCCGCATTTTCGGCACGGTCGCTCTTCATGAACTTCAGTCGGGCAGGTGTAGCAAAGAAGAGATCCGCTACTTCTACCGTTGTACCGACATTCGCAGCAGCAGGCACCACATCTGACACTTTGCCGCCGTCCACCATGATCTTGTTGGCATGGCCATCTGTGGGTCGACGCGAAGTAATGGAAAGTTTTGCTACTGAACCAATGGAGGGTAACGCCTCACCACGAAAACCGAGCATGGTAATGGCGTCTAACCCGTCATTGAGTTTGGACGTACAATGGCGCGAAATGGCTAGAGGCAATTCACTGACAGCCATGCCGTGACCATTGTCGATGACGCGGATGAAGCTCTTGCCACCATTTACGGTAGCGATTTCAATACGCGTTGCACCCGCGTCGATCGCGTTTTCGACGAGCTCTTTAACGACCGATGCTGGCCGTTCGACCACTTCACCGGCTGCAATTTGGTTGATCGTCGTTTGGTCGAGCTGGCGCAAAGGCATGCACTATAAGATAGTGGCAAAAACGGGAAATGCCGAGGGCACGCGTGGGCGTTCCACATTAAATCGCGTGGCGAACACCTATTTCCGAAAGCGATGAACTGTCGGCTTCGATCGGACGCATGAGGCTGCGATGTTCAATGAACTCCGCGCCCATATGCGGCTCATATCGGACATAGCTCGTCCCATTTAAGTCTTTAGCGCGATAAAGCGCCAAATCGGCGGCGACCAACAAAGCATCCGCGCTGCTCGCATGATCTGGAAAAGTAGCTATCCCGGCACTGGCGTTAAGTTTGATCGTTATTCCTTCAAACTGAAAGTCACGTGTAACGTCTGCCAAAAGGCGCTCTAGGATCGGCTGAAGCACGTGAGCCTCATTCAGCTTGTCCATAATCAATACGAATTCGTCCCCGCCGATACGCGCGG
>JBCBYO010000014.1:0-71155 GCA_039815825.1 Pseudomonadota bacterium
GCCAGCGGTGCGGGCGGTTTGTAAAGCACAATTGGCCACACTTAGCGGCACCAATGTGGAGCTGCTGCATTCCTATGCCATGCAGGTGCCGCTCATTACGATTTGCAACCTTTTGGGTGTCTCCTTCGAATATGGCCAACAATTGCTCGATTGGAGCCATGCTATTGTGCGCATGTACGTGTTGAACCCTACCCACGAAGAACAGATTGCAGCCAACCGGGCAGCGCTGGAATTCAGCGCATTTCTCAAAAAAGAGATCGATCGCAAGCGCCCCGCGCCGGGTGACGATCTACTATCGGCGCTGATTGCAGTTGAGAGTGAAGGTGAGCATCTTACAGTCGATGAACTGATATCGACCGTCGTTGTTTTGCTTAATGCAGGCCACGAGGCGACTGTTCACCAATTTGGCAATGCCGTCAGAACGATTATCGTCGGGGGGCACAAACCGCGGGATCTGTTCGCAACTAGCGAGGCGACACATGCAGCGGTGGAGGAGCTTCTGCGCTTTGATGCGCCCCTTCACATGTTCACCCGCTATGCGCTTGACAACGTCACCTTGGACATTGAAGGCCAGTCGGTACAGCTGAAAAAGGGAGACGAAATTGCTCTGCTCCTCGGCGCCGCGAACAGGGATCCTCGTATATTCTCAAATGCAAATCAGTTTGATCCCAACCGAAGTGATCAGAAAAACGTAACCTTTGGTGCCGGCATCCACTTTTGCATTGGGGCACCCCTCGCCCGCATTGAGTTGCAGGAGATGCTGTCGACGCTCTTTGAAGTCTGGCCGGACGTGGCGCTCAGCGACACGCCTAAATACGCTGACATCTACCACTTTCACGGCCTTGAGGCCCTGAACGTGCGATGATCGCCTAGCACATTTGCACGCCGCACTCGCTTATCGTGAACTGTTCTTCGGGCTCTTCCCTGACCCCGTCAAACTGTCGACCATCCAGGCATTGTGCCCTGGCTTCGAAAATACGCCGCCCGACAACACCGCCTTCGGTAGCATCAATGTAGTATTCGACGCTGCACTCTTGCTCGGCCGCAAGTTGAGCGCCCAAATCATCAAGCCACGATGGATCGGTTGATTGCGCAAATGCGGCGGCTGGAAAAAATACGACTGCGCAAAGCAAACTGTAACGCTTGATCATAAGTCACACCTCCTCATCGAATCTGCACAGTGTGCACCAAAGGAGATCTGGCGCATAGCGCCAGATCAAGGTTCGTTGTTTCAAGCAGCTTTTGCGAGCGCATGCTCGATGTCTGCAATGATGTCGGCCTTGTCTTCGATACCAATCGAAACGCGGATCACATCGTTGCCAGCACCGGCCGCATCGCGTTGATCGTCCGACAATTGTCGGTGTGTCGTAGAAGCTGGGTGGATCACCAATGAACGCGTGTCGCCAATGTTGGCAAGGTGTGAGAACATGCCCAGACCTTCAACAAACTTTACCCCAGCATCGTATCCGCCTTTCAAGCCAAAGGTGAATACCGAGCCGGCACCGTTAGGCAGGTACTTCTTTTGAAGGTCATTGTAAGCGTCACCCTCAAGTCCCGCATAACGGACCCACGAAACAGCGTCATGGCCCTGAAGATACTCCGCAACCGCCAGCGCGTTATCGCAGTGGCGCTGCATGCGAAGGCCAAGGGTTTCTGCGCCAGTGAGAATTTGAAATGCGTTAAATGGCGAAATTGCAGGGCCAAAGTCACGTAGACCCAGAACACGGCACGCGATAGCGAATGCGATGTTGCCAACTGCTTCATGCAGCACGACGCCAGCATATTCTTCGCGAGGCTCTGACAACATCGGGTATTTACCCTTTGTGGCTGACCAATCGAACGTTCCGCCGTCTACGATGATACCGCCCATGGAGTTGCCGTGGCCGCCGATGAACTTCGTCAATGAGTGCACGACGATGTCCGCGCCATGCTCAATGGGGCGAACGAGATAAGGTGTAGCCATCGTCGAGTCGACGATCAGCGGAATGCCATGCTTGTGGGCAATGGCAGCGACTTTTTCCATGTCGGTGATAACGCCGCCCGGGTTTGCCAAGCTTTCGCAAAAAATCGCTTTTGTTTTGTCGTCAATTTGCGCTTCGATCGCATCGGCGTCATCCATATCTGCCCAACGCACTTGCCAATCGAAGTTTTTAAAGGCCTGCCCAAACTGGTTAATCGAGCCGCCGTACAGGCGCTTTGAGGCCACAAAGTTCTCGCCGGCCTGCATGATTGTATGGAAAATCAAAAGCTGGGCGGCATGACCGGAAGCTACCGCAAGCGCGGCCGTGCCGCCTTCAAGTGCTGCAATCTTCTCTTCCAACACGGCCTGTGTTGGGTTCATGATCCGCGTGTAGATGTTGCCGAACTCCTGCAGGCCGAAAAGCTTGGCAGCATGGTCCGTGTCGCGAAACTGGAAAGCTGTTGTTTGGTATATCGGTGTTACGCGCGCGCCGGTGGTTGGGTCGGGCTGGGCGCCCGCGTGAATAGCCAGTGTGTCAAAACCTTGTGACATGGAAACTCCCTCCGCAATGATGTTGCGCGCCTTATGTTTCAGATTGCGCGGAGGTGCAAAGAAGTTTTTTCCGGCAGATGGCTATTAATCGGAATGAAATAGCGTGTGGCCTGCAGGCAGGCCACAATGCTTTTGTTTAGCGGACCACATTACGGTCAGTAAACGAAGGTTGCGTTCTACAGGCTTAGGCCTTCCATGCGATGCTCAAGGGAAAGATCGGGGCGCGCATTCTCAAGCTCATCAGGCTCGGGCTGTTCAAGTGTTTCTGCCGCCACCTCATTGTCGACGACCTGCTCCACTGTCTGGTTTTCAACAGGGGTCGAAGTGTCTTCCAATTCATCAATTAAATCTGCCATTGGTATTTCCTCTTTGAAAAATGTTTTTAGCTGAACGCGGTGTGTGATCACTAAAATGGGACCACGAGCCAAATGTAAGACACCATACAAAACGTTCTGGGCGAATTAGTGGCGCGGCGGCCTTTACGTGGACCGCCTATATGCGAACCGTTTAATTGTTTACCATATAGAGACAGTATTTCTATTTAATATCCGTATTATTTTACAATCACGCATGTCATTGTGCTCCGAGCAATATCACTCAAGGTCATAGTCATGCCAGATATCGAAACACAGGCGCAGGGCGCGCGCGTTGGGCACGCTCATCTCAAAGTTGCCGATCTTGATCGCGCTATAACGTTTTACCGCGACGTAATCGGGATGAATGTGATGGTAAGGTCCGGCAATGAAGCGGCATTTTTGTCGTTTGATGACTACCACCACGATTTGGGCCTGAACACTTGGACAAGCGCAGGCGGAACCCCAGCACCGCGCGGCCACACCGGGCTTTTCCATGTCGCATTTTTGTTTGCTAGTCGGGCGGCTTTAGGTCAGGTGATCAATCGAGTTCAAAAGTCAGGCTACTCACTGACCGGCGCCGCCGATCATGGGGTTAGCGAGGCGGTTTATCTCAACGATCCGGACGGCAACGGACTTGAATTGTACGTTGATCGGCCCGCCACCGAATGGCCGCGTAATGAAAATGGTGACTTGATCCTCTCCAACATGCCGCTCAATGTGGAGGCGTTGGTTCAGGAAGGATTGTCCGTCACCGTATGATCAATCGTCGCCAGATTTTGGCAAGCGCTGCCGCTCTTGGAGCGACCGGATTTTTGCCGGTCACCAGTTACCCGAGCGAACGGCTGTCGCCCCGCGGTTACATTCGGACAAATTGGAGCAAAGACCCTTTTAGCTATGGGTCCTATTCGTTTATCGCGAAAGGCGCGCACAAGCGCCAGACGCGTGACTTAGCGCGGCCTGTTGGTAAAAGATTGTTTTTCGCGGGCGAAGCTACACACCCTGACTACAATAGTACCGTACATGCGGCTTATGAATCCGGCTTGATTGCCGCCGAACTGGTAGAAACGACAGGCGCCCAGAGTGTCGGCATTATCGGTGCCGGCATGAGCGGTCTGACAGCTGCTAAATTTCTCGCAGACCTTGGCAGGGACGTAACGGTTGTTGAGGCGCGCGACCGCATTGGCGGCCGCATTTGGACCGACAACAGTCTTGGTGCGGCGCTCGATTTGGGTGCAAGTTGGATACACGGTATTGACGGCAACCCGGTCAAAGCCATCGCTGATGAACTTGGCATCAAGACCAAAGAAACAGGCAACTCGTTTGTCATGAGGGGCACAGACGGACGGGATATGAGCGATGAAGCGGGTCCGCCATGGCTTGAGGAAGTCACCGAAGTTCAACAAAGCGCGGGCGCAGGATCAAACGAAATAAATGGTCGGGCTTATTGGATCGATTTGGACTATGGCGGCATGGATGTCGTTTTCCAGCAGGGCTACGGACAAGTTTTTGAGCATCATGCCGGTCAATATGACATCGAATTCAGACGCATCGTGAAGCGGGTGATCATGCTCGACGAAAGCGTCGCCGTTGTCGATAGCGAACAGCAGGAAACCCGTTTCGACGCGCTCATAATCACGGTACCGTTGGGCGCTTTAAAACGGGGCACCATTGACTTTACCCCGCCCCTTCCAAGCCGAAAACAGGCGGCCATCGATGCGCTTGGATATGGTTTGCTTGACAAGTTTTATCTGAGATTTGACCGCGTCTTTTGGGATGCCGACAAGACTTGGATCATCACACCGGAAAACGGATTGCCGCCGGGCCAATTTAATCAATGGTTGAATTTCTACCCACTCATCGAAGAGCCCATCCTTCTGGCTTTTAACGGCGCGAAACCGGCCAAAGATTTGGCTGAACTCGATGATCAAGAGCTTATCAAACGCGCGCTAGATACACTGTCTTCCGCCTACCCCGACCTCTAGCGCCTGAGATTGCGTCTGTTGACAGGGACATTTGGCGCGGCTCACTTTGCGCCCTAATAACGTCAGATTTATTGGCTACGGATTAGCAAAAGTCTTCACTCTAATTTGTTGGCCTTACAGCCAAAGGACAAGGCGTTGATTTTAGCTGGTGCAGTGACTGGAACGTTCATGGCCGTACGTGGCGGCTATTTCCTAAATCGGTTTTACAAGAATTATCAGGACGAAATATCCTCCGATTCGGAGGTTGGTGGAGACGTCAACGAATCTAGTCAAACGGTAAGGCCCGCCGAAGAGACTAGCCAAATTGCTTTAGACGGGAACGAAAGCACAGTCGGCTCCGAGGGAACCAGCCGACTCGATGATGAGTCGAGCGACGGCTTCAGTTTTGATTGGAAAGCATTCAAACTTTCCGCGCAGGCGAGCGCATCTGCTGCAGGTAAAGCAGCCTGGCGCGCTGCGGTTGAAACCGTAGAATGGAACATGTTTGGGGATCTAAAGTCTTTTGTCGAGGACGCTTTCTCCACAGGAGGAAAAAGTCAGGAAGTTCCAACAGAGATTTCCATCCCTAATTCAAGCCAGAGAAGTGACATTTTGGAAGAATACTTGGCGGATCGCCCGGTCCCTTATCGATCGGCTCGTCATTCTGGATTTGGCGACGGAGGCATTCTACTCGATGAACTAGATGCCGATTCACGTTCAGACGGAATTGATCCACCTTACAGCGCATCATTATCTGCGCGTTTTCAGAAAACTATCGGTGTTTTGAGCAAGGCACTTTTCGGTGACAGCACAGCCGAACAGGACTATGACTACTCGACAATTTCCTCGACAAGCGACTCTCAAACATCCAGCATTTCATCGCTGTTTCAACCGGCCCATGGTCAATTTGGGGTTTCCGATGAGCTCTACTTGCTTGACGAACGCAGAGAGATGGATACTCGATCGTTGTGACTGCTCGGCGAATTGCCAAGCCAGTCTATAGGCCAACGCGCGCTCTTACATAAGTGACAGAAAGCCCACAAACAGCAAGCACGGAACAGCGACAAGCGCTGTTTGGCGCATTATCGGCCCCTCTTTGCCCACCAAACCAACCGTTGCACACCCAGCTATAATATTGTGTGGCGCTATCAGGTTGCCCACGGCGGCGCCCACGCCTTGAGCCGCGACCACCGAAAGTACCGGCAGCTCAATCGCATTGGCCGTCGCAATTTGAAACTGCGTGAACAGGATATTGGAAGTAGTCGCAGAACCGGACACAAACGTACCGAGCGCACCGACAAAGGGCGCGAGTACCGGCCATGCCGCGCCTGTCAGCGCTGCGGTCTGTGCCATGGTCTCAATCATTCCGGTGTGAACCATTGTTGCCGACAAGGCCAACATCGACAAAAGCGCGATGCCAACGGAAAACAACCTTTGCAAGGCTGCCGCCAGCGACGGCAAAATCAATTGCGTGCGGGTAAACAGAATGGCGCCTAGCACTATAGACGCGATCATCAACGTTCCTGGATGATAAAGCGGCGCAAAGGACCCGGAGAAAGTCCCGAACAACTCCCAACGGAACGCAATATCATTGAGTGCGTGTTTGAACGCCGGGACCAACCTCGTCGCCAAGATTAGCAACACCAGTACGAAATATGGCACGAGATCGGGTAGTAACGGCCGCAACGAAACTGGTCGCACCACGGCAAGCGCGCGCAAAATCGCGAAAAAGGCAACAAACCCGATCATGCCACCTGCCAGTGCGGGCAATTCGGGCCCAGTGAAGCGCGCGAGCAGCCAGAAAGGCAGCATAAAACATGCTGCAGCCAAAGCGGCCAACATCCAATCACGGCGCTCTAACCGGCGGTCGTCCGCCATGCGCATGAGGACCATGAGCAGACCAAGGCCAATGAGGATATTGATCGATGCGATCATGCCAGCCACCGGCGTAGCTTCAAGGCCGCTATTGTTTATTTGTGCAATCGTGGGGGTTCCGACGGCACCAAAGGGAACGCCAGCGGCATGACCGACCAGTGCCATAGCGACCGCGCGGACAGGTGGGAATCCAACCCCGACCAATAAGGGCGCTGCCAGTGCCACGGGCGTGCCAAAACCTGCGGCGCCCTCAATAAACAAACCAAAAAACCATGCGATCAGCAGCGCTTCGATCCGGCGATCATCGGTGAATGAAGCGAGCGTTTCCCGGATCCGTTGAATGCCGCCCGAGCGTTTTTGATATTCAAACAAAATCAACGCGGCCAAGATGATCCACAAAATTGTGGCCGTGCTGTGCGCCGTTTCCGCCGCTATACCGCTGATCATGTCGGTTGCATTAGGCACCTGATCGGTCACCAATCCAAAAACCGTCAACGCGAGAGCAAAAGCTACGACAAGCCCCAGTAAACCCGACAGTGCGGCTGACCAACCAAGGACCGCCATGGCGAAAATAACAATGATTAGCGGGGCAGCGGCGGAAAGCGCAGTGATGAAAGTCAATTCCGCCAATGCCACCTCCTCGCCAGCTTCGATTTAAATGCCGAGGCGCGGCATCTCAATTGCCGGACATCGATCCTGTACGACCCGCATGCCGGTTGCCGTCAAGCGCGCAGCGGCCACGTCATCGCGTACATCGAGTTGGGTCCAAAACACATTTGGCTTCCATGGCAATTCCAAAACACTATCGGCGAGATCCGCCACGAAGGCAGAAGAACGAAACACATCGATCATGTCCACCGGCTTGGGCAGATCATGCAACGAAGCGTAGGTCATAGCACCATTGATGATTTTGCCCGCATGGCCGGGGTTAACAGCGTAGACTTGAAAGCCTTTGGACACCAAAAAACCTGTGACCCGGTTGGAGGGGCGCGCCGAGTTCGGCGATGCGCCAACAACAGCAATCGATTTCGTGCTTGTTAGAATGTCGCGCAGCTCATCGTCGGTCATGTCTTGCTCCAATCGGGCATGCGTTTTTCCAAAAACGCACCGATGCCCTCTTTGCTTTCTTCACCAAGCATATTTTTCACCATCACGGCAGCGGTATGATCATAGGCATCGCTCAAGCGCATTTCTGCTTGCTCGTAAAACGCCCTCTTGCCGATGGCGAGTGTGGATTGTGGTTTGGATGCAATGGTTTGCGCATATTTTTGCATGACTTGATTCAAGTATTGACGCGGTACAATACGGTTGACGAGGCCAATCTCTTTGGCCGTCGACGCATCGATGGTCTCCCCGGTCAGCAGCATTTCCATCGCCTGCTTTCGATGCACATTCCGGGTCAGCGCAACCATTGGCGTGGAGCAGAACAAGCCGATATTGACGCCAGGCGTGCAAAAGGCTGACGTATCCGTACATATCGCGAGATCACATGACGCGACCAGTTGACACCCTGCTGCGGTTGCCAATCCATCAACCTCGGCAATCACTGGCTTGGGATTGTTGACGATGGCCTGCATCAGGTCGGCGCACAATTGAAATGTCTGCTCGTAAAATGCAGCTCCCCGATCAGCATCCTCTCGCTTCGCCGTCAGTTCTTTTAGATCATGGCCCGCGCAGAAGATCTTGCCAGGATTGGCCGACGTCAAGATTACGACCCGTACCTCATCTGACGACGACGCCCTATCGATTTCTGCCTTCATGGCTTCCATCATCGCAATCGAAAGAGCGTTTGCCGGTGGGCGGTTCATCTCCAACCGAAGTACGCCCTGATCTTCGTTTGCCAACACCAAGGGCGCCTCATTGGAGTTGTCAGCTTTGAATATCTCTTCCATAGGGGTCTCCGCTTTATCGGTTGATGACGAAAGAGAACGGCACATGCAAGAGCCATTGATTGAAGGACTGCAAGACCCGGTCATGTCGATCGACGATATTGAGGCGTTTTTGGAAAGTGAGTTTCCGCAAGTCCACCAGGATGGTCGGGTTTTTACCGTTGAAAATGTGCACAAAGGTGGGATTACCTACCGCCTTACCCCGATGGACCGCCATTTGCGTCCGGGCGGCACGGTTGCGGGGCCATCCATGTTCGCGTTGGCGGATGTAGCCGCCTATATTTGTATCTTGGCCCATATCGGTCCGGCAAAGCACACCGTGACGACCAACATGAATATCAACTTCATGCATAAACCTCAGCCTGGCCCACTCGATTGTCATGCAAGACTTTTGAAGCTGGGAAAGAGGTTAGCGGTTGTCGATTGTCTGATCATAGACAAGGAAGGACGTACCGTCAGCCAAGCCACGGCGACTTATTAGATACCAACCGGATAAGGTAAAATAATACCCTATATATTAAATTATTGAATTCTTTATATATTTTCTATTTTCGATATGGGAATAGGCGTTGACACTGGTCGGAATTGGGCATATCTCGCCCCTACCGACACCGCGTAATCGCGTGTCGGCGTTTTTTGCCGGGCTTACCGGCAATCCAAGCAACAAGAAACGCCCGACGGGCTGCCTTTGCAGTGATGGACGGGACCGACCTGAATGAAGGAAAATGCCATGCGAACATTTTCGCAAAAACCTGCCGATGTGCAGAAGAAATGGCTGCTGATTGATGCGGAAGGCATGGTTGTTGGCCGCCTCGCCTCTATCGTTGCCATGCGCTTGCGCGGCAAGCACAAGCCAACTTACACGCCGCATGTTGATGATGGCGACAATGTCATCGTGATCAATGCCGACAAAGTTGTATTCACCGGCAACAAGCGCGCGCAGAAGAAATATTATTGGCACACCGGCCACCCGGGCGGCATCAAGGAGCGCACTGCTGATGCGCTGTTGAACGGTCGCTTCCCTGAGCGTGTTGTCGAAAAAGCCGTTGAACGCATGATCCCACGCGGCCCACTTGGTCGTCGCCAAATGAAGAATCTGCGCGTTTATGCCGGTGCCGACCACCCGCATGAAGCACAACAGCCAGAGGTTGTTGATGTCGCGTCCATGAACTCCAAGAACAAGAAGGCCTGATAAAAGACATGGCTGAAATCAATTCCCTAGAAGAACTTGGCGCTGCAACAGGTGTCGTTGAAGCACCGGCTGAGAACCTCGCACCGGTTTATACGCAAAAGCTCGACGAACAGGGCCGCGCCTATGCAACCGGCAAGCGTAAAGACGCTGTCGCACGCGTTTGGATCATGCCGGGTACAGGCAAGATCACTGTCGAAGGTGAGCCAAAGAAACGTGAAGTGCGCTCAAACACACGCAAGGAACGTGCAAAGGCAACCAAAGCGCGTGACGTATCGGAGTATTTCGCACGTCCGGTTCTACAGATGATCGTCAAGCAACCGCTTGTCGCTGTGAACCGCGAAACACAATACGACGTCGTTATTACTGTTTCCGGTGGTGGTCTTTCCGGTCAGGCCGGTGCGGTTCGCCACGGCATTTCTAAAGCACTCACACATTACGAGCCAGAGCTGCGCTCAACCCTGAAAAAAGGCGGCTTCCTGACACGCGACAGCCGCGTGGTCGAGCGGAAGAAATACGGCAAGGCAAAAGCCCGTCGTTCCTTCCAGTTCTCCAAGCGCTGATTTTTCGCTATTTGCATTCAAAACGGGCCTTTCGGGGCCCGTTTTTTTGTGCGCGCATGGAGCACTTCTCACAAGTTGCGCGCCAGCCATTTGCATCCCCCGGCTGCATATGTAAGACAGTCATCGTTAAACGGGACATAACGATAAAAATCGGGGAATTACGATGGCAAAAACGCCACCACTCATGAATCTACCTATAAGTACTGCCGATACCGGATTCTACAAAGGGTTCACAAAAGACGTCACAATTACTGGAAAAATACTTGTTGGCGCGCTAATCATTTGGGCCATTGCTTTTCCAGAACAGGCTGGCGCCTTTCTCAGTTCAATCAATTCTTTCATTCTAGCTTCCTTTAGTTACTGGTACGTCTATGTGATGGCTTTCTTCGTCATCCTGTGCTTTGCGCTGGCTTTGCTGCCGGTTTCGGGTCGACTTAAACTCGGCCTGCCGGATGACAAACCCGAATTCTCCAACTTCTCCTGGTTCTCCATGATGTTTGGTGCTGGCATCGGGATCGGCATGCTCACCTTCGCAACCGCTGAGCCCATGTACCACTTTGCCAAGAATCCGGCGACTATTCAGGGCCTGACAGAACCCAGCACGGCAGGAAATGTGCGCGACGCTTATATTTGGTCGTTTACGCATTGGGGTTTTGCCGCGTGGGCAGCCTACGCCATTGTTGGCCTTTCGCTTGGCTACTACGCATATAGACGTGGTCTACCGCTGACCATTCGCTCGGGTCTGACACCGCTTTTCGGCAAATCACTTTCGGGACCTTTGGGCCATGTGGTCGATGTCGTCGCCGTTGTCGCCACCGTGCTCGGCGTTTCGCAAACGCTCGGCTTCGGCGTGGAACAGTTCATCTCCGGCCTTTACCGTATCGGGTTTGGCGAGTGGCTGTTTGTGACCGCTGAGGATGGGTCAAGATCAGCTTCCAATATGGCAATAGTCTTTGGCTTACTCGTGATTATGGGAGCATCGACGCTTTCGGCGCTATCGGGTGTCGGCAAAGGCATCAAATGGCTATCCAACATCAACATGGGGCTGAGCTTTTTCCTGCTGGCGTTCTTCATCATTTTCGGCTCAACGGTGTTCGGCTTTACCGCCTTGTTTGTCGGGCTGTTCGATTATGTCGTCTCCATTCCGGGAAATCTGTTTACCGTGTGGCAGGCTGACGGGACGGAAGTCGGAGACGCGCTCGCCGGCTGGCAAGGTGGTTGGACCATCTTCTACTGGGCTTGGTGGATCGCGTTCGCACCATTTGTGGGTGTCTTCCTCGCGCGTATCTCCAAAGGACGTACTGTCCGGGAATATGTACTGGGCGCGATGTTGATCCCTGCCATCATGTGCTTTGTCTGGTTTGCTCTTGTGGGCGGCACGGCAATCGACCTTGAGTTGAGCGGTGAGGCAGCTGGCGCCATCAGTGGTGCGGGTCAATCTGATCAGTTATTTGCGATGCTCTCCGTAATTTTGCAGCCGACCATCGCTTGGCTGATGTCCATCATCGTGGTGATCTTGCTTTTGACCTACCTGGTGACTTCAGCGGACAGTGCGGTTCTGATCATCAACACGATCAACGCCGCCGGTGACGAAGGCCCGAAAGCACGCCCTCACATCCTGTTTTGGGGGGCAGCGTTGGCCTTCGTGGTAGGTGGCCTGATTATCGCTGGCGGTCTCAGCGCTATCCAAACAGCCATGGTTATCGGTGCCCTACCCTTCAGCTTCGTCATGTTCCTGATGGGTGTGTCCTTGATCAAAGCCATTTGGTTGGACATCCAACGCGAGAAAGTCGGCACGCCGACGACTACGGAAGATCTTACAGCGGTCCAACCGGCTGAGTAGATTCGGTTCATTTTTTTTGAAAACCCCGGCGCAAAGCCGGGTTTTTTTTTGCCTCATACCCCCGGCAACTCATCCAATTCGGCCCGTTAAAACGTATAGGAGGAAGTTATAGACGGAGAAATCATGCTCAACCGCCGCACATTTTTGACCGCGTCTGCTGCAGCCATCACCCTTGGTGTTATGCCCGCGCAAGCGGCACAAGAGGTAACCGCGCAGCAAGCCCATCAGCTTTTGCAATCAAACCCTGATATCGTCGTGCTCGACATTCGAACCGGGCGTGAGTTCCGCTCTGGACACATTGAAGGCGCTATCAACATCAACTATTTCGACCGAAATTTTCGCGATCAAATTGCGCGATTGGACGGGACAAAAACCTACATCATGCACTGTGCAGCGGGCGGTAGGAGTGATGCTTCTATCCGTATTTTGCGCGACGCAGGCGTCACCAATGTCTACCATATGGATGGCGGATCTACGGAATGGAAACGCGAAGGTCTCCCACTCGTTCGCTAGCGTGTCAGTAGAGTAGGACTTAGCCCTTCTGTTTGGCCTCCCGATGGGCCTAGGGTTGGCTATGGAATCATTTCGCTTCATGCTCGTCGAAGGCAAACCAAACTCTCTTGGCCGAACCATAGAAGTTGTCGATATGGTTCTTTGCGAACCTGACCGGTGCGAAGAACTGTTCGCCTGTTGGAACGCTGACGATGAATGGGTGCGTATGCGTGCAGCCAATGGCATGAAGCGCGTTTTCAAAGAGCGACCCGAATGGTTTGACCGATATATCGACAGGATGCTGACCGAAATTGCCGGTTCAAGCCAGCCATCTGCGCGCTGGACGCTTTCTCAATTGTGGCTGGAACACCGCAAGAGGCTAACCTCCGATCAACAGAAAGCGGCGACCGAATATCTGATCAGAACGCTTTCGGACCATGATGATTGGATCGTGCTCAACATGACCATGAAGACGCTGCAAACCTATGTGCGGGACGACGCTTCAATTGTCCCGCGGATCGAATTGCGGGTCCGTATGCTTTCGGAAGACCGTCGAAAATCCGTTGCGAACGGCGCGCGGAAGCTTTTGGCGACGATGGGACTTTCCGCTCTATAAAGAGGGACGGTGTGCGAGCAAGCAAAAACCGAAGGCCCACATCAAGGTTGAAGCAGACCTATAGACCGTGACCGCCCTGCTCACGCTCTTGAAGGTTGGGGTCAAAGTTATTGGCAGGCGGCGGCTGGTTGTCGTTACCTTCATCAGCTCCGCGGCCGACTTGTGCCTCTGGAACAACATTTTGCGCGGGAGGGGCTTCTCTCGACGCGTCATTTGCTGGAGGCGCAAGCAGCCGCTGCAGGACTGGGTCATCGGTGTAATTTTGAAAGGTTTCCTCAATCACCTTTGCACTTCGGACGTAACTATGGGCGCTGCCATCCCATTCTTCGGCGCGTACCAAAGGCCCAAAGTCACCAAGGTCTGTTGCTTTTGCTTGCACTTCTGCGGAGATTGCTTCCTTCAGTTCGTTGACTTTTGCGGCAAGCTCATCTGCGGAGCCTCCGATAGTCCTGTCAGGAAGTGCTTCACCCGGCCTTTCCATCGCGGTAATTATTTCGGTGAAAGCGGCATTCGTCGTGAGCAAATCCGAAGTCTCTGCATTGGGATCCGCAGAGCCGTGAGACTCTGCCATTTCCAATATTTCTCGGCGATCATCAACCGTGCTGAGCCCAAATTCATCGAGCAGGTCCGACGTTGCGCTGATCACCTGACGGCGCCTATTTGAAGCCCCCAACATCCCAAGTTGTGCATCGGTTGCACTGTTCGCCATTGTCTCTAGTGAGTAGTCTCTTGCTTGAGCTTCTGATATCTGGACCATGTCGTTGATGTAGTCGGCTTCTGCGGCGCTAACACGCTCAATGGGATCGGCGGCGACTTGCGAAGCAGCCTGATAGTTGGCGGCGCGTTCTATCAATTGCCGTTGCGTAAATGCGGTCTTTGCTGCAGTCGGCATGGTGTTTTCTCACTCTCGCGTAAACGCTACGTTGGCGTCCTTGCGCTTTTTGATTTTCGCCTATGTTCGCATAACAACAGATCAAATTGGCGGAACTATGCACCCGCTCAGTTTGTTGCGGATAGCTATTGGCTTTTAGGTGATCACGAAAATCCGTTGCCAACGGCGCGCAGAAGCTGTTGAAGGCGATGAACTTATCAATCCTGTAAGTACCCCAATGGCTAACTCGACAATTGACAACGCATTTACCGCTGGTGGCTTCACTGGTGCGGCTTCAGATCCGACCCACGCAGGTGCCCTCTCCTTCATGCGGCGCAAATACACCAAACAGCTGAAGGGTGTTGATGTCGCAATCATAGGCATCCCGTTTGACGCCGCCGTTTCCAATCGTCCTGGCGCGCGGTTCGGTCCTCAGGCTATTCGTACAGCGTCTGCTATCTTTGACAATGATCCGCAGTATCCGTTTGGCATCGATCTGTTCGAAAAATTGGCGGTCGTGGATCGCGGCGACATGCTGCTGGACTATGGCAATCACACCAAAACACCCGCGGCCATCGAACGCGAGGCAAAGAAAGTCTTGGACGCCGGTGCGTTCCTTCTGGCTCTCGGTGGCGATCATTTTGTTACTTGGCCACTTTTAAAGGCCCATGCGACCAAATATGGCCCGGTATCCCTGATCCAGTTCGATGCCCATCAGGACACGTGGGATGATGACGGCAAGCGGATCGACCATGGCACATTTGTCGGTCGCGCGGTCCGCGAAGGCATAATCGACCCGGATAGTTCCATTCAGGTCGGGATCCGGACCCAAGCGCCGGATGATTTTGGGATCAAAATGCTATTGGGATCAGAGATCGAGGAAATGCCTGCGGCGTCAATCGCAGATGTCATCAAAGCGCGCGTCGGCGAGCGCTCCGCATACCTGACGTTCGACATCGATTGCCTCGACCCGGCCTTTGCGCCCGGTACCGGCACACCGGTCGCTGGCGGACCTTCAAGTGCAAAAATGCTCTCAGTCATACGCCAGTTGCGCGATGTGCAATTGGTTGGTGCAGATGTGGTTGAGGTTGCGCCCGCCTACGATCATGCACAGATAACGGCGATTGCAGGCGCGACGGTTGCGATGTATCTGCTGGGCCTCCTGGCGGAAAAACACATTTCAAACGCCTGAAAGTGAATCCACTGAATCGGACAACGCATTGATATGACTGCAAATATCTTCATCGACGGTGAACATGGCACAACAGGCCTTCAAATCCGCGAGCGGCTATCAGCACGTAACGATTTGAATTTGATGTCGCTTGCCCATGAAGATCGTCGCGATGCTGACAAGCGGTCGAAGCTACTCAAAGATGCCGACATCGCCATTTTGTGCTTGCCGGACGACGCCGCACGCGAAGCAGTGGCTTTAGCGGCCGCCAGCGGCACGCGCTTTATTGATGCATCCACCGCCCACCGAACGCACCCCGACTGGGTATACGGCTTTGCCGAGGCTGAACCAGGCCAGGGACAGAAGATCAAAGCCGCGCAGTTTGTGTCAAATCCCGGCTGTTATTCAACAGGCGCTATCGCAATCCTTCGGCCACTCGTTTTAGCGGGGTTGCTACCGGCTAACTATCCGGTCACCATCAATGCGGTTTCTGGCTACTCCGGTGGCGGCAAGCAAATGATTGCCCAAATGGAAGACCCAGCAGCAGAAAATGCAATTACAGCACCTTTTTTTGCCTACGCTCTGACTTTGGCGCACAAACATGTGCCTGAAATCATCACGCGTTCCGGGCTGACACGGCGTCCGATTTTTACGCCAAACGTGTCCAAGTTTCCGCAAGGCATGCTGGTCAATATACCGCTTCATTTGGACCTGCTTGCCGGCAAACCCTCTTACGCACACGTGCATCACGCGTTGGCGGAACACTATTCAGGACAAGGCATCGTAGAAGTCGTGTCGTTGGATACGTCGCCCGCAAGACTGGACCCAACGGAGCTAGCCGGTACTGATCGTATGTTGATTTATGTGACTCACAATGCCGAAGCCGGGCATGTGAATATCATCGCATCGCTAGACAATTTGGGCAAAGGGGCAAGCGGCGCCGCGGTTCAAAATCTCGATCTCATGCTTGCTTGATGTTTTACCCGTGATTGCATCAACAGGTTGCAATATCGGGTAAGGCTTCTCCAGGCCACATCTGCAACATTACGACACGGTGGGTAGGCAAACCTAAAAATGGAGTTGTCACCGTGGCACGTAAGAGGATCGGTTCGGCCAATACTGAAGATTTGTCGAAATTTGGGCGCAGAGACGCGCGGCTTACTGAAAGGTCAAACATGTCGACCGAAAAGGCCGATGGCGCAGACCCCAAGCCTTTTGAGCGGACCGCGGAAAACGATCTGCAAGGCGGGCAAAAAGACGTAAAGCTCAGCGAGAATTGGCAGTCGTTTCGCGAAAAAGCTGAGTCAAAAATTTCCGAACAAGATACCGGATTGGCCGCACCTGAGGGGTTCGACGCTTCACCAAGGTTGCAACCGCACCAGAGGATGGAACAGGCAAGTGAACGTGCCGAGACAGCGGAAATCAAGCGCGATGCTTGGTTAGAGGGTCAGGCTGATAACGCGTCGCGACCAGAAAAGCCCATAGAAGACTGGGAAAATTCAGCCCAAAAGCCGGAGCAATCAGAAGCAGAGTTCAAAGCTGGGCGCGTGAGCGATCCTTTAAACGAACCGGACATCGTAGATGAGGGCAACGCTGAGGGCGTCTATACAGTTCCCGTCGGCACAACCGCAGAGGAACTCAATTTACTTATCGCTGAAGCGCCACCCGGTTCGATCATCGTTTTACAGGACGGCACCCACGAGTTTGATGCGACCATCACTATTGATCGAGATGACATAACAATCACCGGCGAAAGCGAAGAAGGCACTGTTCTCAACTTCACATTTCCTGAAGGCATTGGCGAAAACGCCATTGAGGTTACGGGTGGGGAAAAGAACAAGGTCACCACCTTGTCGGCAGGGGTCGATGAGGGAGCCACAATCATTACGGTAGCAGACGCATCTTCATTGTCAGCAGGCGATGTCATCTACATTAGCCAACCAAATACAGAAGAGTACCTGCTGGAGAACGGATGGGACAATGTCTCGTTTGACGACGCCGATGACCGGCCTTTTCGTGAAGTTTTGGTGCGGGTTGAATCGGTCGACGGTGACCAAGTTACTTTGTGTGACCCCCTTCCCTATGCGTTCGATCCAGATGCCACCACGGTGTCGACCACCGACCTTCTTGAAGATGTAACGCTCGCTGACTTTACGGTAACTTCGGGTTTGGAGGGCGAGCCAAACTACTATGACTTTGTCAACAACGAGCCGGAGTTTGAAGATACCGCCGTTATACGTGTTGACGGGGCCGATGGTATTGACCTGTCCGGGATTTCAGTTCTCGATGCGCCAAGCAATGCGTTCGAATTTCATTCAACAATCGACCTGACGGCGGACGACCTCTATGTCAACGGAGCGCATAATCTCGGCGGCGGAGGCAACGGCTACGGGATAGAATTGTCGGAAACCTTCGGTGCTGACATCACGGACGTAGATCTACAATGTTCGCCACTCGGTGGTATTTTCTTCGTGGAACGCGGAAACAGACAACACAATCGATATTACAGCGACCAACCGCGACATCAATTTTCACGGCTCGCCCGATAGTGGGAACGTTGTGAACGTCGGTCAGGGCATCATGGCCTACGATCCGAGCCAAGACACGTCGGGCGGCAACGGTTATTGGGACATTGTTAGCGAAGGTGGTTCGAGCCACGCCAACACTGAATTTTACGATAGCAATACCGTGGTCTTTTCATATGCAGAAGGTTCCGATGGCTCGGAAACCATTTACGGCGCTGACACTGGTGCGTACGTAAATGCCAATGGCAGCCAAGATTATGTCTTTGGCGGCAGCGGCGACGATCTGTTGATTGGCGGTACATCGCGAGACTGGATAACCGGTGGAGGCGGATGTGACACGTTCGCCTTTGAAGTTGGTGATGCCTACGACACCATTTCCGATTTCGATGCTGCCAACGACACGATTCTTTTGGTCGGAAATGGCCATGTTGCTGATTTTGACGCACTACAGATTTGGCAAGAAGGCGAAGACACTTATGTTCGGTACGGATCAAACAGCACGATCATCCTGACCGGTCACACGGCATCTGATCTTTCGACCGACAATTTTGTTTTCGACCCTAACCAGCAGCATCTACTGCAAATGCAGCAGGACTACCTTTCAGCGGCTATTTGACAGCCGCTCCAACGTTTAGCTGGCATCAATTGCCAGCGTACGCGCCGCAAACGCGTAAACCCGTCATCCGATACCACAAGATCGACCGGCATGTGTCCGTTTTGGGTTTACCGCCACAAAACGGACAAACAATGCCCGATCCGACAACCATCAATCGCCACATTTCGGGTTTATATTTCCGAATATCAGACACGGGTTATAATTCCATTCTATCTTGACGCGAAAAATGAGATTTTTAAACTGGGCAAAACTCAAAGATCCGTCGCAAGACTTACCGGCCTCAATTGCTTGCGTGACAGCTGCCGGCATTATCCTCGCTCTCAATGGCTTTTCACTTGAGGAATGCAGGCGGCAACCCTTCAGCGAATGGTACGTGAAAAACTGTGAGCTTCCCTCTGCCGCGTTTTGGCCGCTTTTGGCGGGCGCCGGTTTTTATCCAGCTATTGCGCACGCAGGTCGAAAATACGGGCTGGACCGCGTCAACAAATGTCTCCTCGTTCTTATCAGTTCCGGACTTGGGAGCGCTCTCTTGCTTCCATTCTTCATACCGTCAATCATGCCGGACACCTTTCTCGCTGGTGTCATTGCAGGGCTGATCTTTTGCGCAGCCAGAAGCGTTTTTGTGGCAAAGCTTGACAGCTCACACGACATCGAACGCGACCGGGAACGGATGGACTGAACCAAATGCGGCAAGCCGGATAAGCTGCTAAGTGGCATGCCGGTGTGGTTGACCGCCGAGGAGCGGTAGCGGACCGACCATGGCGCGCAGATGCGCGACCGCGAAAGCAAAGATCACAAACGCCAAACCTTGATGTATCAGCGCCCAACTCAGCGGCACTGCCATCACCAATGTGATAATGCCAACGGTAGCCTGGGCTGCCATCAGGCTAACCAGAACGGCAGCGCGCCAAGCATGTGTTGACCCCGGCGCGTAGCGCCAGCAAGCAAAGGCGTGCAACAATGTGACGGCGCATACAAGATAGGCACCGCAGCGGTGGGCAAATTGTACATATGCGGGTGTTTCAAACCAATTTTGCCAGCCAAGAGCATCGTCCCACATAATAGCGGGCGGCAAAAAACCACCGTCCATCATGGGCCACTCATTAAATACCAAACCGGCATCCATGCCAGCGACCATGGCACCCATCCAAATCTGCAACAGCGTCAAAAAAACCAAAATGCCGGCCGCTTTGGCGGAAGAAGCTGTTGGATTCAGATCCGATGCGTGTGGCGCAAGCCCTCGCGCTGTCCAAATCATCAAGCCCAAGATGATGGCAGCCATCGTCAGATGTGTGGCTAACCGATAGTGGCTGACATCAACCCGTTCGGTTAGTCCAGACGAAACCATCCACCAACCGATGAAACCTTGAAAACAAATCAACGCAAATATAGCGGCCGATTGCAGGCGCATGCGAGGATCAATCCGACGTGTTGCCAAAAAGAATATCAGAGGCATGCCCACAATTAGCCCGAGGAAACGCGCCAAAAATCGATGCCCCCACTCCCACCAGTAGATAAACTGGAACTCGGCCATGGACATGCCCTTGTTCTGCAGCTGATATTCCGGGATTTGGCGATATTCCTCTAGTTCTGCCTGCCATTGCGCCTCGGTTAGAGGAGGAACAACACCATGAATTGGTTCCCATTGCGTGATGGACAATCCGCTATCGGTAAGACGCGTCGCACCGCCGACGACCACAAGCATTAACAGCACTAATAAAGCTGTATAGAGCCAACGCCTGACCAAGACGCGGTTCGATAATTCGCTTGCGCTAAACGGTACGTTATCGGTGCGCGCGGCTCGAAAATCTGACGTGTAAACTTCGCTCATAACGCTGCTTCGATGCCCTGAGACGCAAACTTTGGCAAGCGCCGTCTTGTCGCAATTGACGCATCTGCCTTGGCATTTGGTCGATTGATGCTAGATGCTTGCACAGAGGTTGAAAATGAATCCATCACTGAAATCTTTTATCGGGATGCTAGCTTTGGTCGCGCTGGTCATCGTTTACTCACTGATCGCTATCACTGTTGCGACCTACAGGCTTGCCGAGAGTCCATGGTACGTGCACCTGGCGTTCTTCGGCATCTCCGGTATTTTGTGGGTTGTCCCGGGCATGTTCGTCGTCAAGTGGATGGTACGCCCACCAGAAGATGGCGAAACGCCCTAAGATCACACGGTGACGGTCAACCGCCCGAAATTCGAAACAGGTACAGTGATACCGCTAAGCATCGTGCGCACATAGTGCGCGCGTTGATAGTTTCCGTTGACGGATACACGTGGGAGCGCATGCAAGTGTTCGGCGTGACGAGCACGGACCAAACCGTGGCGGGTTGTAACGGCCGACAGGTATCCAGCCTCGCGCGCAATCGCTACTTCACGGCGACCCACCGCCAGTGCGCTGCCATAGGGATAGGCAAAATGAACCGGCTTCTCGCCAAGCTCTAACTCAAGAACCCTTGCGCTTTCACCGATCTCAAAGCGCGCCTGATCTTCCGGCAAGCGCGCAAGATGGTAGTGGTTGAGTGTATGCGCCCCAATTGTGCAAAGCGGGTCCTTCACCAGCTCGCGCAGCTCGGACCAGCTCATGATTGCGTCACGGGTGTATTGCGTCGCGTTGACCGCATATGCATCGGCTAGATCACTTACAAACCGTCGCTGCGTCTCTTCATCCAAATCATGGGTCAGGTGATCGATCAGCTCATTGTAAACAGCAAATTTTTGATTTCGGCTTCGGCAATCTAACGCAACACGACCATCCGGTGAGTTGAACGCTATCCGCTTCTGCTTGGAAATCACTGTTGCCAAGATGTCCCACCAAAGGTGGGCTGTTCCCTCAACAAAGCCGGGGCAAACATAAATGGTGTACGGAACATCATGGGCGCGAAAAATCGGCGCGGCAGCGGTCAGGTTGTCGCGATACCCGTCATCAAGGGTAAGCGCAAGAAACCGCTCGTCACGGTGCCCGCTTTTGATACGGTCCAGGCACTCGTCGATACTGACGAACTTAAAGCCATCGCGTTTCAGAGTTGAGATCAAGCGATCAACAAAATCGGGGCGCACGCACAGGAAACTATTGATCCCGCTGCTATTGATGGGCGGACTGACGCGATGAAGCATGAGTATGCCGCCCATACCGCCCAAAAGTGCACGCGAGATAAATGTCATACCGGTGGCCTGAGCACCGAGCATGAAACCCTTTCGGATCAATGTCTTGTTTACCATACAGACCAACCGAACCGGCGAACGCGTGAAATCTCGCTGAAGACAACGAAATAGATACCTCAAACAGGCAACCTAAGAACAAAGGGTTGAAACATGGTTGAACTATCCAGCAGCGAAGACGCTTTTTTGAGCCGTAGCAAGCCAACACAGGCTTCAGAGCTTTCACTTTGTGTCATCGCCGATAATCAAACGGCGCTGGAACGGCTTAAAACTACACCCCACACGTGGGTGCATTCGCCATATCAAGACCCTTCACTGCTTGTGTCATGGCTCACCGAGGGCAATGCAAGAGCATTTCTGGTTGAATTTCAAACATCTGACGGTCCGGTGATTTTACCGCTCCAATCATATGATGATTGCACTGCCGGTTATATTGGTGGTCGCCATGCAAACGGTAACTTTCCGATTGGCTCTCCCGACGCTATTCGCGCACTCGGCACAGTCAATCGAACGTCGTTGAAGCGCTCACTTCATAGCCAACCAATGGCGCCCTGTTCGCTTACTTTGGAAAGGCAACTACGAAGCGTTGGTTTGCTGCAAAACCCGTTTGTAGACGGCCGCTCGACGGCGAGCCCCAATGTGGCGCTATCCCTTGATATCAGCGACGGCTTTGATGCCGTATTGGCTCAACGTAATGCCAAACGAATGCGCAAAAAAGCGCGATCGTCGATGCGAAAACTAGAAGAACTCGGCCATACGGAAATTGTCATTCCCGACCAATCCGATTTGGCCAGCCAGTTTTTAGATCGCTTCTTCGAACTCAAGTCGCAGCGCTTTAACGAACTTGGTATTTTCGACGTCTTCGCCGATGCCGCAACGCGCGCGGTCTTCCGGAAACATTTTGCGCAAAAGCGGGATACGATGCACGGCACGCGGCGGCGGATCCATGCGCTTTGTTTGGAAGGTAATCCAATTGCGATTATTGGATGCACCGAATTCAGCAGCCAAGTGACCGTCGAATTTGGCGCTTTTGACAACAGCTACGCACATGCGAGCCCGGGCGATTTGCTGTTCTTCAAGGCGATCGAGCACTATTGCACCGAAGGGTACACTAAGTTTGATTTCGGGATCGGCGACGAAACCTACAAGCGGCGCTGGTGCGATATTGAAACGTGGCACGCCGACACATTTGTCGCATCGAACCTGCGTGGGCAGCTCATTGCGATCACCAAAGACGCGCGCACAAATGCCGTGCGCGCACTCAAAACCAATCAAAGGCTTTGGTCAGTGGCGAAGCAAGTCCGAAAACGCGTTGCCGGTTTGCGTTCCCAATAGGATGGTTGCGATCTACGCGAAGACCCGACTGCGGACGGGGTTTTCGGAACGTTGCGGCGCGCCGTTGTCAGCATCTGAAATGACTAGCAACAGATCATCAAATCCTGCTGCTATTACCTTATCAACTGCAGACTTGGCGTCTGCGCCGGGCTTGCCAACGATCGAAAACACCAACTCTGTTTGATTGCCAAACAAGGGTTCAAGCGCCTCTACCGGGGCTGCACCACAGTCGACTATGACCATATCGTAGGCATTTTCCATTGCGTCCAAGATCATTGGCAGCCGGTTGATCGATCGGGCTGCCATTGTCGCGTTTGCACGCCCCGTTGGCATGACATGGGCATCAGAGTTGACGTCACCATGGATCACTTCACCGTATGAGGCCTTTGAAACCAGCAGATCGGTAAGACCAACCGGGCGTTTGTCTACTGTCATCATTCGACCGGACGCATTTGCACCGGTGACATCAACCAAGACGGCACGCATACCCTCAGTGGCAAGATAGCGGGTAAGCTCGACGGCATTGACGGAGCCAGCGACCCCGTCGGGCGAAACGACGAGCGCACGCGTGGCGCCGCGATCAATCAATTGGTCGGCTGCCGCTGGTGCCGAATAGTTAGTATCATCGACGTGTGTGAGCGGTGTTTCGGGTGTTTCCATCGACGGCGAGTGTTCTCCCATTTCGCCGGCGTCGGCATTTGCTTGCACCTCGCCTGAACGGGCTGCGCTTGCCCTGGCTGACGGCACCATTGCTCGACCCGAGAGCAGTTCAGCCATTAGCGTGTAAAGCGACACGAGAACAAGCGAGCCGACAAAGACGCCGATAACCAATGGAACAAGCTTCGGAAAATGCACCTCAAAAGGTACAGTTGCACCCGATATCAAGCGTGCTTTGGCCGGCGCGTATTGTCCTTCATCACGCGATTGCGCCTCGCGGAAACGGATCAGATAGGTTTCCAGCAATTCGCGTTGCGATGCTGCCTCGCGTTCCAGCGCATTCAACTCCACCGCCTGATCGTTCGCGCGCGCAGAAGCCGCTTTGAGCGTGTTAAGATCGCGCTCCAATTCGGTTTCACGTTCTTGAGCGATGTCGGCTTCATTGCGTAAACCGGCCAACACTTTGCGCGCTTGATCTCGAATTTGCGTGTCGATATCTGCAAGCTGTGCCTGCACCGCTTTTAAGCGTGGATGGTTTGGCAACAAGGTCGTCGCCAAGTCCGCTGCCTGCGCGTTCAAAAGGGCGCGCTGGCCATTTAAGCCGCCTACAAGCGGCGAAGCGATAACATCGGGTAACGTGTCTAGCGCTGCGCCTGCATTTAATGCGCTTTCAATTGAGCGCACGCGCGCCTCAAGTGATGACCGATCCGCGCGCACGCGTGACAATTCACTGGAAAGCTCGGACAATTGTTGTGTGGCAAGCACCTCGTCATTCTGGCCGACGAAAAGTTCGTTGGCCGCGCGATAGTCCGCGACCCGACGTTCGGCTATCCGCACGCTCTCTTGTAACTGCTCGATTTCACTGGCCAGAAACCGCGTCGCTTCGCTTGTGCTTTCAAGGCGCGCGCTGCTTTCCATGCTGACGTAGGCTTGAGCCAAGGCATTGGGGACGTCAGCGGCCAATTGTGCCGACTCAGAAGTGAACTGAATAACGATCACACGGGACTGATCAACGGCGAATACGTCCAAACGCTCTCGCATGGCTTCCAAGACGCGCTTTTCAACCGGGATGCGTGACGGATCGGACGCAAGTCCGATCATGATGAGCGCAGTCTTTAAAACGCCCATCCCTTTGGTCTCATCGAATTCTGCATATTGGGCCAAGTTCAAATCAAGCGCGACCTGATTGAGTAGTTCGGTTGACGTTATGATTTCTACTTGGCTGGCAACATTTTCCTGATCAACAACCTCCTGCCCCGCGCCGGTTTCGTCTTGCGGCCGTGTGAAAATCGTCTCACTGGTTTCAATCAAAACGCGACTGTCGGCGCGAAATGTCGGCGACATCGAAGCAAGAAGGAAACCCATCACGCCTGTTATTAAAAGTGATACCAGGACGATTTTCCATTTGTCGCGCCAAAGCGCGCCAAACAGGCGGACGATATCAATATCGGCATCTACCGATGCACGGCTGTCGGCACTCATGTCACTCAAACTCCGAACACGACACTAAACTACGCCGCATGGTAAACTGGCATGGTAACCAACGGGTAAACCCAAAACCCGACCTGCTTTACCCGACATTAACCCTAACAGAGCGATAACAGTCACAATTGTGCGGGCAACCGATGTGAGTGATATGTTTGCGTTTGATAAAACAATTCGGTCTTTTTGTGCAGCGATCGCCCTTGGTGCGCTAACAGCTTGCACGGGCTACCAACCGGCCCCACCCGCCTTTCATGAGATTATCAATCAGCCCTATGTACTCGATGCGGGTGACGCTGTGCGCGTGACCGTTTTTGACCAAGGCGATTTGACCAATACTTATGCTGTCGATCAATCTGGCTACATCTCGTTTCCTCTTGTTGGCCAGGTCGCGGCACGCGGACGCACCGTGCAACAGATGGAATCTGCAATTGCCGCTAGCCTGCGTCAGGGTTTTCTGCGCGATCCGGATGTTGCTGTCGAAGTGTCGACCTATCGCCCGATTTTCGTGATGGGCGAAGTGGGAGCGGCCGGACAGTACGTCTACTCACCGGGCATGACTGTTCAGACCGCTATTGCATCGGCTGGTGGCTTTAATGTGCGTGCCAACCAAGGCAGTGCTGATATCACCCGGCAGATTAACGGCCAGATTATCACTGGCCGTGTTGCCATATCGGATCCGATCATGCCGGGCGACACGATCTATGTGCGCGAACGCCTTTTCTGATACGTGATGGCAGCCATTCGCCCCCTGCGCATTGTCCATATCATGCGCGCACCGATGGGCGGTGTATTTCGCCATGTTCGCGATTTAGCGCAACATCATTCGAGCCTTGGGCATGCTGTTGGCATCATTTGTGATGAGGTCGGAACACCCGGCTACCATGAAGATGCGCTATCAGATCTTTCCGGCGAACTCGCGATGGGTGTTCATCGTATCGCCATGCCACGCGCAGTTGGGCTTGCCGATATCGGCGCGGCAAAAAAAGTACTTCGCGCATTAAAAGAACTCAATTCGGATGTGGTTCACGGCCATGGCGCCAAGGGCGGCGTCTATGCGCGGGCAGTCGGGCGGTTGTCGGCAAAGGGGCGCAAAATTGTGCGCGCTTATTCCCCCCATGGAGGCAGCCTGCACTTCGACCCGACTTCGCGAAGCGGGAAAATTTATTTTACCGTTGAAAGGTTGCTCGAACGCCAAACCGACGCACTGATGTTTGTCGCGCGCTATGAGCAAGACACCTATGGCGCGAAAATCGGAGAGCCGACCTGCCCCACCCGCATCGTTTATAACGGCCTGGCCGAAAACGAATTCGTTCCGGTCAAGACCGTGCAAGACCCGGTAGACTTCCTGTTCATCGGTGAAATCAGGGACCTGAAGGGCTTTGACTTGGTCATTGAGGCTGCCCGACGTATGGTGAAGGGTGGCCATTCCAATCTGAAAATCTTGATGGTAGGGAGCGGGCCGGACGAGGCGAAGGCCGACCAAATGATCAAGGATTGCGGCCTTGAACACATTATCCGGCGCAAGCAACCCATGCCAGCACGTGACGCTTTTGCTCAGGCCAGAAGTGTTGTTATGCCATCTCGCGCTGAAGCTATGCCGTATATCGTTCTGGAAGCGCTGGGCGCTGGCATGCCGATCATTGCCAGCAAAGTTGGTGGCATACCTGAAATATTCTCCGACAATGCCGAGACCTTGATTTCGCCCCGTGTCGAACCATTAGAAGCCGCGATGCGAACTTTTCTTGAAGACCCGGCTCAGCTCATCAATGCAATGCCAAGCCTCGCAACGCTGAAGAGCAGTTTTTCCATCGAAACAATGGGAAATTCCGTGCTCGAAACGTATCAAAAAGCGTTGGCCAGATAAATAACGCGCCGAAAACGTTTTTTAATCATAACCGGATACACTCAGTCCATATTTTCTACGTGGGTACGTGATGAACGACGTCGATCCAAAACTGCGTTTCAGCGCTTCAAAGGTCCGAAACTTTGACGACGGAGAAGAACTGGTCGTTAAAGACACAGCTTTAAGTGATCTGGCCGAGCGCATTGCCCAGGAGTATGCCCGCGAAACCGTGTCGCCGGCAATGGTAAGCGGTCTTTTACGCTTGGGCGAAATTGCGATCGTCACACTCGTTGGCGTTGCGATCATGTTCTCCTATGTTGGGGCTGAGTTTGGCATACCGTTTCGCTACATCGGCGCAGCATTCGCCGGTGGCTGTCTTTACATGGTCTTTGCGGAAATCATGGATGCGTTTACCATTCGTGCCATTCGAAACACGGTACAAACCTTACCAAGGGTCGCATTTGCCCTATTGGGTGTGTTTTCAGCTTTGGCATTGACCGCTTTCTTTATGAAAGTGTCCGAAGATTATAGCCGCGTCTGGTTCGGTTCCTGGTTCTTGGGCACGCTTGGCATGTTGGCTATGCTGCGGTTGATCGTGAACCACAGGGTCCGCAAATGGGCGCGCAACGGCACTATTGAACGCCGCGCCGTCATCGTCGGCGGCGGTGAACCGGCTGAAAAACTCGTCCGCGCGCTGGAACGTCAAGCTGACAATGATATTCGCATCTGCGGTGTCTTTGATGACCGAAGCGATGAGAGATCCCCACCCATAGTCGCCGGATACCCCAAACTCGGCAATATTGAGCAGTTGGTAGAGTTCACCAGACGTGCGCGCATTGGCATGCTGATCGTCTCTTTGCCACTTGATGCGGAAGAACGGGTCTTGCGTATGCTCAAAAAGCTTTGGGTGCTTCCCGTCGACATCCGATTGTCAGCACATGCACACCGACTGCGCTTCCGTCCTCGCACCTATTCCTATGTCGGCACCGTCCCGATGTTCGACATTTTTGATCGCCCCATCCGCGACTGGGATTCGGTGGCCAAACGCGCGTTTGATGTCTTCTTCTCGATCTTCTTCATTGTACTCTTGTCGCCCATTATGCTGGCCACAGCTCTGGCGGTAAAACTGACGTCAAAAGGCCCGATCTTTTTTGTTCAAAAGCGCCACGGTTTTAACAATGAGATTATCAACGTCTTCAAATTCCGTTCCATGTATGTGGATCAACAAGACAAGACCGCCAAAAACGCCGTGACAAAAGATGATCCGCGCGTCACGCCGGTTGGGCGGTTCATTCGCAAGACATCAATTGATGAGTTCCCGCAATTCTTCAATGCACTGCGTGGCGACCTGTCACTGGTAGGGCCTCGGCCGCATGCGATGCATGCGCAGACACGTGACAAGCTCTACGGGGAAGTGGTCGATGGGTACTTCGCACGCCACCGAGTGAAACCCGGCGTAACGGGCTGGGCACAAATCAATGGATGGCGCGGCGAGATAGATGCCGATGAAAAAATCAAGAAGAGGACCGAGTTTGATCTATTCTATATCGAGAACTGGTCGTTGTTGTTTGATCTGAAGATCCTTTTCCTTACACCAATCCGCCTTCTCAACACGGAAAATGCGTATTGAGTGCGGCCGCTTTTACACTCGATCCAGCTGCCAAAAACCGGGCCATCGCTGCGGCTCTGTCTTCGATGGCGCTTTTTCTGGGTGCATTTCTGTCCGGGTTCGTGATCAACGAACCAGCGCCCTATGAACTTTATATGGCAATGCTTATCCCGGCATGGGCCCTCTTTGGGTTGCGCATACCGAGGGCCACAGCACCGCTGATCATCCTCCTTATTGTATTCAATGTTGGCGGTGTCATCTCGCTGTTGGTGCTTCCCGACATATCCAGCCAGCTCATGTATGTGTTGGTTTCATTCTTTCTGGCTTTCACATCGATTTTTTTTGCCGCGGTTATCGCCGCTGACGAACGCCGTTTGACCTACATAATCAATGGCTATCTTGCCGCTGCCCTTTTGACGGCGGCTGCAGGTATTTTGGGTTATTTGGGCTTATTGCCCGGCGGTGAAATTTTTACGCGCTACGGTCGCGCACGGGGTGTTTTTGAAGATCCGAACGTCTTTGCACCATTCCTTATGCTGCCGACCTTGTATTGTATTCACGCCCTGATGATTGGAAGATTGACGGACTTGTTGCCGCGCCTCGCCATGGCGATGGTACTCGTACTTGGGGTCTTCTTGTCATTCTCCCGCGCAGGCTGGGGTATGCTGGTTATTTGCACGACTATGCTCGCTATCCTGACAGTCGCGGTGAGCAACTCCAACCGGCTACGATTGCGAGTTCTGATCTTGGCGACCTTTGCCGTCATCATCGCGGTAATCGGCTTTATCATCGCCTTGCAGTTCGACGTGGTGCGCGATGTCTTTAACGAGCGGGCCCAGCTGGTACAGAGCTACGACGGTGCACGCGAAGGCCGTTTTGCACGCCATTGGATCGGGTTGAAGATGGCGCTGGAGCATCCTTTCGGAATCGGCCCCCTACGATTTGGCGCGATCTTTGGTGAAGATACCCACAATATCTGGCTCAAAGCGCTGTTTGATTATTCCTGGCTAGGCTTTGTCGCCTACGTGTTGCTCGTTTTTTGGACAATCGGCATTGGGCTGCGGATCATGTTCCGTGATCGCCCGTGGCAGGGCTTGTTAATGTGCGCGTGGGTCGTCTTTGTCGGCCACACCATCATCGGTTACGTGATCGACACTGACCATTGGCGCCACTTCTTTTTGATCTTGGGTATCATTTGGGGATGCGTCGCGCTCGAGGCGCGATGGCAAGCTGGAGAGAAAGCCGCCTGACCTGCTTGCTGATTGGCGTGAACTTTGCGATGACGGGATGAAAGGTCATTGCTATGAAAATCATATCTAGCGTTGAAGAACTTGAGGCGGTTTACGATGCCGTCAATCCGCTTTCCCTTGAAAAGGTCGCGGGACAAATAACGCCAAACTATGCAAAGTTCATTCAAGCATCGCGGTTTGTGATTGTTTCGACCGTTGGCCCGGAAGGGACGGACGCAAGCCCGCGCGGTGATGATGGCCCGGTCGTTGAAATCGCGGATGACAAAACAATCCTGCTTCCCGATTGGCGCGGCAATAATCGGTTAGATACGCTGAAGAACATTGTCCGCGACAAGCGCATAAGTCTTATGTTTTTGGCCCATGGTGCGAACAATGTTGTGCGGGTCAATGGCACAGCGGTTGTCAGTGACGACAAAGCGTTGACCGATCGGTTTGCCAAAGGCGAAAAGAGCCCGCGCACAGTTATTGTGGCCACCATCGATGAGCTGTATTTCCAGTGCGCCAAGGCATTAATGCGTGCCGGTATTTGGGACGCCGATGCCGCACGACCTGTAGTCCCGTCAGCCGGCCAGTTTTTGCGAGAAGCCAGAGAGAGCTTTGATGCGGACGCCTATGATGCCGGTTATCAGGCTTACGCGGCCGAACGCATGTGGTAGCGCGCCGCCGTTAGACTAATTGAGGGTTCATCCGCGGATCACGGGTCTTCGATGGGCCTACGCGACACTACCCGTCCCTCTTCGATTTCCACCAGCTCGCTGCAAAAAGCTCGAACCAAATTCATGTCATGGCTCGCAAGCACCACAATTGATGCACCATCTAGCCAAGTCATCATCTGTCGTGCGGCCTTTTCTTGGAAGCGGTCATCGGCAACGCCGATCCCCTCATCAATGATGATAATATCCGGAATGTAAGTCGTACACGCCGCAAAGGCGATGCGCATCTTCATTCCCGCAGAATATGTGTGAATGGGTTGATCAATAACAGAAGCAAGT
Organism: Pseudomonadota bacterium; assembly: GCA_039815825.1. Classification (GTDB taxonomy): domain Bacteria; phylum Pseudomonadota; class Alphaproteobacteria; order Rhizobiales; family Rhizobiaceae; genus JBCBDX01. The sequence continues at coordinate 30,814 of JBCBYO010000014.1, forward strand.
TCCGTGAACTCGATCATTTCATCCATTTTGGCCGTGATATCGTGATCGTCTAAGCCGGAGACGAGCGCGATCAAACGCAACGCTTCCCGACCTGTTGCTTCCGCGTGCATAGCCAGCATGGGGTTGAATACAACTGCCCTGCGGCCGACAACACTCAACGACCCGCTGACCGGCGGATATATGCCCGCAATGGCGCGCAGAAGCGTGGATTTTCCCGCGCCATTGGGTCCAACAATCCCGACCCTGTCGCCCTTTTTGAACTCGAGCGAAACACTATCAAGGGCAAGACTATACCCCTCCGCCTCCGCAGCTGCGCGTCGGCTTCTCGCGACGGAAACCGCGTTAATCGCCGACTTTTTTAAAGAACGCTGCGCCGATGTCCGCCGTTTGAAGCGGATGGTTAGGTCTTTCAATTCGATGTGCGGTTCAGCCATTGAGCGTCGCTATAGCCAGTAAATTAGTCTTTGGTGATTTTTCGCGTACACACTCCATGCGAACCAGGCCAGAATCACTGTGGATGTAGCCATTATCCCCAACGTGAGCGTCGTCGGTATTGAACCCACCATAGGGTCGCGCGCAACAGCGATAATGTGATGAAGCGGGTTCAAATACTGGTACGTTGCAAAATCCGCCAAAAACTCCAAGCGCCACATGATTGGTGTGATGAGAAACATCACTTGTAGCACTGGTGGCACCATCGCAGGCACGTCCATAAAGCGGGCGCCGAAGATGGCAAAGATTGTCATCAACGCAAATGTAGAAGCCAAGAACAACAGCAATCCCGGTAAAATCATCGCAAGAGACGATAGAGCCAAGCCGCCTGTTATCGCGACAAGAACCAAATAGATGGGGAAATTGTGCGCCAGAATAAAGAGATTGAAGCTAAATGTACGCAGCAGCAACATGAGTGGTGTCGTTTGGGTGTTGAGAAGCAATTCCCTATTCATGTGAAACAGGCTCGATGCATCGGACAGGCAAGCGGAAAAAAACTGCCACAAGATAAACCCGGCAGAGATGTAGAGCACCATGGATAGGACGGGCTGCTGTAACAGACGCGCATAAACGGTCCCGACGAACACAACGAATATCGCAGTCGCGATCGTTATCCACCAAGGCCCCAAGGTCGAGCGCCGATAGCGGAATCGGATCTCATGCCAAGCAAGAACTGCCCATACAGGCGATCGCCAAACGCGTGGCCTGGGTCTTGAAGGTTCGGCTTCAGACATGTCTTCTCGAACCCTCATGATTGAAAAATACGGGCGGTACCAAGTCAATAAACGAACAGGGTCATAGCCCAAAGCGTAGCAGCCTGAAAGGCACAAAACGGAACATAAGTGGCGGATTGGATCGGCCGTCGCCGCCGGATTTGGCGGAGTATCGTCGCGGCCAAGGCACCCAATGCGGCTGCAAACAAGAAGACGCCAAAGCTAGACAATGGCAGCCAAATGCCCACAATCGCGAAGAAATAGATATCCGCACGCCCAATTCCCGCTCTACCACGGATGCGTTCATAGATGATGGAAGCGCAGCCGGCGATTGCCAACACGATTGCCCCTTCGATGACCGCCTGCCCCAAAACTTCGCCTGCCAATCCGACGTTAGCCGTCAGGGTATAGGCGTCCAAATATATGAAGACACAACCAAGTATTGCCGCGAGGACAAGCAGCCAAACTGGAATGGCATATTGCCGAAGGTCCGCTTGGATGATTGCCAGTGTTACCGGAGCTAACGCAGCATGTGCGACCCAATTCCAACCATCAATAAAGCTGATCGACGCGGCAGCCATGAGCATTATGGATGTAAAGTAGATCAGGAACGAGCGCATTCTCATGACGCCACTCCTGCATAGCGCCATGGCTGTAATCAAGGCTAGGGCTTGGAACCCCTGCCTACTGAATGATTGAATCTGAAAGTACCCGTATCGGCGTTGCTTCACGGCGCTGATTCATCAGCTGCAAACGATGACGCATTTCGTTCGCGATAGCCGATGCGTCGTGTTCATCGCGCAATACGCGTGGTCGGATCAAGAGTATCAACTCTGTCCGGGTGATTTCACGGCGTTTTTTACCGAAGAGGTCACCCCACCGACGTTTGTCGCTCAAACCCGGCAGACCGGCCGAGCTGTTGCTCTCGTTTTGGCTGATTAGGCCACCCAATAAAACTGTTTGCCCGCTGACAGTTGAAAGGGCGCTGCTCACGCTACGCTGGGAGATCGTTGGGGTTAGACTATCAACGTTGGCAACCACCGAGCTGATTTCCTGTTTGATATCCAAGCCGATCACCCCGTTGGCACTGATGCGTGGCCTCACAGATAGGATCACCCCAGTGTCACGAAACTCGACCGAGTTGACGATTGGCGCATCGGGATTCTCGACCGACTGCGCTGTCTGTGTGGTAATTGGAACTTCATCGCCGATCTGCAGCGTCGCCACATTATTGTCCTGAACGACAACCGTGGGCTGTGAAAGGACTTTCACGTCTGTAATACTGCGCAAGGCGTCGAGAATATACCTCGGGTCATCTTCAGGTCCGAAGAGCAGATTAAATCCGGGTAGCGCGCGGCTAATGGTGGCGTTCACACCCTCGCCCACCAGCCCAATTGAGCCATTGTCGTCGCCCAACCCAAAGTCCGAAGATCTGAAAAAGAACTGGACGCCATGGCGAAGCTCGTTGTTGAGCGTCACTTCAGCAATCGTTGTCTCTATGACAACTTGTTGCGGCCGCTGGTCGAGCGCTGCAATCGCCCGCTCAACAATTTCATAATTTTCATTGTCCGCGTAGACCAGGATCGTGTTGTTTGTTGCGTCAGCACTAATCCGCACATCTTGGAGAATTGCTTCTTGGCCAGATGCTGCTGAAAAACTTGCAGTCTGTGCGCTACCTCTCTCCGCAGCTTCCGCGAGGGCCGGCTCAGCCGTACCTGCGTTTTCCTGGGAGAAGCCGCTTGCCGCGTCAGGCGGAAATTGGTCCGACGCAGATGCCGGTGCGCTGGCACTACTGCTACCACCCAAGAACATTGCATTGAGCGTGGCGGCTAGTCGGGTGGCGTCTGCATACTGAACTTGGTAGACCCGAATTCCAGCGCTTTGAAAACTGTTCTGGTCCAGCCGCTCCATCCACTGCAGCGTACGTTGCAGCATGCGTTGGTTCTGCGCAACGATCAGCACCCCGTTGAGCCGTTCCATGGGCAACATTCGAACAAGGCCGGCGCCGCGACCGCCTTCTTGTGTTTGGAGAATTTCTTCTACTTCGCGGATGACAATTTCCGGGTTTGTCGTTTGAATGCTGTAGAGCCCAACGGCTTGGTCGCTAAGCCATTCTTCATCAAATGACAGCGCAGCTTCCATCGCCGCGCGACGCGACGCCGCCGGTCCAACAAACAAAAGCGTATTACGCTCCACGTCGACCCTAGCGCTGCTCTGCGGCACGACAAAAGAATCCAGCAATGGCAGAATGGTTTCTGCGGATACATGCTCAAGGGGCAGAATAGAAACGCCGTAGCCTGGCCGGACAGTGTCTCCACCCCCTAAATCAATAGTCGGCAACTCACGCGCTTCGGCTATTGGTACAATGCGATAACCCAATTCGCCGGGTACAATCGCCGCCCCCGAAAATGCCAGCGCACTCTCGAAGTATAGAAGAAGACGCTCTGCACTTACCGCGCGCCCTGTCGAAAGCGATACAGTCCCGCTGACACGCGGGTCGACGATGTAACCTTCTTTCAAAATGTCGGTAAAAATAACGCGTGCGGCGGTTGCGATATCGGTCTGTTCAAAGTTGAGATTGAAGCTGTTGCCGGTCGTGCTCTCGGTGAAAAGCGGTCGGCCCCGACCCGCGCTTGTCGCACCACCTGCATAAACGATTGCGCGGCCACCAATATTGTTGGAACGACCCGTGATCTCTCGGCTTTGGGCTGAGCCTCTGGGCGATCTGGCGCTTAAGTCTGCATCTCGCACGCTCGCAAACGTATCGAACTCATCGATAACGTTGTCATTACCGAACTCGCCGTTGGCGCAACCGGCAATAGTTGCCGCCAGCAAAGCCACGGCGGCTCTTTTCAACAGGGGCAGGTGCATACTCAAAACAACTCGCTTTTGCCCGGTGACCGCCTCGAACAAAGCGGGATGACAGCGTGCAGAGTTACGCGAATTAGCTTGAGTAAAGGTTAATCGGCAATTGCGTTCGTTACTAAACCTTTAACGACCGGCACGGTGTAACATGCTAGCAAGTGTGCCCAGGTGGGCAAATAGCCTTAAGGTCCCGCGCCAACGATTCAGCTACACCGGCTGACTGACGACGCAAATTCTCCGCCGCCGCATTAATTGCTGCCTCTTGGGCCGGGGTTAACGGTTGGGGTGGCGGTAATGGTTGATTGCTACGATCACTTTGCGGGTTCGCAGCAGTCGAACCGGAAAGATTTTGGGGGAGTGCTGCCGACCTTGCGGGGCTAACACCACCGCGCAGACGCGATGCTGCAGGGGGCACCACCGCGGGACCCGTCACGCCTTCAATTTCGCGCACTACCCTTCTGTTTTGCGTATCAAGCAATACTGGCGGAGCGGCGATGGTTATTGTCGATTGGTCCGCAGCCTCAAAGTCAAAGACGACCAGTCTCACGGGAACGCCCGCTGAATACTCAATTAGGTAGTTTTGGCTGGGCAGTAAACTCACCAAAACGTCTTCAAGCGTTCCCGCAACATCCGCAGAAACCGTCACGTCCGACCCATCCGGCACCGTGACAGCGATATTCAATTCTTCCGCAATGCGCTGCGCCAGTTCGGCAAGGCTTGCGTTGTCAGCACGCACAGAAATCGCCTCGGAATGACCCGTAACGTCTATGGACCCGCCATTGTTGGAATGAGCGAGACCAGGCGATAGGAACAAACCCGCTGCGCAAACTAGCCGGGGCCAAATTTTCAACGGTTCATCCTCCGATTTCGCGTTTATTGCAGTTTATCAACGATGTTGCGACGTGACAATCGATCTCGTCACCAACTGCCAATCCAAGAGGATTACAGCTCCTGTGGCGGATTGCCGTAAATCACGCGGATACTTTTGTCGCCGTTTGAGAAAACAGCGCTCCGCTCATCTACCAAATTCAACTTCCAGCCATCTCGGCTTTCGCCGACGCTAAACCTGTAGGTCTGCTCAGCTTCCGTATTTCGAACGATCGCAACCACCTCACCTTCGGTCACCAAAACACCCGTGAGTGTCCAAGACGGTAACAGTTCAAGACGCTCAGGCTGCGGCACCGTTACTTCCGGTGTTGTCGCGACAATCGGTGCCAGTGGAGGACGTCGGCTGGGTGAGAATAGCGGCTTTTCCAGCAACTTCGTGTTTTCGGCAATAATTGAGGTGTTCAGCGGACCAAAATCAGCTTGCGCAAACGCCATCGAAGGCGGGCAAGCAAAACAGCAAACAAGCGTGAAGAACATGGATAACCTTGGCAAAATCCGCCGATTGCTTATCGCCTTATCAAGCATCGCCGGGTCTCCAGTAGCCATTTATGGTCATCTCTATCGAGAGGGGACGCCAGCCATCGGCAGCACCAATTTCGCCCGCGCTGCCACTGGCGTGAAATATCGATAGTGTGGCGACGTGTGCCAGCGGGCTTCCGGTTTCGAAAGCTTGCAGCATAGCGGGCAAGTCGCCTTCATGGCTTTGAAATTGGGTGTTGATGACGACCAACCGCAGATCGCCGGGAATAGAACCAGCCGGTTCCGGGAAACGAATTTCCACCGAGGCAGGAACAACACCGAAGGATTGGAGCGTTTCAACAACGTGGTCTTGTAGTTCAGCGCCAGCCAGTGTTTCATCTTGGGCACGAAGCGCTAGGAGCAAGCCGGGATCCCGGTCGGCAGTCTGCGCCGTTTGGTCGGAAATGCGTTTTTCGAGCGCTACAATGTTCTCCTCGCTGATGTTTATCGCGGCTCGCGCAGATCGGACGGTACCAATCGCAGAAAAACCGATCCAAACGAGGAGCGCAAGGAGCGCCAACAGCGCGCCCCAAGCGACTATTCGACTGGCTGGACGAATTGCGGACGGAGACATCAAAACTCTCCCTCCGGGGTTGTTTGTGCATAGTTGGGGACAAGAAACGTCTCATATTGATTAAGCGCTTCGTGTGCATTGCTGATGCGCGCGACAATTTCAAAGCGCACGCGATCGGCATCGTCGCTCTGCGTTATTGGCGCAGCGAACCGAACCTCTTCAAAAACACCCAGCTCCGTAAGGCGGCGAGCTAGCTCCGCAGCATCGTTAGTTTGCCCGGCAAAACGCAACTGGTCGCCATCCATTTGTACATTGAGCAAAAAGGTCTGATCGTTGAGCGCATACGCTAATGTTTCCAGCACGATCAAACGCGAAGGGCTACCATTTTGTTGCTGATACAAAAATCGACCTGGCGCCGATGCCGGTTGCCGAACCATTTGCAAAAGCTGCCCGCGCAATTGGGTCTCCGTCTGCGCCAAGCTCAATTGCTTGGCAGCAAAAACCCGGCTCGCCAAAGTGCTGAAAGCAAAACCAAGGCAACAGGCGGCAATAAGAGCGGCCAGGAATAGCTTTAGGCTTTTTGTACTTGCGTTCTTTGCTGCTGGTTTGCCGCCATTGGCCGGCATGAGCGATAACGTTCCGCCGCTTTCGCCCTCAATTTCAAAACGAACTGAAGCTGCTTTGCTTGCTTCCGGCCAGCTTTTTTCAAGACTGCGGTGAAGCACGCTGGCACTGGCCATAGCGACGATAACCCGATGACCAGTGTCTTCGTCACCCGCTCTCGGCTCGGTCCAAAAGGCATACAAAACATCTGAAAGCGGCCAAGGGCTCAGTCGCGGGAGTTTGTTCGCCACGATGCCAGCTGCATGCGACGTTGCACCAGCGGGAAGATCTAGCTCGGCATAAGCAATGTCGGCGGATGTTAAAACAACACGTACCTTTTGATCCGCCAGACTTTTGACCTGACCGTTTCCAACTGACTTAAGGGGAATTGAGATGGCCCGACCGCTGGCATGAGCGTCACCCTGCAACGCAGCCGCCCATCGATCCAAAACAGAACCGAAGCGCACACCCAGCGACGATGTTAGGCTTGCAGCCATCGTCCTTACCCACTTACAAAACGCGGTGAGTTAAGCTCACCGAAGTTCAATATCGATCAAGGAGAAGCTTTTCGGCCAACTCCTTCAGATGCTGTGTTTCCAGATCATTATAGTATCGCGAATTGTGAAACCTCAAGTAAAGGTCATTGATCAAAACGGTCGCGTGCAAGTAAGGCTCTGCCTCTTCAGTGCCAATGCTATTGAGGTGCAAGATGCCCGCGAAATAGAACATGTTTCCGATGTGGAAAGGTACATCCTGTGCCCAGACAGAGCGGTTATCGCTCCCATCAATGTCACCGAATTCGGCTTGTAAACGGGCTGCAACGGCCGTCGGATCAGCCAAATCGAAATCAAAACGTCGCTTGTATTCTTCTGTTAAAGCTTTGAAGAACGCCCAGCCACGTTCCTTTTCGTCAGCATTAATGATGGTTTTGAAATGCCGATAAGCAAAACCAGACCAAAGCGGATTATTTGTCTCGCCAATATCCTGCATACGTTTGGCGGTGTAATTGGCATAGACTTCGGGATCGGTGTGACGATCCGACGCGATCTTTTCAGGATCATCTGAGGCCAACGCAAATAGTGAGTCTTTGCCCGCTTCTACCCGCACATGTTTGAAGCCGACTTCTTCCAGGATTGCTTTGAGGCCGTCTGGTGAAAACAGAACCGCGTGGTAACCAGGTGTAAGGAGCGACAGCAAAAGGGTCTGCGACGCGTCTTCCAAGGCCAGCGAGTTGGGCGTCGACAACACAAACAACCCATTTGGCGCCAAATTGGCCCTGACAATCTCAAGAAATGGCCGGGCGTTCGCGAAATGCTCGATTACTTCCATCGCAAAGATCGCATCTTGCAGGCCATACTTAGCGGCACTCTCGGCCTTTAGGTATTCCGATATTATCTCAATTCCGAGCTGTTTGCTCCCGACATTGGCGATCATCGACGGGTCTATGCCAACAGCATTCATACCCAATGCCTTTTCGGCAAAGTCGATGCCAAAACCGTAGCCTGGCCCGATTTCGAGGAGCTTCTTTGCACCAAACGCATGGGCAATGGTTGATGGGCGTGCCAGAAAATCAACACCAGCGCCCTGCTCAACATAGAACTTTAAAGACTGCTCGAACGTAACCGATTCATATACCATCGGGTCGCTATAGTCGGGGTCCTCGTAATCTATAACAAATGTAGAAGCGCAACGCGTACAACTGACAAAATTCAACGGTCGAGCGGGCTTGAGGGGGTTTCTAATTTCTCCAACTTGCGGGTGATCGTCTTCTTTGCCGCATGCTGGACATATGGCTGCACTGGTTGATCCCGTACGATGCCAAACCAAACCATGTCCAAAGGTCAGATCCGTTGTCATTTTGTCCGCCATTCGCCCCGAGCCTGCTTTTGTTATCCAAAAATCTCCAGCTGGCTCCTAGGTGAATTGGCATTGGCTGTAAATGAGTTACCAGGCGTTCACTTCATCCACCTAGTCTGTTACTTGGTCGGTGGTGGAAGAATCTTAGATGAACATACATCAAGACGGCAAACTAGGTGAGATGATGAAGGTGGGCAGTACATGGCCTATGTTCGTCGAGCATTTGGTTGAACGCAATCTGATTTCGGCCGATTTCGCCGAAACTGTTTTAAGCGATGATATGCGTTACGGTTCCGCGGCTGCTGCCGGATTACGCAGACTTGGCGAATCCAGCGGCCTGTCCCCTGAAGAGATCGTGACCCACTTGGCTGCTCAAACAGGCTTGGAAGGGTTTCCCGATTGCGTTTCGGTCGACGCGCAAGTAATCGGCGGCTTGCTGACGCCTGATTTCATGCGTGAAAACCGGATCGTGCCTGCAAGGTTGGTGGACGCTGGGCAGGAACGAAAGGTTTTACTGACCGCTAATCCATTTGATCCAAGCGCCATACGATCCGCGCTCCTAGCCTTACAAGATGCTATGGACATTGGCATCGCCAGCCTTGAAGACATTGACGCACTTGCACGCAGCAACGGCGATGCCGAGCCAAGTGCAACCAGTGGCAGCGCGACAACGAGCGCGCCCTCTTCCGCCGACCTGGAACGCCTGCGCGATATGGCGAGTGGAACGCCGGTGGTGGCCTTGCTGGACGATTTGTTCGAGCGCGCCGTCGACTTGCGGGCGACCGATATTCACTTTGAGCCCATGGCGTGGGGACTAACGGTCCGCCTCCGCATTGATGGTGTCTTGCGTAAACTGGAAGATCAGCCAAGCGAGTACGCTGCGCAAATTGTCTCAAGGCTTAAAATCCTGTCGCAATTGGACATCGCTGAAAAGCGCCGCGCGCAAGATGGGGCGGCAAGGCTCACCGTGCACGGGCAGCAATTTGACTTACGCATTTCCACCCTTCCGACCAACCATGGCGAAAGCGTCGTCGTCAGACTGCTCACGCGCAATGCCAACGTCCATGCGCTGCACAGTATGGATATGAGCGATCGCGATTTTGCCGCCATGAAACGTTTGCTCGACCACCCATACGGCATGATTGCGGTGACCGGACCAACCGGAAGCGGTAAAACAACGACGCTGGCGGCCTCTATTGCGCAACTCAACGAACCCGGGCGCAAGATTGTCACCGTTGAAGACCCGATCGAGTATCAGATCGACAATGTGGTTCAAAGCCAGGTGCGTTCAGAAGTCGATCTGACGTTTGCCAACGCGATCAGAAGCTTTGTGCGGCAGGACCCCGACGTCATCATGGTCGGCGAAATCCGTGATGGCGAAACAGCGCGCGCTGCGATCCAAGCGGCGCAAACCGGGCATCTTTTGCTGACAACCCTACACTCCAATACCGCTATCGCTGCGGTCAGCCGCCTGCGCAATCTGGGTTTGGAGAGCTATTTGATCGCAAGCAATTTGCGCGGCATTGTCGCCCAACGTTTGGTGCGCTTGCTGTGTCACAATTGCAGGTATGAAGCTGAGCTAACGCGCGAAGAGATCGCATCTGATCCTCGTTTTGCGGCCTTTGGCTTTAAAACGGGTGACAAGGTATGGCGGGCCCGAGGTTGTTCGCGTTGCGCCGGTACAGGCTATCGCGGGCGCACACCCGTGTTCGAAATCTTGGAACTGGACGACGATATCGCCAAAGCGATTGGCGAGGACCAGAGTGATATTTTGCTGCGTCAGATTGCCGTCGATAAAGGCATGGTATCATTACCGATGGACGCTCGGCGAAAGGTGGACCAGGGACTAACCTCGCCAGACGAGATATTCAGGGTCACGGCCTATCTTTAAACGCCGCGTATGGTTTGGAACATGCCCGCTTTTGATTACACAGCGATGGACAAGGATGGCGTGACGGTTTCCGGTGCCATTCAATCAGCAGATCGCGATGGCGCCATGGCGCAGATTGAAAGTGCAGGCATGGTTGTTGTCGCATTGACCGAAAGCCAATCGCCGGCGACGGGCGACCCACGATTCTCGATTTTTCGTTCGCGCATCACAGTACCTTCCCGGGATGTTACGTCATTGATCAGCGATCTGGCTGACCTATTGGAAGCGCAATTGCGCCTTGATGCCGCAATCGAGCTAATCATCCGCGATATTGGTCTTGGGCGTGTACAGCCGATGCTGAACGATATTCTCGCCAGTTTGCGCGGCGGCGACGGCTTTGCTGACGCTCTCGCCAAACACCCGACCGCTTTCGATGCCATCGAGATTGAAATGATCCGCTTGGCAGAAACCGATGGCAGCCTGCCATCCACGCTGCGGCAAATTTTGATCAATCGTGAAAGGCGACAAAAAACCGCTGACCAAGTCAGTGGCGCCCTGCGCTATCCAATGTTCCTTTTGCTTGGTGCGACGCTCGTGGTGATCTTTTTTCTATTGCACGTCATCCCACAGTTTGAATTTGTGATAGCCGACGCCGGTGGAACAGAAGCACTGGGACTTGTTTTTTCGATCTCGCAAGCCGTGCGCGCCAATAGCGACGCTATCCTAATCGGCCTGTTGATCGTACTTGTCGGCGGCTGGATTTTGTCGACGCTGCCGCAGGGTCGCTCACTTTTTCGGGCCATTGTTATGCGTTTGCCATTGGTTTCCGACGTCGTTCGATCGTTTCGCTGCTCAAAGCTGTGCTATCTTATTTCGCAGACGCAGGAAGCCGGTGTTGGACTTCCCGCTGCCCTAAAACTTATCGGGCCCGCGGTTGACGGCCCCTTTGAAAACCGCATCAGCACACTTGCCGTCGATGGCTTGCGACAAGGCAGAAAACTGGCGGACGTTCTTGAAGAGTTTGCTGATCTTCCCGCCTTGGCGTTGCGCATGATTAGGATTGGCGAGGAATCCAGTCAGCTTGCCGCACTGACCGGAAGGGCAGCGGCGATCTACGAAGCCAAAGCAGAAAGACGTTTGACCACATTGGTCGGCATTGTGGGGCCAGCGACGCTCATCTTCATCAGTTTCGTCATAGGCGGGACGGTCGTTTTGATTATGAACGCCTTGCTCTCGGTAAACGAGGCAGTATTCTTGTGACTTATCAAGGAATAGGCTGCTCTTTGTTGCGGCGTACGAACCCAAAAGGCAGAAAAGTGACCACTTCGAGACGCGCTTTGCGCAAATTTCGTTCAAAGAAATTGCCGGGCTTTACGCTCGTGGAGATGCTCGTTGTCATTGCTATTATCGGTTTGATTGCCGGCCTAGTTGGCCCACGGGTTCTCAACTATGTGTCAGACTCACGCGAGCGAACCGCAGAAATTCAAATGATCGCGCTGTCTAACGCGCTGGACCTCTTTTATATCGACGTCGGCCGTTACCCATCGAACACCGAGGGTCTCGAAGCATTGGTTCAAGCGCCGGGCGGTGTTTCGGCATGGAATGGACCATACTTGAAGGACGGTGTTGTCCCTGCTGACCCATGGGGTCAGGCCTATGTCTATGAAATCTCATCACCCGGCGGTCCTTACGAACTGAGCGCGCCCGGTGCGGATGGATGACGCTTAAACGACAATCCAATTTCGTGAATGTTCAAGCCACCCTGCCCGGCTTTTCACTTTTGGAAATGGTGGCCGTGATGACGATTGTCGCGCTGATCGCATTGGTCGTTGCGCCCAGATACAGCGCAAACGGCGGACCACAGGCTTTAAAATCCACCGCCTTTGAGATCGCCGGCCTCCTGCGACAAAGCCGCATCGCGGCGATCCGAAGTGGCCAATCAAAGAGTTTCAGCCTTAGCGTATCAGAGCGCCGGGCGTGGCCTGCGGGAGCTGATACCAGTGTGATCATTCCCGATGAGTTTACCCTTCGCCACGAGGCGTCGTCCCGTTGCGACCGACACGCAGGCGCCACCCTCATCGTTTTTCAGCCGGACGGCAAATCATGCGGGTCGGTCATTACCCTTGAGATGGGCGCTTTGTCAGCGATTATCTCAACCAACTGGCTGACGGGTGCCACTCGGGTCGATTTTACCGGCTTTGCTGAAAGTAGGCCATTATTGTGATGGGTTGGCGCGTTCAACGCCGCCACACATTACGCGGCTTTACAATGGTTGAATTGCTTGTCGCGTTTGTTCTGATCGGCACGACACTCGCAGCCCTATCCCAAGTTCAAAGCACCAGCTCCAGATCCGCTCGCATCGTGTCGGAAAAAACTGCGGATGTTTGGCGCGACCAGTCGGCGGCGGCAGCCTTTGTGCACGCGACCGGATCACGAAAATCAACTTCGATTGAAGCCAACGTGTCACCAGGTTGGCAAGACGCAGGGTTCTTAACAGAACAAGAAGCGGCCCGACTTGCTCAACGGGGTTGGCGACTTCGTCTCCTAACCTTGAGAAGTCAAAACGGTGCGGTGGTCTGGCAAGGCGCAACACTCGTTCCGGTTCAGGAGGGTGAGCCATGAGCGTCGCGCGGACGTGCTCGCGGCGGACAAAGCGCGGCTTTACACTCATCGAACTACTCATTGTCCTGACAATAGCGGCGCTGCTTCTGCAGGGATTGACCCAAATAACCGGCAATTTACTCCGCGATTGGTCCCGTTCAGCTATTGCAATGGAGAACTTGAACGCTGCCATTGCCGGGATTGACGCCGTTAGCCGAGAAATCGCCGAACTGAAGGTTTTGAACAGACCTGGTCCGGGTGGCCAATCTGAACCAATTTTTTATGGAGAGCCCAATCAACTTTCTATGGTGCGACCCGCCATAGGGTTTGAAGATCGCCATGATTTGGATCAGGTGACATATACTCTGGAGCAGAGCGACGGTACGACCACCTTGGTTCGGCAAAGCTGGCGGCTTTTTAGCGGAAATCCCGGGCAAAAGCGGTCAGCCGCGACGCGTACGGTGGTCGCTGAGTTTGAGGGCTCGATGGAGTTTGCCTACACGGCGAATTTGGCAGACTTTAGCAATAGCTGGATTGGATCGGCTTACTACCCAGTTGCTGTGCTCATCATCGCGAATTTAGAACAACCCAATGGTGCGAATTTTGAGAGAGTTATCATCATAAACGCAGAAGCTGACGCAATTTGCGCACGCCGAAGTTCACTGGCTGAGTGCCGACAACAGCTTCAGTCGCGCTTGTAGTGCCGCCTCAGCGACAGTTCGCGCTTTACGACAAGAAAAATTCCTTCGTTATTTAGACCATTTGACCCCAAAAATTACTCTTGACCGAACAACGTCAACAAGGTCATGGTCAAGGTGACGTGGCGGAAACTTTAATCGGGAAAGATCGGTCGTTGGCTGGGGTGTACATCGCACAACGCCAATTCGGCTTTAAGTGACAAACACACCTATTATTCATGATCAATTCCCATTCGGGAAGCGCTACTTCCAACCGCTATGGAGACACTTTGGCGGTGATTGCGGTCGGACATATGAAAAGGAGGGATATATCATTATGTTTAAACCGGGCAAAATAGGCAGAAAGAGTGCTGCTGCGCTTTTCGGGGCTTCGATGCTGTTCGCATCGACAGCTTTGATGACCGTACCGGCGCATGCGGAACTGGATGGCGTTTTCTCGTCGCAAACGATGGAAAAACTGGCCGACGCGACTGTCATGAGCACAGTGATGGAATTATCTGCAGCTGGCGGTTCCGACCGTGTTCCCGTGATCATTCAGTATGTGGCGGCCGAGTTTGATGCGCCTAACGGCGCCACTGCAGACGAGATCGACAAGATTCACATCGCTGCAAACAGTACTGCGCGTGACGCAATCATCGCAGCCGCCTTCGGTAGCGTCGACGATGCGCTAAATGGCCCCCTTGCTGATGAACGTAACATTAGCGGCCCGAGCTTCATGCCTCATCTTTTCGGGAATTTCACGCCGGAAGAAATCGACGCTTTAGCCGCCGATCCCAATGTCGAGATTATCCAAGCTAATTCCCTAGATGAACCGATGATGGACGAAAGTACCGCCCATATCGACATGCCGCCAGTGTGGACAGCAGGTGGTACAGGTTTTAACTATTCCATCGCCGTGCTGGATACCGGCACGCTCGCAAATCACGAATTCATTACCGGTGCAGTCGTCTCTGAGGCGTGCTACAATCTAACCGTTCCCTCTCAGGGCGCTGCCTCTAGATGTCCGGGCGGCGCTCAGGCTACCACGGCTTCGGGATCGGGCGCAGACTGCATCGAAGGTTCGCTATCTGGATGTGGCCACGGTACACACGTGGCTGGCACCGCGCTTGGTTTTAATACCAGCCGCCAGTCCGGTGAGCCAGCACGAGGGATGGCATATCAAGCCGGTCTTATTTCGATTAACGTGTTTACTTCGGTTAACGGGTCCAGAGTTGGTGCATACGTTTCCGATCAGATTTTGGGTATGGACCGCGCTTATGCATTGCGGAACACATATAATGTTGTCGCTATCAACATGAGTCTAGGCGGCAGCACAGCGTATTCGTCTGCGTGTGATCTTGATTCGCGAAAAGTCGTAGTTGATAAATTGAGAAGCGCGAATATCGCCACCTTAATTTCGGCGGGAAATGCTAGCCTTAACAGTCAAGTCAATGCACCTGGATGCATCTCCAGCGCAATTACCGTCGCCTCCTCCTTGGATCAGAGCGACTCGAGATCGTGGTTCTCTAACTGGGGAAGTTTAATTGACGTAGTCGCACCAGGAAGTAATATTTTATCCTCTGGTTACCACCCGTCTTTAACTTATGTCACTAAACAAGGGACATCGATGGCGGCGCCGCACGTAGCTGGTGCATGGGCGGCGCTTCGCCAGCTTTATCCCTCGGCAACTGTCAGCCAGATCGAAACGGCGTTGGAATCCACAGGCGTCAACATTACCTCATCGGGCACAACCAAACCACGCATCGATATGGATAATGCTTGTGCGTCGCTTGGTGGCGGCACATGTGGCGCCAGCAGCAGTTCAGGCCCAATTGTTGCGACCATTCTACCGACAGGCCGCGGCACTCAAACCAACAACACGGTGACGGCATTTGCGAGCATCATCAATGCCGGCTCTTCAACGGCAACTGGCTGCTCGATCGCCATGCCTAACGGCTACAGCGGTGGTTTCCTTTATCAGACTACAAACAGCAGCAACCAGACGACAGGAAGCCCTAACACCGCGGTCGACATTCCTGCAGGTGGCACCCAGAACTTCTATTTTGCGCTGACGCCGACATCGTCGTCGTCAAGTGTGAATGTTCCGATGGTGTTTGATTGTACAAACACCGACCCGGCCACAACAATTTGGGGTGTGAACTCGTTCATCTATTCTTCTTCGAGTTCTTCAATTCCTGACATTGTTGCGATCGGTGCAACAGTCGGCAACACCGGATATATCGACATCCCAGGCACAAGCGGCATTGGCGCGGCGACTGTATCGAGCGTGAACATCGGCGCATCCGGCACGATCGTTGCGCAAGTGGTTCAACAAGCACAAGGTGGACCAAACCCTTGGATGCCTGCAACGCTGCAGATTTGCCGGTCCACAAGCGGCTCGACTTGTACCTACGGGTCGTCTGTAACGTTCACGCATAACACCAATGCGGTGCAAACGTTCAACGTAATTGCGACAGGTTCTGGAACTGTTGCCAATGATCCTGCTCTGAACCGTGCGCACATCTACTTCCGCCAAGGATCAAGTTCAGGTCCGATCGTCGGTGGTACGTCATTCGCGGTTCGCACGCAGTAGGTCTGCGTCGAAAACGATATTTTTAGATCAACAGGCCGGCCCTTACGGGGCCGGTTTTTTACTGCAATTGAAATGGCGTCAAGCCGATGCAGTGATTCCAAACCCTTGAATTGAACAGACGTTTGTCACTACACTCGAAAAAGTTTTATAAAAACGGAGCGGATATTATGAGCATTTCCCGCGCGAAAATCCCGACACAGGCTGGGCGCATCGCGCTTACCGTGTTCTTGGCCGGGTGTGTTGCGGCTTGCACCGTTGAAACAACAGTTCCCGGACCGGCACCAACTTCGCCGACAGCACGCTACATCGTCACACATCAATGCGGTGCTACGTCAGGTTTTGCTATTGCTAACCGGAGCTTGGGTGGTGAAGCATTCATCATCACTGGCCAATCGCAAGCAACGCCGCAGTTCTTTATCACGACCACGGCTTTGGGGCGCCAGCGGCTTTTGGCTGATCCGTGCGTTGTAAACATTCAGGCCGACACTCCAGATAGACCTGCGGGAACACCAGGTGCACCGGCAGGCACTCCCGGCGGTCTTTCTGCCCCGACGGCCCAATAATTTGCGTTGAACTTGAGAGGGTCGGATAAACGGGCTTTATCTGCTGCCGTTTTTTTTGAAAAGCGCGCCAGAGGCTTTCTACTTCTATCTGTTTTGTGGGTCCTTGCGTTGGCATCAATGGTCATTGTCGCCGCCAGCATCAACACCCGATTTGTCATACTTGAGACATCACAGGCGCGCAGTTCAGCTGACATCGACGCGTTGGCTCGATCCGGCCTTGCGTTGGCTGCCGCCAAAATTACAGCGCGTGAAAACCTTCAGCAGGTCGCAGGTTCATTCTCGGCGCGGTTTGACAACGGCATGATTGATGGCAGTTACAGAAACAGTGCCGGTTTGGTGGACATAAACACAGCAACAATCGAACTTCTCGACGCAGTGTTTGCGTATTCCGGCATGGTCTCAGCGCAGCGCCGGCGAGCACTAGCAGGGAGAGTTGTCGATTGGCGCGATGATGATGGACAGCGCATATTAGATGGTGGAGACGAACTGGACAATTATTCGGATCCTTTAAACCCAACGCCGAAGAACGGGCCATTTTCATCTGTTTTGGAATTGGCCCAAGTGCCCGGCTTTACCGAAGATGAGCGCCTTCGCCTTGATCGTCTCCTTACGGTCAGTGCGGGCATTGGTACTGTGCACCCCGTCCTTATCCATCCCGGCATTCTAGCTGCCATTAGCGGCATCTCAGATGATGGCGTTCGCAGGCTCAAGCAACTAAATGTCGGCGATAGCGACCAAATCCTTGAGATAGCCGCCAGTGAGCCTGCAATTGAGGGACTGGTGTCGCAGGCGATTTCTGTCAGCTGGCAAATAGAAATGAGCTTAAGTTTAGCCAACGACAAAACAAAAAATGTAGTGGCCACCATTGCTTTTGTGCCCAATGATCACCGACTTTTCCGGGTCATTGAGATGGACACCCGTTAAGTACTGGGCATCAACACCGAGGTCAAAGAGACTGCAAATGCCGCTCGATGAGCTCTGGGTCAAAGTTGGTTTGCTTCTTTACAACATCGCGCCAACGCCAGGGATAAGGTGTGCCAATCGGATTCGAATGAATTAATTCACGCTTTAAAAACAGACACTTATAATCTTCAATTAAAGTTTCCCAAAAGAAGTGAGATTGATTGATGGGGTTACCGCCAATCAAGGCTGTTTCAATTGCCTTTTTATTTTCCCACTGTTTTGTGGGTATCTTGATCTTACCGTCGGCATCTTTATCGCCCTCATCACTGCGAGACCGCGCTTCCGACACAGATCGCACAACATCCCAATAGGGGCACTGAACCGCGATACGCAGTTTGTCGCCAGCAAGCTTGTTGGTGAGCTTCAATTCTCCATTTTGGATCGCGGCCCATTTGTTGACATGGTTGGGCATGTACTTCCAAAACTTGCAAAACGCCTTTGATTGGATCGCTGTGGCGTGAAAAAGCATAAAGTAGCTTTGGACGTGATATCTGCGCTCCCAGCTATCCGTGATCCCCCACACATCACAGCTATCAGGCGAGACGGTACTCAACTGCTCTTTAAGGGAGAAAAGCGGACCATAAACGCTGTCGTTCATGATGATGAGCGACTCCAGACGATCCACATCAGGCACGGCTGCCAAGCCATCGCGATAGGCAGCAAAATCATATCCCGAATTGTAGCGATGAATAATTGAGTGGACGTGGCTGCGCGCCAGTTCGACATCTTGCGTTTTCAGCTTTGGCGCGTTGGATACCAAGATAATTTGATAGCCCGCATCGGTGAGCTCAGCGAACGTATGGAACAAGTAGTCAGCGATCGAGCCATGCTTGTCGAAGTGAACGACGACGGCAAACTTCCGGCCATCTGGATCAACCTTAGTGCCGGCCCAAGTCTTGCGCACGTTGGGAAGAAAGCGTCGGAAATGCGCAACAACAAGAAAAACGCCTGCAAGCGCTGTACGAAAGGGCGAAGAGAGTTTTTTCGCTACGGATACAATATTGGTCAAAGCCACCCTCAAGGCAGAAAAGAGTCTGTTCAAATTTTCTGCCCCGATTGCCCCAAATGCCCTTTTTACGCCTCGCCCGCTTCGGCCCCAGCACCTTTTATTCGTCGTCGCACCTTCGTTTTAAGGGGTGAGGCGTGACGATTTTCGGTGCTATTTGAAGCGTTTGTTACGCAAGCCACCCTTAGCGGGTTGCCAAAGCTGGGGTCAAGCTGTCGATTGCTAGATCAGCGTCGCGAACAGTAGACTTGGGTGTGAAGTGGCCAACTGGTCGGAGCGGCGGGATTCGAACCCACGACCCCTACACCCCCAGTGTAGTGCGCTACCGGGCTGCGCTACGCTCCGACCTGAAAACGCTATAGGCGGGCAATCACCGTTGAGCAAGCCTCATCGCGATTGGTCGAGCAACCGTTTGCATTCCAGAAGATCAAATAGGGCTTCCTGAAGAAGGACGCGATTTTCCCCCGATAGCTCAGGCGTGGACGGAGGAACTGACTGTGCTGCGTCCCCGGCTCCAGCTGATCGACCCAAGTTGAAAATTGCCCGATTTTTCGGACGGGCGTGACCCACAACAAGATCGGGCTCTCCTGACGCTGCTGGGGCCGGTGTCGCTGTTTTTTGAGCTGGCTCAGGTTGGGGCGCCGGCGAAGCCGCTTTTTGCGCCATTTGCTCCAAAGCTGCCGAATCCCCAGCACCAATTGCAGCAACAAACTGTATTCCGCTTTCGCGCAGAATCTTCTGCACGCCTTTGATTGTATAGCCCTGATCATAAAGAAGATGACGGATGCCGTTGAGCAAGTCGACGTCTGAAGGTCTGTAGTAGCGCCTGCCACCACCGCGTTTTAGCGGCTTTATTTGAGAAAAGCGTGTTTCCCAGAAACGCAACACATGTTGAGGCAGGTCAAGCTCATCTGCCACCTCACTGATCGTACGGAATGCGTCCGGACTTTTATCCAACTTCTCACCTCAATTGTTACTAGGCCTTGCCGTTTGAACGTTGGTAACCCTCGATGACACGCTGTTTCATAACATTTGAGGCCTTGAACGTGACAACCCGACGCGAAGAAATTGGGACTTCCTCACCGGTTTTCGGGTTCCTGCCGATGCGCTCTGTCTTGTTTCTAACCTGGAAAGTTGCAAACGATGAAAGCTTGACAGTTTCGCCCCGCGCGATCGCGTCACAGATCTCATCTATGATCATCTCAACGAGGGTAGCAGACTCTGTTCGCGAAAGCCCGACCTCACGATATACCGCCTCGGCTAAATCCGAGCGCGTTACAGTCTTGTCCCCCATGGCAGTCGTTCCCGGTCCTGTCGTTTGTTGAGGGTAGACAGAAAACCTTTGGTAATCAAGGAGACAGAGAGCTTAGAGGCCTAAGAATAGTGTTACCAACGCAACAAAACGGCGCCCCATGTAAAGCCGCCGCCCATCGCCTCCAACAACACCAAATCACCTCTTTTGATCCTGCCGTCCTTCACGGCGGCATCAAGTGCGAGTGGGACTGACGCCGCCGACGTGTTGCCGTGACGGTCCACCGTGATGACGACCTTTTCTTCCGCAATGCCAAGTTTCTTGGCAGAAGCTTCGATGATTCGCCGATTTGCTTGGTGGGGGACGAACCAATCAATCGCGTCGGCTTCAATGCCAGCGTGAGCAAACGAATCCTCGATCACGTCAGTTATCATACCTACCGCATGCTTGAAGACTTCCCGCCCCTCCATGCGCAAATGGCCGATCGTTCCCGTCGTGGATACACCTCCATCGACGAACAACTTCTCTTTGTGCGTTCCATCGGATCTGAGCTTGGCGGCAAGGATGCCTTGGTCCGAAGTCAGGCCGTTGCCCTGCACGCCTTCTATGACGACAGCCCCGGCACCATCGCCGAAAAGGACCGCCGTGCGCCGATCCGTCCAATCAAGAATGCGAGAAAACGTCTCTGCACCGATGACCAGAACACGGTTCGCCATGCCGCCGCGGATGTAGAGGTCTGCGGTTGTAATTGCATATACAAAACCAGTGCACACCGCTTGGCTATCGAACGCGGCGCCATGGCGCATACCCAAACGCGCTTGGATATTCACCGCAGTGGCTGGGAACGTGTTGTCCGGTGTCGATGTGGCAACAATAATAAGATCGATGTCATCGGGCGTCATGCCCGCGTCATCCAACGCGGCTCGTGCCGCAGCTTCGCCTAAAGATGCGGACGTTTCGTCTTCCGCGGCGATGTAGCGTTGTTGTATCCCTGTGCGTTGCCTGATCCACGCGTCGGATGTTTCGAGCTTTTCTTCCAGCGCAGCATTTGGAACGCAATTGCGTGGCAATGCGCTTCCCACACCGGCGATCCTTGATCTCAACATAGCATCACTCTCCTGCTCGTGCGCGCTACTGCGCCCCGCTCGCATCCCGCCCCTGTCGACCATGGAAGGCGCGAATATCCGCGTTGATATGGTCTATCAATTCGTTGCGTATCATGTCGTGGCCGAGATCGACGGCGGATGCGAAGCCCTCTGCATCTGCGCCGCCATGGCTTTTGATCACAAGTCCATTGAGCCCAAGGAAAACACCGCCATTGACCTTACGCGGATCCATTTTCTCACGAAGCCTACGAAAGGCTCCCCGTGCCAAGAGATAACCAAGCCGCGCTGTCCAGGTCCTGGACATCCCTTGCCGCAAATACTCCGCCAGTTGCCGGGCTGTGCCTTCAGCAGTTTTCAGCGCGATATTGCCGGAAAACCCCTCTGTCACGACAACATCAACGGTACCCTTGCCAAGATCATCACCTTCCACAAAACCATGGTATTTAAGATTGCCAAGATCGGCCGCCCGGAGCAGTCGACCAGCTTCCTTGACTTCTTCTTGGCCCTTAATCTCTTCAACGCCGACATTTAATAGCCCGACAGTCGGTGTGGGGTTCTCGATGATCGCGCGTGCCATTGCAGCACCCATAACCGAGTAATCCACCAATTGCTGTGCATCTGCGCCGATATTGGCGCCGACATCCAGCACTACACTTTCACCGCGTAAGGTTGGCCAAAGTGCTGCGATAGCCGGTCGCTCGATATCAGCCATTGTACGCAGGCAAAATCGAGCCATTGCCATCAGTGCGCCAGTGTTCCCGGCTGAAACACAAACATCAGCCTCGCCCTCTTTGACAGCTTCAATGGCTTTCCACATGGATGACTTCCATCGGCCTCGCCGAAGCGCTTGGCTCGGCTTGTCGTCCATCGAAACCGCTACATCGCAATGGACAATCCGGCTGACACCTTCCAGGTCTGGAAAGCGTTTTAACGCGGGTTCAATCAGTTCAGTCTTGCCGAAAAGCACAAATCGCTGATCTGGATGCCGACGCAACGAGATTGCGCATCCCGCCAATATTACAGCAGGACCATGATCGCCGCCCATTGCGTCGATGGAAATCGTGGTCAATGACACATCCCGTTCAAGCACCTTAGCGCCAATACAAGCGCTTCATGGCACGATCTTGTTTTCGCGAGGGTGTAAACCGCTTCTATAGTCGGTCGCAAGCTTTTGCTGGCGCGAATATGCCCTAACCCTTGTTTGTACCGTCATTTTTCAACGTGGCCAGAATGGCAAACGGATTTGGCTTGTCTTCATCAGGGTTATCGTCCGTAACAGGATTCTTTGATCCCAAAACGGCCTCATCTGCCTGAACAGACCTTGGATAAGGGTCAATGGCCAGCGCCAAGAACTCGTGCACAACGGCACCAATATCCAATTCTGGCGGCGTAAATGTCTCCGGCGCGTCATCGCTTTCCGGATCAATCAGCATGGCATTGGCGCCTTGATCGGAGGTTTTCCGCGTAAGTTTGGAATTGTCGGGCACGAAAAGCGCATCAATTTCGGTCTCGATCTCGCTTTCCATCGGTTCCAGCGTGACAACGCAGGCTTGACGAATGATCACTTTCAATGGGCCTGACAAACGAACCCCGTCACGTTGCCATCGGCTGACTGTCACAGCGGCGCGAAGGCCGTCTACGGCCAATACATCCATTTCATCGGCCAGCTTTTCACAGGCCGCTTCGTCGGGCTGCACAATGACCGTGCGACCTTTGGTTGGCAATGTGGAGACATTGAGGGGATAACTTATTGGCGACCCTTGGAGCCTTAGACTTTCCTGCAACACGTTTATTGGCCCTCTTCGGCGTCCAAAAATGAAAGCTGGCCGTTTAAAAGGGTTTCATCGGAGAGAGTGGCGAGATGTTCGGCGCTCTTCATCATATAGCGGGCAAGGGCTTTTCCATCGATAGGAGCAGTTGGCTTTGAGCCTTCTGGCATGATGTTGCGCGTAATCGCATCCTCCAAACTGGCCTCATCGTTGTCGTCAATTGCTTCCCAATAGGGCCCCATTCGGCCGTAGAACATCTTGCCAAGTTTCTTCATGCGTTTGGGCACACCGGCGTCGCCAACACCTAATTCGCGCACCGAATGGTCAATATCCTTGAAGAATTCATCGACCACATCTTGCTCCAACGCCTTCACGTTTTCAGACGCTTCGCGCGTGCGGTGCAAAAACAAAATGAGATGAAGGCTTAGGCTTTCATAGCGTCCCAGAGGCGTATCGGGCACACCCCAATTTGCATATAAAACCGGTTGGCGCCCCGCAGCGACGATTGTTTCAAAGGTCGTATTGACGATTCGTGCATTCGCACTCGCTGCTTTTTGTCGGAACAATGCCAGAATCATGCCTTATTTCACCTTAAACCGTCGATACGGGTTTAGTTGACTACCTTGAAAGCAACGCCGTGCTGGGATAGCGAGACACCCGTGTCTATGACATTATGAACGCTTGGAGACAAATTTGGCGGTTCAAAAGTTGAAAACAAGGTCTTTGCGCACTTCTGTCGCGCCTGCGCTATTGCTCACCGGATTGGCGCTCGCGGGCTGTTCAGTCAGTGATACGCTGTCTACCAGTGAAACCCTTAAACAGGGTTATGTTATTGACGAACAAACCTTGGCGTTGGTTCCACCCGGTTCAAGCCGTGAGCAAGTGCTATTGTCTCTTGGTACGCCTACGACAACCAATGAACTGGATACCGAAGAAGCGTTTTACTACATTTCTCAAACACGCCAACGCCGGGCACAATTCTTGAAGCCGAAGCTCGTCGATCAACGCATTTTGGCGGTGTATTTTGATGAAGAACAGAAGGTCAATAGGATTGCCGACTATGGCGTCCAGGACGGCATGATCTTCGACTTCATTACCCGCACAACACCCACAGGCGGCAAGGACCAAACATTCCTTGCACAAATTTTGTCGGGTGGTCTGCGCGGCAGCGCGGCCAATATTCTAGGCGGCGGCCCATAGCAAAAGCCCGCGAATTGCTCCGCGGGCTCGGCTAGTAAAACGACAGTATCAGCGGTTGTCTTCAATAACTGATTGCAACTGGGCGAGCGCGGCATTCGCATCGCCCATCTCTGCGTGAAGATCACGGAGCTGGAACCGAATGATGTTTCGCTCTGCCGATTTTTCCGGAAATTTCTCCAACATTGAAGTCAGCAATTCGGTAGCTTTTGCCATTTCGCCCCGCGCTTCATGAATTTCCACGATGCCCTCTACTGCGAAAAAGACAGCCGCCTCGGGGCGTTTTGCCAGATCAATATATTGCTCTGCCAAGGCCAGATAATCGTTTAATTGATCCACCTCTTCATCGGCATGAGCGGGAACGATAGTCAGTGTTGCAATACAAATGGTCGCTGCCATGATCAGTTTTTTCATTTTTTGGTCCTTTCGGTTTTGTAAGGTGCGAGGCCGGCTCGCAGGGTTTGGGTGGCCCGGTGCAAGTGGGCCTTTACGGTACCTTCGCGACAGCCGAGAATTTCGGCGGTCTCGCGGGTATCGAAACCTTCATAGAAACGCAGAAGAACGACTTCGCGTTGTCGAACGGGGAGCAGAGCCAGCGCTCGCGCAAGATCACGCATCGCGTCTGCGCGTTCGGGATCAGCAGTTTCGTCAAACTTCTCATCCAAGACTTCACTGGCATCGGCGACACCCCAAAATCGTCGCCGCTTTCGCAATTGTTCACGGGCTGTATTGATCGCCAATCCATAAAGCCATGTCGTAAAGCGGGCGTTGGGCGCTGCCTTCAATCGCCCTGAACCGATCTTTAGAAACACGTCCTGAACGACGTCATCGGCGGCTTCGCCAGACTGCAACACTCCCCATGCGAGCCGGTAGATAAAGTTGCGATGGCGTTCGAACAGTTGGGCCAGCGCTCGGCTATCGTCGGATGCGCGCGCAAAAAGCTGCCAATCTTTGTCCATCGCCAACATTGCGCCTACCCGCTTGTCGCGACCGGGCGCGTTGGCATACTAAATGAGATCGGGAACTGACGGGCGCGCGTAAACGCTCCAGCGTCAACAGTAGCGCTCGGCGCGGTGGGTGCCGCAAATGAAGCAGGCATAGAATTTGCCAAACGCGATTGCGGTAGACTGCCCTGCCCGCTTTCGCCGAATACGATGAATGCGGACGCGCCAAGCGCGAGCAGCAACGAAGCGGCAATCGCAAAACGAGAGTAACGCCGCGGTGCTTGCTCACTGCGCCTCTCAATTGAAGAAGACCCTTCGTGCTGCAAGCTGTTGTAGGAAGCCTTTGTGTGGCCCAGCAACGCTTCAAGCTCTTTGATATCGTCGGTATGGTCAGTCATCATGTTCTCACTGTTACCCATGAATGTCATGACAGCGACAATCGGTTTACAGAGGTTGCAATTTTTTATTCTGGCAACAGCGCAAACAAAAAACCCGCGGATCACTCCGCGGGTTTGGTAGACATATCCTTGCTGGCTTAATGGGCCAGCACGGCCAAC
Organism: Pseudomonadota bacterium; assembly: GCA_039815825.1. Classification (GTDB taxonomy): domain Bacteria; phylum Pseudomonadota; class Alphaproteobacteria; order Rhizobiales; family Rhizobiaceae; genus JBCBDX01. Next base: position 56,363 of record JBCBYO010000014.1, read on the forward strand.
AGCAGCAGTGCCACAATGTTGGTGATTTTGATGGCCGGGTTCACGGCAGGACCTGCGGTATCCTTATATGGATCGCCGACAGTGTCGCCAGTTACAGACGCCTTGTGCGCTTCCGAACCCTTTTCGTGGCGTACGCCATCCTTGTCGACGAAACCATCTTCAAAGGACTTCTTGGCGTTATCCCAAGCACCACCACCTGATGTCATTGAGATGGCTACGAACAAACCATTGACGATGACACCTAGCAGCATTGCGCCAACTGCCGCGAAGGCAGATGCCTTTGAGCCTGAAATCAGCAATACACCGAAGTAGACGACCAATGGCGCAAGCACCGGTAGAAGCGATGGGATAACCATCTCTTTGATCGCTGCACGCGTAAGCATGTCAACGGCGGCGGCATAGTCTGGCTTGTCTTTGCCTTCCATGATGCCCGGCTTTTCGCGGAATTGGCGACGAACCTCTTCCACAACTGCGCCACCGGCGCGGCCCACAGCGGTCATCGCGATGCCACCGAAGAGGTAAGGGATCAAACCACCAAAGATCAAACCGGCCACAACGTAAGGGTTGGACAGATCAAAGGAGATGGTGCCCATGTCCGCAAAGTACGGGTAGGTCTCGGCGTTGGCTGCAAAGAACTCAAGGTCATTTGAGTAAGCTGCAAACAGCACCAGTGCGCCTAGACCGGCAGAACCAATGGCGTAGCCCTTGGTTACTGCTTTTGTTGTGTTGCCTACCGCATCGAGCGCATCGGTTGATTTACGCACTTCCGGGTCAAGACCTGCCATCTCAGCAATACCACCGGCATTATCCGTAACTGGACCGAACGCGTCGAGCGCGACGATCATGCCAGCGATACCGAGCATGGCAGTGACCGCAATACCTGTGCCGAACAGCCCGCCGAGCTGGAATGTCGCGATGATACCAGCGACGATCACGATTGCAGGCAAAGCCGTCGATTCAAGTGAAATCGCCAAGCCTTGAATTACGTTTGTACCGTGACCGGTTACTGAGGCTTGCGAAATCGAGTTCACGGGACGCTTGTTGGTCCCAGTGTAGTATTCGGTAATGACAACGATAAGCGCGGTAACGACGAGGCCTATCAAGCCGCAGTAGAACAGGTGGCGACCGATGATTTCCTTTCCATTGACCACACCGACCGTATCCCAGCCGATTGTCAGCGACGTTGCCGCCCCCAGACCAATGACAGAAAGAACGCCGGTTGCGATCAGGCCTTTGTAAAGAGCACCCATGATCGACCCGTTTGCACCCAAGCGCACAAAGAAGGTACCGATTATGGACGTCAGCAAACAAGCAGCGCCGATAGCCAGCGGATAAAGCATGATGTCGGCAAGGACGTCGGTGCCCGTAAAGAAGATTGCACCCAAGACCATGGTCGCAACGACGGTCACCGCGTAGGTTTCAAACAAGTCAGCGGCCATGCCCGCACAGTCACCGACATTATCGCCCACATTGTCGGCAATCGTTGCCGGGTTGCGCGGATCATCTTCGGGAATTCCGGCTTCAACCTTACCCACCAAGTCGCCGCCAACGTCAGCACCTTTGGTAAAGATGCCGCCACCCAAGCGGGCGAAGATAGAGATCAAAGATGCGCCGAAGCCCAGCGCGACCAGTGCGTCGATGACGATGCGATCTTCTGGCGCCAAACCCATGATGTCGACGAGAAGCCAGTAGTAAACTGCAACACCCAAGAGAGCGAGGCCAGCTACGAGCATACCGGTGATTGCACCGGATTTGAACGCGATGTCCAAGCCGCCTGAAAGTGAGTGAGCGGCCGCTTGCGCTGTACGCACGTTTGCGCGAACTGACACAAACATGCCGATGTAGCCGGCAACACCGGAAAGCACCGCGCCGATGACAAAGCCAATAGCAGCAGTTGCGCCCAGCAAGAACCAGGTTGCGGCAGCAACAATGACGCCAACAATGGCGATGGTTGAATATTGACGGTTGAGATAGGCTTGAGCACCTTCGCGGATCGCACTGGCGATCTCCTGCATACGTGCATTGCCCTGATCTGAAGCCAACACCGATTGTGTTGCCCAGATCGCGTAAAGAACGGATACCAAACCGCACCCGATCACCGCGAGAAGCAGCATTTTATTTCCTCCACTATGGTATTTCCCGATCAGGAAACACGCATTACCCAAATCGCCGCGAAAGGGTCAGCCCCGACACGAGACGGCGCGACCTATGCAGTAAGGCCGCCGGAGGGTCAAGCGCCGAGACGTAACGCCCACAATGGTTTGGCAAAAAGCCTAAGCGGTTTGGACGCTGCGGCGCGTTGCAAGTGTGTGGATGACCAGCAGAAGAAGGCATGCAGCCGCAATCGGTATCAGGATCAGATTGAGTGCCACCCACCCTGCCTGTGCAGTTTCCCCAAAGGCGTTGAGCGTGGCCCCGGACATCAAAGATGCGAAAGCAACCGTTGAGAACAATGCAAAGTCATGCACGCCCTGAACTTTGTTCTTCTCGGAACGTCTATAGGTATCAGTGATCATGGCGGTCGAACCGATGAAGCCAAAGTTCCATCCGACACCGAGCAATATGAGTGCGAGCCAAAACTGCCACAACTCGACGCCCGTTAGCGCAACAAGTCCGCATGTGAGCAGTATGACCAAACCGGCACCGACGATCGCTTCCTTGCCGAAGATGGTTATCAAACGGCCGGTAATGAAGCTTGGCGCGAACATCGCCATGACATGCCATGAAATTCCCAGCGTCGCTTGATCTATGGACAAACCACAACCAACCATTGCGAGCGGCGCACCCGTCATCATGAATGACATCAGCGCATAACTTGTGACGCCGCAGGCAAATGCGATCAGGAAACGTGGTTGGGTGATGATCACACTCAGCGGACGCGCATCACTGTGTGATGCTGCAGTCTCCCCAGACTGCTGAAGGCTTCGATCCGATCTTAAAAGAGAAAGCACCCCCATCCCCAGGAAGCCCAAAAACGACACTGCAAAGAACGCGCCGGCAAACTCGACTGGTGCCATCATATCGCGTGTCAAAATCACGAGCTGGGGCCCTAAGATGGCGGCAATTACGCCTCCTCCCAAAACCCATGCAATTGCCTTGGGTTTGAAATCGGCGGGAGAGGCATCTGCGGCAGCAAAGCGGAACTGCTGCACAAAAGCGCCGCCAAGTCCCACGACGAGGAGTGCGGTGACAAGCAACCAAAAATCGCCACGCATGATGGCAAGACCGGCCAAAGCGCCACCAAAAGCGGTCACCAGCGAACCCGTCATGAAGCCGTTTTTGCTACCCACTAAACGCATGAACATGGCAGCAGGCATCGCACCTAGCGCTACGCCTACGGTAAAGCCGGTAACAGGCGCTGTCGCCAATGTCTTGTCTGCACCCAGTAGGTAATCCCCGGCCAAACCGCCCATCGCCATCATAATGGGTGCGGCAGAGCCGATAACCGCTTGCGCAGACGCGAAAATCAGCGCTGTGCGTTTTGCTTCCTGCAAGTGTCCAGCATGTGCATCAGACATTTTTGTTTCCGATTGCGGTTAGTTGCGATTTGCGCGAGCAATGCGATCAAGTACAGCGTTCACTGTCTTTGACTCATCACCGGCGTCGTAAAATGCATGGGCTATTTCGACATATTCAGAAATGATTACGGGTGTCGGCACATCTTGGCGATGTAGCAATTCGTAGGTGCCACCGCGCAAGACCGCTCGCAGGGTCCCATCCAATCTGGACAACGACCAACCATCGGCAAGCGCGCCGCGTATAATCGGGTCTATCTTGGTTTGCTGCTCGACAACGCCCGACAGTAATGACCTGAACCAGCTAGCGTCAGCAGCAGCCAATTGCTGGCCGTCCAACTCTTTGCCAAGGCGGAAGGTCTCATACTCAGCTGCAGTTTCCAGGACCCCTTGCCCCGAAAGCTCCATCTGAAACAACGCTTGCACCGCAGCAAGGCGGGCCGCGCCGCGTTTGTTTACGGTTTTGCTGAATTGATCAGCCATCAAGCGACGCCAAACTTTTTCTTCAGGTCGATCATGGTTAGCGCCGCTTTAGCCGTGAAGCCGCCTTTATTTTTGCGGTTCCGGTCAGCGCGGTCCCACGCTTGATCCATATTTTCGACCGTCATAATGCCATTGCCAAGCGCCAAATTTTCAGCGACGGACAAGTCCATCAAGGCGCGAGCTGATTCATTGCACACAATGTCAAAATGATAGGTTTCGCCCCGAATGACCATGCCAAGGACAACATAGCCATCATAATGCTTCTCGCCTTCCATTGCGTAGGCGACAGCTGTGGGAAGCTCCAGCGCCCCCATTACGGTGACAGTCTCGTACGTTGCACCGGCCTCATCCAACGCTGCCTTGGCACCGTCCAATAGGGCATCGGACAAATCATCATAAAACCGCGCTTCGGCGATCAACACATGGGGCATTTTTTCACCCAGATCCAGTTTCGTGAGGAGCCGCGCTTAGGCTTGTTTTTCCAATTGCGCAAGACGGTCAACATAGCGTTTGACATAGCGCGCCAGCATATCAACTTCCAGATTGATCTGGTCGCCAATAGAGGCGGCACCCCAAGTTGTCACTTTCTGGCTATGTGCGATTAAAAGTACATCGAAAACCGCGCCTTCAACGGAATTAACGGTCAAAGATGTGCCATCGAGCGTGATGGAACCCTTCGGCGCGATAAAGGGCGACAAATCATCTGGCGCGCGCAAAAAAAACCGCCGCGCATCGCCTTCGTCTTGGATGTCGACGATTTCAGCGCATCCGTCGACATGCCCGGAAACCATATGCCCCCCATACTCGTCGCCAACCTTCATGGCGCGTTCGAGATTAATGTTGGTGCCCTGCGTCCAGCTACTGGCGTTGGTGAGACGAAGTGCTTCTTCCCAAGCTTCAACCTCAAACCAATGGATGTCGTCGTCTGTGCCGCGTTCCACAACCGTCAGGCAAACCCCAGCACAGGCGATAGATGCGCCAATATCAATGGTCTGTGGATCGTAGGCGGTGGCGATGCGAAACAGCTTCCCGCTCGGTAGCTGCTTAACGTGATCAACAACCCCAATATCGGTTATAATGCCGGTAAACATCAGCGCTTCCGTTCATAGTGATGGGCGATGTCTTTGCCATAACGTTCTTGACCCAACGGCGCAAATTCATCGGGAATATTTTGAGGGGTAATCGGAGAGCGCAAGCCGTGAGCGCCCATTTCCTTATCCGATTGGATCAGCACCAAACGATCGACCAATCCTTCCGCCAAAAACGACCCCGCGAGCTGAGCGCCGCCTTCCAAAAACACCGATTGGATCCCCATCGCCGCCAAGTCTTCCAAAAGCTCGGGCAATGCCACCTCACCTTCATGTTCGGCGCAGGCGATAATGTTGATGCCCGCTGCGCGCAAAGCATAGGCGCGGTCGCTTGCCGGTGCACACGTGGCAACCGATGTGGTGATCGTGGCCGCTGTTTCGACGAGCTTCGAGCTCAACGGCAGCTGAGCCGTCCGATCGACAATGACCCTATGTGGCGATCGATGCTCCATCCCGTCAATACGCACATCGAGCGACGGATTATCAGCCAAGGCAGTGCCTATGCCAACCATGATCACATCGTGCTCGGCGCGCATTTTATGAACTTGCTGACGGGTTTCTTCTCCTGTCACAGCAATATTGCCCTGCCCTTTGAGGCCCATCATGCCATCGGCGCTTACAGCGAGTTTGAGCGTTACGCCGCTACGCTTGAATTCAGATCGGATTAGATAGGCCCATAAAACCGAACGGGCATAGTCTGCCTCGACGCCCGTTTCGACCATCACCCCTGCATCCCGAAGAATTGCAAATCCTTTACCCGCCACACGATCATCTGGATCTGACAAAGCGCACACAACGCGTGCCACACCGGCATCAACCAATGCGTTGGCGCACGGAGGTGTGCGCCCATGATGCGCGCAAGGTTCCAACGTCACGTAAGCGGTCGCGCCTTTTGCGGCGTCGCCCGCCTCCGCGAGCGCCTGCGCTTCGGCATGTGGGCGACCGCCGACGGCGGTCACACCGCGCCCAACGACCACGCCATCTTTGACGATGATGGTACCAACCGACGGATTGGTCGCCGTTCGCCCTAGGTTTTGGCGTGAAAAGTCTACGGCCGCGCGCAAGAACTTCCGATCAAGCTCAGTCGTCATGTGTATCGTCTACGTCACGTTTGGCCTTACCGCCATTGCGGGACAGTTCACCCAAAAGGTCACGGAAATCATCTGAATCGGAGAAATCCATATAGACCGAAGCGAACCGAACGTAAGCGACATCGTCCATGCCTTTGAGAACCTCAAGGACCAAATTACCCACATCGTCGGCATGTATATCCTGTTCACCGGAAGACTCCAGTTGCCTTACGATGCCCGAAACCGCGCGTTCGACCCGGTTCTGATCGACCGGACGTTTTCGCAACGCGACTTCAAATGATCGGGCGAGCTTATCGCGGTCAAACGGCACCTTTCGGCCGTTACGTTTAATCACGTTCAACTCGCGCAATTGCACACGTTCAAAGGTTGTGAAACGGCCACCGCAGTCAGGGCAAAAACGACGCCTGCGAATGACGTTGTTATCTTCGGCGGGACGTGAGTCCTTCACCTGAGTGTTTTCATTTGAGCAATAGGGGCAACGCATGATGGGCTAGTGGCGCGTCAACCATGAATGGTCAATGGGTTTTACACTGACCTTTCACAATTGGCGTGTCACCGCTTTCTTAAAGGTGCGGATAGATCGGGAAGCGATCTGTCAAAGCGATAACTTTTGCTTTCACCGCTGCCTCGACGTCACCATTATGCTCTTCGCCATTGGCTTTCAGGCCATCGAGCACCTCAGTGATCAGCTCGCCAACCTGCTGGAATTCTGCAGTCCCAAAGCCCCTGGTTGTCGCAGCTGGCGTACCCAGACGGATGCCCGATGTGATGGCCGGTTTTTCTGGATCAAATGGCACGCCGTTTTTATTGCACGTGATATTGGCACGACCGAGCGATGCTTCTGCAGCTTTACCCGTGATACCCTTCGGACGCAGATCAACAAGCATCAGGTGATTATCGGTCCCGTTGGAGACGATATTGCATCCGCCCTTTTCGAGCGTCGCAGCCAATATTTTTGCGTTTTCGACAACTGAGCTCATGTAGGATTTGAACTCAGGATTGAGCGCCTCACCAAACGCAACTGCCTTGCCAGCGATGACATGCATCAGCGGACCACCTTGAATGCCCGGGAAGATGGCGGAATTGAATTTTTTGGCCAGCGCTTCATCGTCCGTCAGGATCATGCCGCCGCGGGGGCCGCGCAGTGTTTTGTGGGTTGTTGTTGTCGCAACATGGGCATGCGGGAACGGGCTTGGGTGAACGCCAGCCGCAACAAGGCCGGCAAAGTGCGCCATGTCCACCAAAAGATAAGCGCCGACTTCGTCCGCGATTTTGCGGAACGCCTCAAAATCCCAGATGCGGCTGTAGGCAGAGCCACCCGCGATGATCAATTTCGGCTCATGCTCGACAGCCAATGCACGAACCTGATCCATATCGATGATGCCATCTTGTTGACGCACGCCATATTGGATGGCGTTAAACCATTTGCCTGATTGGTTTGGCTTGGCGCCGTGCGTCAGGTGGCCACCCGCATCCAGGCTCATACCCAGAATGGTGTCGCCCGGTTTGATCAACGCTTGAAACACGCCTTGGTTGGCCTGCGACCCCGAGTTGGGCTGCACATTGGCAAATCCGCAGCCGAAGAGCTCTTTCGCGCGTTCGATGGCCAATTCTTCCGCAATATCGACAAATTCGCAGCCGCCATAATAGCGGCGTCCGGGGTAGCCTTCGGCATACTTGTTGGTCATCACGGAGCCTTGCGCCTCGAGCACGGCCCGCGAAACAATGTTCTCAGAAGCAATCAGCTCAATCTCATGACGTTGACGACCCAATTCTTTGCCAATGGCATCGGCAATCGCAGGATCGGTTTCAGAAAGTGCGTTACCGAAGAAACTCGTCGAGAAAGACTGGGCGGCAGCTGCATCATTGGACATTGGAAAATCCTTTTTTCCGGAGCGGGCGTCAAAACGCGTCAATACACGCGTTCTCAATGCGTGTCAGCACACTGAACCGCCAAATCACGTCCAATTTTGACAATAAAATGCCTAAAGGGTCTGTGTCAGACGCAAAACTGCGACACCATCACGGCCGTAAATGTCGTCGCGGAAATGCACAACACCGGCATTGTTGGACCACGCGCTGACGTAAACGAAATAAACAGGAACCTCGACCGGCACTGCAATCTCTGTGTTTATGCCGCTGGCAATCACCTGCTCGATGCGCCGACGATTCCAAGTCGGGTCAGTGTCCAACAACCATGAAGTCAATTCGCGGATGTTGTGAACGCGAACGCAACCCGATGATTCGAAACGCAAGAACTTGCCAAACAGCGATTGCTGCGGCGTGTCGTGCATATAAACGGCGTGTGGGTTGTAGAAATTGATTTTCGTTGAGGACATCGCGTTGATCTTGCCCGGATCCTGGCGGAAGCGAAGATCGACGGCCTCTTCGGTCGACCAATCCACTAACTCGGGTGGCACTTCGTTGTCCTTGTTATCGAACAAGCGGATCTTGTTGCGTGTCAGATATGTTGGATCCTCGCGCATAAGCGGAATGATATCTTTTCGGATAATCGACTTTGGCGCTGTCCAATAGGGGTTGAGGATAACCTCATGGATCTTGGATGAGAGAATCGGCGTCTGACGATCAATTTTCCCGACAATAGCTTTGTGGCGCAGCTCGACGCGGTCATTGCGGACGGCCTCAATGTCTGCGGCCGGTATATTCACCATGACATAGCGGTCACCCAAAAAGCCTGACATCGCGCGTAGGCGAACAAGATTTGTTTCCAATTGTCCAAGACGAACGTCTGCAGGAACATTGAGGGCTTGGAGGGTGTAATTCCCGACCACACCGTCTGCCACCATACCATGGCGCTCTTGGAAGCGCTTCAATGCACCGTCCAAAAATGTGTCGAAGGTAGAGCTGTCCCCCGCATTCCGCGGCAAGTCACCAGAGATGATCAAACGCCGGCGTAGCTCGCTTACTGCATTATCTTGAACCCCTACGCGCAGCGCTTGTCTTGCGTTCACGCGTGGCCAGCCCCCGCGCGATACAATGTCGCGGTACTGAACCATCGCACCTTCAACATAAGATGCCGTTGGCGCTGAAAGTATGGGGAGGCGATTGTTGATTGCCGCTTTATTGCGTGTACCAGACGCATCAAATTGGTCATCCCAAGCCCCGCGCTGTGGCGATTGCAGGATATCCATGACCGTTGTCTGCGCTGCAGCCGTATTGGCGAGCGCAAGGCCGGCTGCTGATGACAGCGCACCTCGCAAAAAGTTACGGCGTGTTTCTTTTCTAAATCCAGTCATGTCCCACTCGCGTATGTGTTTGTGGATATGGCGATTGAAGCTAACGCCGTCAACTTAACAAACCGGAAACCATAGTCACGGTTTCGAGAGGCTAAGAAAGTCAATTATGCTGAGTGCCCTGATCATAACATATGCCACAACTTGTGTCGCTTTCACAGGAATATGGCTAATTAATGTCATGACCAAGAATGCCGGCGTCATTGACTACTATTGGGGACCCGGTTTTGCCGTCATTGCAGCTACACATTTTGCGATACGCGGCACGATGAGCAACTATGAAACCTTGTTCTTGGCGGCAATCTGTCTTTGGGCGTTTCGCCTCGCACAGCACCTTGTTCGTCGACACCATGCAATGGACGCCGAAGACGGTCGCTACGCCGCCATGCGCGAAAATGGTGGACCCAATTTCTGGTGGGTGAGCCTTTTCACCATTTTCCTGCTTCAAGCGACCCTTTTATGGATCATTGCGGTGCCGGTTCATCTGGCTTTCGGCCATGAAGAGCCAGCCAGCGCATTTGTGTTCTATTTGGGGCTTGCAATATTTTTTGTCGGGTTTGTCTTCGAATGGCTTTCCGACTATCAGCTATCGATCGGCAAGAAGACGCATGGCGCCGAGGGGCGCGATGCCGCACTTTTCCGCAGTGGTTTGTGGGGTATCAGCCGCCACCCGAATTATGTTGGTGAAATGATCTTGTGGTGGGGTTTGGGTATTAGTGCTTTGGCTCTGTCGGGCAACCCCCTGGCTCTTCTTGGCCCTGTCCTGCTGTGCACCGTGATGATAGCGATTTCCATCCCGTTGACGGAACAGCATATGGTGCGGACCCGCCCGGCCTACACAGAGTATCAAAAGCGAACACCGATGCTATTGGCTTGGCGCCGCGGTCGTGACACCGGAGCTACAGCAGGTGAGATGCGCTAGCCCACATTCATTCGTGCGGGACATAAGAAAAAGCCGCTGCGCATAAAGTGCAGCGGCTTTTTCACTTAAGTCTGATGTTTATTAAAGGCGATAGAGTATCGTGTCGTTCCAAAAGCGATCGAGGCGCTGCATAGCGCGATTCATCGCTTTGAATTCATCGGAACCGATACCGCCAACGGCTTCGATAGAAGAAATATGTCGATCGTATAAAGAGCGGACAACCGATGCTACTTCTCTGCCTTTTTGCGTCAGGCTGATGCGCACCGAACGTTTATCGGCGCTGGATTTTTCGTGGTTGATGAAGCCCATTTCGGTCAGCTTTTTCACATTGTAAGAAACGTTTGAGCCAAAATAGTAGCCGCGTGAGCGAAGTTCGCCGGCAGTTAGCTCTTCATCACCGATGTTGAAAAGCAAGATTGCCTGAACTGCATTGATGTCGTTACGGCGGGAACGCTCAAACTCGTCCTTCACCACATCCTGCAGGCGACGGTGGAGACGCTCCACCAGTTGCAAGGCTTCCATGTAGAGATTGCGGATAGCGTCGTCGCTTTCCATAACGCCACTCGGCGCTGCCATTTTGCTCTCGTTTTTCATTACGCACTCACTGTTTTGTTGGCGATGTATTCCCGCCTTGTGAGAGCAACCTAACTGATACGAATAAAATTCGACTTAAACGTGAGCGTTAAAAATCCCTCAATTTTACGGAAGTTTTGCTTATTATCGGGACATCGCTTCGGCAGCCACATAGCGGCTATAGATCAAATAGCCGCCAACGATTGCCAGGGCTGCGAGTAGTGCGGCATTCATCATCACAAGCGGCATGTTGTCGCCAAATATTCCCGGCAATGCGCCGTAGGCAACTATCTGAAGCAGTAATACAGCAATCCAAATCGCAACGCCCCAACGGGCCCGCAACCAAAGACCCAACATCGCCACGGGAAACAACGCTGCCAGCGAGACGTCTAAACCTGATATCGCAGCAACCTGGGTGCCCAAGGCGGCGACGCCGTAAAAACTGGAGATCCCGCTCAAACCAGCCCAACAGCCAATCGTGCCAATCAAGCACAAGAACGAAGCGCAACGTACAAATACGAGGTAGATGCGTTCCGCTCGCCCGGCCTTTGTAATCGGCTGCACCGTATCTAGGACAATTGACATTTCACCTGTTCCCCGCCTTTGGCTGGATAGCGCATGGCAAAATTGCGTGATACTCGCAACCAAAACCGACTGTCGGAGACCAGTATGCCAGCATCATCAGCGCTTTATCTACCTCGACGCATGCGGCGATTACGCGGCAGCCCGTGGGTTCGCGATTTGGTTCGCGAGACAAGCCTTACGCCGCATGATCTCATTTGGCCAATCTTTATCATGGATGGCAAAAACAAGCGCGAGGCAATTGGAGCGATGCCGGGCGTTGAACGGCTAAGTGTGGATTTAGCCATCGAAGCGGCAAAAAGAGCGCGTGATCTTTCGATCCCCGCAATTGCAACTTTTGCCCAAGTCGATCACTCGCTCAAAGATGTGACCGGCAGCCATATTCTGGATACCGACAATATCGTGAACCGTGCGACGCGCGCGATCAAAGATGCTGTACCGGACATCGGGATTATTACAGATGTTGCACTCGATCCGTTTACGTCACACGGACATGATGGCGTTTTGCGTGACGGCATCATCGTAAACGACGAGACGGTTTCGATCTTGGCCGAAGCTGCCGTGAACCAAGCGCAAGCCGGATCAGACATCATTGCACCCTCCGACATGATGGACGGCAGAATTGGCGCTATACGCTCAGCGCTTGATGGTTCTGGACATAGCGACGTCGCCATTATGTCCTATGCCACCAAATTCGCGTCGGCCTTCTACGGCCCTTATCGGGAGGCTATCGGCACATCGGGCCTACTGAAGGGCGACAAGAAGACCTATTATATCGATCCCGCCAATGCGAATGAGGCGGTTCAAGATGCAGCGCTTGATGTCGATGAAGGCGCTGATATGCTCATGGTCAAACCCGGTCTTCCCTATCTGGACGTGTGCCGCCAACTCAAAGATGCTTTTTCAATGCCGGTCTTCGCATACCAAGTTTCAGGCGAGTACGCGATGGTTGAGGCAGCGGCCGCAAATGGCTGGATCGACGGCGAGCGTGTGATGATGGAAAGCTTAAGCGCGTTTAAGCGTGCCGGTTGCGACGGTGTGCTGAGTTATTTTGCACCGCGCGTCGCGGAAATCCTCAATGGCTAGCTTGTTGATGCTTGCGAAGGTTCCTAACTTAAACACATGCCTTCATCGCTTCCTATAAAAGACGCGGGCGCGCGTTTTGAGAACGCAGCGCTCTTTGATTCGGTGCGAACACGCCGAATCATCGCTTTTATCATCGACTATTTCTTGATCTTTTTCCTTTGTTTTGCGGCCGTTCCGCTCATTTTCATCCTTGGCTTTGCAACATTTGGCGCCGGATGGCTTTTGTACGCGATCCTCGTTCCAGGGGTCGCACTCATCTATATCGCCTGGACCCTTGGCGGGCCCAAACAAGCCACATGGGGCATGCAGATGATGGATTTGCGACTTGTGCGGTACGACAACGAGTCGATGGATTGGTTGACTGGCGTCGCGCACGCCGTTCTGTTCTGGGTTTTCCACACAGTGTTGACGCCCGCAATAGCGCTGGTCGCGCTTTTTGCACGCCACAAACGCATGCTCCATGACATTGTTCTGGGCACCGTTGCCGTGCGTGGGTCACAGTTTCTTGTCAGTAAAGACTAGCTCCTTTTGTGCCACTTGACCTTTGCGTTGATCCGGCCAAGTTTAGCGGTTCAGGCGATCACAGGCGTGCATGACAAAACACTCGACGAAAACACCGCAGTTCTTTCTGACGTCGCCTTCACCCTGCCCGTATTTGGAAGGGCAGTTTGAACGGAAAGTCTTCACGCACCTTGTCGGCGAAAAAGCCCCTGAGATGAATGATCTTCTCACGCAGGGTGGTTTCCGCCGCTCACAAAATATCGCCTATCGACCCGCATGTGAAACATGTCGTGCCTGCGTGTCAGTCCGTTTATTGGTTGATGAATACCAGCCAACAAAGTCTCAGCGGCGCGTCGCGAAGCGCAACAACGACCTCATCGGCATGGAACATGTCGCCGAACCATCGTCAGAGCAGTACGCCCTTTTTCGTCGGTACTTGGATGCACGACACCCAGCCGGCGGTATGGCCGACATGACCGTTCTGGACTACGCGATGATGATTGAAGACAGCCACGTTAAAACGCACATCATCGAGTACCGCCTGCGAGACGTCGATAGCTACATCACTGGCGAGTCGAAAGGCGATTTGGTCGGCGTTGCTCTATCCGACATGATGGCCGACGGTTATTCGATGGTCTATTCGTTCTTTGATCCGGAACTGTCGGAACGATCCTTGGGGACCTACATGATCATGGATCATGTTGCGCGGGCGCGCGCAAAAGGCCTTCCTCATGTTTACCTGGGATATTGGGTCGAAGGCTCACCCAAGATGAACTACAAGCAAAAGTTCGAACCGCAGGAGCACCTCACTGGTGAAGGCTGGAGCCGTTATTCGCCGACAAAGCCACCTTTAACATAAAGCAACGGGTCACGTGTCGTTGACGCAAATGACAGGACGCGGCCAATAAGTATGTCATGGTCACCGGCAGAGACGATCTGTTCGGTTTGGCAGTCAAACCATGCAACAGCGTCATTGAGCATTAGGCGCCCTGTTTGAAGCCGGTCTGTTGGCACGCTCTCAAACCGCTCAGCATGCGAACCTCTTGTAAACTGCATGGCTGTATCGCGTTGATCGGCGGCCAAAATGTTGATGGTGTATCCATCGGCCCCTGTAAACGCTTCATGGCTACCGCTCTCCTTGCGGATTGACCACAGCACCATGGCCGGATCGAGCGACACGGTATTGAAAGAGTTGCACGTCATCCCGATGTCGATGCCTTCATGGCGCGAGGACACAACTGTCACCCCGGTCGCAAAGCAACCCATGGCGCGCTTAAGCTCTGCTTCATTGAGCGCATCAATATTCAAATGGGCATCTGCGTTCATGGCTTTCAGCCTTTCTTTCATTCCGGTGGGCTGGTTCAAAATCAGGGCACTTCCTGGCCGGCGGCCAGCGTCCAAAGCTCAAACCAAGTCTCTCGATCTATTTCAACTTTCAGTGCATCGGCGATGTGACGAATGCGCTCAATGGTGTTGGTGCCAATGATCGGCATTATTTTTGCGGGATGGGCCAACAGCCACGCAATCGCTACCGCATCGGCGGCAACACCATAGTTCCCACCAATGTCGAGCAACTTGGGCATCACCCGTTTGGATATCTCATTGTTGGGAATAAACAGGCTTCCACCAGCCAGCGGAGACCAAGCCATCAGTGGGGCCCCATCTTTCTGGGCGCGTGCAATCTGGCCATTTGTGAAG
>JBCBYO010000015.1:0-66267 GCA_039815825.1 Pseudomonadota bacterium
CAACAACACAGCAGCCAACCTTCGAAGAACGCGTTGAGCGCAACATGCAATTGGGCGACACATCCGGTCAGGCCGTGCAGCGTGTGTTGAACGAAGAAGAGCTGGACCGCATGAACCTGCGCTAGTGCGCATTCAAAGCATCAAGGTAACGTAAGCCGCCGCAGGGCGGCTTTTCTGTTTATGCGCCCTCAATCTTTGAGAAATCGGCAAGGTAGCGCGTGGTGGCGCGCAGCGTGTCCAAAAGCGATAGCCGGTTGATCCGCACGGCTGGATCGTCGGCGTTGACCATCACATTGTCAAAGAACGCATCGACCGGCGGTCGCAGTTCGGCCAGCAGGCCAAAGGCCGCTTCATAGTCCTGCGCGGCGATCATCTCTTTAACTTCATGGCCCACATGGTCGAGCACTTTGACCAGCTCTTTTTCGGCCGGTTCCGTGCAAAGTTCCAGATCAACAGGATGGGCAAAAGCGCCTTCGCCATCTTTCTTTTCTTCGGCGGCCAAGATGTTCATGGCCCGCTTAGTGCCCGCCAGAAGCGTCGCGCCGGTCTCGGATTCAACCAGCTTCTGAAGCGCCTCAACCTTGCGCACCAGCAGCAAAAGGTCGTCATCCTCCGGCCCGACAACCGCGTCGATCAGATCATGCCGCGCACCCTTGTCACGCAAATAGACCTTTAGCCGGTCGTGGAAGAAGGAAAGAAGGTTTTCACCTACACCTTTGGAAGAAAGTGGCAAGCGCAGCCCATTCTCCAGAATAATTCGAATAACACCCAACGCCGCGCGCCTTAAAGCATAGGGATCTTTCGAACCGGTTGGCTTTTCGTCAATCGCCCAAAAGCCGGTGAGTGTGTCCAGCTTATCGGCGAGCGCCACGGCAATGGCGACGGGGTCTGTCGGTACGGCATCGGACGGGCCTTGCGGCTTGTAATGATCTTCAATGGCGAGTGCGACGGATGCATCTTCGCCTTGCATTTCGGCATAGGTGCGGCCCATCGCGCCTTGCACTTCGGGAAACTCGCCAACGATCTCGGTGGTCAAATCAGCTTTGGCTAGATGCGCTGCGCGTTTGGCGAGTGCCTTGTCCGCACCAACGATGGGCGCCAGTTCTTCCGCCAATTTCGCAATCCGCGCGATCCGCTCGCCCTGCGTGCCCAGCTTGGCATGGAACGTCACGCCCAGATTGTCCAGCTTCGCCATGCGCTGGTCCAGCGGCTTGGCAATATCGAGATCGAATTTGTCAGCTGACTCACTGAGTTCGCCCAAGTCCGGCAGATCGGCTTGGTCGGTATTCCAAAAGTGCAGCGCATCGGAAAGGCGGGCCCGCACGACCTTGCCGTTGCCGCGCGCGATCTCCGCGCCGCCATCGGTCGCCGCAATGTTGGAAACAAGAATGAACTTGTTGGTCAGCTTGCCGTCCGCACCGCGGCACACAAAACATTTCTGGTTCGTCTTGATGGTCAGGCGCACCACCTCGTCGGGAATTTGAAGATAATCCTCTTCAAACTCACCCATCAAAACGACGGGCCATTCAACAAGCCCGGGCACTTCTTCCAGCAGCCCGTCATCTTCCACCAGTTCCACGCCATTGGCGAAGGCAAGGTTACGTGCGTCGGTGGCGATCATGTCCTTACGGCGATCCGCATCGAGGATCACATGGCGTTTGGCCAGCTGCTCGGCATAATCGTCAAAGCGGCGGACGGTGAATGCGTCACCGGCATGGAAACGGTGCCCGCGCGTGACATTGCCTGATGCAATCCCATCAACCTCAAAATTGATGACCACGGGCTCTTCGGTTTCCGGACCAAAGGTGCACAAAATGGATTGCAAGGGACGCACCCAGCGAAGCGAACCCGGCTCTTTGGAAGCAGCGCCCCAGCGCATGCTTTTCGGCCAAGGAAAGCCCTTGATGATGCCCGGCATGATTTCGGCGATAATCTCTTCCGCATCGCGCCCCGATTTGCGGATGGTGGCTACGTAAAAATCGCCCTTTTTCGGGTCAGACTTGATCTCGGCCTCATCAATAGAGGACAGACCTGCACCGCGCAAAAAGCCCTGTACTGCTTTTTCCG
Organism: Pseudomonadota bacterium; assembly: GCA_039815825.1. Classification (GTDB taxonomy): domain Bacteria; phylum Pseudomonadota; class Alphaproteobacteria; order Rhizobiales; family Rhizobiaceae; genus JBCBDX01. The sequence goes on from JBCBYO010000015.1 coordinate 2,068, forward strand.
GCGCCCCGACTTTCGGACCTTTGCGCTCTTCGACCAAATCCGCCGACCGCGCGGTAACGCCCCGAATATCAAGTGTTAGGCGGCGCGGTGTCCAATAATCACCTGCGGCTTCATAGGTCAGCCCATTGTCGACCAAACCATCAGTGACGAGTTTTTTCAAATCGCCCGCAGCCTTTCGCTGCATGCGGGCAGGGATTTCTTCGCAGAAAAGTTCGATAAGAAGATCGGGCATGGATCGCGTTCTTAAAAAGGACTAGTCGAGGTCTTGCCCGAAAGCGATATCGTGTCCGTCCAGATCCTGAATGCCGAACTCGAGCACGCCATAGGGCTTTTCGTGAAGCTCGTAATCGATCCGCGCGCCGTTGGCTATGAATTCTTCATAAATTGCTTTGGCATCATCCACCCAAAAGTAGGCATTCCACATATGATGCACGATCTTCCAGTTTGGTTGATTGGTGTGATCTGCTGGCGCAAGCGACAACATGACGAAGCACGCGTCTCTTTTCAAAATGGCAAAGTTTGGCGGCTCACCCCAAAGCCTTGCCTTGAAACCAAGGCTCTCGCGCCAATAGGCAACGCTCGCTTCAAGGTCGCGAACAAGCAGAACAGGTGCCTGCTCAACGAGTTTGCCGCGTTTGGTATCGTCTACCATCCGCCACCACCGCCGCCGCCTCCGCCGCCGCCGGAAAAACCTCCACCGCCGGAGAACCCAGACGATGATGATTTGGGTGCGGGCATCGCCGACGTCATCGAGCTTGAAAGATCGCCGGCAAGATTGCCAAACGTATCGCCAAAACTGTCCGGATCGAAGCCGTCACGCCCCGAACGATACCAGTTTGGCCCATAGTACGCGGTAGCTCCGGCCGCCCCTGCTGCAACCGCCGCTGCGAGCCAGCCTTGAAAAGCGTTGGTCCACGGTTTTTCAACGCCCAGAGCAATCGCATAGGGCAGGAGTGTCTCGTAATGCTGCGGGCTCATGTCCGGTGAACCGAGCATGTTCATGCGGTCTTTTTCCGAAACGCTCAAATAGCGCTTTAACCCTTTGACTTCCGCCATCCGGGTTTGGCCCAGTGCTGTTGGTGCGCCCATCAGGAAGAAAAACACAATGTTCGTGAGCAACAGGGCACCCAGTGCACCGACTACCGGCGCAAATGGTGCGATATCCAACGTTGAAATTTCGGAGAAAATTGCACCGCCGATGCCAAATGCAAACACACCCATAAAGATGGATATGAACGCAAATTGGATTTTGCCTGCAAGGCCGCTGTTCAAAGATTTGGCCATTGCGGGGATCATCACCGACGCGAATATTGCTATAAATCCGGTGGGTATAATGAGCGCAAGGGCGTCATCGGTGAAACGCGCAAAGATGATGGTGCCGATGGCGATGGCGACCGATAGAACGACACCGAAAACCACCCATCCCGAATTGGATTTATAGTAGATGGAGCGGTGCTCCTTCTCCATGGCGCCAGTGAACTTGCTGGCTAGCGTCTGGACACTTTTGCCATTGGCCTTGTTCAGCGTCAGCGAACCGCCTCTTGAACCGATGCGATCAATGAGAGCCTTTTCACCCGTGGGCAGACTGGTTCGTGGCAAAGCCTGTTCCGTACGCGTCATCGCCAAATCACCATCGACTTTGTCCAGCGTCAAAAGGCCCTTCACCGCAAGGCTGACGGCTGCCGCGGATATTGCCGTAAAGCCGCGACCGCGCAGTCCCTTGTTCTCCACATAGTGAGCCAGCGCGGGTGAAACCCCTTCTGGCAGATCCCATCGAGGTACGACAACTTCTGATGGTGGATCCCGGCCGACGCGGTTCCATCCCCATAGGTAATAGCCGACGACACCCAATAGACCGCCATAAGCGATGATCAGTGCCAAATTATCGCGCAACCACCAGGCAAGCATCTGGCTGCTGTCGGGCGGGCTGATGAAGCCCTTTGGAAACTTTACGCCGACCGTAAGCCCTTCACGTAAGGCGAGCGTCTGTGTCGTTCGAAACTCGGCAACATTGCCTTGTCCGACAATCGCACCGGTAGCGTTTCTTTCATTGGCGCCAAAACGACCTGTGAAAAAAACCACGCCGGTCGCGGGCGTCCCTTGGGGAAGCGTCACGCGTGCGGTGGCGGTTTCAATAGGGAAGTCCCAAAAGTTGCCAGTCACGTTCCAGAAGAGCTCATCATGATCTTCAAAAAACCTTAGCTGCCGATCGGTGGTGTAAGTGATGACATACTCATAGACACCGGGTTGTAGAAAGATATCGGCGTTGCCGATGCGCACCCGCGCTGCACGCGCACCCCGTTCAACAGCAAAATTTTCCGCGCGCCCGTTTCGGGTCACCGACGACACCGAGAAGGGGACGCCAACTTCCCGTCCGTTTTCCTCACGCACCGTTGGAAAGTCTCGAAAAATCCCACGCCGGATCTGGCGTCCTTCAGCGACAACGCGAATTGTCTCGCGCACCTGGAGGCTGCCATCGGTTTGAACCGAAATAACACTGTCGAACAGTAAAATGCGTTCATCTGCCTGCGCTACCAACGCGGTGCTGATCAGCAATAACAGAGCGGCAAGGATGCGCATCGCTCAGTGACCTTTTTGGCTAGCCGTTAAAACTCACATCCGGCACGGCGCGGTCTGCCGGATTTTCCAATTCAAAATAATCGGCTTGGATAAAGTTGAATGTGCTGGCCACAAAGTTAGACGGGAAGCTCTCAACCTTGACGTTCAGCTCACGTGCCGAACCATTATAGTAGCGGCGCGACATTTGTATTTCGTTTTCAACAGTCTCAAGCGTTTGCTGCAGTTCAAGAAAATTCTCATTGGCCTTCAAGTCTGGATAGGCTTCCGCAACCGCAAAAAGTTTGCCCAGCGCTTGGCTTAAAAGACCCTCTGCTGCGGCCCGTCCGGCGATATCGCCAGCGGGCACATTTTGTGCGCGTGTGCGCATTTCGGTGACTTCGGCAAGCGTCTCTTTTTCGTGGCTTGCATAGCCTTTGACCGTTTCAACCAGGTTCGGGATCAAATCGGCGCGTCGCTTCAATTGGACGTCAATGCCCGACCATGCTTCCTGCACCATCTGTCGTGCCCGAACCAGGCCATTATAGGTGACGATAAGGTAGCCGATAATGACAACGGCGACGATGAGAGTAATAAGTCCGCCAGACATGTGATGATCTCCCAAGACATCTGCTAGGCCTTGTCCTACCCGCTCAAAAGCGGCCTGTCACCCGTCACGAATCGCATGTCATGTGAATGCAAAAAGAAAGACCCGCTTGGCGTGTGCCAAACGGGTCTTGGGTTTGCCTTGGCTGAGAGGGAATCAGCTGTCTGGCAACATTACAGTGTCGATGACATGGATAATGCCGTTTGACGCACGAATGTCAGCAGACACGACAGTTGCGTTGTCTACGGTCACGCCGCTGCCATCCTTTGTCACTGCCAAAAGGCGATCGCCGCCAGCTTTGATCGTGCGCACATGGATGGTTGGGCCAGGCAGCTGGTTGGATGCCAACTCACGTGGCAACACATGGTATGACAGGATCGCAACAAGCTGGTCTTTGTTCTCTGGCTTGAGCAGGGTTTCAACTGTGCCAGCAGGAAGCGCTGCAAATGCTTCATCTGTAGGTGCGAAAACAGTGAGGTTTTCGCCGTTGGCGAGTGCACCTGCAAGGCCTGCTGCTTCAGCAGCTGCGAGCAAAGTGTTGAATGAACCGGCGCCTTGGGCGACTTCTACAATGTTGTCAGCTTGTGCTGGAACAGTTGCAAAAGCTGTTGCTGTCGCAACGACGGCGGCTGTGAGGAATTTGCGCATCGTGATACTCCTGAATGCATGTCCGACGACACAGTGTCTCTGCGTCGCTGGGTCGCTCTACGGAGATCCCTCCATGCGGATTTCTTTTAATCGTCGGTAATCGATCACGATATTGTTTGTGATCCAAAACAGTCCGGATGCGTAACCGCCGCTCTGCCGCTCAATACCGGCGTTTGATTATTACAATGCGGCGTGGCTACCGTCGCAGAACGGTTCGCCGTCTGTCTGCTTGCAAGCGCAGAAAAATTTCTTTCCATCTTCTTCTGCGGTCCATTTCATCGGTGCAAATTCCGACCCCTGATGCGAGCCATCGCAAAAGGGCTGGTTTGATGACTGCCCGCAGGTGCACCAAAAATAGCTTTTTCCCGCCTCAACATCCACCGGGATAGGTAGTTTCGCTGCAACTTCACCCTTCATCGCAATCTCTCCTTTTGAATTAGTAGACGTTGCGTTTCTTCGTGATCGATGGCCAGCCACTTATTTGGCGACGCACTGTCAACTTAAACGGGTTCGTCGTCTTCGTCCTCATAGGCGTAGCGCTTGGGTGGAAGTGGGTTGGATGAAACGGCAGCAAAATAAGCAGCCAATATGCCAACGGCGATAAGCCCCAGGCTGAAGCGGAAAAAACTCGGTTCCGCGATCGCCACCGCAATCACGCGCCAAAGCACAGCCAGTGAATAGCCAAACGACAAAATCCAGAATATGCGCGCCATGCCCGGTTTGCGAATGCGTTGGAGGTGCCAGAACACCAATATACCGAACAGGCACATGGCGGCTGTCATCGCAAAATTCAGCGAAACCATCAGGTAAAAATCGGCCGAGGCGTTCATTTCCCACTCGCCCTTCGGTCGTTATTGTGCGCCACCTGCTTCGGTCAGAAGAAAGGCCTCGCCACACGCCTTTGACAAATTGCGCACGCGCAAGATGTAGCTTTGACGCTCCGTCACCGAGATAACGCCGCGTGCATCAAGCAGGTTGAAAACATGGCTCGCCTTTATGCACTGATCGTACGCTGGCAGGACACACTTATGCAGCATTGCGTTGCTCTCGCTGGATGGTGCGCCTGCTGCCAAAATGGCTTCACACTCTTTTTCAGCATCCTCAAAGTGCCGCATCAACATTTTAGTGTCTGCGATTTCAAAATTATGGCGGGAATATTCTTGCTCAGCTTGCAAGAAAACATCGCCATAGCTGATCTTTTCATCGCCCTGAAGGCCGTTGAAGTTCAGATCATAGACGTTGTCGACATTTTGCACATACATCGCCAAGCGTTCCAAGCCATAGGTTAGTTCACCTGAAACCGGGGCGCATTCAATGCCGCAAACCTGTTGGAAATAGGTGAACTGAGACACTTCCATCCCATCGCACCAACATTCCCATCCAAGACCCCAAGCGCCAAGCGTCGGGCTTTCCCAATCATCCTCAACAAATCGGATATCATGCAAAAGTGGGTCGATGCCGATGGCTTTCAGCGAGCCGAGATAGAGATCCTGTAAGTCTGGCGGGGATGGCTTCAGGAGCACCTGATACTGGTAGTAGTGCTGCAGCCGGTTTGGGTTTTCACCATAGCGGCCATCGGTGGGTCGCCGTGAGGGCTGCACATAGGCAGCCTTCCAAGGCTTTGGTCCAAGTGAACGCAACGTCGTCGCTGGGTGAAATGTGCCCGCACCCACTTCCATATCATAAGGCTGCAGCACGGCGCAGCCGTACGCGGCCCAATAGTTATGAAGCGTCAGTATCAGACCCTGAAAGGATTGTGTTGGGTCAAGAGGATTAGGCGTTGGGTGCGCGGTCATTGTTACACAAGTATCGTTGAATGAACTTGCCGGTCAGTCGCACGACCACTTGTGACGGTCAAGGATGGATCGGCATTCGCCAACGACTGGCGGTTACCCCAACGCGCTTTTATAACCGTTGTGTCAATTCGTTGTTCATCCCAGATGATCCTCGTCCACCAAGGTCACTTAGGATAAGCCAGATCTAGCGTTATCTTCGGTTCGATCATCGTAGGCGTCCAGGTACTGGCCCGGATGCGTTGCGTGGGGTGACCGATCCGCCTGATAGAGCTGTGCCAAGTAGTCAACGTGCGCGATTTCTTCGTCCAAATGGTCTTCCAGTTGCAGCTCTTCTATTTGTTCTCGGGCTAGCGTGTCTCGGACCTGGTCTTCAAGGCCGGGGATATCCGACGTTGCGGTTAAATGATCGCCCAGGCGTCTCAACGCACCCGCCTGTACTTGTCGCTCAGCATTGACCTCTGCCAGCATGCCAAATCGCTCGCTGTCCCCTGTGAGAATGCTTCCCGGGTGATTGAGCCGATCTGCATATTGTAGCGTGCTATTGTATTCGGCATCAATTTCGCCCTTTAGATGAATAAGTTCCGGCGACATGGCTTCACGGAGCGCCGCTCGAACTCCCTCAGATTCGATATTCTCTCTTACGTGGCTGGCATATTGAAGATTTTGCAAGCGTTGTTCGATGTTGAGTTCATTGTCTTCCGGAGTAACGGCATTGTAATGGGTAATCATCTGCCGTGCCGCTTCCAATTGCTCAGGGTTGTCGAGCTGCGATCCATCAGTGTGTGTATCGTCGCTTGCGACTGACGCTTCGGCTTCATATTCAGATCTTGCGCGTTTGGGCATATGTCGCGTTGCTCCTCTGTCCTTTGGTCAGTGGCGCTTAAAAAGTCCAGCTGATGAAAAAAACATGAGTAGCAGCGCATTGTGGCCCATTCACGCCATCTTTATGAAGATTTTGGATAGAGGCGTTCACTTGCCGGATCGCGATTTAAAGGTTTAGGGGAGCCTATTCATCGTCCTTCATAATGCGGTATTCGCCGGTTTCGGGGTCTTCCCTCAACGTACCAATCGCGCCGGTTTGTTTTTCTTTCTCAGCTTCGCGCACCTTTTGGGAAACGCGCTCTGCTTCAGCCAAAAAGCGCTTGTATCCAACATATGCCACTGCAGCGACGGCACCGAAAAACAGAAGCTGGGGCAACATCTCTCTCCCTTTCAAAAAGCGTGTTTAAAGGCCAAACCTGTTCCACTGTGCGCGTTCTTCGATCGTGGTCAAGACACCTTTGGCAACGCTAGCGCCCAGTTCATCATGGTCGAAGGTAACGCCGCCAACACCGGATCGACGCCCGAGCAAACCGCGCGGTTGGGTAATCAAGGCAAGTTCAGCTTTGTCCCCGAAGCGCTTTTTGATCACAGAGCGTGCATCGCCAAGATCATCAATCAAGCCAAGGGATTGTGCCTTTTCTCCGGCCCAAAAACGCCCGGTGAAAAGGTCATCATCGTCAGCCAATTTGCCGCCGCGGCTGTCTTTGACCAAATCGATGAATACCTGATGGATTTCCAACTGGAGTTCCTTGATGCGATCGATGTCTTCCTTCTTGGCCGGTTGGAAGGGATCAAGCGTCGATTTGTTTTGGCCGGCCGTGTAAACGCGTCTTTCAACGCCAAGTTTTTCAATGGCTTCTACAAAGCCAAACCCGGCGGAAATGACCCCGATCGAACCGATGATGGAAGAGGGGTCAGCAAAGATTTCATCGCCCGCGCAGGCGATCATGTATCCACCCGATGCAGCCACATCTTCGCAGAAGACAAGCACTTCCTTTTCATGTTCCGCCGCCAGGTCTCTTATGCGTTTGTAGATCAAACGAGACTGCACCGGTGATCCACCGGGTGAATTGACAGCCAATACGACCGCTGGTGCTTCTTTCATCTGAAAGGCGCGCTCTAGATTTTGCGCGCAACTTGCCAACGATAGCGAGCGGTCGAACGGCATGCCGCCGGATGCAATCACGCCTTGGAGTCGAACGACCGGGATCGTTGTTGTGTCACGGCGAAAGCGTTTGGGTACAATTTTTGAGAAGCGTTTTAACACGTAAGGCCACCAGCAAAGATAATGTTACCGGGCATGTATGTGTTGGGCGTGTGCATACAAGAGCGTTGCTTCGAGGCCGCAAGCTAACCCGTCGTCAACGCAGTGTGCAAAAACGCACCTTTGGATGTGAAGATAATTGACGTTTACGTAAAATGCGGATATGCGATATTCATCGAGGGAGGAATTGATGTATCGCGCACCGGTTGATGAGATTTCACACACCTTGAAAGCTGTCTCGGGGCTGTCCGAGGCTATGCAAAAGGGGCTTTCTGGCGACCTGTCCGAAGACTTGGTTGATGCCATTTTAGAAGAAGCTGGAAAGTTTGCCAGCGAGCGCATCGCGCCCCTCCACATGGTCGGTGACAAGCATGGCACACCCTTATCAGGCGGTATTGTTACAACACCGCCTGGTTGGGCTGAATGCTACCGTGAATGGGCAGAAGGCGGTTGGAATGCCCTAACTGGTGCTGAGGAGTTCGGCGGGCAGGGTTTGCCGATGACCATGGCGATGGCCGCCACCGAGATGTGGAACGCGGCATCCATGGCGTTCGGTTTGGCGCCGATGTTGACCATGGGCGCGATTGAAGCGCTGGAAGCGCATGCTGCTGATCCGCTCAAAGAGACGTATCTGGCCAAGCTGATAGCAGGTGAGTGGACCGGCACAATGAACCTGACCGAACCGCAGGCCGGTTCGGATTTGGCAGCTTTGAAAGCCTCCGCGGAACGCCGCGACGATGGCACATACCGTATCTTTGGGCAGAAGATTTACATCACCTACGGCGAACACGACATGACGGACAATATCGTCCATCTTGTGTTGGCCCGCTTGCCGGATGCTCCGGCTGGAACCCGCGGCATTTCTTTGTTCCTGGTGCCCAAGTTTCTGGTCAATGATGATGGATCGCTGGGCGCACGAAATGATGTTTTCTGCAATGGTATCGAACATAAGCTCGGTATTCATGCATCCCCAACTTGTACGATGATTTTCGGTGACGGCAAGTTTGGCGACGAAGCCGGTGCTATTGGTTGGCTGATTGGCGAAGAAAACCGTGGCCTCAATTGCATGTTCACGATGATGAACAATGCGCGCTTGGCTGTAGGCGTGCAGGGTGTGGGGATTGCAGAGGCAGCCACCCAAAAGGCGATGGCATATGCAAATGAGCGTACGCAGGGCAAAGCATCGGACTTTGCCGGAGAAGGCATGGCCCCCATCGTCCATCATCCCGATGTTCAGCGCAATCTGTTGACGATGAAATCGATGACGCAAGCCGCCCGTGCGATTTGCTACAGCTGCGCACATGCGATCGACATGTCACACAAGGGTCCCGAAGAGGATCGTCAATTTTGGGCCGAGCGAGCCGGACTCCTGACACCTATCGCCAAATCTTTTTCCACCGATATTGGCTCGATGGTCGCTTCCATCGGCGTGCAGGTGCATGGCGGTATGGGCTTTGTCGAAGAGACTGGTGCTGCCATTTACATGCGTGACGCGCGCATCGCCCAAATCTACGAGGGCACAAACGGTATTCAAGGCATCGATCTGGTGATGCGCAAATTGCCGCTTTCCGATGGTGGCGCGGTGGAGTCTTATCTCGCAGAGTTGGACGAGATTGTTGATGAACTGCGAAAGGTCAATGATCCACGCTATGGCCGGTCTGCTGAATATCTGGCCCGCGCGATGGATGATTTGAAGGCGGCGACCGCTTGGATCAAATCAGCTGAGACGCAAGCCCAACTGGCTGCGGCGACCCCCTATCAGCACCTATTCGGGACAGTGGCCGGGGGTATCTACTTGGCAAAGTCTGCAATGGGGGAAAGCAATGGCGTCGATCGTGCGTCGCTTTGTCGATATTATGCGGAAAACCACGTGAGCGAGAGCAACAGCCTGCGTGACCGTGTGGAAAATGGTGGGCTGAGCCTTGCCGCCGCAGCCGCGGAACTGGTGGCCTGATGATGACAAGTGATCCGCATATCCAAGTCGCGCGCGAGGCAGCGGTGCAGACGATCCGCTTTAACCGCGCTGACAAGAAAAACGCGATCACCCGTTCCATGTACGCGGCGATGACTGCAGCGCTGAAGGACGCAGAGAGCGACACGTCGATTGGTGTCCATGTGTTCCTCGGACAGCCAGGTGTCTTCTCATCAGGCAATGATGTGCAAGACTTCATGGCTTTTGCCATGTCAGGCGAGATGGGTACCGAGGTGTTGGACTTTCTTCATACGCTTGCGGAGCTGAAGAAACCGCTCGTATCTGCTGTCGATGGGCTTGCTATCGGCATTGGCACAACGATCCACATGCATTGCGACCTGACATTTGCGACGCCGCGCTCCTTGTTCAAGACACCTTTTGTGGATCTGGCCTTGGTGCCCGAAGCCGGATCTAGCTTGCTTGCGCCAGCCTCCATGGGCCATCAGCGCGCCTTTGCCATGCTTGCGATGGGTGAGGATTTCTCAGCCCAAGATGCCGCGGATGCAGGCCTGATCTACAAGGTCGTCGAAGAAGATGAGCTGGAGCCGACCGCGATGGCGGCAGCCCAAGCGTTGGCAGAAAAGCCACCAGTTGCCCTGTCAATCGCCAAGCGCTTGATGAAGGTCGCGCCTGAAGTTCTGACCCAGCGCGTAAACGAGGAAGCTCAGCACTTTTCCGCGCAGCTCAAGTCTGACGAAGCAAAAGCGGCGTTCATGGCCTTCATGGCGCGAAAAAAAGCGAGCTAGCGGGCGCCGCGCGTTTCTTACCAGCCTTGGCGCGCAGCTTTGGTGGCTTTGCGCTTTGGTTTTTCCAAAAGGGCCACTGCTTCCAAATGGTGGGTCCACAAAAATTGGTCAAAAGGCGTTACTGATTTCAGGTGATAACCACCGTCGACCAGCACTTGTAGGTCACGGGTCAGCGTTTCGGGATTGCACGAGACAGCGACCACTTTTTCGATCGATGACTTGGCGATTTCGGCCGCCTGTTCAGCGGCGCCGGCACGTGGGGGATCGAACACAAGGCCGTCGAAACGGTCCAGTTCATCGCGTTTCAAGGGGCGATCAAAGAGATCGCGCTTTTCGGTTGTCACGGTCTTAAGGCCACTGGTGCCCCGCCAGGCCTGATCCAGGGCGGTCAAAGAGGTTTGCTCCATCTCCACAGCATGTACATGGTGATGGCGGGCCAAAGGCAGCGCAAAAGTCCCGCAGCCTGAAAAGAGATCCGCGACCCTTTTGGTGCCCGCCAAATGCCCCGCCACCATGTCGCGCATTGCGTGTTCGACCGATGCAACAGCTTGCAAAAACGCGCCCGCTGGCAAGTAAACGGCGAGGTCATCAAATTCGATGACTGGTTTGCGGGTCTCAACGATTAGTTCGCCATTGATGGAAAGCCGCGCAAAATTGGCCTTCAGTGCAATCTGCAACGCCGCCTCGCGTCGATCACTGTTCACACGCTCGACATTTGAGAGGGCGACATCCAACCCGGTTTTGGTGACCGTGACCAATGCTGTAGCCGGTTTGGCATCCGATGCCATCATCGGAAGGGCAGCTTTTGCAACTGCCTTTAGCGCGCCTCTTGCCTTGTTGAGCACGGGCAGAACCACATGACAGCTGTCAAACACAACGATTTCGTGTGACCGGGCCTTTTGAAACCCAAGTTCCACACCAGACTGCAGATGACGCAATGAGAAAGAAGCACGCCGCCGCGACGCCGGACTACTGGCGACAAGCGGGTCGACTTCAATTTCCATACCTCGGGCGATGAGCGCGGATACCAGCAGCTGCCGTTTCCAGCTTGTGTATCGTTCGGTGCGCGCATGCTGAATGCTGCAGCCACCGCATACGCCATAGTCGGCGCATGGTGGTTCGATATGCTCGGTGGATTTTGTAAGAAACTCCGGCGTGTCGATGATCCCTTCGAGTTCAAGACCCGTTACAACATCGCCTGGCAAGCTGCCCGGAACCAAAACACGATGACCATTTTGCGAATGTGCGACGCCTTCGCCATGCGTCGACATAGAGATAATCTCAAAACGTTCAGCCATCTTTTCGCCCGGCCAAAAGAAACTCCATATTGCCATCGCCACCTTTGATCGGCGATTCGATCAGACCCAGGGACCGCCAGCTTGGTAGTCCGTCCAACCAGTTGCGCAAGTCCGCAGCCGCACCGTGTGCCGTATCGGGTGCAACCAACCCGTTTTTCCCGATCATCGCACGCCCCACTTCAAACTGCGGCTTGACCAGCAAGATACATATCGCGCCTTTATTGGCGAGTGCCAATGCGGGCGGAATTGCAAGTTTCAGCGATATGAAGCTGACATCGCTGACAATCAATTCAGGTTTCTGATGATTTAAATGACCAGCTTCGAGTTCACGGGCATTGAGCTTTTCCAGACTGATGAGCTTATCGATCTTTTGCAGTGACCTTGCCAATTGCCCATGGCCGACATCGACAGCATAAACGGTGGTCGCACCGCGTTCCAGCAACACTTGGCTAAAGCCGCCGGTGGATGCGCCTATATCTAGGCAAATGCGTCCATGCGGGTCGACATCAAAATATTCCAGGCCAGCGATAAGCTTAAGCGCAGCACGGGATACGTATTGATGAGCGTCGTCGACTATGCTGATCGATTGTTCCGGCCGCGCCGATGCCGCTGGCTTTGAAGTAACCACCCCATCAACAGACACGCAGCCGCGCTTTATGGCATCGCGCGCCCGCGCCCGCGTTTCATAGTGGCCGAGGTCCACAAGCAATTGGTCAAGCCGATTAGCAGCCACAAAGCACCAGAACGTGAAACTATTTCGCTAAATGCGTTTAACCGCTTTGACCGAAGCTGCAATCACATTGGTGCGTTGTTGAGGTAAACAACCCGAACAGTTCTGCCTGGATAGGACGGTATCGTCGGAGCCGTTTCCGGTAATGACACGACCGCTGGGATCTCAACGCTTTGCGGGTTGAGCTTTTTTGAGACCGGCTGGCTGCGCATTTCTTCGCGCTCTTTGGCCCGCAACCATGCGCCCGGTGTCATCGCTCTTGACGTTGCCGCCTTGCTTGGGCGCAACACCGCTTGTGTGACAACCGGATCGATACGTGCTGGTGCTAACCGTGATGTGTCAGCAGCGGTAATCGCGCCCCGTAAGCCGCCGAACTCTTTTGCAAGTTGTTCGGCAGCACCGCGCTCGATGCTCGGATCGCGCTCAATGTACGGATTGGCCGAGGCCATACCGGTTACCGCCCATAGGACGGTCGCTATAAGGATGCGTCTTTTGCGCATTTGATTTGTCCCTGTTCCCAAGGACGAACGCTACACAAAAGGACTTGAAAGCTGGCAAAAGAACGCGGTGAATCTTTTGCCAAATGGCACGGTTAATGTGCTGTTTCTTCAACGGTTTGGAAGGGGGATAAACTCCTCAGTATCGCCTGGAACGATGTCAAATTTGCCGGTACGCCATTCCTCTTTGGCCTGCTCGATACGTTCACGTGACGACGATACAAAGTTCCACCAAATATGTCGTTTGGTGCCAATGCTTGCGCCCCCAAAGAGCATAAATCCTGCGCCGCGCGGCGAACGTACTACGATCTGGTCACCGGGGCGGAAAACAAGCAGCTGGTCTTCCACAAATGTATCGCCAGCAATATCAACTTCGCCGTCTGTGATGTAGATCGCCCGCTCTTCCGTGTCCGCAGGTATTTCGATCTCGCCGTTCACTGGTAGTTGGACGTCGACATAAAGCGTATCACTGAACTGCGTTACGGGCGAAGAAGCGCCATGGAAATTGCCGATCAGAACGCGCGCATTGGCCTTTTTATCTTCTAACAAGCCCATCCGGTCGGCAGCGGTGTTCTCGAAATTTGGTGCGATTTCTTCCTTGCCATCGGGCAGCGCGAGCCATGTTTGAAGCCCCGAAATTTTCCGTGTCGTTTTGCGCAGTTCCTCTGGCGACCGCTCGGAGTGAACAATGCCTTTGCCCGCAGTCATCAAATTGATGTCGCCCGCTTCAATCACCATCTCGGTTCCAAGAGAGTCACGATGGCGGATCGTGCCGTCGAAAAGATAGGTGACGGTTGACAGACCAATATGCGGATGCGGCCGGACATCCATCGCCTGACCAGGCTTGAACGTTGCCGGTCCCATGCGGTCAAAAAAGATAAACGGCCCCACCAGCTTTTTCTGGCGAGAGGGGAGGGCACGCCGCACCTGAAATTCGCCTAAGTCTTTGGCGTTCGGTATGATGAGATGCTCAATGGCATCACATGCAAATTTATCGCCAGCTTCGGGGTCTGATCCGGGAAAGAAACTCATCATTGTCTCCTAGTGTTTGAGATCAATGTAGGGCATTTTAGCGTTCACGAAAGATATATAAAAATCACAGAGTGTTCAGTATTTAGATACAATCGCGTATTTAGCCATCCAGGGGTTCTGCACCGTCAGGTTGGCCGTCTCGGTTCAGCTTGATTTTCTCGATCTTTGCTTCCGCAGCTTTCAAAAGTTCATCGCAGCGCGCACGAAGGGCTTCACCACGTTCATAAATATCGATCGACTCATCAAGGCCAACATCGCCTCGTTCGAGCTTGTCGACGATCGACTCCAATTCCGCCAGTGCGTCCTCAAACTTCAACGTCGCGGGATTTTTTGCGTCCGCTTCTTGTGTCATCTCAACCTCGCATCAGACGATGAATGTGTGTACCGGCAGAGCTTGCCAATCCTTGCAGGTCATAGCCACCCTCAAGGCAAGAAACGATGCGATTTCCACAATGTCGCCCTGCCGCGTCCATCAATCGACCCGTGACCCAATCAAAATCATCTTCGATAAGATTGACCTGTGCCAACGGATCGCGATGGTGCGCGTCAAAGCCGGCGGAAATGATGATCAAGTCCGGCGCAAAATCATCAAGCGCTCGCAAAACGCGATTTTTAAATGCATCACGAAACTGTTCTCCGCTATCACCGGGAGACAAGGGCGCATTGACGATATTGCCGCTGGCGCCTTCTTCAGTTTTCGCACCACTGCCTGGGTATAGCGGCATTTGGTGAGTGGAGCAGAAGAGTACCGCCGGATCATCCCAAAAAATGTCCTGCGTGCCATTGCCGTGATGCACATCAAAATCAACGATCGCGACCCGTTCCAAGCCGTGCGCTTGCATAGCATGACGTGCTGCTACGGCGACGGTGTTGAACACACAAAATCCCATAGCCGTGGTTTTTTCTGCATGGTGTCCGGGCGGTCGAGCTGCCACAAAGGCGTTGTCTACTTTGCCCTTTATCACCGCGTCGACTGCAGCATTTGCGGCCCCCAGCGCATGCATCGTTGCTTCAAATGTTTTGGGACATGCAATGGTATCCTCATCGATACGGTTGAAGCCTTCCTCTGGCATCTGAGCTTTGGCATCGCGCAGATGCTCTTCGGGATGCGCAAGTAACACGACACTCTCATCGGCCCGCGGCGCTTCTACCCGGTCAAGCGTGTCAAAAGCCTCGGCGGTTAAAGCTGTGTCCAGTGCTCGCAGCCGGTCTACCCGCTCCGGATGGCCGGGCGGCGTCACATGCTCTTTGAATATCGAATGCTCATATAGACGGGTGACCATACAGATGCCCTAAAGCGTTCAGGGTCTACTGGAAAGGCCTTGTCATCAATTGCAGCGGAATTCGCCTACTCGGCCGGTTGAAAACCCGTTGTGAGGCCATCAGGTCGCCCGTCCCGCAAGTCCCGAAATTCTTCCGATTTTTCGGCAAGGCGACGCTCAACTTCCGGATCCGGCCGTTGCGTACGCGCCACTTTGTTGAAGACTTGAAGCATTGCACAAACCGAAAAGGGCTCGACGAAAACGCCAGCGACCACAACGACACCGATAATTCCGGCCGCCAGGCGCGCACCGTTGGCGCCTTCGATCGTGAAATCAACAAAGGCGGGTAGTGGCAGCAGGAAATAAATCGCTGCAAAAACTGCAACTTCAAAAACGATCAGGAACATGGCGAGCCAAAACGCGTTCTTGAACATCAGGCGCGCGTTCTGTGCATAGATCACCAACGCGTCCGCACCAGCACGCCACACATTGGCTGGGCGTGTCCGCATAATGTGCGCTAAGATCATCTCGTCGACATAGGTGACAGCAATAGTGATCACCGATTCCACAAGACTGAGGATCGGTCCCAAAAACGGAATAAGACTACCGATACGTTTGAAGAAATTTTCAACGACCTTCAATACGCCTTTTATCAACTGATCCAACACAAATAGTGTACTGGCCTCGGCGAAATTGTCTTTCACCGTTTTAGCGCCAATAGCGACCTGAGAAATGCTGGCAGGGATGCGGGCGCCGTCCATCATTTCGCCCATGACGGCGATATGTCCGGCTTTGACGAGGTAGAGCGTGTATTCGCGCAAAATGCGCAGGACAAGAATGGCTAATCCGATGCCAGCCGCGCCACCGAAAAGGCCGGCTTGCGCGGGGCTAAAATCCGAAAAAGAAGGACCCAGTTCATGGCCAATTACACCGCCGCTTGCGGTCAAAACTGCGAAAATTATCGCAAAAGCGCCGAAAACCAGCACGCGCAGGCAAAGAAATGGCCAGGTGCGTGCGATGATCGAAAAGCACTGAGCGACTGAAAAATCCCAAAGCATGACAATTACCTCTCACGCATAAGATCGTCTCTAGACCCTAAGGTTCAATTGCCAGCAGTTTCCCATCTTCGGTTGCGGTTACCAAATAGTTGCCAACGCTGACAACGGCCTTGTCGATCTTGCCGGGAACCGGGACATCCATAATGTCGCCGGGTTTGCGGATAAGCCGAAGTGCATCACGGTCCTGGTTGGGGATAGCAATGGCCATCAAAGAACCCGATTGGAACGGTTCCTGCAGATCGAGCTCCCGTGAACCGATAAGATGGTTGGAGATATCGGTCACCACATCGTTCGTTTCACGCACCTCGCCAGATGGGCGATATTGCAGCAACGCCAACCGGCCGCCGATATGAGGTGTGCGCACAAACGCGACACTACCTGTGTCAATGAAAGCAATATTGAGCCAGCGGTTGCGTTGGCCGTTCTCGGTTGATGCCGCTATCTGCGAAAGGGCGCCGTCACGTACGGCATAGATTACCACCGCTGCGCCACCTGTGTTCGATGCGCGGATCGTAATGACTTCGCTATTTCCGTCATTGTCTATATCGAACAAGCGTGGCGTGAGATCTTCAAAGACTTGGTCACCCGGAAGTGTCAGGACCAATTCACTCCCATCTTCGAGCACCGCAACCAATGACCCAGCCTCAATGCAATCGCCCAAAATACAGTGCTGATAACGCTCTGTGGGATCGGCAAACCAAGCTTGGCGGATGATGCCCTCAGAAGCGACAGCGATCTTCCCGTCCGGTAGTGCGCCCTCTGGCGCGGCCTTTGGCAAACCGCGAATAACATCGGGCGTAAGACAGACGCCGCCCTCGCAATCGCCCGCGGTCAATCGAAACGTACCTGCACCAGTTTCGACGTAAACGCCGCGCGGCGTTTCGACCACCGCGTTAACCGGTTTTTCGGTCGGGACAATTGTCACCGAGTGCGCCGCGCCCACACTAATTTGCGTAAGGATCAGCGCCGCCAGTGTGCTAGCTAATCTTTTCAAAGCCGGTAATATCAATACCGAAACCCTCCAGACCAATGAAACGCCGCTGGCGTGACGCATAAAGGCGGATGGAGGCGATACCCAAATCACGCAATATTTGTGCACCCAACCCGATTTCCCGCCATTCTGCATCCCGCTCTTTGGCTTGCTCATGCGCTTCGCGGTCTGGGCGTCCGTTACCACGCGCAACCCCGACCGAACCTTCTCGAAGGTAAATCAAGACACCGCGACCGTGTGTCTTACACATTTCCTTCAGTACTGCGGCCGGCTCGTTGCGTGCGCCAAATACGTCATCAATTACATTCTCAAGTGCCAAACGAACCGGAATGTCGTGACCATCGCGGATGTCCCCTATGACAACCGCAACATGGTGCATAGAATCCCATGGCAGCGAATATGTGTGGGCGATCGCAGTCCCGGCCGGTGTTTCTACTTCCATACGATCGCCGCGTTCCACCAGCGTCTCTTTGCGCTGGCGATAGGCGATCAGGTCAGCAACCGAAACTTCTTTAAAGCCATGTTCTTTGGCAAACGCGGAAACCTGAGGGCCGCGCATAACCGAACCGTCATCATTGACCAGTTCGCCAATTACGCCGACCGGTGCCAGCCCTGCCAATTTGCAAAGATCGACAGCCGCTTCGGTGTGGCCTGAGCGCATCAAAACCCCACCTTCACGGGCAATGAGCGGGAACACATGGCCGGGGCGCACAAAGTCTGCTGCACCAGAATTCGGGTTTGCTAGATTGCGAACGGTCGCCGTGCGATCTTCCGCCGAAATACCTGTTGTTGTACCATGGCGGTAGTCGACGGTAACGGTAAAAGCGGTGCCTTTGGCATCTTCATTGTCCGCAACCATGGGATTGAGGTTCAGTCGTTTCGCTTCCGCTGCTGTCATCGGCGCGCACACGATACCGGATGTATGGCGCACGATCAGCGCCATTTTGTCTGGCGTGCAGTGGCTGGCAGCGACAATCATGTCGCCCTCATTTTCCCGGTCGTCATCATCCATGACGATGACAATTTCGCCTTCCTCAAACGCCTTGAGCGCTTCGACGACTTTTAACTGATCGTATGGCATCCACTATCTTTCTGTCAGCGCAAGCCGCGCGCCAAGCAGCACAAATGCGCTGGCAAATGTTCGTCTCATCCAAGTCATAATTTTAGGGCGGGAAACGACATAGTCGCGCGCCGCAGATGCCAATGCACCATAAATGATGAAGACAGCAAAGGTCATTGCCATGAATATGCCGCCCAATAAAGACATGTGCAGCGTTGGTGATGACACGCCAACGGGTACAAATTGCGGAAGGAATGACAAGAAAAAGACCGACAGCTTCGGATTCAACACATTAATGGTGATTCCATCTCGGATCAGTTTGGCATTCGACGCTTTGTGACGTCTGGGTGAGACGTCCAGAGCACCACCTTCGCGCAACATGCCGTATGCCATGTAAAGGAGGTAAGCCACACCCAGATATTTGACGATTTGAAACGCTAGAGCGCTCGTGTGCAAGATAGCGGCGATACCAATTATACTGGCGACTATGTGTGGCACGATGCTCAACGTGCACCCAAAAGCAGCAACGATTGACGGCAAAAACCCACGACCAAGCCCGATCGCCATGGTGTAGGTTGCACCGGTACCAGGTATCACAACCACGATGAACGAAGTGACCAAAAACTCCCAGGTCATAATGTTCCGTTGCCCCCTACTTGCCCTCGGTGCCGCAAAAAGTGATCAGCGACCGTACATGCCACCATTGCTTCCGCAATCGGTACAGCACGAATGCCAACGCAGGGATCATGACGGCCTTTGGTGACAATATCAACTTCTTGGCCGCTGCTGGTAACTGATCGCGTTGCCGTTAGCATTGACGACGTTGGTTTAATGGCAATGCGTGCAACGAGAGGCTCGCCGGTTGTGATTCCGCCTAAAACCCCACCAGCCTTGTTGCTCAAAAATATCGGCTTGCCGTCTTCGCCCATGCGCATCTCGTCGGCGTTTTCCGGCCCGGTGATGCGTGCAGCCTCAAATCCATTGCCAATTTCGACACCCTTGACCGCGTTAATACTCATCAGGTTGGACGCGATATCCTGATCCATCTTCGCATAAATCGGTGCGCCAAGGCCCGCTGGAACGCCTTCTGCTATAACTTCGATCAGCGCACCCACCGATGATCCATCCTTGCGGATGCCATCCAGATAATCTGCGAATCGATCAACAGACCGTGCGTCAGGAGAGAAGAACGGGTTTTGATCAACTTGGTCCCAGTCCCAGTTGCTGCGGTCGATATCCTCTGTGCCCATGCCGACCAATGCAGCTCGGACCTGCATGCCCGGGACGATTTTTCGCGCCAAGGCGCCGGCAGCCACGCGCGCTGCAGTTTCGCGCGCCGAAGATCGACCGCCGCCGCGGTAATCTCGAATGCCGTACTTCAAATCATAGGTGTAGTCTGCGTGCCCCGGGCGGTATCGGTTGGCGATATCACCATAGTCTTTGGACCGCTGGTCAGTATTGCGGATCATCATTGAGATCGGTGTGCCGGTTGTTGTGAGCGTCACACCATCGTCATCCGGCAGTACGCCGGATAACACTTCCACTTCATCAGCTTCACGGCGTTGCGTTGTAAACTTGGACTGACCTGGTTTCCGACGATCGAGATCACGCTGAATGTCAGCTTGCTTGAATTGGATCCCCGGTGGGCAGCCATCGATCACACAGCCAAGCGCAGGGCCATGACTTTCACCCCAAGTGGTAACGCGGAACAAATGACCAAATGTGTTGTGCGACATATATGAGACTCTTAATTTCGGTCCCGTCTAATGCAGCACGTTAGAAATGCAAAGCAACCTATTTGCCCCACCTTATTGTTTGTTGAGGCTGATCTAGCTCGGCGCCCGAGAGCGAGGCGTGTTTGATGAGGCAAAAAGCGATTAGAACCCACCCTGACTATGATCGAGTATCCAGCCACCGCGCCCATTACGCCAAGCATAAATGTCATCTTGGGGAATTTTCGTGTCTGCCGCGATTTTAGTGTCCAATCCCTCAAGAATACGTCGTGTGCCGCGGATCATGCCACCGTGGGTCACGATCACACTGGGGCCTGGTAGAATGTCCAATGCGTAGCGCACCCGAGCGCAGGCCTGGTCATAACTTTCGCCATTGGGTGGAACAAATTCCCACTTGTTGGCGTTGCGCTGCGCAATCTGGTCGGCTTCTTCCACTTCCAATTCAGCGAGCGACCGCTTTTCCCACGCGCCGAAGGTGACCTCGATCCATGCGTCTTCAATTTCATAATCATCCGGATCAAGCCCCATGGCATCGCGCATGATCTCCATGGTGCGGCGTGCCCGAACAAGCGGACTGGAAATGAAAGTCCAACCTGACCAATCGCGATTTTGATCATGCATGATTTGAGCATAAGCGGCGGCTTGCTCCTGACCCAGAGCGTTAAGCGGAATATCCGTTCGACCTTGAAAGCGCTGCTCGCGGTTCCAGTCAGTCTCACCGTGGCGAGCCATGAAGAAAGGGTGCGCCGGGCTCGTCATTATTGGTTTCTCCAGCGCGTCGCTTTTCGTCTAATCTTTTGAAATGTCGGGTGCGTCGACCGCTTTCATGCCAACAACATGATAACCGGCATCAACATGGTGAGTCTCACCCGTTACCGCGCGCGATAAGTCAGAGAGTAGATAAAGGGCAGAATCGCCAACCTCATCCACAGACACAGTTTTGCGCAGCGGTGAATTATATTCGTTCCACTTCAAGATGTAGCGAAAGTCACCGATGCCGGAAGCCGCGAGCGTTTTGATCGGACCTGCGGAAAGTGCGTTGACGCGAATGCCTTTATTCCCCAGGTCCACGGCCAAGTAGCGAACGCTTGCTTCCAGGGCTGCTTTGGCGACGCCCATGACATTATAGTGCGGCATGACACGTTCGGCGCCGTAATAGGTGAGGGTCAGAACAGAGCCGCCATTGGTCATCAGCGGCTCAGCGCGACGCGTAACATCGGTCAGCGAATAAACCGAGATGTCCATTGTACGCATGAAGTTTTCATGGGTTGTATCGACATAGCGCCCGGTCAGTTCATTTTTGTCGGAAAACGCGACAGCATGGACGATGAAATCGAGACGGCCCCAAACCCTTTCAAGGTGGTTGAAAACGGCATCCATGCTTTGCGGATCGGTCACATCGAGATGGCCAACGACCATTGCGCCAAGCTCTTCCGCAAGTGGTTCAACGCGCTTTTTCAGCGCTTCGCCCTGGTAGGTGATCGCCAGTTCGGCACCATGTTCCGCGCACGATTTGGCGATGCCCCACGCCATCGACTTTGCGTTCGCCAAGCCGATTATGAGCCCTCTTTTGCCATGCATGATGCCTGACGCCATGTCGCGTACCCCCGTCCTGTTCTGC
This sequence comes from Pseudomonadota bacterium, assembly GCA_039815825.1. GTDB lineage: Bacteria > Pseudomonadota > Alphaproteobacteria > Rhizobiales > Rhizobiaceae > JBCBDX01. Next base: position 23,761 of record JBCBYO010000015.1, read on the forward strand.
TTTCGGATAAACGAGTGTTTGCCTATTGCACAGCACAATTCACCATTCAAGCAAAGCCGACCGGCAAATTGAAATGAAGGAAACTCAAAGATCGAGCGCGGCTGTCAGCTCCTGTTTTTGGCGCTCGCTCATACCAGAAAAGGAAACAACAAGCTCAACCCGTAGGTCACCTCTTTTGCCACCGCCCACAGGTAGGCCACGGCCCTTCATTCTAAAACTGCGACCGTCTGCCAGCCACGGTTTTACTTTGAGGGCTACCTTCCCGGCGGGCGTCGCCACGGGTAGTTTTCCACCCTTGGCCACAGTTTCAAGCGGCACCTCCGCTTGCATCACCAAGACACCATTTTCTAACCGGTAGGTTTCGGATGCTTTGATGACGACGCATGCGAGCACATCACCTTGGTGTCCCGCTTGCCCGGTCTCGCCTTGTCCTGCCAGGCGAATTGTCTGTCCATCGACAACGCCATCTGGAATTTTAACCGCGATGGTCCGTCCATTGGGCAACGCCAGCTTGACCTTGTCGGTGCTCAGTATTTGTTCGATGGTGATGGGCAAATTAACCCTGACATCGCGGCCTTTTGCAGGTTTTGCCTGTTGCGCATTGTGCGCGCCCTGCCCACTGGCTCCGCCGCGTAAGGGGTCGCCCGCGCCCGCAAATCCTGCACCGCCCCGGCCACCGCCAAACATTGTCCGTAAAACATCCTCAGCGCCAAAGCCTTTTCCCGCCCCAGCGCCAGAACGTTGGTAACGGCGAAAGATGTCATCGAATCCTGCCTCGCTATTGGCAAACGGGTTGCCACCTGGATAGGTCGCCCGTTCGTTGCCATCAGCATCAATTTCGCCACCATCAAAGCGTCGACGTTTTTCTTCATCGCCCAGAATTTCATAGGCGCGCGACACGGCCGCAAACCGCTCTTTGGCTTTCGCATTTGAGGGATTCGCGTCCGGATGATACTTCTTCGCTAGCTTGCGAAAAGCAGCCTTTATCTCGTTGGTGTCGGCAGATTTTTCGACGCCGAGTGTGGAGTATGGATCGCGCATCTTCGCTCCAAATGATCGTTATCTCCGGATATGGAGACAATCCGATCTAATTTCCAGCGTTTAACCTTGTTGAACGGGGTCGTTCAGATTGGTCAGTGATCGGGTCCACCAGCCATTGCCCGGATCCAGGCAAACTTCGCCCTGATATAGCGAAACCCCGTCATAGGAACGGCGGGTCGCCTCAAATGAACGGCATTTCTGACCCGCGATTTCGCGCTCGAAAACGTTGGTAATGCGACCGCTGGTACCGGTTGCGGCGTTAGCCCAGCTGGCACCTTCGGTGGGAATTAAATTGAGATCCAAGGTAGTGACCGCCAGGCGCAAAGTGTCTTCGTCGAGCAGGCGGTCGGTCTCGCCAAGCGTTTCACCTTCGCGCGGTTGAAAGGGATCAACCGAAATAGTTGGCGTCGGTTCAGCCATCGAAAGCGCGCTTGTGGTAAGGCCAGCATCATCGATTGCATTGCTGCCAACGGCACATCCGCTTACGGAAATCGAGATAGCCAAAACCGCGGCGCAAAATGGCACACGCCGAAAAGCTTCCAACCGATACTGATCGCTGTTAATCAACACGAAATCATACCCAAACCCAGGCGATAACATGTCACAGACAGCGTTAAAGGATCGTGAATTTACCTCGGAAACAGAACCTTTTGGCTTGTTTGAGCGCTGGATGGCTGACGCCACAAGCCACGAGTTGAATGATCCCAATGCACTATCACTGGCAACGGTAGACGCCGATGGGATGCCAAACGTGCGCATGGTCCTTCTCAAAGGTTTTGATGAACGCGGATTTGTTTTTTATACGAACTTTGAAAGCGCCAAGGGTACGGAGCTTTTGGGCAATCTTAAGGCGGCGATGTGCTTTCACTGGAAGTCTTTACAACGCCAAGTGCGGGCACGCGGGCACGTTTCCATAGTCGATGATGAGGAGGCCGACGCCTATTATCAGTCACGCGCGCGCGGAAGTCGTATCGGTGCTTGGGCGTCCAAACAGTCGCGTCCACTCGCATCCAAATTTGAACTTGAAAAAGAAGTGGCCAAGTTCACTGCGCGCCATGCCGTAGGCCATATTCCAAGGCCGCCGCACTGGTCCGGTTTTCGGCTCGAGCCGACCTACTGGGAATTCTGGCAGGACGGTACCTTCCGACTTCATGATCGTATCGTTTTTAAGCGCGAAAGCGGCGAAGCGGAGTGGCACAAGGAAAGGCTTTTTCCGTGAGCGACATGAAAACAGTGATGACCGACGCTTCGGTTCAATCATTTGTCGATACCGTTGAGCACGCAGGGCGCCGAGAAGATGCGCAAAAGCTTCTGGAAATATATCGGGACGTCACGGGTGCAGAGCCGAAAATGTGGGGATCAAGCATAGTTGGCTATGGGTCATATAAGTACGCCCGCGCCGACGGCTCGCAGCACGTGTACGCACTTGCTGGTTTTTCACCGCGAAAAGCAAACATGTCCATCTATCTGATGTCTGGCTGTGAAAACCACAGCGAGAAACTGGAAGGATTGGGGCCTCATAAGCACTCGGTCTCCTGCCTTTATGTGGGTCGTTTGGCAAAAGTGGATTTTACTGTCCTTAGAGAGCTGATTGCCGACGATATTGAGATCATGAAAGACAGATATCGTAGCGCCAGCCTTTAACTCTTCACCTTGTAGCCTGTCTTAAAAATCCACCAAACGATGGCGACACACGCTGCGGTAAAGGCGAGGATGAAGGTGACCGATACCATGGGGCTGACATCAGAGATTTCATAAAAGCTCCAACGAAAACCGCTTACCAAATAAAGCACCGGGTTAAGCAGCGTCACATTTTGCCAAAAGGGTGGCAGCATATCGATCGAATAAAATGACCCACCCAGAAAAACGAGCGGGGTGATCACCAAAAGCGGCACAATTTGAAGCTGATCAAAGCCCTCGGCCCAAATCCCAATGATGAACCCAAGCAAAGAAAATGTGGTCGCTGTGAGGACCAAAAAGAAGAGCATCCAAAATGGGTGAGCAACCCGCAGCTCAACGAACAGCGCGGCCGTTAGAAGAATGATGGTGCCAAGAATGAGAGATTTGGTCGCTGCCGCCCCGACATAGCCAATGACAATCTCAATGGCAGAAACCGGCGCCGACAAAAGCTCATAAATCGTTCCGGTAAACTTGGGAAAATAAATGCCGAATGCGGCATTGGAGACCGACTGCGTCAGCAATGAAAGCATGACCAAACCCGGCACCAAAAATGCGCCGTAGCTCACGCCGTCAATCTCTTCCATGCGGCTGCCGATCGCAGCGCCAAAGACAATGAAATAAAGCGATGTAGAAAGCACAGGCGAGACCACCGATTGGCCGAGGGTCCGGCGCATTCGGTTCATTTCAAACTTGTAGATCGCGAAAACGGCGAGCCAATTGAAATTCATGCCGCTTCTCCTTTGGTTTTGACCAGATCCACGAAAATATCCTCCAGCGAGCTCTGGCTGGTGGAGATATCGGCAAAGCGAATGCCTTCGTCCGCCAGCCCGGTCAAAAGACGCGTGATACCTTTGTGTTCGGCATTGGCGTCGTACTGGTAGGTTAAAAGCGAGCCGTCGGCTGACAATTGAGCATCAAAGGTTGAAAGCTTTTTGGGAAGCGCCTGGATCGGCTCGGCTAACTCCAATGTCAGCGTCTTTTTGCCCAACGTTTTCATCAATGTTGTCTTGTCTTCAACAACGATGATTTCGCCTTGACGGATCACGGCAATACGGTCCGCAATTTCTTCAGCCTCTTCGATATAGTGCGTGGTCAAAATGATGGTCACACCATCGTCCCGCAGTTGGCGGACCACATTCCACATGTCCTTGCGCAACTCTACGTCGACCCCGGCGGTCGGTTCATCCAAGAACAGGATGCGTGGCTCATGGCTCAGTGCCTTTGCGATGAGCACCCGCCGTTTCATGCCGCCGGAGAGCTGCATGATTTTGTTGTCTTTTTTGTCCCAAAGCGACAAGTCTTTGAGGATTTTTTCGATGTGCGCGTCGTTGCGCGGCAAACCAAAAAGCCCGCGTGAAAACGAAACCGTTGCCCAAACAGTTTCAAACGCATCGGTCGTCAGCTCTTGGGGAACAAGTCCGATCAGTTTGCGGGTTTTGCGAAACTCATCGATGATATCATGGCCAGCCACGGTCACCGAGCCGCCCGTTGGATTTACGATCCCGCAAATGGCAGAGATCAACGTTGTCTTGCCCGCGCCGTTGGGGCCCAGCAGCGCAATAATCTCACCGTCTTCAATATCGAGATCGACACCCTTCAGGGCTTGAAAACCATTGTCATATTCTTTTTGTAGGTTTTTCACCGAGATGAGCGTGCTCATAATTTGGCATCCTGCCTTTATTGTATCGAATGCCTAGGTAATCGCACCTGCGTGAAATGCAAAGCCGAACGTTTAAAGCTGCTGACAACCGTCATGGGCATGTCGCATCGGCAGCATCATTTACCCCCGATGATGTGTGAGACTTTATTCAAAGGAGACCGTCATGTTTGAAGACCAGACACAAAGCCTGACACCGGAAGAATCCATTTATATTGGCGACACCATGGGCGGTCGAATTGTGGCGGCCCGCGAGGCAATGGGCCACACAACGGCTCAGTTAGCGCGGCGTTTAGGCATCAAGTCTGCTACCCTACAAAACTGGGAAAACGATCGAGCCGAACCACGATCCAACAAGCTCTTTATGTTGGCCGGTATGCTGAACGTGTCACCGACTTGGATATTGACCGGGCGCGGCGAAAGCCCAACGCCGATTGAAGGTGATCCTGACATTGCGGCGCTCCGTCACGAGCTGCTGGATATGCGTTCGCGGTGTAAACGATTGCTCGACCAAATCGATCGAACGGTAAAAACCCTTTCATAGCGACGCGACGCATTTCGTGACGGCATGGACCATGTTAAGCGGCAGGCATGAACCGCGTTTTCTTTTTCATTGTTTTCGCTGTTGCACTGTTGCCACTGCAGGGCTGTATCGGTCTTGGCTATTATGCTGAAACTGCCAATGGCCATCTTGAATTGCTGGCAGCGCGCGAGCCGGTCGATGAAATCCGGGCCGACGCTTCAGCACCTGCGCCGCTTCGGTCCCAGATGGGAACTGCAGCTGAAATGCGGCAATTCGCAGTCGAAGTGCTCAAGCTGCCTGACAATGCAAGCTACCAATCCTACGTGGATGTGGGGCGCGAATATGTGAGCGTCGCCGTTTTTGCGGCGCCCGAGTTTTCCCTACAGCCGGCCGCCTGGTGCTTTCCCATTTTTGGATGTGTGCCTTACCGCGCGTTTTTCTGGGAAGACAATGCCCGTAAAACGGCTGAGCAACTTAGCGAGCAAGGGTTCGATGTCTATGTGACGGGCGTTACCGCCTATTCAACACTCGGCTGGACCGCTGACCCGATTCTGAACACGATGCTGAATTATGGCGATGCACATCTGGCCGCGGTGATGTTTCATGAATTGGCGCACCAACAGGTCTATGTGCGCAATGACGCCGCTTTCAATGAAGCGTTCGCCGTGACCGTTGAGATTGAGGGCGTAAAGAAATGGTTCCGCGCAAAAGGCGATACCAAAGCGCTCGCAGAATATGAGCTTAGTCGTCAGCGCCAACGCGATTTCTTGGACTTGCTTGATGAAACCCGTGCGTCGCTTTCTGAAGTCTACGCAAGCGGGACATCCGACGCATCCAAACGCGAAGGCAAAGCCCGGGCGATTGAAAAAATGAGAGCGCGCTACCGCCAGATGCGGAACCACCAATGGCATGGGTTTGATGGCTATGATGGATGGTTTGCCCGCCCGCTCAACAATGCGCAGCTGGCAGCAAGCGGCATCTACAATGATCTGGTGCCGGATTTTCAAAACCTGTTTCGAAGCTGTGGCGAGGACTTTTCAAGGTTTTATGCGGCCGCCGAAAAGCTGACCAAACGCCCGCTGGATGAACGCCGTCTGGCGCTCAAACAAGCCAACTGCGCTTAACCGGCCAGTATCTCATCCACCCAAGCGGGAACGATATCGCCCGCCTTGCCCCGTACCGAGCGATCAAAGTCTGACGTGCCGGGCGTCGCTTCCAGATTGAGTTCCAGGGTCTTTGCCCCAGATCGTGCGGCTTGCTGCACAAATTGCGCGGCGGGATAGACATTGCCGCTTGTGCCTATCGACACAAAAAGTTCGCAGGCCGCCAGCGCATCCCATATGCGTTCCATCTGATACGGATATTCGCCGAACCAAACGACATCGGGCCGCATACCACCGGCGCGCGAACAGGCCGGGCAGGGGACATCGACATCAAGATCATCAAGCCAATCGTGCCGCGCCCCGCAATAGGAACAAAGCGCCCGCGCCAACTCGCCATGCATATGGATTAGGTTCTTGCTACCCGCGCGCTCATGCAAATTGTCAACATTTTGCGTGACGATTAGAACCTCACCGGCATATTCCCGCTCCAGCCTCGCCAACGCCAAATGAGCAGCGTTCGGTTCAACAGTTGGTAGCCCCGCTCGGCGCAGATTGTAAAAGTCGTGAACCTTGTCCGGGTTGCGCGCAAAGGCCTCCGGCGTCGCCACTTCCTCAATGGGATGGTTCTCCCAAAGCCCACCCTCGTCGCGAAAAGTATCGATCCCGGATTCAGCGGAAATGCCCGCGCCTGTGAGGATTAAGATGGTGGGTTTCGGCGAGGTATTCATTGAGTTGCGCTAATTGTTGACCACCTCAATAACACCACCATTTTCCATCACGCCATCTTCGACCACTGAACACAGCACGCCGCGTAGGCGTAAATCTTCGTTCTCGCGCACCCAGTTGAGCGCGTCCTCGCCATAACGGGCCTTCCATTTGGTGCAGGCATTGTTCCAAACGTCCGAGACTTCCAGAACGGCAGTGCCCGCGCGCAAGAGCGTGCCAGTTGGCATCTTTTCAAGGCTCATATTCATGTCGGCAGCGAATGTATCGCCCGGATGCGTGCCACCGCTCTCATGTTCGCGCCAGACCAGATCGAGCACGCGGCGGGGAATGATGCACACCTGAATGCGCGGGTCGGGCGAGCCGTCTTCCAGCTTCATCCAGGGATGCTTGGTCCAGCGGCAGTTTTCAACACCGCCCGCCCGCGTGACTGTCAGTTTGTTTGCGAAATTGCGGGCACCGAAATTCGGTCGGTTGCATAGAAACTCGATGCGCGCGCGATCAGAAGGTGCCGCAAGCACGTGGTCTAATGTTGCATCAAGTGTCGCACGATCAGGCCGCATCGGACTATCCTTCGGTCCCGCCGACGGTCACCGCATCCATGCGCAAATGCGGCTGGCCGACCCCGACCGGCACCCACTGGCCGCCTTTGCCGCAATTGCCAACGCCGGTATCGAGCTTTTGATCGTTACCAACCATGGAAACGCGGCGCATCGCTTCCGGTCCGTTGCCGATCAGCATTGCACCTTTAATCGGGTATGTGATTTTGCCGTTCTCCAGCCGGTAAGCCTCGGTGCATTCAAAGACGAACTTGCCGGATGTGATATCCACCTGACCACCGCCAAAGGAAACGGCGTAGATCCCGTCATTCACGCTTTCGATGATTTCATCCGGCGTGTGCTGACCGGAAAGCATGTAAGTGTTGGTCATGCGCGGCATGGGCACATGCGCGTAGGATTGGCGGCGCCCATTGCCGGTTGGGTTTACGCCCATCAGGCGCGCGTTCTGACGGTCCTGCATGTAGCCGACAAGTTTGCCATCTTCGATCAGAACATTGTGACCCGATGGCGTGCCTTCATCATCAATGGTCAGCGAACCGCGGCGCGCGTCGATTGTGCCATCGTCAACAACGGTGACGCCTTTGGCGGCAACCTGTTCGCCCATCAATCCGGCGAAAGCAGATTGGCCTTTGCGGTTAAAGTCGCCTTCTAGCCCGTGACCGACTGCTTCATGCAGCATGACGCCTGGCCATCCTGCACCGAGCACAACATCAAAGGTGCCAGCGGGTGCCGGTTTGGCGTCCAGATTCACAAGCGCTTGGCGTAAGGCCTCATCGGCGGCGAACTGCCATTTGTCGGTGGCGATGAAGTCGCCAAACATCTGCCGCCCGCCCATGCCATGCGATCCGCTTTCCTGCCGGTCGCCGTCGCCGACAATGACCGAGACGTTCACGCGAACCATCGGTCTTATGTCCTTTGCGAGAAAGCCGTCGGCGCGTAAAATTTCCACCACCTGCCAAGATGCAGCCAGTGATGCCGATACCTGACGGACGCGCGGATCCTTGCCGCGCAGGTAGGCATCAATCATCTCCAGCAGTTTGACCTTGCTTTCAAAAGTCGGCTCACCAATTGGATTTCCTTCACCATAAAGATGCTTGTTGGTGCGCTGCGGTGCGTCGGCATATGTGCCGGAGTGGCCGCTTGACACAGCTTTGGTGGCATCTGCTGCGCGAAGGAGCGCGTCTTTTGAGAAGTTGTCGGATTGGGCATAGCCGACCGCTTCGCCAGCCACAACGCGCAATCCATAACCCGAGCGTGTGTTGAAACTGCCGGTCTTCAGGCGACCATTGTCCCAGCCGAGCGCTTCTGTTTCTGCATACTCCAGAAATAGCTCGCCATCATCGGCACTGCCGAGTGTTTCAGAAACAATGTCTTTGACCTGATCCGTTGAAATGTCGAAACGGCTGAGAAGGTCAGGGGCTTGGTTCGTATCGGCCATCGATGTTCGCTCCGCATGCTTTGTTGCGTAAGTAGCTAAGGCGGAGATGGCGAGGCTGCAAGGTCACGGTAACGCGGTATAGCCCGCTGTGAAGCCGCTTAAGTCCACGGGAATACCGATCCCTTCTTCAGGTGTTTGGAACACGATGAAGGTTGCGTTGGTGCCGCCCTGGAATTGCTGAAGCAGATTGTCCTCCAAGATGACTTCCGCGTAACAACCATCATTGAAGCACCGTACAAAATAAGCGCGCCCGATATCGCTTCCATCAATGTTCAGGCCAAGCCCGTTCGGCAGCAACACGCCCAAGGGTGCCAAAACGCGCAGAATACGCGCCTTTTGATCAGCCGTTTTCAAGACAACAACAGAAAGTCCGAGTTCTGGTCTGTCATCGGCGATGACGTTCTGCATTAAGACACATTGTTCGGATGAAGCGCCCGGCGGGGTATCACAAATTATGTTCCATGCGCCGTGTGACTCACGCACTGTCCCCGACTGGGCCAAGACAAAACTGGTGTTCAGCATGACCATGGCCACTGCCAGAGCAAAAACGTTTCGAATGTTCATCAGATGGATACCAACCCGGAGCCCAGAATTAACGAATCAACGATTTCACAGTAACCGCATAAACAGGTGTTGGAAAACGTTACCTCGATGTTGACGCTCAACACGGCGAAAAAATGACAAGGTCTTTTCCCTTTTCCAACGGTTTAGCGCCCGATCATGCGGCATCTTGGCGCTTTACTGGCTACGGAGCGCTCAAAGCGCCCTTATGCCGCATTATCAGCCAACGGTCTTAGTTGCGGCGGTGAACAATATGTGGTTTTGACCATTATAGCAAAAATGGTCACGAGCGCATTTAATCGGCGCCAGAAATTTAAGTCGGGAGATTTCAAGTGGTCCAACTCTTCACACGTGCTGTCGGCACTTGCCTCGCTATGGCAGCCATGGCGGGAACTGCATATGCGGCACAGCCACAGCCATGGCAGCTTGGTTTCCAAGATGCCGCTACCAACATGATGGCGCAGATAAATTGGTTTGAGGACTACACTCTTTGGCTTCTCACCCCAATCGTGATCCTGGTTATGGGTCTGCTGGCGTATGTCATTGTCCGCTTCAATGCACGTGCCAACCCGGTACCTTCCAAGACAAGCCACAACACAACGATCGAAATCGTTTGGACCGTGGGGCCGGTGCTGGTGCTGCTCGCCTTTGCGATCCCTTCTTTCCAGCTCTTGAATGCGCAGTACAAGCCGGAAACGGAGCCGACCATTACGATCAAGGCCATCGGTTACCAGTGGGCGTGGGCTTACGAGTACCAGGATGATGAAGGCGGCGAAGATGTCGTTTTTGACTCCATCATTTTGCGCGAAGAAGATCGCGCCACGTTCAACAAAACAGACGTCGCGGCTTACCCACGTTTGTTGGCCGTCGATAACGAAATCGTCGTGCCTGTCGACACAACAGTCCGCCTGCTTGTCACAGCATCAGACGTTTTGCATGCCTGGGCGATGCCAGCCTTTGGCGTTAAGATGGATGCCGTGCCAGGACGCCTGAACGAAACATGGTTCCATGCGCGCAACGAAGGCATTTTCTACGGCCAGTGTTCTGAGATTTGTGGCAAGGACCACGCGTTCATGCCGATCGCAGTTCGTGTTGTCAGCCAGGAAGACTATGACAGCTGGTTGGTTGCTGCACGTGATGATGTAAGCACCGCAAACCAAACATTGATGGCAACTTTGGAAGCGCGTCGCACATTGGCGCAAGCCGAAGCCGAATAGACCGCCGGGAAAGATCGGAGAATACGAATGGCTGATATCGCCGCACATGATGCTCATCACGATGCCCATAAGGTTGGGTTCGTGAACCGGTGGTTGTTTTCAACGAACCACAAAGACATTGGAACGCTGTACCTTATCTTTGCGATTTTCGCGGGGGTTTTCGGCGGCTTTCTGTCTGTAATGATGCGCTGGGAGCTGGCAGAGCCCGGCATCCAGATTTTCCACGGTTTGGCAGAAATCGTTTATGGTGTTGAGGGCGAAGCAGCCATCGATGCCGGCAAACAAATGTATAACGTCTTCACGACGGCGCATGGTCTGATCATGATCTTCTTCATGGTCATGCCTGCGCTGATCGGCGGTTTTGCCAACTGGATGATCCCGATCATGATTGGCGCGCCTGATATGGCGTTTCCACGTCTGAACAACATCTCTTTCTGGCTGTTGCCACCTGCCTTCATCTTGCTGGCGATATCCATGTTCATGCCCTCTGCACCCGGTGCAGTTGGTGTCGGCGGTGGTTGGACGATCTATCCGCCACTATCGACCACGGGCCAGCCTGGACCTGCGATGGACTTTGCGATCCTGTCGCTACACATCGCCGGTGCGTCGTCCATCCTCGGTGCGATCAACTTCATTACGACCATTTTCAACATGCGTGCGCCGGGCATGACCCTGCACAAGATGCCGCTGTTTGCCTGGTCAGTTCTTGTCACAGCGTTCCTGCTGCTACTGTCATTGCCTGTATTCGCCGGCGCGATCACCATGCTTCTGACAGACCGTAACTTCGGCACAACTTTCTTCACACCTGAAGGCGGTGGTGACCCAATCCTGTTCCAGCACTTGTTCTGGTTCTTTGCGCACCCTGAAGTTTACATTTTGATCCTGCCCGCTTTCGGCGTCATTTCGCACATCGTTTCCACCTTCTCGCGCAAGCCGGTGTTTGGTTACCTGGGCATGGCTTACGCGATGGTGGCGATCGGCGTGGTCGGCTTCATCGTTTGGGCGCACCACATGTACACAGCTGGTCTGTCACTACAGACACAACAATATTTTGTGTTCGCGACCATGGTTATCGCGGTCCCGACGGGCGTGAAGATCTTTTCGTGGATCGCGACCATGTGGGGCGGCTCCATCGTCATGCGCACACCGATGCTGTGGGCGATTGGCTTTATCTTCCTGTTCACGGTAGGTGGCGTCACAGGTGTTCAGCTCGCAAACGCTGGCCTCGACCGCTCGCTGCACGACACTTACTATGTGGTTGCGCACTTCCACTATGTTCTGTCGCTAGGCGCCGTCTTCGCCATCTTTGCGGCCTGGTACTACTGGTTCCCGAAAATGTTCGGCTACATGTATAATTCTGCGATCGCGCGCCTGCACTTCTGGGTGACATTCGTTGGCGTGAACCTGATCTTCTTCCCGCAGCACTTCTTGGGTCTGGCCGCCATGCCGCGTCGTTACATCGACTATCCGGATGCCTATGCGGGTTGGAACCTGGTGTCCTCTTATGGATCATACCTGTCCGCCATCGGCGTCTTGATCTTCCTATACGGTGTGTTTGAAGCGTTTGCCCGCAAGCGCGTTGCTGGAAACAACCCTTGGGGCGAAGGTGCGACGACGCTGGAATGGCAATTGTCATCGCCACCACCTGTTCACCAGTGGGAACAGCTGCCGCGCATCAAGTAAGCGGCGACGTAGAAACGACGATACAACAAGCGGCATAAGTGCCGCTTGTTTGATAACATGAAAAGCGGCACATCCCGCAATCAATCGACGACAGGGTCAACGATCTTGGCTTATTTGGACAGCACAGCGAAAACAGATCTTCGCGTCTCCGAGGCGACGCCGAAGGACTATTTTGACCTGCTAAAGCCCAAGGTCATGCGTTTGGTAGTCTTTACCGCCTTGGCCGGTATGCTCGCTGCGCCCGGACCGCTTGACCCGATTGTTGGCTTTATCGCCATTCTTGCCATCGCCGTGGGTGCGGGTGCATCTGGTGCTTTGAATATGTGGTATGACGCGGACATTGACGCAGTCATGAGCCGCACCGCCAAACGGCCAATACCAGCGGGCCGGGTCACCGCGGATGAATCTCTGGTCTTCGGTTTGATCCTGTCGATCCTTTCGGTGCTAACGCTCGGCGTGATGACCAACTGGGTGGCAGGTGGCCTGCTTGCATTCACCATTTTCTTCTACGCAGTCATCTATACGATGTGGTTGAAGCGCTCGACGCCGCAAAACATCGTTATCGGCGGCGCAGCTGGTGCGTTTCCACCCATGCTGGGTTGGGCTGTGACATCAGGTTCCATTACGCTGGAAGGTTGTGTGCTTTTCGCGATTATCTTCATGTGGACACCGCCGCATTTCTGGGCGCTCGCCCTGTGGAAGATGCGTGACTATGACGATGCCCATGTGCCTATGATGCCAAACGCCGCTGGTGAAAAATCGACCCGAAACCAAATGCTGGCCTATGCAGTTCTGCTCGCGCCGATTGGCGTCCTACCCTATTGGATGGGGTTTGCAGGCGTTGCTTATGGTGTGGTGGCAGCGGTCGCTGGCGCCGTTTTCGCGTGGCTGACCTATAGCGTTTGGAAAGTTGCGGGTGCTGACCCGAAACTCAAAGCCGAGAAGCGGCTGTTCGGCTTTTCGATTTTGTATCTCTTTCTGCTGTTCGGCGTCCTCTTGTTTGAAGCTGTGATTGTCCGATTGGGAGTGTTCGCATGAGCGACGTAAAAGACGTCAACGATCAGGGCATTGAGCTGACCGACGCCCAAGCCAAAGCACGCAAGTTGCGCTCCGTCGCCATTGGGGTTTGTCTGGCCGCTTTTGTAGTCCTAATCTATGTGGGCACGTGGGCGAAGCTGGGTCCTGCACTTTTTATCCGGCAGATGTGAGGAGAGCATGAGCGCCGATTTGCAAAAACCGACACCTGACAAAAGCCGCGCCAATGCACGCATCGCGCTGGCATGTGTTGCGTTTTTCAGCGGTATGGTCGGTTTGGCCTATGCATCGGTACCGCTCTATGAGCTATTTTGCCGGGTCACCGGATATGGCGGCACGACACAGCAGGCCGACGTTGCGCCTGTCGATGTCATCGACCGTGAGATTACCGTGCGCTTTGATGCCAATATTGGACAAGGCCTCGGGTGGGAATTCGCGCCTGGGCAACGCTCGGTCACTATGAAGATCGGTGAGTTGGCGCAGGTGAACTACCTGGCCGAAAACCCGCTCTCACGTGCATCAACCGGTACGGCAACGTTTAACGTCACGCCGCCATCGGCAGGTGCTTATTTCAATAAGATGGAATGCTTCTGTTTCACCGAGACTACACTAGAGCCCGGTGAATCCATGGAGATGCCCGTCGTCTTTTTCGTTGACCCGGATATTGTCGACAAAGAAGAAATGGACGGTATCAACACAATTACTCTCTCATACACTTTTTTCCGTGTGGACGACCCGGAAGAAAACGTGGCACAGACAATTCAAAACACACCCGATGCGGAGCTGATCGGAAGCGCTCCAGCAGACGGGTAAGCAATAACGTTGGAGAACGGGAAACATGGCCGACGCACACGCTAAAAACCATGATTATCATATCATAGATCCAAGCCCTTGGCCGCTAGTCGGCTCCTTGGGTGCGCTGATCATGGCAATCGGTGCCATTGGTTGGATGCAGGCGACAAAAGGCAATGAGTTTTCGCTTCTGGGTCTGCCATTGGCAAACCCCTGGACATTCTTCATCGGCTTGGCGATCGTCCTTTACACAATGATCATGTGGTGGGCCGATTGTGTAAAAGAGGCGCATGAGGGTCATCACACCCGCGTGGTGTCGCTTCACTTGCGCTATGGCATGATCATGTTCATCGCATCAGAAGTGATGTTTTTCGCTGCCTGGTTTTGGGCGGTCTTTGACGCAAGCCTTTTCTACGATGAAGCACAGCAGGTGGGCCGATTGGCATACACCGGCGGCACATGGCCGCCCCAAGGTCTCGAGGTTCTCGATCCCTTGCACCTGCCTCTTTACAACACCGTGATCCTGCTTCTTTCCGGCACGACCGTGACATGGGCGCACCACGGTCTTCTTCATAATGACCGTGAAGCAGTGAAATGGGGCCTATGGCTCACCGTCGGCCTCGGCATTATCTTTTCATTCGTGCAAGCGTACGAGTATGGCCATGCGCCTTACAGCTTCTCCGGTTCGCTTTATGGCGCGACCTTCTTCATGTCGACCGGTTTCCATGGCTTCCACGTCCTGGTTGGGACAATCTTCTTGGCTGTTTGTCTGTACCGCGTTTATCTCGGCCACTTCTCCGCAAAGCAGCATTTCGGCTTTGAGGCGGCAGCGTGGTACTGGCACTTCGTTGACGTGGTCTGGCTCTTCCTCTTCTTCGTGATTTACATCTGGGGATCTTGGGGTGCTCCGATCTACCACGGGTAAAACACCGCTTTGAATTTGATGCGGGCGGTCTGGGAAACAGGCCGCCCGTTTTTTATGGGGACAGGATGACGGCAACCAAAACAGCCTCCGCAAATAAAGGCTTTCCATGGCTCGTGATCCTCGTCGCGCTACCGGCCCTCGGGGTTTTGTTGGCACTCGGCACATGGCAGGTGCAAAGGCTTGCTTGGAAAGAAGGTCTGCTCGCCAACATAGATGCGCGCTTGTCAGCGGCGCCAACACCCATCGCCGAATTGTTGGTTGATTTGGATGAAGGTCGGATCAGTCAATCCGAGTTGGATTATTTACCCGTCTCCGCTTCCGGCAGGTTTCGTCACGAAGGAGAGCAGCATTTTTTCGCAACCCATCGAGGGGCGACGGGATACTATATCTACACACCGTTGGAACTAACTGAACCAAGCGGCCTGTTCCTGCTTATCAACCGAGGCTTTGTGCCTTTTGACTTAAAAGAAGCAGAAACCCGCCCGCAAACACTCTCGGCAGGCGAAGTGACAATCACCGGTTTGGCACGCCAACGGTTGGAGGAGAAACCATCGTGGGCGGTTCCGGAAAACGACCCGGTCGGCAACATTTATTACTGGAAAGACATCGAACAGATGGCTGTTCAGGCGAACCTTTCAGGCCAGATAGTCCCGTTTTTTGTCGATGAAGGTTCACCGCGCGCACCCGGCACTATGGGCGAGTGGCCGGTTTCCGGTGTCACCCTGATCAACTTGCCCAATAACCACCTGCAATATGCGATCACATGGTACGGATTGGCACTTACACTGGTTGGTGTGGTTGCTTTTTTTGTTGCAGGGCGGCTACGTGGTAGTGACAACACGTCAAACCCGGACTGAACACGCCTATGTTGGATCTGCCAAACAAACCCGCATTGACCATCCGCTTGTGTGAGCCGCGTGGCTTTTGTGCCGGCGTTGATCGAGCGATCCAGATTGTTGTTCTGGCGCTGAAAAAATATGGAGCGCCGGTCTATGTCCGCCATGAGATCGTGCATAACAAGTTCGTTGTTGAGGGACTACGCGAACGCGGTGCGGTCTTTGTGAAAGAGCTCACCGATATCCCAAATGCGGACCGGGACCGTCCGGTGGTCTTCTCGGCCCACGGTGTGCCCAAGTCAGTGCCCGCCAACGCAGAGGCGATGAACCTGCTCTACCTGGACGCCACATGCCCGTTGGTGTCGAAGGTCCACAAGCAGGCCATGCGCCACCAGCGGCTTGGGCGGCACGTTCTGCTGATCGGACATGCTGGCCATCCTGAAGTGATTGGCACAATGGGTCAGTTGGAAGAGGGTGCAGTCACTCTGGTGGAAACAGTGGAAGACGTCGCGACAATGCGCGTTCCCGACGAAGACGCCTTGGGCTATGTCACCCAAACGACCTTGTCCGTTGATGATACGGCCGCCGTTGTTGAAGCATTAGAAGCCCGATTTCCCAATATGCAAGCGCCATCGTCTGACAGCATCTGTTACGCGACAACCAACCGCCAGGAGGCAGTCAAACTCGCAGCACCGGAAACAGACATGTTTCTCGTTGTTGGCGCTCCCAACTCATCCAATTCAAAACGGTTGGTTGATGTAGCCAAACGCGCTGGCGCAAGAGACAGTATGTTGGTGCAACGCGCATCGGAGATCGATTGGGACCGGGTAGGGGATGCCGCCACCATCGGCATGTCGGCGGGGGCCTCCGCACCGGAAACCATAGTGGAGGAAATCATCGATGCATTCCGTGACAGGTTTGCGGTCAAGATCGACATCGCATTGACCGTCAAGGAAACGGAACTTTTCCCGGTCATGCGGTCATTACGTGACATCCCGCTGGAAGTATCAGACATGGCCTTCCTGAACGGGCAGGGCGATTTGAAGGCGGTTTAACGCACCTTGGCTGTTTATACGGATATCACCAACGAAGAGCTTTCGGTCTTCCTGAGCGACTATGATGTCGGGCAGCTTCTCTCATATCGGGGCATTGCCGAGGGCGTGGAAAACTCCAACTTCATGGTGCACACCAGCACCGGCAACTACATCCTGACGCTCTATGAAAAGCGGGTGAACCGCGATGACCTTCCGTTCTTTCTAGGGCTGAAACAGCATCTTTCCGAAAACGGCTTTTCCTGTCCAAATCCAATTTTACGCGCCGATGGCGGCATGCTTGGTGAATTGGCTGGCCGACCGGCGGCCATGGTATCGTTCCTTGAAGGCGTGTGGATCCGCAGACCGCAGCCGGGCCACTGTCGTGCGCTTGGCGCGGCGTTGGCGCATCTGCACGCGGCTGGTGAAGGATTTGCTTTGACCCGGCCTAACAGCTTAACGCTGGGCGACTGGCGCCCACTGTGGGAACAATGCTTGGCATCAGATGGTGAAATTGACGCCGACTTAACAGACTTGGTCGGACGATCGCTGAATGATTTGGAGGCCAATTGGCCATCTGATCTGCCAAACGGGGTCATCCATGCAGATGCTTTCCCCGATAACGTGTTCTTCATTGGTGATGAACTTTCCGGGATGATCGATTTCTATTTCGCGTGTAACGACTTCCTCGCCTATGACCTTGCTGTGTGCCTCAACGCTTGGTGTTTTGAGCGCGACCATGCGTTCAACTTGACCAAAGGTACAGCGCTGTTGACCGGCTATCAAAGTGTCCGTGCACTCGAAGAACGCGAAATCGCAGCTTTGCCGACCTTGGCAGCCGGCGCGGCGCTGCGGTTCATGCTCACGCGCCTCTATGACTGGGTGAACACACCGCCGGGTTCGTTGGTGGTCAAGAAAGATCCCGAAGAATATGTGCGCAAGCTACGGTTCCACCGCGAAGTCAAAAGCGCCACCGAATATGGTTTAGGTTCCTGATGTCGGCAGCAAAGAAGATCGTCATTCACACAGATGGCGCTTGCTCTGGCAATCCTGGACCCGGTGGTTGGGGTGCCATCCTGGAGTGGAATGGCAAGCGCAAAGAGATGAGTGGTGGCGAAGCGGAAACAACGAACAACCGCATGGAGCTGACGGCCGCCATTGAAGCGCTCAAGGCGTTAAAGGGCGGTCCGCATGCTGTCGATCTCTGGACCGATTCCTCCTATGTCAAAGATGGGATTTCCAGCTGGATCCATGGCTGGAAACGCAATGGCTGGAAGACTGCCTCCAAAAAACCTGTCAAGAACGCCGAACTCTGGCAGGCGCTTGATCAGCTGACTGGTGAGCATGATGTGACATGGCACTGGCTTAGAGGCCACGCCGGCCATCCTGAGAACGAACGCGCAGATGAATTGGCACGCGAAGGCATGGCCCCGTTTAAAGACATCGCCTGAGCGCTAGGTTTGGATCACAAAGATCAGTGAGCCGACCAGCAATGCGGCCATCGTCCAATTAAATGCGCGTAGGCGCGCCGTACTTGTCAGAAAACGCTGCATTTGTTGGCCAAGAACTGTCCAAACGGAAACAGATGGCAAGTTAACGGCCGCAAAAGTTGCCGCCACCAAGACCATCGCAAATACCGTGTCACCGGGCGCGTATGCGGTCACGGCGGTCAAAGCCATGCCCCACGCTTTCGGGTTCACCCATTGAAACGCAGCTGCCTGGCCAAACGTAAGAGGCGACCCTTTTGTGCTTTGGCTGCTGGCCGGTGCCGCGTTGGCGATCTTCCATGCCAACCAGAGCATATAAATGGCGGCAACGACTTGCATGATCTGTTTTAGGATCGGAAATGCGATGAAGAGCTGGGCCAGTCCGATACCAACAAGGAACACCATCAGCGCGTGCCCGATCGAAATTCCGAGCATGTGTGGCACCGTCCGACGAAAACCGAAATTCGCGCCAGACGCGAGCAGCATCATATTGTTTGGCCCTGGCGTGATCGACGAGGCAAAAGCGAAACTTGTCAGTGCTAGAAGTAGTTCATATTGCATGGCACAATAATTGACGATGTTCTGCGCAATTGAATTGCTATCATTCGGAAATTTGAATATTTATTGCAATAAATGACTGATATTGATCCCATTAATCAAAAAATATTGCGCGAACTTGCAAATGATGGACGTTTGACGAACCTGGAGTTGTCGGAACGTGTGGGGCTTTCGCCATCAGCTTGTTTGCGCCGGGTACAGGAATTGGAGCGCACCGGCGTGATCGCAGGCTACCGCGCGATGATTGATCCAGCCAAGATCGGCAAAGCATTTGTAGCTTATGTGGCGGTCGGATTAGCCGAGCACTCGAAATCCGCACAGGCGACGTTTGAACGGGCGATGATTGCTGCGCGGGAAGTACGCGAATGCCACAATATCACCGGGACGGTAGAGTATATGCTGCGCGTAGAGGTCGAGGACCTCACCGCCTACAAGCATTTTCACACCGAAGTTCTGGGCGTTGTAAGCGGTGTGCGCCTGATTACATCATATATCGTGATGGGATCGCCCAAGGACGAGCGATCCTAGTCACCAAATTCAGAGCTGCTCGAGTATGGCCGCCGCGCCGGAGACTTCTGCAGTGCCCGGGCTTTCTTCTATGTTTAGGGCTTCAACGACACCATCGTTGATGATCATAGAATAGCGTTTGGAACGAACGCCAAGACCGGCAACGCCAAGATCAATCTCTAAACCCAACACCGTGGTCAGAGCGGCGTCCCAATCGGCAAGAAACTTGATCTTTTCCGAACCACCGGAGTTTTCTGCCCAGGCTTGCATTACAAATGGATCATTGACGGCGACAACGGCGATCTCGTCGATGCCTTTGCTTTTGATGGCATCAGCGTTCTCGATAAAGCCGGGCAGATGGTTCAGTGTACAAGTCGGCGTGAAAGCGCCAGGCACGGCGAACAAAACGACTTTTTTGCCATCAAGCATCGCGGGCGTTTCGATTTCTGCCGCACCGTCTTCTGTGACGATCTTCAGTGTTTTAGTAGGGATTTTGTCGCCAACAGCGATGACCATGTTTCCAACTCCGGAAAATTATACGATGCCATCACAAATAATGCGCCGGCGCGTACGGCAAGTCCGCTGCACAAAAAAGATCATTCTTTTTCAGATGGAATGTGCACGTCGATGGACACATCATAAGCCTTATCGCCCATCATTGCGGTAATGTTCATCGGCAAAAGCTTTGCGCTAGATGGCATGCTGTTGACCTTGGCCACAAATGAGATGTGCCCGCCCTCATGCGCCATCTTCTTCGGGTAAGAAATTTGCGCACCTTCCAAATGAACGAAAAGCGCATCCAGATCTTTACTAGTCTCAGCACCCGCTTCACCAGCAATTGTTACCTTAACCGAACCCTCGTTAAATTCCACGGAAACGGCATCTTCCGACAACTTTTCGGGGAGCGCATCAAACGCATTGCGGATAACCATGTCTGTCAATGCAGTGACCTGACTTGGCACAATCTCCGCTACAAAAGGGAGTACGACTGGAATACAAATGTCTTCGCAAATGCCGAGTAGTAGCGACCCCTCGAGACGGGCACTGGCCCGACCATCGGTTTCAAACGTGATCGGTAGCGAAACCGGTTCTGTGTAGCCCGCATAGCCGCCATAGGCATCATCCACCCAGCGCGGGGCCGGATAATGGATCGTCGCGCTTTGGATGTCAGAGCCTGCCGCCCACTGAAACATGGGGGGAATGCCCGATGCGCCCGGATCGCGCCAGTATGTATGCCAGCCTTCGTCCAGTTTGATTTCAATTGCGCCGCGCATGAGGCTTGGCAGATGCCCGTCCTTATCAGCGATCGCGCTTTCCAACACCAAACGCACATTGCCGCCCATTGTTTGGTGCCAATCTGTGACGGCGCCGGCCGGCGCGGGCGAGCTGTTCACGAGTATGGGGGCAGCGAGGAGAAACCATGCCGAAGGAGATAATTGGTGCATGACCATTGCTATGCATGACGAAAGTTAATTTCACAAACACGCGCCGGTCACGAGTTCGTTAGTGCCGGGTTGCCGCGAAATGCGACGAAGAGATAGCGCTAAAGTTTACTAGCAAACCGGGCAATTGATGTTTTTATTAGACGAATGACGGAGATGAAACGATCGGCAGAACTTCAAAAAGTCTAGACGGCAAGTTTTTAGTCGCCATGCCATGCTTGAAGGATTCGCTGTTTGGCGACTCTCTCGTCTATGTGTGTGCCCATAGCGATGAGGGCTGCATGGGCTTTATCGTCAACAAACCGCATCCCATGCAGTTTGACGAGCTCGTCAACAAAATTGACGTACCCAACCCGTTTATACTGGATCAGGTGGATGACCAGATAAAACCGGTTCGGATCGGGGGGCCGGTTGAAGAGCATCGTGGCTTTATTCTGCATTCAGCCGACTACGAGGTTGAGTCGACAGTGCCAATCAATGAGGAAGTTTCGCTAACGTCCACAATTTCAGCGCTTGAGGATCTCGCGTTGAAACGGGGGCCAACGCGATCGGTCGTATCCCTGGGATATTCCAGCTGGGGGGCAAATCAGCTGGAGGAAGAACTGCAAAAGAACTTCTGGCTAACGCTCGATGGCCCCAATGAACTCATCTTCAGTGATCAACTTGAAAACAAGTATGACAAGGCGTTGAGCTTGATCGGCATTCATTCACGAGCAGCTTTCGTCTCAGAACCCGGTCACGCCTAAGCAGCTTGTACTATTGTGCCGCTAAAGGCTCTGACGAGCCATCGCGCGATGATCGATCCGCCTTGGCGCTTGCTTCCATCAATATGCGTAAAGCATCTTCTGGCGTCATGGCCGCGCTGGTGGCATAACTTTGCGCGAAATCAGCGCCCATTGATTGGAGCGCGTCCCGCTGGAGACTGATATCGGCAGCTTCGGCAACGACCCGCATATCCAACGCGTGGGCCATATCAATCAATGACTGCATGAAAGCGCCCTTGGCGCCGTATCGATTGACGATCTGCTTGTCGATCTTGACCAGATCAAACTCGAGATCGGCCAAATAGGCGACAGAAGAAATGCCTGCGCCAAAGTCATCGAGCGCAAGATCAAGCCCGGCCGCTTTAAGTTCAGAAAGCCTGCGCGCGTTATGTTCCGGATCACTCATGATACCGGTCTCGGTAAACTCAAGCATGATACGATGGTTGCGCTGCGGGTACTTTGTCATAATGGCACGTACGGCACTAACAAACCCGGCGGACTTCAGCTGTTGTGGCCAAACATTGATCCCGACAAAGAGGCCGAAGTCAGCCCCGAGGGCTTCCCAGTCGGTCAATTGCTCGGCAACCAGCTCAATCGCGCGATTGCCAAGCGGAATGATGAGATCACTGTTTTCAGCAATGCCGAGGAATTCAGCTGGCGGCACGATGCCGCGCCTCGGGTGAACCCACCGCATAACAGCCTCAAGGCCAGCGACATCGCCAGTCTCGGCATTGACGATGGGTTGATAAACCAAGCCGATTTCGTTGCGTTCAAGTGCACGCCGCAAATCCGCTTCCAAATGCACACTGTTGGACGTTCTATCGCGGAACGCTGGCCGGAAGGGTTCAATCCGGTTGCCGCCATAGCGTTTGGCTTGCACGAGCGCGATTTCTGCATCGCGAAACAGGGCCTCGGCATTGGTGACATCACTGTTCCAAGTCGCAAGGCCTAAGGAAGCGGTCAGCTTGATTTCTTGGTCAGCATAGGTCGTGGGCGTTCTGATCGCTTTCAGCATCGCTTCAGAAAGAGCAGCGATTTCGCCAGCCTCTGTTCTTGCCGTGACGAGAACACCAAAACGGTCTGAACCGACACGGGCAAGCGTCTCCTCACTGCGCAGGTGAATGCGCAAGCGTCGTCCGATGGTCATCAAAAGGTTATCGCTGCCTTGCACACCCAAGCGATCGATCATGTCGCTGAAATTGTCGATGTCGATAATGATGAGAGTGGGCACGATCGTCTCAAACATCCGACCGAGAAGCAAAGACGATTGCGCGCGATCAAGAAACAGGCCCTTGTTGGGAAGACCAGTTAAATTGTCGTGTACAGCGTCCTGCAAGAGGCGCTCTTCCATACGTTTTTGGCCGCTGATGTTGCTGGTCATGCCGATGCATCTAATGACCTTGCCATCGCCGCTGACAACAGGACGTGCGCGTACGTTGAACCATTCATAGCGGGTATCGCTGGCGCGCAATCGGACATTCATGTCGATACGGCCCTTGCCACTTTCAACAACGCTATCGAGCGTTGTGCGGAACCGTTCTTTATCGTCCAGATGCATGTATTGGAGCCAGGTTTTAATCGGGCCGTGCAGCGCGTTGCGCCCCAAACCGATAACGCGGCCCAGATCCGGTTTTGTCACGACCCGGTCACGCGCCACATCCCAGTCCCAAACCATGTCACTGGAACCTCGAATGGCCAGCGCCTGCAGCTCGGTGTCTGAAAAAAGCGTCTGTTGGAAAGCGCCGCCGGCAAAGGCGCTTTGGATGATCGTGATCCCGATAAGCAGAATGATCATGATCAAGCCACCGGCCAATGCTGGTTGGACAATATCATTATCAACCGCACCGGTGACAGTGAGGAGCCCGGCTATGGTCCAGCACAAAAGCAGCGACCAAGTCGGCAACAACATAATTGCCCGGTCAAATCCGCGGATGGATAAAAACAGTAGCAAGGCGAAGCCCATAACGGCCGTCGCTGCGATCGCCAAGCGAGCAATTCCTGCGCCCAAATTGGGCTCGATGGCCGATAAGCCAAGCAGAACCACCATGCCCGCCAACCACGACCACGACACGATTGTTAGCTTATTGTCCCAACGGTTTAGGCTCAGATGCGTAAACATGAACAACGCCAACGCAAAAACGATCGCGACTTCCCCAAACGCACGCCATCGAGGCATGTCTGTCACGGAGATCAAATTGAATTGTGACGCAAACCCAAAGTCGATCAGTACGTAACCAAGTGCAGCCCATGCCAAAACAGCCGAAGCTGCAAAGCTGGTGTTACCGCGTATCACAAGCAGGATCGTCAGAAACAAAGCCAGAAGGCCGGAAATGCCGATCACGATGCCGTTGTACAGCGTATAGGAGTTCACGATGTCCTTATACTCGGCCTCGTCCCACAAATAGAGTTGAGGGAGGTTGTTTGACGAAAGCTCTGCAACCAGAGTGACAACCGCGCCAGGGTCTAATGTGATCGAGAATATGTCTGCATCATCAGAATCGACGCGTTCAAGCTGAAAACCGGACGAAGGCGTAATCGCTGCTATGCGCGGTGAACCAAGGTCGGGAAGAAACACGCCTGAATTGACCATGCGAAAATGCGGCGCAACGAGCTGACGATCCACTTGCACGTCGCTGGTATTGGTCAATACAAAAACGGCCCAATCACCGGACGTTTCTGGCTGGGTCGCTTGCACCTCTACAGTACGTACGATGCCCTCGGCGTCGGGCGCCGTTGAAACAACCAGCGATTCCCCGCGGTCGCGATAGATGGTCACTGCTCTGGTAAGGTCGAGCGCAGTGTCCTCGCGCCCCACACTGATTGGCTCAGTGTTTTGCGCAAGAAGCGGGCCGATCATCACGAATAGCGCGATAACCATCAAACCGATGGTCTGAAATACAGCTGATATGTAGGCGCTTGTCCGGTTCAAATGCAGCGGCCTTTACAACATTTCGCTTTTCGGCGCATGCACCGGATTAATACGAGAGAATAAAATGTGGTCCCGCCATTTGCCGTTTATTTTCAGGTATGACCGCAAAACACCTTCCTTCTCAAATCCATTTGCGCGCAACACCGCGATGGAACGCTCATTGTCCAGCAAGCACGCCGCCTCCAATCGATGCAGGCCGTTCTTGGTGAAAGCATGGGCACACGCGATCTGAACAGCCTCGCGCATATAGCCTTCGCCAGCATAACGCTTTCCGATCCAATAACCCAGCTGCCCCGATTGCGCGACGCCGCGTCTGATGTTTCCTATCGTTATACCGCCCAAAATGGCCTCATCTTCAAAGCGGACGATGAAATAGGGGTACGCCGTCCCGGCGTCAATTTCGGCCCGGTAGCGCCGAAGGCGTGCTTTGAAAGCCGTTTTTGAAAGCTCATGCTCCGACCAGCGTGGTTCCCAAGGTTCCAGGAATGCGCGACTTTCCAACCGCAATGAAGCCCATTCCTGGAAATCGGATGAATTGGGCTCGCGCAGGAAAACCCGCTCGCCATCGATGGGTACAACACCTTTTGAACGTCCACTGAAAGCAAACACGGATGACGCCTCCGCCCCTATCAAATGCGATGCATCAGGAGTTCACGGCGGCCGGAATGGGCGCCTGGAGGCCTGATATCAACTCGGCGCCAAACGTGTCGCGCGAAACCAAATTCTCCACGGGTCCGACGGCGGATATTGTCGGCGCATCTTTTGTAAACATCCGATAAGCCAAGTCCTCAAGTCGATCGATTGTCAGCGCATCGAGGCGCGCCATGAATTCTTCATTGTCAATAGGTCGGCCAAACAGCAGGATTTGGCGCGCTATTTGACCGGCGCGCGCTGGCGCACTTTCCGAAGACATCATCAGGCTGGCGCGAAACTGGGCGCGGGCGCGGTTTAGTTCTTTCTGCTCCAAGCTGGCCGGCACACGCTGAAGTTCGCTCATAATGACGTCAACCAAGGCGGGCACATCGCCTTCCTCAGTTGCGGCGTGGATCCCAAAGACGCCGGAATCTGAAAAGCTCCAATGGAACGCGTAGATGGAGTAGCAAAGCCCGTGTTTCTCCCGAACCTCTTGGAATAGACGCGAAGACATGCCCCCGCCCAGGAGCATGGCAAGGACCTGTGAGGCATAATAATCTCGCACATGGTAAGCGCGGCCCTCAAATCCGAACACGATCTGCGCGTCCTGCAAGTCTTTAACCAGGCGATGCTCGCCACCAACATACGATGCAGGCCGCGATAGTCCTGCCACTTCAATTGACGCTGGCATGGTTGAAAATGCCTGTTCGATTTCACGGACAAAAGCATCATGATCGACAGCGCCGGTCGCGCAAATCACCATCCGCTCACCGCAATATTCGCGGTCAATATACGCGCGGATCATCTCTGGAGTGAATGACTTGATCGTATCGCGGGTACCAAGGATGGGTCTGCCAACGGGCTGACCGGCAAAGGCGGTCTCGGTAAAGCAATCAAAAACCAAGTCGTCCGGCGTATCGTTGGCCGCGCCCAATTCCTGCAGCACCACATGCTTTTCCCGCTCAAGTTCATCGGCATCAAAGCGTGAATTTTGCAAAATGTCGGCCAAAATATTGACCGCCAAAGGAAGGTCACCTTTTAAAACCCGCACGAAATAGGATGTGGTTTCAACGCTGGTTGCCGCGTTAATGTCCCCACCGACGTTCTCGATAGCCTCTGCGATGTCTCGTGCTGATCGACTGAGCGTTCCCTTAAAGGCCATATGCTCAAGCATATGAGCGATACCATGCTCGTGGTCTAATTCGTTGCGCGTGCCCGCTTTGATCCAAACGCCGAGTGAAACACTCTCGACATGATCAAAATTTTGCGTCGCAACCGTGATGCCATTGGCGAGTTTCGTGGTTTCTACACCCATGTGGACTGTTTACTTCCTCCGAATGTCCGGGCCGTTATGCGGCCCGTGTATTATCATATATGTGTTCTTCCACCATTTTTTGGTCGTTGGAAAGTGGTATGAAATGTTCATCGCGCTCCATCAAGTCGCCAAGCCACGCCGGTAACGCTGGGTAAATACCACTTGCTGCTTTGACCGCGTCGGGAAACTTAGCCGGATGCGCCGTACCCAAGACGATCATCGGCACCTCTTTGTTCGCCTTTTCTCGCCCGACATGGACGGCGGTCGCTGTATGAGGATCAAGCAAATAGTCGCTGTGCGCCTTGGCATTTGAGATTTCGTCCGCCACCTGATCGACATCGCAACGCCCGGCTGCAAATGATCCACGAATATCGGCAAGTGGCTTGGGTGCGATTGTAAAGCTACCTTGCTGCTTCAAGCTTTCCATCGCGTTGCGCACGGCCACTGCATCGCGCTCGTAAGCCTCAAACAGAAGACGTTCAAAATTTGACGAAATTTGGATGTCCATCGACGGCGAGCTGGTCTTGACCACGCCACGCTTTTCATAGGTTCCGGTTTCCAGCGTACGCGCCAAAATGTCATTGTCATTGGTGGCTATAACCAAAGACTCGATCGGAAGACCCATTTGCTTGGCCACATAACCGGCGAAAATATCACCAAAATTACCGGTAGGTACGCAGAATGAGACTTTCCGGTCGGGCGCGCCAAGTGATGCAGCGGCTGAAAAATAATACACGATTTGGGCCATGATGCGCGCCCAATTGATCGAGTTGACGCCAGACAATTGCACATCATCTCTGAACGACCGGTGGTTGAACATCGCTTTGACCAACGCTTGGCAATCGTCGAAATTACCATCAATCGCCAGTGCATGAATATTCTTAGCCGGGTTGGACGTCATTTGCCGCTGTTGGACCGGGGAAACACGCCCCTGCGGGAAGAGAATGAACATGTCGGTACGATCGCGATTGGCGAAAGCATCGATCGCCGCGCCGCCGGTATCGCCAGAAGTTGCGCCGACTATCGTCGCGCGCGCATCACGCTCGGTTAAAATGTGATCCATCAGCCGGGCGATCAGTTGCATCGCAACATCTTTAAAAGCCAGCGTTGGTCCGTGGAACAGTTCCATCACAAACATATTGCTATCGATCTGAACCAGCGGGCAGACCGCCTTGTGACGAAAGGTGGCATAGGCATCGTCGACAATCTGCTCAAATACCCCCCGGTCGATCTCACCACCGGTGAAGGGCCACATCACCTCTTTGGCGATATCGGCATAGGACTTGCCGCGCATACTGCGGATCGCTTCCATGCTGATCTGCGGATAGGTTTCGGGCAAATAAAGTCCGCCGTCGCCGGCAAGTCCGGCCAGAACCGTGTCTTTAAATCCAAGCGTGGGCGCATCGCCGCGGGTGCTAATATATTTCAAGGCTGCTGATCCATCCTGCGTGCATTACTCTGGCTCATACCTGAACCTGCACAAAATCCGCGCGAGCCTTACCGAAAACTACCGCTTGCGAAAACCCCGTAAAGACATGTTATTAGCGTATTCAGATTGTGTGATTGAGAAAACTCATTCTCGCGAATATGTATTTGGCACATGAGGAGTATCTTTTGAGATACGCGACCGACAATAAATCTTTTAAAATCTCGGCTGTATTGGTCGGCCTATGTTTGGCTCTAGCAGCCTGTCAAACAGGCACCCCTGATGAAGTTTTGAACGTCGATGACGCCATCACTGAAGCCGACTTGGTTGCCTATTGCCCGCGCCCCACACTTTTGGAAGGCACCGCGATTTTACGCGAGTACACCGACGGTAATGACGACAATCCAGACGAAGTTGTCTATCAAGCCTCAATTACCGACGTTACACGTTCTTGCCGTTATCGAAATGGACAGCTCTTCATGCAGGTTGCGGCTGCTGGCCGAGTGCTCAACGGTCCGAAGGGAACAGGCGGACAATTGAACCTGCCGATACGCGTTGCCGTCAGGCAGGGCGAAAGCATCCCTTATTCCACGTTGGGCCGCCTCGATGTAACCGTCATACCTGGCGCGGGCGCGACCCAGTTCATTTATAAGGACGAACAAATCGTTCTGCCGGAGCCCACGATCCGTAACTTGGTCGTATTGGTAGGGTTCGACGAAGGCCCTTACAACACGCCGTGATTTTTCATTTTTGATTAACCACGTTTCCTAACGGCCCGTTCACCACGATGCGCAAGACTGCGAGTCTCGACAGTTTTTGCGTATTGGTGCTTCATGTCTCGCGTACACCTAGCCGCGCCGCCTTTGGCGCCTGATCATAATGACACGCCAGTTCAGATTCCGGCATTTGTAAACTCCATCATAAAGGGCGACTGCGTGGCCCAAATGGAGCAATTGCCGGAAAACAGCGTCGATATGATCTTTGCGGACCCACCATATAATTTGCAGCTTGACGGTACCCTGCACCGGCCTGACCAATCCAAGGTCGATGCTTGCGATGACCATTGGGATCAATTTGCATCATTTGAAGCCTATGATGCCTTCACAACGGCTTGGCTTTTGGCCGCCCGCCGTGTTCTCAAACCAAATGGCACCATTTGGGTTATTGGCTCCTACCACAATATATTTCGCGTGGGCGCCAAGATGCAGGATCTGGGTTTTTGGATCTTGAACGACGTCATCTGGCGCAAGACCAATCCAATGCCAAACTTCCGTGGCCGACGCTTTCAAAACGCCCATGAAACGATGATCTGGGCAACTGGCGATGCCAATGCGAAAAAATACACGTTCAACTATGAGAGCCTTAAGGCCGCCAATGACGACATACAGATGCGTTCCGATTGGCTGTTCCCGATTTGCCAGGGTGCTGAACGTTTGCGCGACGAGGAGGGCAATAAGGTCCACACGACACAAAAACCGGAAGCGCTGCTGTCACGTATTTTGATGAGTGCATCCAAACCAGGTGATGTGATCCTCGACCCGTTTTTTGGATCAGGCACGACTGGCGCTGTGGCCAAACGTTTAGGTCGAAACTTTGTCGGCATCGAGCGCGAGCAAACCTACATCAACGCGGCGACAAAACGGATCGATGCGGTCGAACCGCTATCATTCCACACGCTGAAGCTAGTCACCGGTAAGCGGGCAGAGCCGAAAGTAGCTTTTATGACCTTAATCGAGAGCGGACTTTTAGAGCCTGGCACGCAGCTGACTGACAAGAAAAAACGCTGGTCTGCGACCGTTCAAGCCGATGGCTCGCTTGAACTTGACGGGACGCAGGCCTCAATTCACCGGATGGGGGCAAAGGTGCAGGGGCTCGAGGCCTGCAACGGCTGGACGTTCTGGCATTTTGAAACGCCGACCGACGGCATGCAGCCGATCGACGCGCTGCGCGGTGTTGTCCGCAAGCAGATGGCTGTTGCAGGCGCTTAGTCGCCTGTCAAAACGCCGTATTCTGCCAGCTCGTCGGCCAGCATATCCGGGTTTTTGAAGTGTATCACCTGCCAGCCAAACCGGCGCGCTGATTCAACATTGGCAGCTGAATCATCGATAAAAAGCGTTGCCGCCGGATCGAGCTCATGGGTCTCGGTGTGGAGCGCGTAGATGGCAGGATCGGGCTTGATGAGTTTTACACGGCCTGACACTGTGACGCCTCGGCCCACTTTCAAAAACGGATAGATTTCTTGTGCTTCAAGAAACGTGTCCGCCGCGAAATTCGTTAGAAACGTGATGTCGTGACCGTCTTCCAGCAACGACAACAAAATGTTGACTGTACCATCATAGGCATGGGGCACCATTTCCCGCCAGTGCTGGCGGAAAGCCTTGATCTCTTTTTCCCAATCTGGATGTTCGGCAATGAGCAGCGCTTCAGCTTCGCCCCAGGAGCGTCCACGATCTTGTTCTACATTCCACGGGCCGGTGCAGACATTATCAAAGAACCAGCGACGTTTTTCTGCATCCGGGATAATTTTCTGAAATGGAAGATCGGGGTCGTAGTGGAGCAACACTTGGCCAATATCGAAGACGATGTGCTTGATGGGGTTAAATTCGTTCATTGGGTACCCTTAAGTTTCGCTTCGGGTAAAGCACGCGCAATTGCCTTTTTCATGACAGTTGGCAGCGCCTCCTCGTCAAGCTTTTGCACCGACGCCCACCATTGGTTTGCACCCGGTTGGAATTTTCGTTCGCCAATGCTGGTCTTCCAAACCGTCAGTGTCAGGGAAAAATGGGTGAAGATGTGTTCAATCTCTCCGCAGGCCTTCCACTGAAGCCCAGTCAAAGGTGCGCCACGAACACCCGTTTCTCCGTTCGTACGCGAGTTCCAATCCGTGGTTGGGGCTTGCGCCATGTTGGCTAAAAGGCCGGACCCTTGGCGTTTTTCCAAGATGATCTCACCTGAACCGTTTTCGATCACATAGACAGCACCTACACGCGCCGGTTTGTCCTTCTTCGGCGGTTTGACCGGAAAATGTTCCGGGTCATGTCCCTCTAGTGCGGCGCAATGTGACCGGATCGGGCAATGCATGCAGGCGGGCTTTTTAGGCGAACATATCGTGGCACCCAAATCCATGCACGCCTGAGCAAAATCGCCAGGGCGTGATACTGAAAGCACCTCGTGAACCAGTTTTTTTATCTCGGACTTGGCCTTAGGTAACGGTGTTTCAATAGCAAATAAACGTGTGAAAACGCGCTCGACATTGCCGTCGACAACGGGCGCCGGGATATCAAACGCGATGGAGCCGATGGCCGCCGCGGTATAATCGCCAATCCCGGGGAGGCCTCGTAACTGGTCGATGTCGGCGGGAAAAGCGCCACCAAACTCAGTAACAATGATATCGGCACACTTTTTCAAGTTGCGGGCGCGCGAATAATAACCAAGTCCGGCCCAGGCCTTTAAAATGTCGTCTTCGGTCGCTGCTGCGAGATCCTCAACGGTCGGCCAGCGATCGGTGAACTTTGCAAAATAGTCTTTAACCGTCGCAACCGTGGTTTGTTGAAGCATAATCTCTGACAGCCAGACGCGGTATGGGTCCGGTCTTTCGCCGGCCTGGCTCGTGCCGGGGCCAGCACGCCATGGCAATTTACGCGCGTGGCGGTCGTACCATTCCAACAGATCCTTGCCGATTGCTACCTTATTTGCGCTCATCGCCGGAATACGGCACAATTGAACGAAAAGGCATACCGGGTCGCGCCAACAATCAACAGATTTGCAACCAATCCGATGGTGATTTTCCAGAGGGGCAGATGAACAGCAATAAAGGTCCAAAACAGGTTGCGAGCCTAGCATCGAAACTGGTCGACCCGATCTTGGCCAAACGCGTGGGGATGACGACCGCTTTGATTGCTGCTTGGCCGGAAATTGTCGGGCCCGATACCGCCAAACAGTCACGCCCCATCAAAATCAAGTGGCCGCCGCGTGCGAGCGATGGCGAGTTTCAGCCCGGAACACTCATCGTGGCGACCAACGCGATGGCTGCGTTGCATCTCCAGCATGAGACAGGCGAAGTCATTGAGCGAGTAAATACGTTCATGGGCTATAGTGCGATCAAAGCCGTCAAGATTGAACAGCGCCCGGCGCCGGCGCGCTCAACGAAGATGGCGATGCCCACTCGTCCTTTGACCAAAGGTGACACGGCTAAGATTGATAACGCCGTAAAGCCGGTCGAAAGCGAGCGTTTGCAAAAAGCCCTGAAAGCAATGGGTGAGGGTGTGATGCGCGAGCGCCGTCGTTAGGCGAGCCAACAGCGAAGGGTTCCAAGAAACGCTGCGTCAGTCGGTCATGGTCAAATATCAGATCGCTACACTAAATAACGCATCATGAGTAATACGCACCAACTTCAGGTCTTCTATGATGGCGGCTGCCCTATTTGTCGTTTGGAAGTCGATATCTATGACCGCCATGACAAGGCAAACAACATCCAGTGGGTGGACATAGAGGCGTTGTCAGATGCCGAACTACCTTCGGATAAGTCCCGGTCAGATCTGCTGGGCCGTTTCCATGTGCGTGAAAACAAAAATTTGTCTTGGCATATCGGCGTTGACGCCTTTGCCCGTATTTGGCGCGCATTGCCCGTGTGGAGACGTTTCGCGTTCATTTTTTCTGTTCCGGGCATTCGTCAATTGGCGGAAATCGGCTATCGACTATTCTTGAAATGGCAACGCTGGCACAGGAACAAGCGCATCCGTAATGAGCAGGCAATCGCAGATTGAGCCCCGCTTCTGGGAGAAAAAATCGCTGGCTCAAATGTCTAGCGATGAATGGGAAGCGCTGTGCGATGGCTGCGGTCAATGCTGCATGGCCAAGCTAATCGATGATGACACGGAAGAAATCCATTACACCAGCGTCGCGTGTCGACTGTTTGACGCTGCGACTTGCCGGTGCAGCGATTACGACAATCGCCAGACGCGCGTTGATGATTGCGTCAAGCTAACACCGCAAAACGTTGGTCAGATCGCTTGGCTTCCGCAGACCTGCGCTTATCGCCTTATACATGAGGGGAAGCCGCTTTTTGATTGGCATCCACTGATTTCCGGAGATCCAGCCAGCGTTTTGGCGGCCAGCGTATCGGTTTTCGGAAAGATAACAGCGATGGAGCAGGACATAAGCCATGAGGGCGAGTATCTGGACCATTTGGTCGAGCCTATCGAATAGGGCTTGCGTGCTGTTTGGTCGCCGTTAGCGTGCTTTTCGCAACAAGGGGAACATGTGATGAGCGCAACTGCTACTGCCGATCTCATTAAGAGCTACTTCGATGCGTTTAACGCGTCCGATTATGATGCACTGGAAGCGTTGCTCGATGAAGATGTCGTGCATGACATCAACCAGGGTGGTCGCGAAATCGGACGAGAAGCGTTTCGTCGTTTCAATGCAATGATGGCGGGTTCATACAGCGAAACGATACGCGACATTGAAATTATGGTGTCCGCGAACGGCAATCGCGCGGCAGCGGAATTCACAGTCGAAGGTATCTACCTTCAAACGGCACCGGGCTTGCCCGAAGCGACGGGCCAGAAATATGTAATCCCGGCGGGCATCTTCTTTGATATCGACGACGGTAAAATTAGCCGCGTGACGACCTACTATAATGTGGAGGCGTGGAAAGATCAGGTTGCCTGAGCCCATGGCGAACGTCCGCAAACTTAACCGTGACGAAGCTGTGGCCTGTTTTGACCAACTTGCCGACTTGCGCATAACGGTGTTTCGCGAATGGCCTTATTTGTATGACGGTGATCTTGCCTACGAACGGGATTATTTGGCCACCTATTTTGAGTCACCCAACGCATTTATTGCCGGTGTTTTCGATGGCGACCAACTGGTCGGTGCGTCCACAGCGTCGCCGCTCGAAGATCATGCTGGTGAATTTGCAGCGCCGTTCAAAGAGCGCGGCCTGGACGTCAAAGACTATTTTTATTTCGGCGAGTCGGTGCTTTTGCCCGCATATCGCGGGCAAGGTTTGGGCGTTGCATTCTTTGGGTTGCGGGAGGCCGAAGCGCGTCGCCAAGGCTTCCAATACTGTACTTTTTGCGCCGTTGAACGCCCTGACGAGCATCCCGGTCGACCCGCAAACTATAAAAAGCTTGATTCTTTTTGGCGGACCCGTGGCTATCAAAAAATCGACCAACTTCAGACCTATTTTGCATGGAAGGATGTTGGCGTAGATCAAGAAACCGAAAAGCCGATGGTGTTTTGGGCAAAGCTGCTGAAGTAACCAACCTCTCACGCACCTGTGTTCCAGCGTGTGAGATTGCGATTTGAGTTTAAGCCCGCTGCTCGGCACATTAACGCAAGAATTACCAAAGGAGTTTTCGATGCCCGCACAATATGTCCACGGAAAGGTCAAATCTGCGACCGCTCAAATGGATCGCCGCACGTTTTTGACACTTGGCGGCACCGCGCTTGGCGTCGGCTTGCTACTCACAGCTAAGCAGGCCTATGCGGCGAAGATAAATCTTGAAGGCGAATTTGCCGTGGAAGGCTACGATGTTGTCGCCTATCAAACACAGGACGCAGCTGTAAAAGGCAGCGAAGAATTCCAGGCGATTTACGATGGCGCAACCTACCTGTTCTCATCGAACGAAAACCTGGAAACATTTGCGGAAAATCCAGGCAGATACGTTCCCCAATATGGTGGGTTTTGCGCATTTGCAGTCGCCAACGGTTATGTCGCACCAGTTGATCCAGAGGCGTATACTGTTGTCGCCGATTCCCTTTACCTGAATTTTAACAAGAGTGTTCGCTCACGCTGGGTGCGCGATATTCCAGGTAACATCAGAAAAGGCGACGCTAACTGGCCTGGCTTGTCCGCTAACTAAATACGCCACCCCTGAAACTCGTGCCCGACGCGGCGGACGCATTTATTGGTCTAGCGTGTAGATAATGTTCACGGTCACCGAATAGCTGTTTTCGCCGGTCGCGATTGGAACCGATGCAGCGCTCGCGACCATAGCGGTGGCTCTGGCAATTGGTTGCGGTTGCGGGCTGGCGCTACGTTCTGTGATTTCAAGTATCTCGCCCAAGCCAACACCGGCAGTGCTGGTCATCACGTCAGCTTTGCGCATCGCAGCTTGCATGGCCTTGATGCGGGCTTCCTCAATGGCTGCGCTCGGGTCGTCATTGGTGAAAATGATGTTGCCACCGCTATTGACCCCCAAAGATACGGATTTGTCCAAAACGCGCCCAAGCGAGGTCAAATCGCGGACCCGAACAGTTAATGTGTTAAATACGTCATAGCCGATGATTTCCGGATCTTTGCGGGTCCCGCTATTGTTGTTAACGCGCTCATAGCGCGGCTGAATGGAAAAGTTCGACGTTTGCATGTCGCTAGATTCAATGCCTTCAGCTTGCATCGCCGACAAAACGCCTTCCATCGCTTCATTGTTGGCATCCAGCGCAGCGCGCGCTGTTTCGGCTTGCCGTACGACACTTAACGAAAGCACGGCCATATCGGGCGCGACGTCTACGGTGCCGGTCCCTGAAACCACTATTCGGGGTGTTGGCGCGTTTTGAGCGAAGGCGGGGGCGTTCATGGAGCCCAAGCCGACCATTGTTGTCGTTAACGCAAGGGCGGCGAAAAAAGTGCTGGATAAGAAGGCTTGTCGCATGAACATACTCCGATCAAATTCCCGATATTTTATTGTAGTGCGCGAAAACTACGCGCGAAGTGTGACGAGTATGTTTGCGGCTTGCCGATAACGCAATGATCGGCTAGGCGTGACCCAAGGTGGGGCCTGTAGCTCAGTTGGTTAGAGCCGGCGGCTCATAACCGCTTGGTCGGGGGTTCGAGTCCCTCCGGGCCCACCAAACCCAATTCGCGCAGCGAAATGGGCGACTTCTCCCTACTACTCAGATGCGCGGCAGACGTTTCGTTAGAAACGTTGAGTGCGCTTTGGTTTGATAGGAGTTCCCACGGCTCCACCAACAAAGCTTTTCGGAGAAAAGCGTATAGCTTTCTTGTTTGAACCTGCACGCGGCTACACGACGCTTGTGTTTACTCTTGAAAAATTGATCCAAACAGGCGCCAATTGCGATAAAAGCGCCGACCGTTGCGATGACACTAAGGAGGAAGTTCAAGGTTCCTCACTTATGCCAACAGCGATTTCAACGCAAAGCTCTCATCGCCAGCCATGCTCGGCGTCAACGTTTTTCCGCTTGCCAGGACCTTGCGGGACAGCATGTATGTCGCGCCGTCATTAAGGCAGTCGACCGCCAGAAATTCATCACCCTTGAAATAGAAGTGGGAAACGCTGCCCTCGCGCTTTCCAGGCCTGACGACGACAGTGTCGTAGCCCCGGTTCAGGCCTGCTATCTGCAATTTCATGTCATACTGATCGGACCAAAACCAAGGTTCGGGGTGATATTGCGTCTCACGCCCAGCGATGTTTTCAGCCACGATAGCAGCCTGATCATGGGCGTTCTGAACGCTTTCCAACCGCGTAGGCGTATTGTGCATGGGTAAAACGGTACAATCGCCGCTCGCATAAATGTCCGGGTCAGATGTGCGGCCGTGTTCATCGACGCTGATGCCAACAGCAACATCCAAACCGGCTGCTAATGCCAAATCCGTATTGGGTGTGATGCCAATTCCGACGATGACAAGGTCGCAAGCAAGCTCGGTTCCGTTAGCCAGTCTGACAACGCGCGCAGCGCCGCTTGCGTCCGGTTCAATCCGATCAATTTGCGTGTCTTCCATGATCTTCACGCCATGCGCCGCGTGTAGGGCACGGAACACGTCAGCCGTTTGCTCACATGCTACACGTTGCAATATCCGGGGCGCGGCCTCGATAAGGGTTACGTCCATGCCAGCTTTGGAAGCTTCGGCAGCCGCTTCCAGTCCGATGTAGCCACCACCGATGATGACGACCTTTTTGCCTACTGCCATGACTTTTTTCAGCGCGTTTGCATCGTCAAGATCGCGCATCAAGTGCACATTGGATAGCGAGCCACCAATATCATCGGGTAGGGAACGGGCTTCGGCACCTGTGGCCAGCACCAAGGTCTCATATGCGTATCGCTCACTGTCAGTGGTCACGATCTCCTTGGATTCGCGACTGATCGAAGTGATCATTGATGAGAGATGCAGATCGATGTTCTGATCGCTGTACCATTCTTTTGGGCGCAGGTGCAGCCGGTCAAGTGTTACCGCGCCAGATACATAACCCTTGGAAAGTGGCGGACGCTGATAGGGTAGTTCAGCTTCGCGCGAGTGAATCGCAATTGGTCCCTCATAGCCTGATTTGCGTAGGTGGTCGGCGCATGCAATTGCCGCATGGCTCCCACCAATGATGATAACCCCGTCAGACATTTTTCGCTCCCCCAAAGAAAAAAGCGGTGCTCGTCACACCGCCTTTTCACACAATGCATTGTCGCGCGAAAGAAGTTTAACCGTGCGCGACGCCTTCGCCAACGAAAGCTTTTTCAACGACATAATGGCCGGGCTTTGAGTTTGCACCTTCTTCCATGCCCACCGCCTCGCAAAGTTCTGCGATTTCAACGTTTAGGCCCATGGATCCACAAATCATCACGCGATCTTCTTCCGGGTTCCAACGTGGCACGTCCAACTTCTCAAACAGTTCGCCGGAACGGATTTTGTCTGTCACGCGACCGGTGTTTTTGAAATCTTCGCGTGTCGCAGACGGATAATAGAGCAACTTGCCTTCAACCATCTCACCGATCAGTGGATCGTTCACCAGATTGTCGATCAATTCCTGACCGTAGGTTAGCTCTGCAACTTCACGACAGGTGTGCGTCAAAACCACTTGGTCGAACTTCTCATAGACTTCGGGGTCCCGCACGAGAGAGGCGAAAGGCGCGATCCCCGTCCCGGTTGCCAGCATCCACAAGCGTTTACCCGGCAAAAGTGCGTCGATAACGAGCGTGCCGACGGGCTTTGTTTTCATG
Source organism: Pseudomonadota bacterium (assembly GCA_039815825.1). Lineage (GTDB taxonomy): Bacteria > Pseudomonadota > Alphaproteobacteria > Rhizobiales > Rhizobiaceae > JBCBDX01. The sequence continues at coordinate 61,581 of JBCBYO010000015.1, forward strand.
ATGACCTGGTCGCCGACTTCGATCTTTTGCAGCTTCGATGTTAAAGGGCCGTCCGGTACTTTAATGGAGTAAAACTCCACTTCCTCATCCCATGATGGGGACGCGATCGAGTACGCCCGCAAAATGGGCCGACCGTTTTCTCCGGGTAGACCAATCATCACGAACTCGCCCGAGCGGAAACGCAGACTTTGTGGTCGTGTTAGCCGAAACGAAAATAGTCGATCCGTATAGTGACGAACCTGCGTGACGGTCTGTCCGTCGGGCAGGGCTGTTGCCTCGGTCTTTTCGACCGGTGTCATTTCATTCATGTCCATAAGCCTTGTTTAGGCGACTTTTGCAGCTTGTTCTAGCCGCACTTGGTAGGTGTTGTTGATGACCGCTACTTGCTCCAACCAATTTGCCTCAGGTTGGCGTTTTGCTTGAGCGTCAGTGATGGCCACTTGATCAAAACCACAACGGCGCATTTGAGCGTATTGGTCTGGAATCACATGACCGCGTGCCTGCAGAGTTTTTTCAAACCCAAGCCGCCGCAACTCCGTCGCAAGCGACATGCCACGACCGTCCGCGTACGACGGAAAGTCGATGGCGATAAGTTCCAGTCGATCCAGATACGGTTTCAAAGCGTCGCTACTGATGTGATTTTGCACAAATACGCTGCGCGCCGCCGTGTCAGAGGCCAAGCCATCGGGCCCGTCGGCAAACTCTACCTGCGCTTCGTCAGAAAAGCCGACATCTGTGATCACGACCCAGTTTTTGTGTGTGTCAGTCATTGTTGCTTACTGCTCCGGTGCGCACAATCTTGCCGTTCTCAAAATGGATACCGCATTCAACCTTATCCATACCGCGCCAACGACCCGAACGCATATCTTCTCCCTCGCTAACTTTCGATGTGCACGGTGCACAGCCGATGGAAGGATAACCTTCATTGACGAGCGTGTGTTGAGGTAGATCAAATGCAAACGCATAATCTTTCAAATCTTGCGCGCTCCAGTCAGCAAGCGGGTTCAGTTTCGTTCTCCCGTTGACCTGGTGTTCTATGTGAGAAAGCCCACTGCGGCTGAAAGACTGGTGCCGTTTGCGCCCCGAAATCCAACCGTCGAAGCCATTAAGTGCATTGTGCAACACATTGGTCTTGCGGAATGCGCAACAGCCATCCGGGTCGGTTTTGTGAAGGCTCCCCCACGGATCTTTTTCCCGAATGACCTGTCCGTCCGGTGCGACGGTTCGAACATCGGTCAGACCAAGAAAACGTATCAACTCTGCTTTGTAGTCCAGCGTTTCCTGAAAAAGCATGCGCGTGTCGATAAACAGGATCGGCGTATCGCGTTCGACTTGCGAGATCAGATGTAAGAGTACTGCTGAATCGGCACCGAAAGATGATACCGCCGCTAAACGACCAAACCTCTGCTCTGCCAATCCGGCGCGCAGCAACAAAAGCGTCTCATGGACTGGCGCCCGAAGATGTGCAGGTGTTTCGCTAGGCAGCGCGTGCATGTTTTACATCCTCATAGATTGCAGCCTTGAAAGGTGCAGCGCCCAATCGACGGTAAGCGTCCAGGAATGTTTCGTCTCGTGTTTCACGAAGGTCCAAATAAGTCTCAATGATCTTTTCGATCGCTGGTATAAGATCATCCGCACCAAAGCCAGGGCCGGTCCGCTCACCAATGGTTGCCGTTTCCGTCCCATCGCCACCGAGCGTGATTTGATAGTTTTCAACACCGGCACGATCGAGGCCCAAAATGCCGATATGACCGACATGATGGTGTCCGCATGCGTTGATGCAGCCAGATATCTTAATCTTCATCGGACCGATTTCACGCTCCAGCCTCAATTCATCAAAGCGGGTGGAAATCTCCTGCGCAATCGGTATCGACCGGGCGGTAGCCAACGCGCAATAGTCCATGCCGGGGCACGCAATGATATCGGAAATCAGGCCGATATTCGCAGTGGCCAAGCCGGCTTTTTTTAATTCAGCAAATACCAACGGAATGTCGGCGCGGCGCACATGCGGCAAAATCACATTCTGCTCATGGCTAATACGCAACTCGTCATGACCATACTTCTCAGCCAGGTCAGCCATCAGGCGCATCTGCTCACTCGTTGCATCGCCGGGCGTGCCACCCACTGGTTTGAGCGAAATTGAGACGATCCCATAGGCAGGGTTCTTGTGCTCGGTAACATTGGTTTCAACGAAGGACGCAAAAACCGGATCGTTTGCAACCGCTTGTTCAAATACCAGTGATTGCGTGTTGTTGAACAAAGGTGGCGCAAAAGCAGCTTCTAGCTTTTCCATCAAACCTTCAGGCGCGCCTTTGAATTTGGCTTTCTGCTCGATGAAGGCTTCTTCGATCATTGCCTTGATCTCATCAAGACCCGTCTCGTGCACCAGGATTTTGATGCGGGCTTTGTACTTGTTGTCGCGGCGCCCGTGCAGATTGTAAACCCGTAGGATTGCCTCCAGATAAGGCAGAAGATCCACCTTTGGCAGGAACTCACGTACGGTCTTGCCGACCATCGGCGTGCGGCCAAGACCGCCACCCACAATCACCTCATAGCCGGGTTCACCAGCCTCATTGCGCACCATACGCAGGCCGATATCGTGCGCCTTTGTGACCGCGCGATCGTTGGGCGCGCCGGTGATCGCGATCTTGAATTTACGCGGTAACCACTGGAACTCAGGATGATCGGTCGACCATTGACGCAGCAGTTCAGCCGTTGGACGCGGATCTTCAATCTCGTCAGCCGCTGCACCTGCAAAATGGTCTGCGGTGACGTTTCGGATGCAGTTACCGGACGTTTGGATGGCATGCATTTCAACATCGGCCAACGCGTCGAGAATGTCACCGACATCGCCGAGTTTTGGCCAGTTGTACTGGATATTCTGCCGAGTGGTGAAGTGGCCGTAACCCTTGTCCCAACGCTCTGCGATATAGGCAAGCTGACGCATCTGACGGCTGTTTAACGTGCCGTAGGGTATGGCCACGCGCAGCATATAGGCGTGCAATTGTAGATAGAGCCCGTTCTTCAGGCGCAATGGCTTGAATTCATCTTCAGTTAGGACGCCATCAATGCGCCGCTGGACTTGTTTGCGAAACTCCGAGACGCGTCCGCGGACGAATTTTTCGTCAAAATCATTATAGGCGTACATTACTGGATCTCCGCCTGCTTGCCGTGAAAATAATTCGAAGGGCCGCGCGTACGGAACCGCTCACGAAAATGCACCGGTGAGGGAAAGCCGTCGCCATCCCGCTCAATATCCACCAGGTATGCACCCACGATACGTGATGTCTGCGCGGCGCCTTTCGACAAAAGAGCAGCGGCGCGTTCGGCGTCATCGGCGATCGCGGCATCCTTGATCTGGATGGACCAGCCGCCTTCTTTGGTCAGAAAGACAACATCGCCATCAAAAAGATCATTGGCGGTGACGATTTGGGGGTGCTTGAAACGGGATGCAGCCATGATCATGCAACTCCTTCAACGATTTCAATTTCTGCGGTGGGGGCGGCAACGGTAGAAGTCATCTCGCCAAGGCCCAACAAGATGACGGCAGGACCGGAAAATTTTGCGTCAGCCAGCTTCTTGGGCAAGTCGGGCAGTCGACACGCAACGGTGTTTTCAGATACGCGGGAGACGTTTTCGATGACTGTCACCGGTGTTTCGGGTTTTGCGCCATGGGCGAGCAATTGCGCAACCACATGCGGTGCAGCTTTCACACCCATATACACCGCTGTAACAGCACCTTGTTTGGCAAGGCTATGCCAGTCATGATCGGCAAAACCGTCCATGTCATGTGCTGTGACAAAGCGCAGTGTGCTGTTGCGACCGCGCTTGGTCAGTGACTTGCCCGTTGAGGCCGCAGCCGCTGATGCAGCCGTGATACCGGGCACAATGTCAAAGACAATATCCTGGCTGGTTAGCGCTTCGGTCTCTTCGTCCAAACGCCCGTAAACTGATGGATCACCGGACTTCAGCCGCACAATGTGGGCGCCCGCGCGCGCATGCTCAATCATAAGCGCGTTGATGTCGTCCTGTTTCCACGCGGCGCCAAATCCCTTTTTGCCGGTTTCAATGATTGTCGCTTCACGCCGTGCCAATTCTAATATCTCAGACGGCACCAGCCGGTCATGCAACACCACATCGGCTTCATGCAGAGCGCGGCGGGCCTTCATCGTCAAAAGGTCAGGATCGCCGGGGCCAGCACCAACAAAGCTAACGCGTCCAGGTGCATCGCGTCGCTCAATCGTGTCGGTTAGTAAATCTTCGAGCAGGCGCTCGGCTTGCTCGGCACCGCCTTCGTTCAACGCACGAGCACCAGCGCCAAAGTAAAAGCGGGTCCAAAAATCACGCCGCTTGCGGCCCATGGGCAACATGTTGGCGCGTTTACGGAATGCTTGGCCGATGCGGGCCAAAACACCAAGATCAGAGGGCAATTGACTTTCCAGGTCGGCCTTTATCTTGCGCGCCAGAACCGGGGCAGCACCTTCAGTGCCAATCGCAACGGTGACGGGGTCACGATCGACAATCGCAGGCGTTATGAACTGACTGTCATTCAAGTTATCGACAATATTGACCAGTGCGCCTTCACTGTGGGCAATGTCAGCGACCCGCTTGTCTTCAACCTCATCATCGTTGGCGGCATAAAAAAGGCTCGCGCATAGGGCGTCGCCGGGTTCCATTCGACGGTCGA
>JBCBYO010000016.1:0-65695 GCA_039815825.1 Pseudomonadota bacterium
CAAATGTCGAAGAAATCATCGATGCGGTGAAAGCCGTGACCTACACAGGTTGAGGGGGACGATCTGATGCCAGTTCAAATTACCATGCCAGCCCTTTCCCCGACGATGGAAGAGGGCAATCTGGCCAAATGGCTCGTCAAGGAGGGTGACACTGTCGCTTCCGGTGACATTCTTGCGGAAATCGAGACCGACAAGGCGACGATGGAAGTTGAAGCCGTTGATGAGGGCACAATTGCCAAGATCCTCGTTGCGGAAGGTACCGAAGCGGTCAAGGTCAATGAAGTGATCGCGATCCTTGCCGAAGAAGGTGAAGATGTGGCCGAAGCGGCGGCTTCTGGCGGTTCAGCTCTTGCACCGGCTGCGGAAACCGTGCCTGCTCCTGCGCCTGCCGGCAGTGAAAGCGTTGGTTGTTCACCAGTGGTTGCCGCTGGTGGCGATAGCATTGGCGGCGCGCCCGCAGCTGTTGCTGAAGGTGGCTCTGCGGGCCCTGTTCCCGTCAAAGACGGTCAAAAGGTGCCTGCCTCACCATTGGCGCGGCGCATTGCGTCTAATGCGGGTATCGATATTACGGCGATTGCCGGTTCAGGACCCAAAGGTCGGATTGTCAAACGTGATGTGGATGCAGCCCTGGCTTCCGGTACAGCGGCAGCACCTGCTGCAGCTGAAGCGCCGAAGGCAGCAGAAGCACCAAAAGCGGCTGCTATGGCAGCAAGCCCAAGTGCAGATCAGGTCTTGGCGAATTTTGCCGAAGGTTCTTACGAGTTGGTCAAACACGATGGCATGCGCAAAACCATCGCCAAGCGTTTGACCGAAGCCAAGCAAACCATCCCTCATTTCTATGTGTCCGTGGATTGCGAGTTGGACGCGCTGTTGGCCCTTCGCACGCAGATCAACGGTTCTGCACCGATGAAGGATGAGAAACCTGCGTATAAGGTTTCCGTCAATGATATGGTCATCAAAGCGCTTGCGCTTTCGCTGCGCGATGTGCCGGATGCAAACGTGTCGTGGACTGACGATCATATGGTGATGCACAAGCATGCTGATGTGGGTGTTGCGGTATCCATTCCAGGTGGTTTGATCACGCCGATCATCCGCGCGGCGGAAGCCAAGACACTGTCAGCGATCTCCAATGAGATGAAGGATCTGGGCAAGCGCGCCAAAGATCGCAAATTGAAGCCTGAAGAGTATCAGGGCGGCACAACTGCGGTTTCCAATATGGGCATGATGGGCGTGAAGAACTTCTCTGCCGTTGTGAACCCGCCGCATGCGACCATTTTGGCGGTCGGCGCTGGCGAACAACGCCCGGTCGTTAAAGATGGTGCGCTAGCCATCGCGCAAGTGATGACAGTGACGCTTTCAACCGACCACCGGTGCGTTGACGGTGCGTTGGGCGCCGAACTGTTAAAAGCGTTCAAAGGCTACATTGAAAACCCGATGGGCCTGTTGGTTTGACACTGATCAAAGAGAGGTCGTTGTAAGGAGTTAAAGTCGGGCCATTCAATCTGTCCATTGGGAGATGATTAATGGCACACACACCGCACGAATTGGCTGAAGAGTTTCCGGAACATGTGGAGACAATGAGCCAGATGAAGCAGGGCAACGCCCACTTCGCCAAGCTCTTTGACGAGTATCACGACGTCAACCGAGCTATTCACCGGGCGGAAACCGACATTGAACCAACCGACGATTTCAATATGGAAACCATGCGCAAGAAGCGGATGGTTTTAAAGGACGAGATTTACGGGATGCTGACGGCCGCGTAGGCATATGAGCTGCGGCGCATCCCCGAAAAAAGGAGAGGTGACGTGGCTGACAATAATTATGATGTGATCATCATTGGTTCCGGGCCAGGGGGATATGTGACGGCGATCCGCGCGGCCCAGCTCGGTTTTAAAACTGCTATCGTCGAGCGCGAGCATCTGGGTGGCATTTGCCTCAACTGGGGCTGTATTCCGACCAAGGCGCTTCTCCGGTCGGCCGAGATCATGGATTTTGCCTCACACGCCAAAAACTATGGTTTGACGCTCGAAGGCAAAATGACGGCGAAGGTTGAAGATGTCGTAGCGCGTTCGCGTGGTGTTTCTGCGCGTCTAAATGGCGGTGTCGGCTTCCTGATGAAGAAGAACAAGATCGACGTGATCTGGGGTGAAGCCAAGCTGACCGGCAAGGGCAAAATCACCGTTGGCAAGATGACGAAAGAGATCGTGCAGCCAGCGCATCCAACGCCAAAGGGTGTCAAGGGCGAGGGTGACTACACCGCCAAGCACATCATTGTTTCGACAGGTGCGCGGCCACGTGCACTGCCCGGTATCGAGCCTGACAAAAAGCTGATCTGGACATATTTTGAGGCGATGGTGCCGCAAGAAATGCCCAAAAAGCTCGTCGTTATGGGCTCGGGTGCCATTGGGATAGAGTTTGCCAGCTTCTATAATTCGATGGGCGTTGATGTAACCGTCGTTGAACTGATGCCGAACATCATGCCGGTTGAGGATGAAGAGATTTCAGGCATGGCCCGCAAGCAGCTCGAAAAGCATGGCTTGAAAATCATCACCGAGGCCAAAGTGACCAAGGTGGATAAGAAAGCCAATTCGATCGTTGCTCATGTGGAAGGAAAAGACGGCAAAGTGACGCCAATTGAAGCGGATCGTCTAATTTCAGCCGTCGGTGTCCAGGGCAATATCGAGGGCTTGGGCCTTGAGGAATTGGGGATTAAGACTGATCGCGGTTGCATTGTGATCGATGGCTATGGCCGCACGAACGTCGAGGGCATTTACGCTATTGGCGACGTCGCCGGACCGCCTATGCTGGCGCACAAGGCTGAGCACGAAGGCGTTATATGCATTGAAAAGATCGCCGGTGTGCCAGGTGTTCATCCGATGGAAAAAGACAAAATTCCGGGCTGTACTTATTGCCATCCGCAGGTCGCATCCGTCGGGCTGACGGAAAAAGCTGCGAAGGAAAAGGGCCATAAGTTGAAGGTTGGTCGTTTCTCCTTCGGCGCCAACGGTAAGGCTATCGCGCTTGGCGAAGACTATGGCATGATCAAAACAATCTTTGACGCCGAAACCGGCCAACTTCTCGGCGCGCACATGGTTGGCGCTGAAGTGACAGAGCTCATTCAAGGCTTTGTCGTTGCAATGGGTTTAGAGACGACAGAAGAAGAGCTCATGCATACTGTCTTCCCGCATCCGACACTGTCGGAAATGATGAAAGAAAGTGTGCTGGACGCCTACGGACGTGCGCTAAACGCATAGCGCGCCAACGTATGTGAGCTTGCTTGTAGGGTTTTGTAGTTTTCCTATATTTATATCGGTTGGGAACAAACGAAGAGGGTTGTTGGGATGGACGCTAAGGCGCTTGTGATTATGGGTATAATCGGCATCGTTGCCGGTTTTCTGGCGAGCCTTGTGGTCGGCGGTGCAGGTGGCCTTTTGGGCTATTTGATCGCTGGCGTACTTGGTGCGTTTGTAGGTGGTTTTGTTTTCAACGCGCTGGGTATCAAGCTTAGCGTCGGGAACCCCGTGGTCAGTCAAATTATCACATCGACGGTTGGTGCAATGATTGTCATTATCATTGCGCGTTTCATCACATAACAGGTGGTTCGGAGCCAGACGTGGTTACAATTCTCGACACAAAACGTCCTGCGGGCAAAGCGCGTCACCCTGAAAAGGCGCACCGTCCTGACAATATCACGCAGCTGAAGAAGCCCGACTGGATCCGGGTCAAGGCACCGGTTTCCAAGGGTTTTCATGAAACCAATGAGATTGTTCAAAAGAACAATTTGGTGACAGTGTGCGGTGAGGCGGGTTGCCCGAACATTGGCGAATGCTGGGATCAGAAGCACGCTTCATTCATGATCATGGGTGAGATCTGCACCCGCGCGTGTGCGTTCTGTAATGTGGCAACCGGCGTCCCATCCAGCCTTGATAGCCAAGAGCCCTACAATGTGGCGCAAGCCGTCAAGCAGATGGGTCTGAACCATGTGGTCATCACCTCGGTTGATCGCGATGATTTGGATGATGGTGGCGCGCAGCACTTCGTTGAAACAATTGCAGCGATCCGTGAGCACTCACCAACCACAACGGTTGAAATTTTGACGCCTGATTTTTTGCGCAAAGATGGAGCGTTGGAAAAGGTCGTTGCGGCCAAGCCCGACGTTTTCAACCACAATATGGAAACAGTTCCAGGCAATTATCTGACCGTTCGGCCTGGTGCCCGCTACTTCCACTCCATACGCCTTCTTCAGCGGGTCAAGGAATTGGATCCAACGATTTTCACGAAATCCGGGATCATGGTGGGCTTGGGCGAGACCCGTAATGAAGTTCTCCAATTAATGGACGATTTGCGGACTGCTGATGTCGATTTCATTACGATTGGGCAGTATTTGCAGCCGACCAAGAAGCACCACCAAGTGATGGATTTTGTTACGCCTGATGAGTTCAAGTCCTACGAGCAAATTGCTTACACAAAAGGGTTTTTAATGGTGTCAGCTTCACCTTTGACGCGGTCGTCGCATCATGCGGGTGATGATTTTGCGAAATTACGCGCGGCGCGTGAAGCCAAATTGGCGCAGGCCTGATCCGGCCTAGGCGATTTTCGTAGCAACGGTATGCCCAAGTTTGAAAGCACACGGCCGGTGAAACACACCGCAACCGATATGTTTGCCCTGGTGGCGGATATAGAGCGCTATCCCGAGTTCGTTCCGCTTTGCGAAGCGTTGCTGGTTCGAGACCGTAGAGAGCGCGACGGAAAGGCCGTGGTCGTCGCTGACATGACCGTAGGGTATAAATCGATCCGTGAGACATTCACGAGCCAAGTGCATCTTGATCCGTCAGTTAATCGGATCCAAGCGACTTATCTTGATGGCCCTTTCAAGCATTTGGACAATCGCTGGCACTTCACTGATCTTCCCAAAGGCGGTTGTGACGTGCATTTTTATATCGAATATGAATTCAAGAACCGCATGCTTGGTGCGCTAATGGGCACGATGTTTGATCGGGCATTTCGCAAGTTTTCTTCGGCTTTTGAAGCGCGCGCTGATGCGCTTTACCGAGGTGACGCCTGAACCCACGCTAAGTTAGGCGTGTCCGGCGATTTCAGGCTCGCCATCCGTGGAAGTACGGCTTTCGAGCGTATCGAGCATGATTTCCAGCGCATAAAGCACCGTATGGTGACGAATATAGGCGCGTCCATTGTCGTCGAACTGACATGATGTCGCCAAGGTCGGCGCCCAGGCGCTTGCGCAGGCAAACCAGACGAGACCGACTGGCTTATCAGGGGTGCCACCGCCTGGTCCTGCAACGCCAGTAACGGCAATAGCCATGTCTGCATTGGAGTGCGCAAGCGCTCCCTCCGCCATGGCGGTCGCGACTGTTTCGGAGACCGCGCCATTGCGTTCTATGTCGTCTGAGGAAACGCCAAGCATCTCCGCCTTTGCTTCGTTTGAGTATGTTACAAAACCACGATCCAGGAGGGCCGACGATCCAGCGACATCGGTGATTGCCCCTGCGATCATGCCGCCCGTGCAGCTTTCGGCGGTTGCAATCATGATACCAGCTGCCGAACCGCGCTCAAGTAGCGCTTCGGCCCGGGCAAAAATCGGGTCTTCAATCAATGCATCATCTGCCATCAGGCGTACCTCACACTAGCGGTTGCCATGGCGCACATGCCTTCTTCGCGCCCGATGAACCCCATTTTCTCATTGGTTGTCGCCTTTACCGAACAGCGATCGACAGCGATACCGCACAATTGTGCCAGCTGTTCGCGCATTTTCATGCGGTGTGGACCAATTTTTGGCGTTTCACAGATTAGCGTCACATCGACGTTCAGGACTGTGCCGCCGCGTTCGGCAACAATACGGACGGCCTCGCGCAAAAATACATGGCTTTCCGCCGCCTTCCATTTCGGATCGCTAGGCGGGAAGTGATCACCAATATCACCAGCTGCGCATGTGGCGAGTAACGCGTCGGTAAGCGCATGCAAACCAACATCGGCGTCTGAATGCCCAAGGAGGCTTTTGTTATGAGGTACTTCTATTCCGCATAGCATAACATGATCGCCTGTGGTGAACCGGTGAACATCATAGCCGTGGCCGGTGCGTATATCCGGCGTCGCCGGAGATGCATTCTCATTCATCTTTATGATTTTCTCCGCCCGCTCAAAATCAGCCGCATAGGTAAGTTTGAAATTATCTTTCTCACCGACAATCGTGCGTACATTTTTCCCATACCACTCAAAGATGGATGAATCGTCCGTGAAACTTTCCTCTACCGCGCTGGCTGCCTCATGGGCCTCGATGATCGCACCCAGCGGGAACATCTGCGGTGTTTGGGCGGTGGAAAGGTTGGTTCTGGGGATTGTTTCGGCAACCAGATCACCGTCAACGCGCTTGATCGTATCTGCAATGGGTAGAACCGGTAGAACGCCGTTTTCGGGATGATTTGCAGCTTCTTCAGTCAACGTGTCGAGCAGTGCGGTTGAAACAAATGGGCGTGCCGCATCGTGTATCATCACATAGGTCGGGGGCTCGGCGATCGCCGAAAGTGCCCTGAGGCCGAGAAAAACTGAGGACTGCCGTGTGTCGCCTCCGGGGGTGGTGTGAGGACTAAATCCGCTTTCAGCAAACGCCTGATCTACTTGATCGGCATCATCGGCATGGCGAACGATGACGATGTTTTCCGGGTCGATCCGCTTAGAAAGCGCCTCAAATGTTTTGAGCAAAACCGTTTTGCCGGCAAGTTCGTGAAATTGTTTTGGGCCACTCAAGCCGGAACGGGATCCACGGCCAGCGGCGACAATAACGGCGCCTATGCTGTTGTCATCGCTTGGACTCATAGCGCTCTCAGAGACAAGTGAGTTTCATGAGCCGTCCGCATACGCGTGAAATCTAAACTCTGCAATAATTTGGCATTGTTTAATCCTTGTGCATTTGCTGATGTTGCCTAAAATGATGGCAATGATTGTTGATTTATCACAGCCCATCGATGTCGGATCGGTGCGGTTACGCAATAGAGTTTTCCTCGCGCCGCTTTCAGGCGTGAGCGATTTGCCGTTCCGAAAATTGGCTTGGCGCCACGGCGCGGGGCTGGTGGTTACGGAAATGATTGCAAGCCGCGAGTTTTGCAAAGAAACCCGCCAATCCAAGCAGCGCGCGCTTTTTCCAGATGATGGTTCGCCACGTGTCATGCAGCTGGCGGGCACAGAACCCAGATGGATGGGCGAGGCCGCTCTCTTGGCAGTTGATCAGGGCGCGCAGATTATTGACATCAACATGGGATGTCCGGCGAAGAAGGTGATCGGTGTCCAGTCCGGTTCTGCGCTGATGCGCGATCTCGATCACGCCATGACGCTTGTGGAAGCGACCGTTGCAGCTGTCAGCATTCCGGTCACGCTTAAGATGCGTCTCGGTTGGTCACGCGACACCATGAACGCACCGGAACTTGCCCGGCGCGCGGTGGATGCCGGTGTCAAAATGATCACTGTACACGGTCGTACCCGTGAACAGTTTTATGAAGGGTCTGCCGACTGGCAAGCCATTGCGCCCGTGCGCGATGCCATCGGCCCCGATTTGCCACTCGTGGTGAACGGCGACATTGTTTGTAAAGAGACGGCGCAATCAGCGTTGGAAATGTCAGGCGCCGATGCAGTTATGGTGGGCCGCGTGGCCTGCGGCCAGCCTTGGATGCCAGGTTTGATTGCGAGCATGCCGGACGGCATACCGAAGCCGGATGAATATGCCGACTATATCGTCGCGCATTATGACCAGATCCTCGAGCACTATGGCGAGCCGACCGGGATCCGGAACGCGCGCAAGCACCTTGGCTGGTATCTGGAAAAGCTGAACCCGGATGCGCGTGCTTTATTTGGCGGCGAAATTTTGCGCAGCAAAGATGCGCAACTGGTACGAAATCTGCTTCGAAGAGCCTTTGAGGCTTCGATCCAGAATACGACTCAAAGGGCGGCGTAATGGGGAAAAGTGGAAGTAAGAACGAAGCGAATGCGCGGTTGGTACTCGACACTATAAGAGATGCGGTTCTTATGGTTGATAGTCAGAACCGAATTACGCATGCGAACCTGACGGCCGAGTATTTTTTCTCCATTTCTACTAAACAATTATCGCGGATGCGGCTTGATGAGTTGATACCATTTTCAAGCCCGCTTCTGTCGCTGATCGATCAGGTGCGCACCGGCGATGCCTCGGTCAATGAGTATCGGGTGGATTTGGGATCGCCGCGCATGGAGCGCGAAAGGTCGGTTGATATCCATGTCACACCGGTGGTTGAAGAAGCGGGCTCCTTGGTCATCGCGTTAAGAGAGCGGACCATGGCCGACAAATTCGACCAACAGTTGACCCACCGCAGTGCCGCGCGCTCGGTAACCGGTCTGGCCGCAATGCTGGGACATGAGATCAAAAACCCGCTCTCGGGCATAAGGGGCGCGGCTCAATTGTTAGAGGCCAATGCAAGCGATGACGATCGTGCGCTCACTCAGCTAATCAGGGCCGAGACCGACCGGATCGTGCAGTTGGTCGACAAAATGGAAGTGTTTTCTGACGAGCGCCCGATCGACCGTGAACCTGTCAATATTCACGTAGTACTGAATCGGGTGATTAGTGTTGCGAAACCCGGCTTTGCGAGCCATGTGAAGTTTCATGAGGCCTTCGATCCGTCGCTGCCGCCAGTCCTTGGCAATATGGATCAGCTGATTCAGGTGTTCATCAATCTGGTGAAGAATGCGGCTGAAGCTTGCCTTGACCGCGACAAGCCGGAGATAACCTTGCGCACGTCTTTTCGGCCGGGTGTTAGATTGATGGTACCGGGCGCCAATGAGCGTGTTTCCTTGCCGCTTGAGTTCACTGTTGAAGATAATGGGCCTGGCGTGCCTGAAGATATTCGCCGCCATATGTTTGATCCATTCATCACAACAAAAACAAACGGCTCTGGCTTGGGACTAGCGTTGGTTGCGAAAATCGTCGGCGACCATGGCGGAATCATCGAGTGTGAAAGCGAGCCAAATCGTACGCAATTCCGGGTGCTTATGCCGAAAGTGCCATCGGGTTTCGAAGTGCCCAGTGAAGATACAAGAGAGATGGAAGCGTCATGAGTGGGACAATTCTGGTTGCAGATGACGACGCCGCTATTCGCACAGTGGTCAGCCAAGCGCTCACACGTGCGGGTTTTGATGTGCGCGCAACTTCCAATGCATCCACGCTTTGGCAGTGGGTCGCAGAGGGGCAGGGCGACGCGGTGGTGTCGGATGTCGTGATGCCCGACGATAACCTCTTTGAGCTGTTGCCGCGCATGAAGAAGATGCGCCCAGATTTGCCTTTTATCGTTATGAGCGCACAAAACACGTTCATGACGGCTATCCGAGCTACCGAAAAGGGTGCGTATGAGTACCTCCCAAAGCCATTCGACCTGGTTGAACTGACTAGCCTTGTCGGCCGCGCACTTTCGGAGACGCGGCAAAAATTACGGCAACCGGCAAAGAGCGCAGATGTTGACGCGGACATGCCGTTGGTTGGTCGCTCTCCGGCCATGCAGGACATTTATCGCGTTCTGGCACGAATGACGCAGTCGGACTTAACGGTCCTGATCAATGGCGAGTCGGGCACCGGCAAAGAACTGATCGCACGGGCTTTGCACGAATACGGGAAACGCAAAAAGGGACCCTTTGTTGCCATCAACATGGCAGCTATCCCGCGTGATCTAATCGAGAGTGAGCTTTTTGGTCACGAGAAGGGCGCTTTTACTGGCGCGACAGCCCGATCAACAGGTCGGTTTGAGCAGGCGCAGAATGGCACCCTTTTTCTGGATGAGATTGGCGATATGCCGATGGAAGCACAAACGCGTTTGCTGCGTGTTTTACAGCAGGGCGAATATATGACCGTTGGCGGGCGAACGCCGATCAAGTCTAACGTGCGCATTGTAACCGCCACCAACAAGGATTTGCGGTTGTTGATCAATCAAGGCCTTTTTCGTGAAGACCTTTACTACCGGCTCAACGTCGTACCGATTCGCGTACCTCCATTGCGCGAACGGTTGGAAGATATCCCCGATCTTGCTCAGCACTTTTTGACCAAGGTTCAAGACGAAGGATTGGAGAGCAAAAGACTGCTGCCCGAAGCCATGCAAACGCTTACGCGCTATCAATGGCCCGGAAACGTGCGGGAGTTGGAAAATCTTGTCCGGCGTTTGGCCGCGCTCTACCCGCAAGAGGCGGTTGATGCCGACATCGTTGCCAATGAACTGCGCTCAAGTGAAGAAGATCGCCTGCCAGTAGCCGGGACGTCAGGCGGCCTTTCTTCACCGTCAAATCAGACAATATCTGAGGCAGTTGAAGCCAATATGCACAAATATTTCGCCTCCTTTGGCGACAGTTTGCCACCACCTGGGCTCTACCATCGGGTTTTGAGCGAGTTGGAATATCCACTTATTGTCGCAACGCTTACCGCGACCCGAGGCAATCAGATCAGGGCGGCTGAAGTACTTGGCCTTAACCGCAATACGCTGCGCAAAAAAATCCGCGATCTCAACGTGAGTATCTTCAAAGTTTAGATGCAGATTGTAGTTGCAGATTTGCCACATAATGTTGCATATTGGGCACGGTAACTGACGCTAACTGGTGCGCATGGCAACCTTTGACAGAACAGTCCCTGGAAGCTTTTTGCTGAGGGAACGTGGTCAGGCTGGCAATAGCTGGCCAGGAACCATCATCGTACTTGCCGCGACGGTTAGCGCGGTAGCTGCTTTTGTAATTCTCATCGGATTGACACCTATTCAGCCAACCGAGACTGTTACGGCGTTCACGATCGCGATTATCGGTGGCTTTGTTCTTGCCCTCATGTGGCTTATTGGCATCGAGGTGCGGTCGGTGGTCAAAGCGCGCCGGGATCGCAAGGCGGCATCGCGCCTGCATGTGCGCATTGTAACGCTGTTCTCGATTATCGCTACAGTTCCGGCTTTGGTTATCGCAATTGTCGCGTCCATTACGCTCGATCTTGGTCTCGACCGGTGGTTTGAAATACGCACACGCACCATTGTCCAGTCGTCAGAACAGGTCGCTCGGTCATATATCAACGAAAATGCCGTGAACTTGCGCGACGCCACGATCAATATGGCATTTGCCCTGGATCAACAAAGGCGCCTGTTTAATCTGGATCGAAACGGTTTCCGTCAATTTGTCACGCAGCAAGCACGTGGGCGGGGCATGTTGGGCGCATCGGTTATCGGGTTGGATGGCAATATCATCTATACAGCGGATATTGAGACTGAATTACCACTGCCTTTGCCACCTCAAGATGCGGTGGAAACAGCGCTTAATGGTGGACCCGTTATCATCCCGCCGGGATCAACCAACCTCGTCGGGGCGATGATCAGACTGCGGGAAATTCCCAACGCCATGTTGTATGCCATTCGAGCGGTTGACCCCGAGGTGCTCGATGCGGTTCGTCTAATGCAACAAAACCGGCAGGAATATCAGGGTTTGGAGGCCAACCGAACTTCCCTTCAATTAGCCTTTGCACTTCTTTACATTTGCCTCGCGCTGATTTTGTTGTTGACCGCGATTTGGACTGCGATTGCTGTGGCCAATCGCCTGGTTCGTCCAATCAGGCTTTTGATCAATGCTTCTGATGAAGTTGGAAGCGGTAATCTGGATGTCAGGGTTCCCGTTCGCTCCTCTGATGGTGACGTTGGCTACCTTGCCGACACGTTCAACTCGATGCTTGGCCAATTAAAAAGCCAGCGCGACGAAATCCTCAACGCCAAGGATGTTATCGATGAACGGCGACGCTTTACTGAAGCGGTGCTGGCGGGGGTCTCCGCGGGCGTGTTGGGTGTCGATGACAAGCAGCGCGTCACCATTTTTAATGAAGCGGTCGCGGAAGTCTTGGGTGTAGCCGACGTGCAACCGGGCGAAGATCTTCAAAAGCTGTCGCCACGGGTTGCCAGTGTCTTCGGTGATGCCTACGCGCGGCGCATTTCCGATGTGAATGAGCAAGTCACTTTCATTGATAGCACGGGACGGGAGCGTGTCCTTAACGTGCAGGTTGCGCTGGATATGGATGCGGTCGCGGGCAAAACTGATGGTCGACACACCCATGTCGTGACGATTGATGACATATCTAACGTCGTCGAAGCGCAGAGGTCGACTGCATGGGGCGATGTCGCACGGCGCATCGCGCACGAAATCAAAAACCCGCTGACGCCAATTCAGCTGTCTGCGGAACGCATCCGCCGCCGCTATGGTAAAATCATTCCAGAAGATGATCGCGCGGTTTTTGACCAGTGTACGGATACGATCGTCCGGCAAGTGGGTGATATCGGTCGCATGGTCGACGAGTTTTCGACCTTTGCGCGCATGCCAAAGCCGGAAATGGCGTTGCGCGATTTACGTGAAACCGTTCGTGAAGCGACATTCCTGGTCGAGGTCTCGCGCACGGAATTCACGTTTGAACGCGAGATGCCGGAGACGCCATTGTTAGCCCGGTATGATGACCGTCTAGTGGGTCAAGCCGTTGGTAATGTTGTGAAAAATGCAGCCGAAGCGATCGATGCCCGCCTGGCTGTCGATCCTGACGGACCCAAGGGGCACATCAAAGTGGTCGGCCGTGTTGGCGGTGCAAACAACAAGGCAATTATCATTGATGTGATGGATAATGGTCGGGGGCTGCCCAAGGAGAATCGCAACAAGTTGCTCGAGCCTTACATGACCACACGCGAAAAAGGTACCGGACTTGGTTTGGCCATCGTTCGCAAAATTGTTGAGGACCACGGCGGTAGGATGGCTTTGCGCGATGCGCCGACCGGTTTTTACGATGGTCGGGGGGCGCTGGTGCGTATGATCTTCCTCGCTCACGGGGTTCAGTTGGCGGGTGACGCGGCAGGTGAACGCGAGGATGGGGCTAAAACGAAAACGGGCGTGCGTGAGCGTGGAGGGAAAGCGGCATGAGGGCCGACGTTCTAATTGTGGATGATGAGGACGATATTCGCGATATTGTGTCGGGAATATTAGAGGATGAGGGCCACGAAACCCGTGTCGCGCATGACAGCGATAGCGCCCTTGACGCGATTAGAGCACGCGTGCCCAGACTGATTTTTTTGGATATCTGGCTCCAGAATAGTGCTCTTGATGGGTTGGCGCTGCTCGACAAAGTTCAAGAGATGCACCCGGGGTTGCCGGTCGTGATGATTTCCGGCCACGGGAATATCGAAACGGCGGTTTCTGCTATCAAACGGGGCGCTTATGATTACATTGAAAAGCCGTTCAAGAGCGACCGTTTGGTGCTTGTCGCCGAGCGCGCGCTAGAAAATCACGCGCTGAAGAAGCAGGTTAGCGACCTTAAAAGCCGCAGCACCGACATCTCTGAGTTGACCGGCAAGTCCCCGGCAATGGGTGCATTGAGAGCCGCCATCGACAAGGTGGCGCCGACAAATAGCCGCGTGATGATTATTGGCCCTACTGGTTGTGGCAAGGAGCTGGTGGCGCGTGCTTTGCATAGCGCGTCCAGCCGCGCCGGTGGCCCATTCGTGTCTCTCAACGCTGCGGCAATAACGCCAAGCCGGATGGAGACCGAACTGTTTGGGACAGAAGGTGAGGGTTCGGACCGGAAAGTTGGCGCACTTGAAAATGCACATGCAGGCATTTTGTATCTGGATGAGATCGCAGACATGCCATTGGAAACGCAGGCGAAAATCCTGCGCGTCTTGGTGGATCAGGA
The DNA here is from genome assembly GCA_039815825.1 of Pseudomonadota bacterium. Lineage (GTDB taxonomy): Bacteria > Pseudomonadota > Alphaproteobacteria > Rhizobiales > Rhizobiaceae > JBCBDX01. Next base: position 13,721 of record JBCBYO010000016.1, read on the forward strand.
GTTTGAACGCGTTGGCGGCACCAGACGTGTAAAAGTCGATGTTCGTATTATATCGTCGACAGCGGTTGACCTTGAACAGCGTATTGAACAAGGCCGCTTTCGTCGTGACCTTTACAACCGCTTGGCAGTTGTCCCGATTGAAGTGCCGCCGTTGACTCAACGCCGGGAGGACATTCCACATCTTGTTCAGCAATTTATGAAAAAAATCAGCGAGCAGACCGGAATTCGCCCGAAATTTATCGATGATGAGGCGATGACCGTTCTTGAATCGCACACATGGCCTGGCAATGTTCGCCAGCTTCGCAATGCCATTGAGCGTTTAATGATCCTGACACGCGACCAGCCTGATGATGTCAGTATCAGCGCTGATATGCTTCCTGATGAGCTTAATGACAATCTGCCAAAAGCGCCGACGTCTGATGATAAACACATAATGGCGCTCCCATTACGGGAAGCCCGCGAGCGTTTTGAGCGCGACTATTTGCTGGCGCAAATCGGTCGCTTTGGTGGCAATATTTCCCGCACGGCAGAGTTTATCGGCATGGAAAGATCAGCGTTGCACCGCAAGCTTAAGTCACTGGGGGTCTAGAAAATGCGCGTCATCATTTGCGGGGCGGGCCAAGTTGGATTTGGTATCGCCGAGAGATTGGCTGCCGAAGACAATGATGTGTCGGTTATCGATACGTCACAGGACCTGATTCAGCGCGTGCGTGATACATTGGATGTGCGCGGCTTTATCGGCCACGGCAGTCACCCTGATGTTTTGGCGAAGGCTGGTGCAGGCGATGCTGACATCTTGATCGCGGTTACGCTCTATGACGAAGTCAATATGACCGCCTGTCAGGTGGCCCATTCGCTTTTTGACGTTCCGACCAAGATCGCAAGAGTGCGTTCTCAATCATATCTTTCGCCAACATATGGTGATCTGTTCAGTACCGATCATCTGCCGATTGATGTCATCATCTCGCCGGAGAGGGAAGTTGGCGACGTCGTTCTTAAACGAATTGCATTGCCGGGCGCGACGGACGTTGTGCAATTTGCAGACGATAACGTTACGATGATGGCCATTGATTGTCGTGAAGACTGTCCGGTCATCAATACGCCACTAAATCAGCTGTCTGACTTGTTTCCCGATTTGAACGCCACGGTCGTTGGCGTGTGGCGCAACGGAAATCTATTCATCCCACGTTCGGCTGATCAGTTGCTTGTCGAAGACTTGGTTTATGTGGTCGCACAACGCGATCAGGTTCGCCGGACACTGTCTTTGTTTGGACATGAGGAGATAGAGGCGCGTCGTATCATCGTAGCCGGTGGTGGCAATATCGGATCCTATGTCGCGCAGCGGCTGGAAGAGGGAAGCGGGCGGACCAACGTCAAGATCATAGAAGCTAACCGTAACCGCGCGATGGCCAACGCAGACCGTTTAAGACGCACCATCGTACTTCACGGCAGCGCGCTTGATCAGCAAATTCTTCATGAAGCCGATATCCAGGACGCTGAACTGATGGTGTCGCTAACCAACGATGACCAGGTCAATATCTTGTCGGCGGTGATGGCAAAACGGTTGGGATGTGAAGCGACGATGGCGCTGATCAACGATCTTGGCTACCAGTCCTTTACGTCGACGCTTGGAATCAATGCTCTGATCAATCCACGTGCAGTCACGATTTCACGTATCTTGCAGCATATGCGGCGCGGCCGAATCATGCAGGTGTTTTCGGTCCAGAAGGGTCAGGCCGAAGTGTTGGAAGCTGAGGCTTTGGAGACATCTCCGCTCGTTGGGCGGCCGCTACGAGACTTGGACCTGCCAGACGATATTCGGATTGGTGCGGTCTATCGTGGTCGCGAGGTTTTCAAACCCGACGGGCAATTTCAGATCAAGGCGCGCGACAGGGTTGTGATGTTTGCTAAAACAGAAGCCGTGAAAAAGGTTGAGCAGCTGTTCCGCGTGAGCCTTGAGTATTTTTAGGATGGACGGGTAGGGGACAACAGGGATGTCACGCATTGCGTATGTCAATGGGCGCTATGTTCCGCATGGACGCGCTTCGGTGCATGTTGAGGATCGCGGGTATCAATTTGCTGACGGTGTGTATGAAGTATGCGAGGTCAAAAATGGCTATCTCATCGACCAAACACGCCATCTTGAAAGGCTGGACCGCTCGTTAAACGAGTTGAAAATGCGATGGCCTGTCGCGCGTGATGCGCTGCCCGGTATCCTTGGTGAGGTCGTGAGAGCCAATCGGGTGATGGACGGATTGGTTTATCTTCAAGTTACCCGCGGTGTTGCCAAGCGGGATCATGCTTTTCCCGCCGCCACCACCAAGCCAGCGCTTGTGGTGACAGCTCGGGCGGCCGATCCTCTCGCCGCTGAAGAAAAAGCAATTAAGGGCATTTCAGCTATCACCGTACCGGAGACGCGTTGGGATCGTGTTGACATCAAAACGGTAGGATTGCTGTCAAATGTGTTGGCGCGACAAAATGCCGTAGAGGAAGGTGCACAAGAAGCTTTGTTCGTGGATGAAGCCGGCATTGTCAAAGAGGGGGCTTCGACCAACGCGTGGATCGTAACCAAAGACCGTGTTCTCGTTACGCGGCCTGCGGAGCACGGGATTCTACGCGGGATTACACGCCAAGGTGTGATCGACGTTGCCGAAAAACATGGACTTTCCATACAGGAACGCGGGTTTACAGTTGAAGAGGCACTCGATGCGTTGGAGATGTTTGTCACCTCGGCTACGTCAATTGTGATGCCGGTGGTCCGCTTGGACGGCCATTCAATCGCTAACGGTGAGCCGGGTAGTGTGGTGCGCGATTTACGTGGCGCTTTCCACTCTGTTGCTGAGCGTACACCGGTATATGGGCAACTCAACTAAAGCTTTATGAAAACTTCTTGTCGCGGCGCACAAAATCTGTGTTAGTGGCCATGTGGGGTATATGAGGAAAAAAGATGGCTGATAGGTCGCAGAACCTCCAAGATCAATTTTTGAATGCGGTACGAAAGCAGAAAATTCCCCTGACGGTTTTTCTGGTCAACGGTGTGAAGTTGACAGGCGTTGTTACTTCGTTTGATTCATTTTGTGTATTGTTGCGCCGGGATGGCAGCGCACAACTCGTCTATAAGCATGCAATATCGACCATTATGCCGGGTCAGCCGGTCCAAATGTTCGATGTGGAAAACGTGGATCAAAAGGCCGATTGACGAAGCCTATCCAAGATAAAGATAGTTCGAGCAAGAAGAAGCGGCGGCCACCGGTTGATAGGCAAAGTGCGCCTACGCACGCGATTGTGGTCACCCCAGACATCAAAGCCCGGCAAGGCACTGAGACAGGTGAGCCGGAGGTTGTTCGCGCGGCTTCGGAAAGGCTGGAAGAAGCGGTAGGGCTCGCGCTGGCTATAGAACTGGAAGTTGTCCATTCCATCATTGCTCCGATCGCCAACCTGCGCCCGGCGACGCTTTTCGGTACCGGTAAGGTGGAAGAAATTGCAGGTATTGTCTCTGCGATGGAGGCCGGTCTTGTGATCGTTGATCATGCGTTGACACCTATTCAGCAGCGCAATCTGGAAAAGGCCTGGAACGCGAAAGTTCTGGATCGTACCGGTCTCATTCTTGAAATTTTTGGCCGGCGTGCGGCCACCAAAGAAGGCACGCTTCAGGTTGAGTTGGCGCATCTCAACTATCAGCGGGGGCGTTTGGTGCGGTCGTGGACCCACCTTGAACGTCAGCGCGGTGGTGCCGGTTTTCTTGGTGGTCCGGGTGAAACCCAAATTGAGGCCGACCGCCGCATATTGCGCGACAAGATCAAAAGCCTTGAAAACGAACTGGAGCAGGTGCGTCGAACACGATCATTGCATCGTGCAAAACGCAAGAAGGTACCGCTGCCCATCATAGCGTTTGTTGGCTACACAAATGCGGGTAAATCGACACTCTTTAATCGGATAACGGGTGCTGAAGTTGTCGCTAAAGACATGCTTTTTGCAACTTTGGATCCGACCCTACGACGTATAAAACTAGCCGGCGGTACTCAGGCTGTGCTCTCTGACACGGTGGGGTTTGTTTCCGATCTACCGACACATTTGGTGGCGGCGTTTCGTGCGACACTTGAAGAGGTGCGTGAAGCCGACATCATTGTCCATGTCCACGATGTCAGCCATTCGCAAGCAGCTGCGCAGGCAAATGACGTGGATGTGGTGATGGCCGATTTGGGCATCGAAGGTGAGCGCGCCGATGCGGTAATCCACGTATGGAACAAAATTGACCTTTTACCGGCCGAAAACAGGGACATGATTGTCGGACGGGCGGAACGCGATGAAAATGCGGTGGCTTTGTCTGCTATAACGGGAGAGGGGATTGATAGCTTCCTTACTCTGGTTGAAGAGCGGATTTCCGGAACATTGGTGAGGCGCCGGGTTTCACTCCCGCCATCGCGATTTGCCGATGTCGCATGGCTTTATGAAAATGGGATCGTTGACAGCCGCCAGGTCACAGACGACGGCACGATGATCGTTGATGTGCGTGTCACCCACGACACCGATCAATTCATGGCAAGTCACCTGCCAGCGGGTTCAGTGTCCACCCTTAAGGCGTCTTAGGCCCGCTTTTTGCTTCAATCCAAAGTGCTTCCATTTCCGCCAGTGTCGCGGCTGCTGGCTCTTTTCCATCCTCGGTCAAACGTTTTTCGATATATGCAAATCGCGATTTGAATTTGTTGGATGCTTTGGTCAACGCCCCCTCGGGATTGACGTCGAGATGGCGGCCCAAGTTCACGACAGCAAAGAGTAGATCACCGTACTCCTCTTCAATTCCGGCTGAATTGCCTGCTTGCATATCTGATCGCAGTTCGCCGATTTCTTCTTCTATCTTGTCAAGGATTGGTGGCGCTGTGTCCCAATCAAAACCGACGGTTGCCGCTTTCTGCTGCAGTTTCAGCGCGCGTATCAACGCGGGTAGGGCTCTTGGTACATCGTCGAGTAGGGAGGCCGCCTCGTCTGTTCCACGGTCGATTGACTGCTGCAATTGCCGCGCTCTTTTTTCGGCTTTTTCCTGCGCCTTGATCTTGTCCCAAGTGCCTTTGGCCAGTTTTCGACTTCGTTGATTTTCTTCGCCAAAGACGTGCGGATGACGCCGGATCATCTTGGTCGTTATCGCATTGACGACATCGCCAAAATCAAACGCATTTTCCTCTTGGGCCATACGTGCGTGAAAAACAACTTGAAGCAGCAGGTCGCCCAACTCATCGGTGAGTTCAGGCATGTCGTCGCGTTCTATCGCGTCGGCAACCTCATAAGCTTCTTCGATGGTGTAAGGCGCGATTGTAGAAAATGTTTGTTCCACATCCCAAGCGCAACCATTTTCCGGGTCGCGCAGACGCGCCATGATTTCGATTAGGCGGGAAATGTCGCGGGCAGGTTCCATTGAGGCTGACTAGCACAGTATCGTGTTTTACCGGAGGGCGAGCCGGTCATGTCCACAGCAACATTAGTAAGTCGCATAATATGGATTATGGAACAAATATTGATATGAGCTGAGGGCACTTGCTCGAGATGTAAGCCGGTGCCGGTGCTAGACTTTCACGAGCGCGGCACATGGATGACCATGCCATCAAAGCAAGGCTCGATATGATCAGGCGTTTCGTCCTTCACCGTTTGATAGTCGAGTGGCGTGTGCATGTGCGTGAGATAAGCGCGTTTAGGTTTAAGCCTGTCGATCATTGCAAGCGCCTGTCCAAGCGAAAAATGACTGACATGTTCCCGATACTGCAGCGCATCGATGATCAACGTGTCCAAGCCCAAAAGTTTGGCGATTGAACTTTCGGGAAGGGCGGATACATCGGGGCAATAAGCAAAGTTATCTATTCGAAATCCAAGTGAATAAATCTCGCCATGCTCCTGATAAATAGGCAATAAATCAACTGAACCACCCTGCCCGGAAACCATGAATGGCTTATCGGCTTCGATCAAATTCTGAGTCAGTATCGGTGGGTAAGAACTACCTTTTGGTGTTTGGAATATATAGCGAAATGCTTCGTTCAGGCGCTTGTATGTTGCTGTATCACCATATGTTGGGATCATCTGACCTTGGGATAGAACAAAGGTTCTGACATCATCGATCCCATGTATGTGATCGGCATGAGGATGGGTGTACACGATGGCATCAATTTGCTGGACGTTTGCCATCAACATTTGGGCGCGAAAGTCAGGCCCTGTGTCGAACACAATTGATGTTTTGCCACCATTTTTACCGATTTGTTCAACCAGTATGGACGAGCGTGTGCGTCGATTTTTCGGGTTATTGGGGTCACATTTACCCCAGTCACCATTGGGCCGTGGTGTGCCGGAAGAAGAGCCGCAACCCAATATGGTGACCTTTAATTCAGTCATCGTGGCGGGTCACTTTTGAGAATAACCGATAAAAATTCTCAGTAGTTTTGTGGGCAAATTCGTCTAACGACTGGCCAAGATGATCAGCGATGATCGAGGCTGTGTGTTGTACGTAGGAAGGTTCGTTACGTTTGCCGCGATATGGCGGTGGCGCCAAATAGGGTGCGTCGGTTTCAACGAGTATTCGTTCACGGGGCAGATTTGCCGCTATATCACGTAGCGCCGTTGATCTTTTGAAAGCGGCAATACCGGAAAAAGACACATATCCCCCCAGTTCAATGGCGCGATTTGCCAATGTTTGTCCGCCAGTAAAGCAATGCAGAACAAAGGGGAAAGCACCCTTCCCGCTTGTTTCTTCGCTCAAAATCTCGGCCATGTCCTCGTCAGCTTCACGTGAATGAATAACCAGCGGAAGCCCCGTTTGTCGGGCGGCATCTATGTGGCGACGCAAGCCTTGTTCCTGAGCTTGCCTTGGGGCGTTATCGTAGAAATAGTCTAAACCAGCTTCGCCAATCGCGACCACTTTGGGATGGGCAGCGATAGCAACCAGATCTTGTGTCGTGACATCAGGTTCCTTGTCCGCGTGATGCGGATGCGTGCCAATGGAGCAGAAGACCTGTGGGTAGATTTCGGCGATCGTACGAATGCGATCAAATTGATGCACCTTGGTTGAGATGGTGATCATGCGCACAATACCAGCCTCGGTAGCGCGCGCGATGATTGCGTCGCGCTCTGGTTCAAAGTCCGGGAAGTCCAAGTGGCAATGACTGTCGACAAGTGTGGCCATCAACGATCACCTAGGCTGCATCGGTTTCGACATAGCGAGGGAAAACACCCTCAGGCTTAGGCAATGAGGTTCCAGGTGTCAGATTGTCAGCAAGGTTTGCGAAATGGCGACAGTCTGCTGGCACGGCGAGCAAATCGAGGAGCTTTGCACAGGCGACTGGCATGAAAGGCTGCGCCAGAATTGCCACCTGCCGTACCGTGTCGGCGACCGTGTAGAGAACGTGGCCCATGCGATTGGCGTCGGTTTTTTTCAGCGTCCAAGGCGCTTGCGCATCAATGTATCGGTCGGCTTCGGTAACAACCGTGAATATCGCTTCCAGCGCCTTATGCACGGCTTGAGAGGCCATGGCTTCTCGCGCTGTGCGAAGCGCGTTGTCTGACAGCGCCATTAAAGCTCGGTCTTCATCCGTCAGATCAGCGTTGGATGGCACCTTCGCGTCACAATTCTTAAAAATCATGGACAATGACCGTTGCGCCAAATTGCCCAACCCGTTGGCAAGATCTGCGTTGGTGCGCGCAATTATGGCTTCATGTGAGTAGTTGCCGTCATTGCCAAACGGCACTTCGCGCAAGAAGAAATAGCGCATTTGATCGACGCCATAATGTTCAGCCATTTCAAACGGATCGACGACATTGCCGAGCGATTTAGACATCTTCTCGCCGCGGTTGAACAAAAAACCGTGGCCAAAGACACGTTTGGGAAGTGGTAAACCGGCAGACATCAGGAATGCCGGCCAATAAATGGCGTGGAAGCGCGTGATGTCTTTACCGATCACGTGTACGTCTGCAGGCCAATAATCAGCGCGTTCTGTCTGTTCTGGCCAGCCGGTGGCCGTCACATAGTTTGTCAACGCATCGACCCACACATACATCACGTGTTTCTCGTCCCCGGGTACTTTGACGCCCCAGTCGAAGGTCGTGCGCGAGACTGACAAGTCTTTCAGGCCGCGTTTTACGAAGGAGACGATCTCGTTTTTGCGGCTATCGGGGCCGATGAAATCGGGATGATCTTCGTACAGCTTCAAGAGCGGCTCGGCATATTTTGATAATTTGAAGAAATAGCTTTCTTCTTCGACCCACTCTACCGGGGTTCCCTGAGGGCCGTAACGCTCGCCGTCGTCACGGACTTCGGTCTCATCCTCATCATAATAAGCTTCATCACGCACAGAATACCAACCAGCATAAGCGTCTTTATAGATATCGCCATTGTCAGCCATGCGTTGCCAAATCGCCTGGCAGGCCCGGTGGTGGCGCTCTTCGGTTGTGCGAATAAAGTCATCGTTGGACGCGTTTAGTGCCGCCGTCATGTCCTCGAAGCGTTTTGCGTTGCGGTCCGCCAACTCGCGAACGGCGATACCTTCCTTGCGGGCCGTCTGTAGCATCTTGATGCCGTGTTCATCGGTTCCGGTTAGAAAGAAAACGTCTTTCCCGTCCAGGCGGTTAAAGCGTGCAATTGCATCGGTGGCAATCAACTCATAGGCATGGCCGATATGAGGCGCCCCGTTGGGATAAGAGATGGCGGTGGTAATAAAGAATTTTTCGGACATTGCGAGCTATGTTCAGATGATACTTCCGCTGCGCTCTAGATGATTTTTGGGCCCGTTGGAACCGCGTAGAATGGCAGCGCGCGTTTATTTGGTGCCGTGTATCGCACTGTATACGTTTTGTGACGCGACCAAAAAGGATTGCCTCGGGTCGATGTTGAATGCTTCATCGGTGCGCTGAAGAGTGACCAATTCTTGCGCTGCTTTCGCCAACCTAACAGCATCCACCTTTGACCCGTTTTGAGCAGCGTGTTTTGCATAGCTGTGCAGTGAGGAAAGTAGCATGTCGTTGATCAGTTGCCCTTGTGTCGGCTGCTTCCGGTCAGCGACAATTGCTGCCAATCGATGTGCCGTTTTCGTATCATAGTCCTCAGCTTTGAGCATGCCGTCGATTGCCTCCAGCAGCTCAATGCCCCCGTAAAGGCCCATAACTAGTCCATGGCGAACGGAGCCGCCTGACAGGCTCGCGATTTCGGCAGCTTCGTTTGGCGCGAAAGAACTGCCTGCGACGCTCAGGATAGCTTCGGCCACAAGTTGGGTTGGCAGCGGCGAAAAACGCACCAGCTGGCAACGCGATCGTATCGTTGGCAAGACTGTTCCCGAACCTTGGGAAATCAGCAAAAAGAGTGTGTTGGCTGGTGGCTCTTCCAGCAATTTTAACAGTGCGTTGGCGGCATTTCGGTTCATGTCTTGCAGATGATCGACGATCACGATCCGTGGATAGTCTGTGCTGGCTGTCAGCCCGAAAAAGCTTTGCAAACCCCGGACTTGGTCCACGCTGATGGTCGTTTTCCACTTTTTCGTTTGTGTCGACCATTGCCGTGTCAGATGGATCAAGTTGGGGTGGGCACCCTGTGCAACTTGTCGATGCGCCGAGCTTTCAGCATCGATGCCGGTGCTGATAGCGCCGCCTGCGCCAAGCATTTGCTTTGCCAACAAGAACGCGGCCGTCGCCTTGCCGATACCAGCCTGCCCTTCCAGAATAATGGCGTGATGGCCTGTGCCCGCGGAGCGAGTCAGTAGTTCCAAAGGGTCCTGATGGCCTATCAGCTGCACTGCAGATGCTGGCGGTGGCACGTCTTCAAGTTCATCATATGTCGAAACGTCGCTCAACTCTGCCATACTGGTTTACGCGACTTCATCTTGGTGGATGGGATCTTTGACCGGACGGTCAAGTCCAAACAACCGAGCGAACACCGGCCAAATACGCCCATGAACCTCTTGCGCCGTTCCTGATGCGTCTACCAATGTGCAGCGCTCCGGCTCGGCGCGGGCAATCTTTTGAAATGACGCCCGTCTTTGCTCGTGGATAGCCAAAGTTTCCTTTTCAAATCGATCGATATCTTCGCCTTGAGTCCTGCGTTTTGATGCGCGTTTAAGCCCGACGAGTGGATCTAGATCGAGGATAATCGTGGCGTCTGGATACATTCCAGCGATGGCCACCCGTTCGAGGGTTGAAAGAAACTTTTGCGGAATGTTTCCCGTCGCGCCTTGATAAACACGCGTTGAATCCATGAAGCGATCGAGGATGACGGAGTTCCCGGCAAGAATGTGCGGTCTGACAAACTGTTCGACATGATCATTGCGGGCTGCTGAGAGTAGTATCGCTTCCATTTTCGGCCCGAAACTCTCCAGCGCTGCTTTGTTAAGTAAGACATGGCGAACCGCTTCGGCGCCGGGGGTGCCGCCCGGCTCACGGGAGGTAACCACGTTAATGTCAAATTCAGCCAACCGTTCCACAACAAGCCTGATTTGCGTGGTTTTGCCCACGCCCTCACCACCTTCAAAGGTGATGAATTTGCCCTTTGTGTGGCCATTGCTTTTGGCTTGTGCGTTCAAAGCTTTCTTTCGCTATTCCAGTGCACCTAGAACCAGCCAAGCACCAATTCACTTAGTGCATCCAGTGCTTGTCGATGGATTGGGCCCCTCTCAACAGACTTTGCAGCATAAAGTGGTGTGATTTGAGCCAAATCGTCACCGTAATAGAGGTGTAGCTCGGCAATCTCGTCCCCTTCAAGGACGGGGGCAAGTACGGGCCCTTCAAATACTATACGAGCGCGCAAATTTTCTGTCGCACCGATCGGAACAAGGAAGGTTACACCTTTTTCGGGAGCTACAGGGACAACAAAGTCCGCGCCCCCATACATGCGGACATTACCGACCGGCTCTTCTTCGCTGAACAATGCTACTTCGTCAAAAGCCCGCCGCCCCCACTCCAGTAGCTTTCTTGCCTCTTGCGCGCGTTCGCGTTGGCTCTCCATGCCCGACATGGCGACAACAAGACGCCGGCCATCCACCACCGTAGATCCGACGATCGCATAACCGCTCTCTTCGGTGAAACCGGTCTTCATGCCGTCGGCGCCAATATCCATGTTCAAAAGCGGGTTGCGATTGCGTTGATTGATATTGTTCCATTCAAACGCGGTCTCGGAATAGTAGCGATAATATTCCGGATACTCGCTCTGCATATACGTCGCCAGTGTTACCAGATCGCGCATTGTTACGCGTTGTCCAGGGTCCGGTAATCCGGTCGAATTGACAAAGACCGAGTTTTTAAGGCCGACTGCTTTTGCGCGTTCGTTCATCAAGGAAGCGAAGGTTTCTTCGGTACCCGCCATTCCTTCAGCCAAAATGATGCAGCCATCATTGGCCGACTGTACGATCACGCCGCGGATTAAATCCTCAACACTGATTGTTGAATTAAGTTCGGCGAACATGGTTGAGCCGCCCGATGCCGCGCCCCCGCGACGCCAAGCGTTTTCGCTGACTTGAAACGTATCATCCAAAAGTAGTTGCCGGGTTTTAAGCGCGTGAAAGACAACTTCCATGGTCATCAGCTTGGCGAGCGAAGCTGGTGGTACGCTCTCATCGGCGTTTTTGTTGAACAGCACTGAGCGGGTTGTGACATCCATCAAAATGGCGTTGGCGGCCTTGGTTTCAAATAGTTGGGCCTGCGCATTCAAAACCAGTGTTGAGTGTGTTGCGACTACCATGATCGCGTAAATAAAGGCCGCACCTATACCGTTCGAAAACCAACGCATCTCGGTATTCTCCACTACCTGTGTCCCATCCGCCGATGTCTTGATATTATGCGGGAGGCATGGAGGCAAATGCCGTCACCGTTTTTGCCGAACTTTTATCAGCTATCGGTTTGATCGCTCGTAGCCGGCGTTATTGCGCAGCGAACGCCCGTTGTACTCTAAGTGTAGCGTAGTCTGCACGTGTAACCTTGGCAGATACCTCGTTGGCAAAATAGGCGGTAAACCCGCTTGAGAAGCCGCCATTGGCTGGTCTCCGGAACGAGCTTGCCAAGAAAGCGTCATCGTTGCCATGAAGGGGCGCAGGGCCAAGATAGTTGACTTGGACACGCGCAGTTCCGGCTCGCGTGTAGTCCAACAGGTCTGCCGCCCTTTTGGATAAGTCGATGATTCTGTTGTTTGAAAATGGCCCGCGATCGTTGACACGCACGATGATTGATCGGTTGTTGGCCAAGTTTGTTACCCGCGCGTAGGACGGTAACGGCATTGTTTTGTGGGCCGCCGTCAAATGGTTCATGTCATAAATTTCGCCATTGGCAGTTTTACGACCGTGAAACGCAGCACCGTACCAAGATGCGCTTCCGGTCTGCGTCTTTTTGGGTGTACGGGTCGGGTAATAGCGGCGACCTGCGACAGTGTAAGGTTTTCCAATCTTGTAGTAGCCACCACCCCGCGGCAGGCTGGTGCCCAAAGCAACGCGCGGGCTCGCAGCTACTCCGTATGCGGCAACAGAAAAGAACTCATCACCGGCAGTGGGCCCGTTGAGCACTGCAACAGGTACCGCGCCATAAACGGATTGAGTAACTGGTCTGGCGTCAGGATAAGGCGCGCCAGACGTTATTGTAGCGGAAGGACGCGGCGGTGCACCGCCGGCGCACGCAGAAAGAAAAAACGCAAATGCAACAACACCAGCCGTACTTTTAGCCGGTATGCGCTGAATACGCTGAATGTTTACCTGTGTTCTTTCCATCAATACGCACATACAAAAATGGAACGATGCGGCCAAGTCGCATAAGCCGCATCTGTGCAAGAACTAGCACACACACATTATCAGCGCGTTAAGTGGCGTGAACTTAAGCTGCTACCCGGCAACACGGGCACGGCCTGAATAACCGTCATCGCGCGTCCAGCGTAGTGTTGTCTCTCCCGTCTTGTAGATACGGAAACAAGAGACCTCACCTTTGTACCAAGTGGGAAACTGTTGGCACAGTTTAGAGCCTCGCACGAACCATCGGCCGGTCTCTTTGGGCGCCAGGTATCTACCCAAGCCCAACGCTGTTCCATCGCCGGTCACCTGCCCATTAGTTTGGTAGTAGAGCGGGAACTCTCCACCCAATGGCACTCTTAAATATACACGCTTACCGTTCACAAAACTTTTTAGCACATCGCCAGAAAGTGTCTCGGACGCAGCAGTGGTTGGCGCGCTGACGGATATTAGTAAGCTAAAGACCATCACTATGGCCGAATGAATTGATGTTAGAGTCAAACGAGTTCTCATGGGTCCCCTCAGTCCATTTGCATTGGTCAGAATACGTCGCTGGCTGCCAATCGGATTAATGAAAATAAAACTGTTTTGAAAAAACCGCCAAACCGTATTGCGTTTATCAGTAAGCTTGTGGCATGAGGCCGTCTCGCGCGGAGGGATGGCCGAGTGGTTGAAGGCACCGGTCTTGAAAACCGGCAGGCGTTAACGCGTCTCGTGGGTTCGAATCCCACTCCCTCTGCCAGCGCAATTTCGGGTTAAAAAGTGCCGATAGTCGCAACTGAAAGGTCTGCGGCAAAGTCGGCCCCGTAAGCGACGATCCCGATCCCGGTAACATCTTCAGGTGATATGTTTACTGGCAGTTCAGGCCGAGAGGGCTGAAATTCGTTCAAGGGTAATTCAATATCCCGCCAGTTGGGGCCTGTAGTGAAGCTCAAGCGATAAGAATGCCAAGGGCGTGTCGCAAATTTTGAGCGCAGGAATATGTAATAAGTTTCTCCATTGCCGCGCACTCGCACTTTTAAACCGGATCTATTTGGCGCCAATCCGCTGGCCAGGCGCGTGCGGACTTGGATGAACCCGCCATTGTTTCTGGTCGAAACGTTTCCTACGAGCCTTACAAAGCCCTCGCCATTTTCTTCTTCAAAACTGATCGAACCGGCCGATTCGCCACCCATCACCGTGTCAGCGACGTAGGACCAGCGTTTCTGCGCGCCATCGGAAAAATCCTCAAGGATCATGGTTTCGTTTGCATTGGCGTGGCCGAGGGATGAGATTGCAAACAAAACAACTATCACCGCCGAACGCCATACAACACCCACTATTCTGCGGCCTCGACGCTCGGCTCTTCAGCAGAGCGGATCTGCGCGGCACAATATTTAAACTCCGGAATTTTCCCGAACGGGTCCAATTGTGGGTTTGTCAGTACGTTAGCGGGGCTTTCATTGAACGCAAATGGCATAAAAATCATCCCGTCTGCCACTTCGCGGTCCGCGCGAAGTAGTGCTTTGACGGTTCCGCGCCGTGTTGAAACTTCAACCAATTGCTCAACGATAAGGCCTTGGCGTTCAATCTCTCGGGGGTTCATCGCTGCAATGCCCTGTGGTTCAAGATGGTCTAAAACAACGGCACGCCGGGTCATCGCGCCGGTGTGCCAGTGCTCTAAAAGCCGACCGGTGGTCAGCACCATCGGGAAATCATCATCGGGCACTTCGTCGGGCGCGCGCAGATCGGCTGGCGTAATTTTTCCGCGGCCATCAGTTGTCGGGAAACCATCATCGAAAATCACGTCACGTCCTACCCCGGTTTCACCATCAAGGGGATAGGTAACAGCGCCCTCTCGTTCCAGTTTTTCCCAGCCAATTCCCGCCAATGATGGCATGTGGCCGGCCATTTCCGTGTAAACGTCACTAACGCCATTTGGATAACGCCAACCCATATCAAGACGGTTGGCCAGTTCGACAATCAGCTCCCAGTCTTGGCGGGCTTCGCCGGGCAGTGGCACCGCTGGTCGCCCAATTTGAACCTGGCGGTTGGTATTGGTGTAGGTTCCCAGTTTTTCCGCATGTGCGGATGCCGGGAAAACCACATCGGCATGCCAAGCCGTTTCTGTGAGGAAAATATCCTGAACGACAAGGTGATCTAGTTTGGCCAACGCAGCGCGTGCATGCGTCTGGTCCGGATCGGACATCGCAGGGTTTTCACCCATAATATACATGCCCTTGATTTGGTCGTCGTGGATTGCATCCATGATTTCAACAACTGTTAGGCCACGTTTTGGGTCCAGCGCCCTGCCCCAGGCATCTTCCATGCCTGAGCGGACGTCGGCATTTTCGACAAGCTTATAATCCGGGTACATCATGGGAATGAGCCCGGCATCTGAAGCGCCCTGAACATTGTTCTGTCCACGCAGTGGGTGAAGGCCTGTTCCGGGTCTGCCGACATGCCCGGTGGTTAGTGCAAGCGCGATCAAACAACGCGAATTGTCGGTTCCGTGCGTATGTTGGGATATTCCCATGCCCCAAAAAATGATTGAACGCTCTGCTTTGGCATAGGTTCGCGCGCAATCACGCAACATATCCGCTGAGACGCCGCACGTTTCGGCCATGGCTTCCGGCGAAAAGTCCGCGACTTTTTCCCGAAGTGCTTCAAACCCGTCGACATTGGCTTGAATATACTGCTCGTCGTAGAGTTTTTCCTCGATGATCACGTGTAACATCGCGTTTAACATCGCGACGTCAGAACCTGCTTTGAACTGGATGGCATGGGTGGCGTGCCGCATCAGATCCTGTCGGCGCGGGTCAAACACCATCAGTTTTTTACCCTGCTGTGCAGCCTGCTTAAAATAGGTGGCGGCAACGGGGTGATTGGTGGTCGGTCGTGCGCCGATGACGATGATACAGTCGGCCTCAAGGGCATCAGTAAAGGGCGCGGAGACAGCGCCAGAGCCAACGCCCTCCAACAACGCGGCGACCGACGACGCATGGCAAAGCCGGGTACAGTGGTCGACATTGTTGGTGCCAAATCCTTGGCGGATTAATTTTTGGAAAAGGTAGGCTTCCTCATTTGAGCCTTTCGCCGAACCGAAACCGGCGAGCGCTTGGCCACCTTGTTCCTTGATTATCGTTTTGAAACCGTGCGCTGCGAGATCTGATGCCTCGTCCCAACTTGCCTCGCGGAAAACTTCATTGATAGGTGTCGAGCGCATATCGATGTCACCGCGTTTGGGTGCATCATCGCGACGAATGAGCGGTTTTGTCAGCCGCTCTGGGCTATGCACATAGTCAAAACCAAACCTGCCTTTTACACAAAGCCGGTTTTCGTTGGCCGGACCATCGCGGCCATCGACCTGCACTATTTTTTCATCTTTCACCCGGACAGTCGTTTGGCATCCCACGCCGCAAAACGGACAAACGGAATCAACTTCTTCGTCGAAATCTCTGATATTACTTGATTTTCCGTCATCTGCCAGAAGGCTTTTCTCGAGCAGTGCGCCGGTTGGGCACGCTTGCACGCACTCCCCGCACGTCACGCATGTGGAATGGCCCATGGGATCGTGAATGTCGAATACTGGTGTAGCGTGGTGCCCACGGTCGGCCATCCCAAGCACATCGTTGACTTGCACCTCCCGGCATGCGCGAACGCACAAGCCACAAGCGATGCAACTGTCGAGATTGACAGCGATTGCGGGGTTGCTGAGATCTTGTGCTGATCGGTCGTCGTGGCCCTTCGATGGTAGGCGATCGCTTTCTTTGATCCGCCAAGTCTGTGCCCATTGCCAGAACGGGCTTTGGGTGTCGGGTGACGCGTCGCGATCAGGCATATCGGCGGCCAACAATTCAAAAACCATCTTGCGGGCGCTGTCGGCTCGCTCGGTGTCGGTTTTGACTACCATGCCGTCGGCTACCTTGCGCACGCAGGATGCAGCTAGGGTTCGCTCTCCTTCAATTTCTACCATGCAAGCGCGGCAATTACCGTCTGGCCGGTAACCTTTTTGATCAAGATGACAAAGGTGTGGGATGCGGTTCCCGTGGCGCTTTGCGACGGACCAAATCGTGTCACCGGCAGCTGCTTCAACATCTTGTCCATCCAGGGTGAAGCTAACGCGTTTGTCCGTCATCACAGATCATCCCGAAAGTGCTTAAACAAATGGGCTACCGGATTGGGTGCTGCTTGCCCTAGACCGCAGATCGAAGCGTCACGCATGACAGTTTCAAGCTCTTGGATCGTTGCCTCATCGAGCTTTCCTGGTTCGCTAAGCAGGCTCAGCATCTTCTCAGTTCCGGCCCGGCACGGCGTGCATTGGCCACAGCTCTCATGTTCAAAAAACTGCATGAGATTGACAACGACCTCTTTGATGTTGTCCTGGTGCGAGAGGATCACCACGGCATGCGAGCCGACAAAGGCCCCTTCGTCCGCCAGTTGTCCGCCAAAATCCAGCGGTATATCCCCAAACGAGGCGGGTAAAATGCCGCCTGACGCACCACCGGGCAAATAGGCTTTAAATTCATGCCCATCCAGCATGCCGCCGCAATGGTCATTGATCAATTCGCTGGCGGTGGTCCCTGCAGGAGCAACCACAACACCGGGTTTCTTTACGCGTCCGGATACTGAATAGCTTCGAAAACCGGGATGGTCCGGTTTACCTTGCGCGCGGAACCAGTCTGCCCCTTTGTTCAAAATATCGGGTACCCAAAAAAGTGTTTCGACATTGTGATTAAGTGTCGGGCGGCCGAAGAGCCCAACTTCGGCAATGTAAGGTGGCCGGTGGCGCGGGAGGCCGCGTTTGCCTTCAATGCTTTCCAGCATCGCGCTTTCTTCACCGCAGATATAGGCGCCGGCACCGCGTCGGATTTCCATCGGCACGGTCGGGATGACGGAACCGATTAATCGATCAATCTCTCGCTTTAAAATGTCGATGATCGCAGGATATTCATCGCGCATGTAGATGAAGATCTTTTCGCACCCGACAATTTGCGCAGCGATCTGAGCGCCCTCCAACATTTTGTGGGGTTGGCGTTCCAGCCAATAGCGGTCTTTGAACGTTCCCGGCTCGCCCTCGTCTCCATTGATCGTCATATATCGGGGGCCATCAAAACCGGCGACGATCGACCATTTGCGCCCTGCCGGAAAACCAGCGCCGCCCAAACCGCGAAGGCCGGCTTCAGACATGGTCGCGATCGCGTCTTGCTGCGTCAAGCTGCCTTCGATGACCGATCGCAAGGTCGCGTAGCCGCCATCGGCCAGGTAGGCGTCCAGCGTTTGATAATTGGGTATCGTGGGTTCGATCTGCGTTTCCGACAAGACGGCTTCGGCGGTTGCATTGTCGATGGCCTTTTTTCCCACCTGTGCGGCCGGTGCTTGCGCGCAGCGACCGATACATGGAACACGCTGAATACGAGTATCGTCGGCCGCACGTGTTTCGAGTTCTGCGATGAGCTTTTCCGCGCCAGCTAGCATGCAGCTCAGACTGTCACACACGCGAATTGTTCGGGCTGGCGGCGGTGTTTGGCCTTCTTTGACGACGTCAAAATGGTGATAAAAGCTCGCAACTTCATATACTTCCACCTGCGACAAGCGGAATAATTCAGCCAGTGCTGCCAAATATGGCGCGCTTAAATGCCCTTGGTCATCCTGGATCAGGTGGAGCGCTTCGATGAGAAGATCTTTGCGGCGCGGCAGATCGCCTAATATCGCAGAAACCTCGGCCAGATCCGCGGATTGCACTTGTCTGCCTTTGGGCAGATGCGCTCGGCGTTTGCCCTTGGCGGGCCTATCGATAAGTGTATTTGTCGCCATCTGCGATGGTTCCTCCCGAACTCATGTTATGACAGAGAGTTTAGCGCTTGCGAACCAGATCTGCGGCAAGGACAGGTCGCAATTAGTTCCTTTCGATCGCGTAACCACTTTCTAATGGTTGTGCTGCTAATAACTTGGTCAGAAATCGTTTGTCGGAGTGCGCAGCTTGCTGAACTCATTGGTCAACGCGTCTTGGGTCGATCAAGACCGGCTGAAAATTTATCCCCTCATTTTGGTCGGAATGCTGGCGGCGGCCACAGCTTACGTATTGGCGAGCAACGATGGGCTCTTGCCAAATGGTAATCCGTTTGGCAGCGATTTTGTCAGTTTTTGGGTGGCAGCCCGTGAAGCTTTGTATGCTGACCCGACTGTTGCCTATGCACGACAAACATTTGAGCCCATTCAGCAATCACTTTTCCCTGAAGGCGGCTTTTTCGCATTTTTCTACCCGCCCCACTTTCAACTGATGCTTTTGCCTTTCGGTGTTTTGTCTTTTTACGTCGCCCTTTTGCTTTGGTTGGTCCTCAGTTTTGTGCTGGTTGGTTGGGCGATGGTGCGGATTACGGGCGAGGTAAAGTTGACACTACTGCTGGCCCTCGCTTTTCCGGCCGCGTTTTTGAACATATCCCACGGTCAGAATGCATTCTTGACGGCAGGTCTTTTTGCTTGGGGGCTTTACGTTTTGCCGTCCCGTCCCGTGTTGGCTGGCATATTCTTTGGTGTGCTAACGTTTAAGCCGCAATTGGGTGTTCTTATCCCCATCGCTCTTTTGGCGGCTGGGCAATGGCGCGCAATCTTTTCCGCGGTCGCCACCACGCTTGTTCTTGCCGCAACCAGCGCGTTTGTCCTTGGTATAGATGTCTGGCAAGCGTTCTTGGCGCAAACGCAAGATGCTACCAATGTCCTTGAGCAAGGATCAGTTGGCTTTGCCAAAATGATCTCGACTTACTCGGGTCTACGCTCAGTTGGGATTGGCCACGGTATCTCGATGGCGATCCATGGTGCTGTTAGCTTTGGCGTTGTTCTTGTCGTTTGGCAGGTATGGCGTGCAAAATCGTCGGCATCGCATTCGCTCAAATGCGCTGTCCTCATGGCCGGTGCATTGATCGTCACGCCATTTGGTCTGAATTATGATCTCTATCTGTTGGCACCTGCGGCTGCATTCTTCGTGTCTGCGGTTGCGTGGGGCGAAATGGACAGTATCGAGCGCAACAGTCTGATTGCCGGTTTCTTTTTGCCGATTACCGTGTTGCTCACGATGACCGAAGGCTATTCGCTTGCGCCATGGATTGTCATGCTCGTGTTTGCTGCGTTCGCTGGGCGGGCGCTCGGTCGAAATGTTGTGCCGATTGGAATAAACGGCGCACCGGTTGCAGCTGAATAAAAAAGGGCGCCTCAAGGCGCCCTTCTCTTCGTCGTTGCCTGAACAAGTGATTATTGCGGCAGTTGGTCGTCAACGCCTTGTACGTAGAAATCCATGCCGAGCAGTTCACCGATTGAAGCTGTTTCGCCTTCGGCAAGCCACTCAGTGCCGTCTTGCTTCATGATTGGGCCGGTAAAGGGCTCAAGGCGACCGATCATGATGTCGCGTTCGGTGATTTTGGCTCTGGCGGCCACGTCGTATGGCATGTTCCGGTACGGCGCCATGGCCACATGGCCTTCGATCATGCCGCCCCAAACATCCTGCTGTTCCCAAGTGCCGTCGAGAACCGCACCAACGCGTTCCACGTAATATGGGCCCCAGTCATCGATGATGGATGTCAGCTGCGTGTTTTCACCAAAAGCTTGCATGTCAGATGCCTGACCAAACGCTTTGATACCGCGCTCTTCAGCAACCTGCATGGCGGCGGTGGAGTCTGTGTGCTGGGTGACGATATCGACCCCTTGGTCGATCAACGCTTTAGCAGCATCTGCTTCTTTGCCGGGATCGAACCAAGTGTTGACCCAAACGACTTTCAACGAAAAGTCAGGGTTTACTGATTGTGCGCCCAAGATGAACGAGTTGATGCCGCGCACAACTTCCGGGATCGGGAATGATGCGATGTAACCGGCAACCCCGGTTTCTGAGATGCTCGCTGCAATCTGACCTTGAATGTAGCGACCCTGATAGAATTTGGAGTTGTAGGTGGTAACGTTTTCCGTCGCCCTTGTGTAACCGGTCGCGTGCTCGAATTTCACATCAGGAAAATCGGCGGCGACTTTGTTTGTCGGGTCCATATAGCCGAAGGATGTTGTGAAAATGATATCGCAGCCAGAGCGCGCAAAACGCTCGATGGCACGTTCAGCATCTGCGCCTTCACCAACACTTTCGAGATAGGCGGTTTCCACACGATCGCCGAATGCTTTTTCGACATCCAGAAGGCCTTGGTGATGCTGGTAGCTCCAGCCGTAGTCACCGATTGGGCCAACATAGACAAAGCATGCCTTGGCATCAGCGGCAGCAGCGGCTTGCATCGACATGGCGATGGCAGCGCCGGCCCCTAAAAGTGTTGCAGTCAGTTTTTTCATATTCCCTTCACTCCCTGGCGTTGGAACGGTTTCAATGTGTTTCGAGGTTGGTGTTGCTCTCTGGCGTATCCCGTTTTCTTTCCCCGTAAATTAGGTATCCGGCACAAATGGTCTACCCAGCATGGCCGGCGTGTTTTTCATCGTCATCCGCCTGTTTGCGGAAATCAAGACCAGTACGACAATCGTTGCCACATATGGCAGTGCCGACAGGAACTGGGAAGGAATGGCAATGCCTTGCGCTTGCGCGTGGAACTGCAGGATTGTGATGCCGCCAAAGAGGTATGCGCCGGCCAAAACCCGCCACGGTAGCCACGACGCAAATACCACCAAAGCCAGGGCGATCCATCCGCGACCGGCGGTCATGTTTTCCACCCATTGCGGTGTGTAGACCAAAGACAAGTGGGCACCGGCCAGGCCTGCACAGGCACCGCCAAACATGATGGCAAGGTACCGAACCCGGGCAACATTGATACCGAGCGCGTGGGCCGAAACGTGATTGTCGCCGACGGACCGCAAGACCAAGCCCGGTTTGGTTTTAAAGATGAACCAATTGACGCCAACAAGCAGCGCCATCGCGATGTAAAAAATTGGGTCCTGACCAAACAAGATTTCTCCGACGAAGGGGATATCGACCAAGACTGGAATGCTGATGTCCTCCAGTTTAATACCGGGCAAGCCGATAAAAGCTTCTCCCGCCATGCCTGAAACCCCCAGACCTAATAGCGTCAGCGAGAGGCCTGTCGCGACCTGGTTGGTCGCCAAAGTAACCGTTAGGAACGCAAAGAGCAGCGAAAACAGAGCTCCGCAAATAGGCGCAAATAAGACGCCGGCCCATGCGCTGCCGGCCAATTGAGCAGCGGCAAAACCAGAGACTGCGCCCACAATCATCATGCCTTCGACGCCAAGATTTAGGACGCCTGAACGCTCGACGACCAATTCACCCAAAGCAGCCAGGAGAAGCGGTGTTGCGGCTGTCATCGTGGTCAGAAGAATGGCTTCAATCATTGTAGCGGTCATGACGCGTTCCCCGGTTGTGCCGATCGGGCACTCAAGGTTCTGGTGACCTTCACTTTATAATTGATCAGCGTGTCGCAGCTAAGAACCGAAAACAGGATCAATCCTTGAAATACCGCTGCGACCTTATTGGAAACGCCAAGCGATATTTGTGCGGCTTCCCCGCCAAGATATGACAACGCCAAGATCAAGCCGGCCGCGATGATCCCTAATGGGTTCAAACGTCCCAAGAACGCGACAATGATCGCTGTAAAACCATAACCGGGCGAAATGGTTGGTCTAAGTTGGCCGATGGCACCAGAAACCTCTGAAATACCAGCCAAGCCTGCCAAGCCGCCTGATAGCAGGAATGCGAAGAAAACCATCTTGCGGTGGGAAAATCCAGCAAAGCGACCGGCTCTCGGGCTTTGGCCGAGCACACGGATCTCAAAACCCTTCATGGTACGACTCATCATGAACCAGATTGCGATCGCAGCAATGATCGCAAAGACAAAACCCAGATGGGCCCTGCCCGATGCACTGGCGATCTCGGGTAAAATAGCGTCTGCATGGAACCGCCGTGTCTCCGGAAAGTTGAAACCTTCCGGGTTGCGCCAAGGTCCGCGTACTATCCAATCCAGGAACAGTTGGGCGACATAGACCAGCATCAAACTGCTCAGAATTTCGTTGGTGTGAAAACGAGCCTTTAATAGCGCTGGAATGGTAGCGTAGGCCGCGCCGCCTGCCACCCCCATGATCAGCATGAGAGGCAGGACTAAGGGACCGGTAACATCAGGCAGCAAAACCGGTAGCGCCGATCCTGCGATAGCCCCCATGATGAATTGTCCCTCGGCGCCGATGTTCCAATTATTGGAAGAGAAGCATACCGCCAAACCAACCGCGATCAGAATCAGCGGCGTCGCTTTGATCAGCAACTCGTGGATGGACCACACCTCGGTCACCGGTTCGATAAAATAAACATAGAGCGCTTCAAGGGGCGGCTCACCAAGTATCGCGAACATGAGCGCGCCAATGGTCAGTGTGATTGCCAACGCTAAAAGCGGGGATATGACACCAAGGAGTGGAATTCGGGTAGGGCGACGTTCGAGCGATATTTTTATCATGCCGCTTCCCCCACTGCCGCAATGTCGGCACCACCCATAAGCAGCCCAATTTGATTGCGGGTCGCTTTGTCTGTGTTGATCGGTGCGCTTAGATGGCCGTCGTGCATAACTGCGATGCTGGTGCTGATCTCAAAAAGCTCGTCCAAATCTTGGCTAATTACGAGCGCAGCTGCCCCATCCTGTGCCGCGTCGATGATGGTTTGCCGGATACGGGCGGCAGCGCCGGCATCAACACCCCAGGTAGGCTGGTTGAAAATGAGAACGCGGGGTTTGCGATCAAACTCGCGGCCCAAAACCAGCTTTTGCAAATTGCCGCCAGAGAGCGTCGCCGCAGCCGGGTCATTTCCCGTTTTGCGCACGTCCATTGTGGTGACGATCCGGGCGAGCGTTTTGGTCAACGCACTTTGGCGTATCATACCCAAAATGCCGCCGCCTTTATAGGCGGACGCATCGGAGGCATGACGGCTTAGAAACACATTTTCGCTGAGCGGCATGTTGCCGACGGCCGCGTGCCCCATGCGCTCTTCGGGCGCAAAGGCGGCTCCCAACTTGCGTCGGCCGTTCGGACCGAGTTGACCCGCGGATTGTCCTGCAATCTCGATTGTAGCTGGCTGGGCTTGAGTTTCTTCACCGGACAATGCGTCAAACAGTTCAGACTGACCGTTGCCGGCCACGCCAGCGATTCCGAGTATTTCACCGGCGCGCAGCCGAATGTTTATTTCTTTCAGGCCGATCGAAAAAGGCCCAAGCGGTGCCTGCGACAAACCTTGAACCGCGAACACTGGCGATTGTTTTGCCGAATTCATGTCTGTTGATGATTTGCGTTCAATATCCTCGACATCACTGCCGACCATCATGGCAGCTAATGACTTGGCCGTTTCCTTTTTGGGGTCACAACGGGCGACGACTTTGCCGTGCCTTAGAATTGTTGCGCGATCGCATAGGCTTTTAACTTCATCCAAGCGATGCGAGATATAGAGGATCGCTTTGCCTTCACTTTGCAGTAGGCGAAGCGTTTCAAACAGGCGCTCTGCTTCCTGCGGTGTTAAAACCGACGTTGGCTCGTCGAGGATGATCAGATCGGGGCGTTGAAGCAGGCAACGAATGATCTCGACCCTTTGGCGCTCTCCAACTGACAAGTCGCCGACAAGCGCCTCCGGGTTGAGTTCCAAGCCGTAGGTTTTACCCAGTTGCTTTGCTTTGGCCGCAATGTCTTTCAGCTGGCCAACATCATCGAGTGAAAGAGCGATGTTTTCAGCAACGGTAAGCGAGTCAAACAGCGAGAAATGCTGATGCACCATGCCGATGCCAAATGCCCGGGCAGTGGATGGATTTTTGATTGTTATTGCGTTTTCACGCCAGGAAATTGTGCCGCTGTCTGGCTGAAGGCTGCCAAACAGCATTTTGACGAGCGTTGATTTACCCGCGCCATTTTCCCCCAAGAGCGCATGAATCTCGCCCTCATCGACATCCAGATCCACGCTGTCATTGGCCTTTAAGGGCCCGAAGGTCTTGGTGATTTGCTGAACGCGCAGCAGGTTAGTCATCGCTGGTTCAATCCGCAGGTAATCCCACGACCGTAGCGTGACGGTTGCGTGGTGCAAGTGCCAAAACGCACAATTTTTGGACGAGCTGCGAACATTCCAGGCTTGTGCGTCAACAGGCGCATGGACAAGATCAGTGAAGCGCGCCATTTGGGGACGTATGAGCGAGATAAAACATACCGATATTTTGGTTGCCGGTGCAGGGCCAACTGCCTTTGCGGCAGCGTTAGAGGCTAGCGCTGCAGGCTTTAAAATCGCGATGGCAGCACCGGATGACACTCACCTGGAGAGCGACGCGCGTACAACAGCTTTGATGATGCCCGCGATTGATTTGTTGAAAAATATGGGCGTTTGGGATGGCATCGAAAGTAACACGGCGCCGCTCAGGGTCCTTCGCATCATTGATGATACCGGGCGTCTTCTTCGTGCGCCGAGCGTTGATTTTAAATCCTCGGAAACAGGCTACGATCAGTTCGGCTTTAACATTCCAAACCGCGTTCTCAACGGCGCGATGCGAACGGCTGTCGAGAACGATGAGAACATCACCGTCCACAATGCGATGGTGTCTGCGGTTGCGTTTGATACCAATCACGTCTCGGCTACGCTTTCCAACGGAACGATTATCGATGCAAATCTAATTGTAGGCGCTGATGGCGCAAATTCTCTGGTTCGAAATGCAGCTGATATCGGTGTTCGCAAATGGGATTATCCGCAAACTGCATTGGTAACGGCGTTCGATCATGAACGACCACACCAGGGGGTCTCCGCTGAGTTTCATACGCCGCAAGGTCCGTTTACCCAAGTGCCGCTTCCCGGCAATAGGTCGAGCTTGGTGTGGGTTGTCGAACCTGAACGCGTTTCCGAGTTGACGGCAATGGATAAAGCGGAACTGAGCCTGTTGATTGAAAAGAACCTTCAACACACGCTTGGGAAAATAAAAAACCCGGCAACGCTTCAAGCGTGGCCCTTGTCGGCCAGTGTGGCGCATCGTTTTGGGCACGAGCGCGTTATGCTGGTTGGCCATGCAGCACACTCATTCCCGCCAATTGGCGCGCAAGGCCTCAATCTCGGATTTCGCGATATCGATGATCTGGGTGCGGTTTTGAGCGACGCGAAAGCTGCTGGCTACGAACTTGGCAGTTCTAAGGTCACGCGTGCGTATGACCGACGGCGCCGAGCGGACATTTATGTGCGTACCGGGGCTGTCGATGCGCTCAATCGCTCGCTTTTAACCGACCTGCTTCCCGTACAGGCGTTGCGCGCGACCGGGCTTAGCGCCTTGAAAAATATTAGCTTCCTGCGGTCGTTTTTTATGCGCGAGGGCATCAGTCCTGGCGGAGGTTTGCGCGGCTTGTTCGACTAAAAAAGGTCCGGTGGTAATATATTGTTGGTCATCAAATAAAGCAGCGCGGATACGGTAAATACCGAACAGACTGTTGTGATGAGCACTATCGCAGAAGCCCGCTCCACCCAAACGTCATATTGCTGTGCGATGACAAAAACGTTGGTAGCGGTGGGCAAGCCTGCCAATAGAACCGCGGCGTAGACCCAAACATCTGGGAAGTCCCCTGCCCTTGAAACAATGATGTAAACCAATAGCGGCGCGCCGATCAGTTTGAGGACTGTAATGTAGACAGCCTCGGCCGGCACGCGTCTCAAGGGTCGCAAGCCGAGCGTCACGCCCATGGCGAACAAAGCGCAGGGTGCTGCGGCGTTGGCCAGATAATCGATCAGCGTTTGAATGGCCTGCGGCGGTTGGAGTTCCAAGACTGCTGCCGCAATCCCGACAATGGTTGCCATAATAAAAGGGTGCGTCAGGATCTTGCGCAACACGTCAAATGCCAATCGGAAGCCTTTGGGACCCGTTTGATCTTTACCGGACAGCGCCATGAACAAGGGCGCAAGAATGAAATGAAGCGTGTTGTCGAAGCAAAATACCAGCGCCACAGGAACAATTGCGGCTTCGCCAAATGCCAGGAGTGCCAAACCCGGCCCCATATACCCAATGTTCCCGTAAGCGGCACCCAATCCCATGATTGTGCTTTCCGGCACTTTGCCGCCATTTCTAAGGACCGCAATCACGAACGAGATCGCAAAGATGATGAATGTGGTCAGTGTGGTGGCTAAAATGTACCGCCACTGGGTCAGCTGCTCGACCGGTGTGCGCGAAAGGAGATTGAAGAACAAAGCTGGCAGCGCAATGTACACGATGAAGGTGTTCATCCATGCCAGCCCTTCAGCGGGTGTGCGTAATACCCGGGCGGCAATGAACCCAATCGCGATCAGTCCAAAAAAAGGTAGGACGAGTCCCAGTACCTGCACTTTATTGTTCCTTCTTTGCGGTCGCGATAGCGGTCGCAAGCCGCACCTGCAAGGACTTGAACTTGGAATTCAAACGTCACACATTGCGCTCATGAAATATTCGAACGCAAAATCTGTGATTACAAAATTTGCTATCGGTGATGTCGTTCGTCACCGACTCTTTCCGTTCCGGGGTGTCGTTTTCGATATCGATCGGGAATTTGATAACACCGAGGAGTGGTATCAGGCGATACCGGAAGAGATCCGTCCACGAAAAGACCAGCCCTTTTATCATCTGCTAGCTGAAAATGACGAGTCTGAATATGTGGCTTACGTATCTGAGCAGAATTTGCTCCAAGATGCTGAGAGCGGGCCGTTGCGACACGCACAAATCGACGAAATGTTTGATTGGAGTGCCGAGGCCGGGCGTTACACCACGCGTGAGATGACAGCTCACTGATTCCGGTCTGACTACGACATACTGCGCTGTCGGACGGCTTCGCGCATTGCTTCGACCAAATGGTCGGCGGGATGCGCGCCCATCACTGCGATCTTTCGGTCAAATATGAAGCACGGCACGCCAGTAACGCCCATTTGCGATGCTCGCGTTACTTCTGCTGATGTTTCATCGCGGGCTTCTTCAGACGCTAACCGAGCGAGCAAAGCCGATCGATCCATGCCTGCGTTAGCGCCGATGTCGGCTAAGATGTCCAAGTCACCGATGTGACCACCCTGGATAAAGAAGCTGTCAAAAAGTTCTTCAACGACTGCGTTTTGGGTGTTCGAGTCCACCTCGCCTGCAAACCGGATCAGGCGGTGCGCGTTGAGCGTGTTTGGCGAAACGGCAATCTTGTCAAAAGCAAAATCGATGCCCTCTTCGGCGCCTGTCTGCTTTATGTGTCCATAAATCTCTTTAGCGCGGTCCGGACCGCCGAACTTGTTTTCCAGATAAGTTTGGCGATCCAAGCCTTCGTCGGGAAGCGTGGCGTCCAGTTGAAATGGTCGCCAGTGTATCTCGAGTTCAATTTCGCCGGCGACGATGTCTGCAGCTGCCTGTAGTCTTCGTTTGCCGATCAGGCACCATGGGCACATGACGTCGGAGATGACATCGACTGGCAGTGTTGTTTTCTCGTCCATGTTGGACCCGTTCTATTAAGCGCTAAGCCTTTGTTTCGCTTATTACTTCGTCGAGTACCATACCGGCAGTTGGTAGCCATAAAGCGGTGTTGGGGTGTCGGGGAATTGGATATGATCCCAGTGCGCAACCCAAGTTTCCCGCAAATGATAAAGTGGGATGGCATAGTGGCCGGAAATCAAAACCCGGTCGAGGGCACGAACAGCAGCTGCGAAATCCTCGCGTCCTCGCGCGTCGACCATTTCTTCGATGAGCGCATCGATGGCGGGATCGTTAGCGCCGGCAAAGTTGAAGGTACCCTCTGGCTCGACTGATTGCGTGCCCCAACGCCAGACCTGTTCTGCACCCGGTGACAAGGATGCCGAAAGGCTGGCTGCTACCATATCGTAGTCATAGGTCTGGCGGCGTTGTTGGAATTGCGCATCATCAACACTACGCAAAGTGATCTCGACGCCGATGGCTTCAGCTGCGCGCTGCATCGAAAGCGCCATCCGCTCTACCTCGTTTTTAGATGTGCCGACAGCGGTGCCTAGCAAGATCTCAAATGACAGCTGCTCGCCATCTTTCATCATTTTGCCGTCAGTGATGGCGTAACCCGCCTCGCCGAGCTTTGCGACTGCTGCCCGAAGCACGTTGCGGTCACGTCCGGAACCATCGGTGACGGGCGGGGTATAAGTCCCGTCCATGACAGATGGCAAAACCCGATCCATAAACGGAGCCAGCAGTTCCTCTTCCCGTTTGGTTGCGGGACGGTCTAGTGCTGACAGTTCACCAGAGTTTTGCCAAAAGGAACCGGTACGGGAATATAGGCCGTTAAAGAGGTTTTCGTTCACCCACTCAAAGTCATACAACATCGTTAGCGCTTCGCGGACGTTTCTATCGGCGAAAACATCGCGGCGTGTGTTGAAGAAAAAACCAAGGAATCGGTCTGGCCGATCAGATACAAAAGTCGATTGCTTGACCTTGCCCTCTTGCGCAGCCGGAAAATCATAAGCGGATGCCCATTTCACCGGATCGCTTTCAAAATACACGTCAAACACGCCCTTTTTGAACGCTTCAAATTGCGCGGACGAATCGCGGAAATACTCAACTGTGATCGTGCCGTAGTTTGCAAAACCCCGCATGGATGGGGTGTTATTGCCCCAATAATCAGGGTTTTTCTTGTATGTAATCCGAGTCCCCGGCTCGACATTTTCCACCACGAAGGGTCCAGAGCCGACCGGTGGTTCCAATGTACCGTTTTCAAAGGTATCCGGATCGATCGCATGCTTTGGCAAAACGGGGGTGAGCCCAATGATCAGCGGATATTCGCGGTTTGAGCTTTCATTGAAGTTGAAGCGTACCGTGCGGTCACCGGTTTTCTCGATGGACTCGATGCGCGCCATACGCCGATTGTAAGGCGGGCGCCCTTTTTCGGTGAAAATATCATACGTGAAGATCACGTCTTCCGGGGTTACCGAAACGCCATCGTTCCACTTGGCGTTTTCGTTGAGTGTGAATTCAATCCAGGTGCGCTCATCGTTCCATTCGACCTTTTCGGCGAGTAGCCCATACATGGTGAATGGCTCGTCGCGTGATCGTTGAAGCAGGCTTTCATAGACCAAATTGCCAAACTGTGGATCCCAAATGCCACGTGCGGTTGTGCGCATGGATTTCAAAACGAACGGGTTCAGGCTATCGAACGTTCCGACAACACCATAACTAATATCACCGCCTTGCGGCGCGTTGGGGTCAGCGTAGGGAAAATGCTCATAATCAGCTGCCAGAGCGGGCTCTCCATGCATAGCAATCCCGTGCACCGGTTCGGCCCAAGCGCCTGAAGTTGAAACAACGGCTGATACAAAAACGGCTGTAAATGCTCGCTTCATGGCTGAACACTCCTGTTGCTGCTGATTCCAACCCTAGCAGCACAATTGCGCAGTGGAAGGGTGAATTTGCCGCTAGCTGTGTTGAGCGAAAGCCTTGAGCAAACGCACAAGGTTATGTAACGCGATCATCATCTCAAACAGGTCACAGAAGATGCCGGATCTATCACTCGAAAACCGTAGACGACGCGCCATATTTCGAGCTGAGCATCGGGGTATGCAAGAGATGGACATCATATTGGGACAGTACGCCAAAGAGCGCGTGCCTTTTATGGGTGAGAGTGATCTGGTTGAATTTGAACGCCTAATGGAGATCCTCGATCGCGACCTTTTCAAGTGGTTTACCGGCGAAGGGCCGGTGCCCGATGATCAAAACACGCCGTTGTTTCGTGCCATCTGTGAGTTTCACGGGATCGAACGCGCTTAGCAATGATAGATAAGCTACTCACACTTCCCTACGTCCCGGCGGACGCAGGCCAAGTTACATTGTCCGGTGTCGCCGACGGGCTAGAGGCATTTCTGCTATCCAGTTTTGTTCAGAGAAACGAGACGGCGGTTATTTTCGTCGCACGCGATGCAGCCCGGATGGCTGACATCGAGCAAGTTTTTCGGTTTGCGGCACCTGGGATCAAGCGGATCTCACTCCCAGCTTGGGACTGCCTGCCCTATGATCGCGTGTCGCCTTCAACCGCAATATCGGCTCAGCGATTAAACGCTCTTGCTAGAATTGGTCGCTTAGGTCGCCAGAGTTCTCCAACGCCAACGCTCATTTTGACGACGGCCAATGCGATCCTTCAGCGGACCGCAAATCCGATCCGCCTTGCCAAGCAGATTATCAATGTGAAAGCGGGCGGCGTTGCTTCGATGGATATGTTGATTGAGGCGGCTGCCACCAATGGATTTGAGCGGGTGCCGACAGTACGGGAGGTTGGTGAGTTCGCCGTGCGCGGTGGGATATTGGACGTTTTTGCGCCGGGCTTTGAAGAACCGGTGCGTTTGGATTTCTTCGGTGATCAGTTGGAAACAGTTCGTTCCTTTGATCCGGCGACACAACGCACGACGAAACAGCGCGAGGGTTTTTCTCTTTTGCCGATGAGCGAGGTTACACTTACGCCTAAGACCATATCGCGCTTTCGAAAAAGCTACATCGAGCGCTTCGGTGCACCAGACCGTGAAGATGCGCTCTATCAGGCGGTGACTGCCGGCAATCGGTTTGCCGGAATGGAACACTGGTTGCCCCTCTTCATGGAAGAGACTGTAACCCTTTTTGACGCGCTGCCCAACGTTCCCGTCGTTTTTGACAGTTTGAGCACTGACGCGATAAGCGAACGGATCGATCAGATTGCTGAGTATTTTACTGCTCGTGTTGATCAGCGCGCAGGCAAATCTGCCAAAGAAGGCGCCGGGCCTTACCACCCGCTCAAGCCGGAAGCACTCTATCTGAACAAAGAAGAGCTGGACGCGACGTTGGCAGCGCGTACATCGGTGCAATTGACGCCATTTGAACAGCCTGAAGGCGCCGGTCGAACAATCATTTCGGTGAATAGTCGTCCTGCTCGGAATTTTTCAAATGAACGGGCAGACAAGAGCGCAAACGTCTTTGACGTGGCTGCCCAATATCTCAGCGACCTGCGTAATGATGGCAAGCGCGTTGTTCTGACGGGTTGGTCCGAAGGGTCTTTGCAACGGCTCATCCAAATTTTGGGCGAACATGAGCTCGGCGGCATTGAAACCGTCGGAAAGCTTCAGTCGCTTATTGAACTACCCGCCAATCGGATCGGATGTGCGGTCCTTAACGTTGAACATGGTTTCTCTGTCGCTGACACAGTCTTCGTGTCCGAACAGGACATTCTGGGCGACCGTATGGTCCGCCGACGCAAGAAGAAGCGCGCCTCCAATTTTATCGCGGAAGTTGCCTCCATTACACCGGGTGATATCGTCGTTCACGTCGAGCATGGGATCGGGCGTTTTGAAGGCCTTCGTACCATTGAGGCGGCTGGCGCACCGCATGATTGTCTTGAGATCCATTATGCTGGCGAAAACCGGCTTTTGCTCCCGGTGGAAAATATTGAGCTCCTTTCGCGCTACGGGTCTGAAGATACCAACGTACAGCTCGACCGGTTGGGCGGCGGCGGTTGGCAAGCGCGCAAGGCGAAACTCAAGAAGCGCCTTTTGGATATGGCGGACCAACTCATCCGCATTGCAGCTGAACGCCATATGCGTGATGCGCCCGTCATGTCAGCCCCAGATGGTTTGAACGACGAGTTCGCTGCGCGCTTTCCCTACGAGGAAACCGATGACCAACTTTCTGCCATTGCGGCCGTGGCGCATGATTTGGGTGAAGGCAAGCCTATGGATCGGCTCGTCTGTGGTGATGTTGGCTTCGGCAAGACAGAAGTCGCGCTCAGATCAGCGTTTCTAGCGGTCATGAGCGGCTTCCAGGTTGCGGTTGTAGTTCCCACCACGCTTCTTGCTCGACAACATTATAAGTCTTTTTCCGAGAGGTTTGCCGGAATGCCCGTCAATGTGGCACACGCTTCGCGTTTGGCGGGGACAAAAGGGCTTGCTGACGCCAAAGCGGGTGCCGCCAGCGGCCAGGCGGACATTGTCGTGGGTACGCATGCGCTTTTAGGGCAAGGCATCAGCTTTAAAAATCTGGGGCTTTTGATTGTCGATGAAGAGCAGCATTTTGGCGTGAAGCACAAAGAACGTCTGAAAGAACTGAAGTCCGACGTCCACGTCCTCACTCTATCTGCCACGCCAATCCCGCGGACGCTGCAATTGGCGCTGACCGGCGTGCGAGAGTTGTCGTTGATCACCACCCCACCTGTGGATCGGCTTGCAGTGCGGACCTTTATCTCACCATTTGACGGTTTGATCATTCGCGAAACGCTTCTGCGCGAGCGGTACCGCGGTGGTCAGAGTTTTTATGTGTGCCCTCGGATTGCCGACCTTGACGAAGTCAAAGCCTTTTTGGACGAGGCTGTTCCGGAATTGCGTGTTGCGGTGGCTCACGGCCAGATGGCGCCCGGTGAGCTTGAAGACATTATGAACGCCTTTTATGACGGCAAGTTCGATGTGCTTCTGTCGACGACCATCGTGGAGTCGGGCTTGGATATCCCAACGGCAAATACGCTCGTTGTGCATCGCGCGGACATGTTTGGGTTGGCGCAGCTTTATCAGCTTCGTGGACGTGTTGGACGATCAAAAGTGCGCGCCTATGCGCTCTTCACTCTGCCAGCGAACAAGAAACTGACCAAAACAGCGGAGCGCCGCCTGAAGGTCTTGCAGTCGCTAGATACGCTAGGCGCCGGCTTCCAATTGGCCAGTCATGACCTTGATATTCGCGGGTCCGGGAATTTGCTCGGCGAGGAACAATCGGGCCATATCAAAGAGGTTGGGTTTGAGCTTTACCAGCAGATGCTCGAAGAAGCGGTCGCTGAAGTCAAAGGGAATGATGAGCATTTGTCGGCGGATTGGTCGCCACAAATTAACGTCGGAACCCCAGTCATGATACCGGAAACCTACGTGGCAGACTTGGCTTTACGACTTCAACTTTATCGACGCCTTGGCGATTTTGAGGAGATTGACGAGATCAATGCGTTTGGTGCGGAGTTGGTGGACCGCTTTGGTCCCCTGCCCGATGAAGTCGAGCATCTGTTGAAGATCGTTTACTTGAAGGCGCTGTGTAGAAAAGCCAATGTGGAGAAGCTGGACGCCGGGCCCAAAGGCGCGGTCGTTACGTTCCGTGAACAGAATTTTGCCAATCCGGCGGGTCTTGTGTCGTTTATCGGCGAACAGGGTAATTTGGCCAAGATACGTCCTGATCAATCCATCGTCTTTATTCGCGATTGGCGCGATGCGGAAAAACGGCTTAACGGTGTTGCGGTTTTGATGACCAAATTGGCTAAAATGGCCAGCGCTGTGGAAGCTGAAACCGCGCATTAAAAAACCCGGCTTATGCCGGGTTTTCCATGAGAACTCATCTATTTCGGCCTTAGTTACCTTGCTTGGCCCGCTCCTGCTCAGCGCGTAGGCGCTCTTGGAACTCTTCGCGACGTTTCTCAATTTCAGCCTGTAGTTCTTGCTGGCGTGATTGCAGCTCAGATTGCTGGAGCGGCTCGCCGTCGAAAGCAGCTGTGAAACCGGATAGCGATATCTCGATTGGATTTGGCTGCTGCTGGAAGTTGACTGAAGTCAATCGCATCGAGCCGCCGCGTTTAAGCGCGTTTACCAGATCATCAGTCAGTGGCGCTTCCGCGATGCAGCGGTCTGGCAAGCAGATGGCGTAGTTGATCCGTTGTGCTTCTCCGCCGTCGATTTGCATTGCGATACCGGCGGGGATGACACGACCGGTAGGAACGGCGATCTGGAACAACGAACGCGTGTTCTTACCGGTGATTTGAATCAGATTGACAGCGGTCACCAACTGGCCAGTTTGTGCGGTACGGATGTTTTGGACATTACAAATGTCGTTGTCAGCTTGTTTAGAGCAGACCTTGAACCACTCGCCGCGCGGTAGGTTCTGAGCTTGCTGCGCGTTTGCTGCGCCAGTCATCGACACAATGATGCTCGCAGCGAAAATGGCAGCTCTTGAAAGCAAATTTTGCATAGAGAGGCGTTTCCTTGTTTCGGCTTCTTCTGGGTTTGGCGTTGCGGCACAATTAAGGCCGCATCGTGACACCGTATGGGCGCGATATAGACGGTCTGAACACAATTGTCAGCCTTGCATATGATATCAATTTTGCGCCATTTAATACCATGCGCCCCTCGATCCTTGACGCCCTGTTTGCGCCCATCACATCGCTCGACGGTGTGGGCCCCAAGATCGCGAAACAATTGGGGAATCTGTTGCCTGTGCCGGCGGATCAAGACGTTCCCCGGGTTGCCGGTTTGTTGTTTCACCTGCCTGTGGGTGTCATCGATCGCACCAAGCGTCCGCTGATAATGGACGCTGTTCCCGGTGAAATCGTGACGTTGGAGCTGCATGTTGATCGACACCAACCTGCGCCGCGCAGCGCGCCTCGGGCACCTTACCGGGTCTATTGCCATGATGAGTCGGGTGAAATTGCGCTGACGTTTTTCAAGGTCTACGGAAATTGGTTGGAGCGTGCGTTGCCTTCCGGTCACGACGTTGTTGTTTCCGGCCGGGTTGAATGGTTCAACGGTCGCGCATCTATGGTTCATCCAGATCATATGGTTTTGGCAGACGAAGCAGACGCGCTACCTCTGATCGAACCAATCTATCCCATGACCGCTGGCGTAACCGGCAAGGTTCTGCAGCGCGCCTCACGACAGGTTTTGCAACAGGTGCCGGTTTTGCCGGAATGGATTGAGCGCTCTGTGTTCACGCGAGAGGGATTCGCAGATTTCGCCACCTCAATCCGAGCGGCACATGAAGTGAAGAATCCCGATGATCTGGAACCACTCGGATCTACGCGTCGTCGCCTCGCCTATGACGAGCTCCTTGCCAATCAAATGGCATTAGGTCTGGTTCGTCAGCGCGTTATGAAGGCGATCGGTCGATCTATGACCAGTGACCCGCGCCTGGACCAGAGAATTCGCGATGCATTTGGGCATCTACTGACTGGTGCCCAAGAACGCACATTGGGGGAGATTTACGCCGATATGGCGTCGAAAGAACGTATGCTTCGTTTGGTTCAAGGCGATGTGGGGTCGGGTAAAACGATCGTCGCGCTTTTGGCGCTCGCTGCGGCGGTGGCATCGGGCGCGCAAGGTGCATTGATGGTGCCCACCGAGGTGCTGGCTCGCCAGCATTTTCGAACGATAGAACCGCTGGCATCTGCAGCGGGACTGCGCATAGAAGTCATGACCGGCAAAGACACAAATGCTGAAAAGCGCGCCAAGAGAGAATCACTGGCCGCCGGCGAGATTGATATTGCCATAGGCACCCACGCTTTGTTTCAGGATGGGGTCGATTTTAGTGATTTGGGTTTGGTGGTTATCGATGAACAGCATCGTTTTGGGGTTCATCAACGATTGCTACTTGCCGGAAAAGGTCAAGCGCCGGATGTGCTCGTGATGACGGCGACGCCCATTCCGCGAACCTTGGTGCTGACGCTTTATGGAGACATGGATTCGTCACGGCTTGATGAAAAGCCTGCAGGACGCAAACCAATCAAGACGGCCAGCTTGCCACTTACAAAACTTGATGTGCTCGTGGAGCGTGTCGGGTCAGCGCTTGATCGCGGTGACAAGGTCTATTGGATATGCCCGCTGGTCGAAGACAGCGAAGAAGTCGATGCAACATCAGCACTAACGCGCTTTGAAAGCCTAGCCCGGCGATTTTCGGGTCAAGTCGGTTTGATCCATGGCCGCATGTCGTCGGCGGAGAAAAACGATGCAATGGCCGCATTTAAAGCAGGCAAGACGCGGCTGCTGGTGGCCACAACGGTCATCGAGGTCGGCATTGATGTGCCGGATGCCACTATCATGATTATCGAAAACGCCGAACGTTTTGGACTGTCACAGCTGCACCAGTTGCGCGGTCGGGTTGGTCGCGGTGAGAAAGCATCGTCCTGTACGCTTGTCTACAAAGAACCGCTCAGCGACATGGGTCAGAAGCGGCTGGACACAATGCGTGAAACCGAAGACGGCTTTGTTTTGGCCGAACAGGATTTGAAGTTGCGCGGACAAGGTGAAATTCTCGGTACACGGCAATCTGGATCAGTTTCGGGGCGTTTGGCTGATCTTAGCGTGCATGGCGACTTGCTCTCGATCGCGCGGGATGATGCGCGGTTTCAATTACAAAAAGACCCAGATCTGACAACCAAACGGGGTGAAGCGCTACGTGTTTTGCTTTATCTATTCGAGCGGGACCAAGCCGTTCGGCTTTTGAACGCAGGCTAGATTTTTTCGTTCTTCCGCTTTTCTTTCAATGCCAAGACTTTTTCTTTCAGGCGCTTGGCGAGGCCCTCCTTGGTCACTTGGTGGGCTCTGCTGATGGCGAGAGCGTCGGCAGGTACATTGGCCGTGATAACGCTACCGGAGCCGATATAGGCGTTATCTTCCAGCGTGACCGGCGCTACAAGTGCCGAGTTTGACCCAACAAATACGTTATCACCAATGGTTGTTTGGTGTTTGTTGGCGCCATCATAGTTGCAGGTGATGGTGCCTGCGCCGATGTTGCTGTTGGTGCCGATTTTCGCATCGCCGATATAGGTCAAGTGATTGATTTTGCTCCCCTCACCGACGCTTGCGTTTTTCACTTCGCAAAAATTGCCGACTTTTGATCCGGTGCTCAGTTCGGCACCTGGCCGCAATCTCGCAAAAGGGCCAACTTCAGCGTTTTGGCCGATGTGAGCGCCTTCAATATGGCTGTAGGCGCGAATTTTGGCACCTTTTTCAACGCCGACCCTGGGTCCGAAGAAAATATTTGGCTCCAACTCAGCACCCGCCTCTATTTGGGTGTCGTGATGAAAATAGACCGTTTCTGGTGCGATCATCGACACACCGGCACGCAGAAAGTGGTTGCGCCTCCGCTCCTGCCAGATGGCTTCGGCCCGAGCCAGTTCGACTCTTGTGTTGACGCCTAAAACATTGTCGACCGGTGCTTCGATGGCTTTTCGAGGCAGGCCCAATGATCGCGCAATTTCCACCGCGTCGGTCAGGTAATACTCTGCTTTGGCGTTGTCATTGCCAATGCGGTCCAAAAGCTGCCCAAGCATATGGCCGTTAAATGCCATAATGCCGCCGTTGCAAAAGCCAACTTTGAGTTCCCGTGGAGAAGCATCCTTGTGCTCGCGAATTGCGACAAGTTCATCACCATCTTCCAACAGGCGGCCATAGCCTGTTGGGTCGTCTGGCTTAAAGCCGACTACACAAATGTCCGCGCCATTTTCCAGCTCTTTGCGAGCGGCCAAAAGCGTTTCGGCTTCAATAAGAGGCGTGTCGCCAAAAAGGACAAGAACATCATCATAGCCCTTATCGATGGAATCGCGGGCAGCCGAAACCGCGTGAGCAGTCCCCAATTGCTCCGCTTGATGATGAAATGTCGCTGTCGCTCCGCTTAACGTAACGGCCTGCTGTACATCCTCTGAACCATGGCCGACGACGATTGCTATATCATTAGTACCGGTGTTTTTCGCGCATTCTGCAACGTGGACGACCATGGGAAGTCCACCGACTGGATGCAGAACCTTTGGCAGATCGGATTTCATTCGCGTGCCTTGGCCCGCGGCAAGAATGATCGAAAGGCAGCTGCGACTCATCAGTTTTTCCAACGTTGTTTCTTCACGTTGACCCACTAGCCAATATCATCCTGGCAATCCAGCGCTTGTCACATATCGCTGACAGCGCTAACCGCCGAATATGGTGAAAAACCCTGCTCAAAAAACAAATGATTTGGTTCCCTACCTTGTGATGTTGGGTACGGCGCTTTGTTTTTCGACCAATATTATCTTTGGTCGATTTGTGGCACCGGAAGCGCACCCGTTCGTTCTGGCGTTTATACGCTGGTTGTTGGTTGCGCTCATTTTGTCGCCTCTGGTTTTCTGGCGCGCAAGGGGCGTCCTTGAATTTGTGCGGGGAAACCTTTTTTTGCTGATCGTCCTCAGCGTGTTGGGCATGGGTGTCAGCGGTGGCGGTGTCTATTGGGGGTTGCAGATGACTACCGCCACCAACGCCACACTGATCTATTCTGTTGCGCCCGTTGCAATTGTGGTTTTGGAGCGAATTTTCAAAGGGCGTTCCATCAGTGGCCGCGAAGTTATCGGCGCATTTGTTGCGTTTGGGGGCGTGGCGACCATCGTCTCACAAGGCACGTTCACGACGTTCGCCCAGTTTCAATTTAATAATGGCGATATCCTGATTGCGGCGGCCACGCTCTCGTGGGCATGCTATTCGATCCTTCTTAAATCGGATCGGCTTAAGTCCGTCGGTGCCATCACCCTGTTTTGTTTGATTGCGTTTTTTGGTGCGCTGGTCAATTTGCCTTTCGCGTTTTCCAGTTTGGCGGTTGGAAGCGGCATGCCACAGAGCACTGCTGGATGGCAGGCGCTTGCGGGGATCGTTGTCATATCTTCTTTGATGGCATTTTCCGCTTACCAGTTTGGCGTACGTCACCTTGGCCCCTCGCTTGCCGGTATGTTTATGTTCTTGATGACCCCGTTTGGGGTGTTGCTGGCCGTCTTTTTTCTCAACGAGACGCTTGAGGCTTATCAGATGCTGGCGATCGTTGCGGTCATGGTTGGTGTCGCTACGGCGACGATGCCGAAACGCAAACTAGCATCGACGGCAGAAAATTCGTCAGCCGAGCGTGCCTAATACAGGGAAACGCTCCAGTAGGAAGAAGGCCATTCTTTCCATGCCGCCGGTCAAAAACAGGATGCCAGCGAGGACCAATAGGCCGCCGATGATTTTCTCAACGGTGCCCAAGTGCATACGAAATCTCTGGAGAAAGCCCATGAACGCACCGGAGAACATGGCCGCGATCAAGAATGGAATACCCAATCCGGCAGAATAGACAGCCAGGAGCGCAGCGCCCTCGCCGACACTGTCCCGAGCGCCTGCCAGGGTTAGGATAGGACCCAATACCGGTCCGATGCATGGGGTCCAGCCAAAGGCAAAGGCAAGGCCCATTATATAGGACGCGATTGGATTTGCGGGCCTGCCTTGCGTTTGAAACCTTGCTTCCCGGGAGAAGGCGGAAATACGTAAAAGACCCAAAAAGTTCAGGCCCATTAATATGATGACGACACCGGCCACCATGGCAAGTTCTGTTTGGTAGATCCGGAGAAACCCACCTATCGTGCTCGCCCCGGCACCCAACGCGACAAATACGGTGGTAAACCCGGCCACAAACGCAAGTGCGGCGAGCATGAGGGAAAGACGGACGCTTTGAGTTGAAACGACCGCCGCACCATCCGCGCTAACCGAACCGGTTTCGCCCTGGCCGCGAAAATCGTCCATGGAAACACCGGCCATATAGCATAGATACGGCGGAACCAGCGGTAACACGCAGGGGCTCAGGAAAGAGATCGCACCGGCTGCAAATGCGCTAACAAATGACACATCAATGGCCATAATGCGGGGCTCTCCTGTTTCGTTAGGCTCAAATAATCCGTCTGAGCGATGGTTACCACTATCAGATGCGCACGCCGAGGCAATTTGTCGTGAAGATGCGGTGAT
This sequence comes from Pseudomonadota bacterium, assembly GCA_039815825.1. GTDB lineage: Bacteria > Pseudomonadota > Alphaproteobacteria > Rhizobiales > Rhizobiaceae > JBCBDX01. Next base: position 53,867 of record JBCBYO010000016.1, read on the forward strand.
TTGGTGCAAAAGATATGGTTGACGTGGTGTGCCGCTTTCACTATCACGCGGCCTCGCACCGCCACACATATGGCGTGCAAATCACCCTTATGGGAGCGCGTAGCTCAGTTGGTAGAGCAACTGACTTTTAATCAGTAGGTCCAGGGTTCGAACCCCTGCGCGCTCACCAAAAAATCCAGTAGAATTAAAGTCTAGCCACGTCGCCGCTCGTTACCTGAGGCTGTCTGAAGAGGCGTTTATTCATTCTAGCTAATTTTATTGGCCCGGCAGCGGCGTTCCCTCCGCCAAAAGACCTTCAGTGGAGAGTTTTTCCCAAAACTCAAGTGGAATGCTCGTTGCGAACCAGGCAATGATCTCGCCTAGCTCTTTTGGGTCCCGTGGGCCGGGTATCACCGAAGCGACCAATGAATGACCCAAAGGAAACTGCAAAGCCGCTGCGGCAAGCGGGACGTTGTGAGCATCTGCAATGCTGGCCAGCCGCATAGCCTTTGCCATCACCTCTTGCGGCGCTTTGGCATAATTCCACGTTTCACGACCAGCCAGAATGCCGGAGTTAAATGGCCCGCCACATATGATCGAAGTCCCCGCAGCTTCGCAGGCGGGAAAAAGCTCGTCCAACGCCGTCTGTTCTAACAAGGTGTAGCGTCCGGCCAAAAGAAAGACGTCCCAGTCACCGATCTCAAGGGCATCCATACAGGCGGCGTTCTCATTCACGCCGATACCAATGGCCTTAACCGAACCAGAGCCGCGCAACTCGTCCATGGCTCGGTAGCCCGATGCTCGCAGATCCTGAAAGTGGCGCGCGTTCTCAGCGCCGTGTGTCAGTTCGCCGATATCATGGGCAAGTAGAATGTCTATTCGGTCGAGGCCTAGCCTCTGCAAATTGTCCTCATAGGCGCGCATAATGCCGTCATAGCTATAATCATAAGTTACGTGGAACGGCAGCGGGTTTACCATGCCAAACTGCATGGGATCGGGGACACCACCAGGATTTAAGAGCCTGCCAACCTTGTCTGAGAGGATGTAGTTAGTTCCACGTAGGGCATCACCCATCACTCGCTCGGATCGACCAAAACCGTACCATGGAGCGGTATCGAAATAGCGCATCCCGGCGCCTTGCGCCGTTCTAACGATCTGGCTGGCTTCAGCATCGGTGAGATCAACAAAATTACCACCGAGTGGCGCCCCGCCCAGTCCTAATGTGTCTATTTGTAGGCCAGTACGCCCGATTTCCCGTGTTTGCATCAGTTACCCTTACTACGCGCGCTGTCTTGGCGCCATACTGACAAACAACCCGAAACACCTAACGCAACACTTGCTTAATACCGTCCCATAAGGGTTTCAAAACTCGCTGAGAGTTGCTGTCGTTCGCGGTCTAAAAGGCTTCTCAATTGTGCGTAAGTGGCCAACGAACAAGCAGTTTTTCCTGTCCAGCAATTACGAAAAACCGCGGCGACACGTGGGGGGCTTCTTTACTTCTAGCGTAGCGCGCCTCCGATGTTGCCGCCATCAACTGTCATCACATGGGCTGTTGAGCGTTCCGCTTTTGCAAGTGCTACAAATGCACTTGCCACGAGATGGGCCTCGACTTCCTTACCGAGCAGATTACCGGCCATGTACTCCTCTTCTGAAACACCGCGGGCCAGTGCGCGCGTTTTCGGAACAGTGCCAGCAACACCAACCCTAGGCCGCTTGCCAGCAAGCTCAATCGCGAGGAGAAGACCGAAGTCGAAACTAGCGCCAAAAAGCACCACAAGACCCAAAAACACCGGAAACGGCCCCGGTTCGGTAGACGATGTACTGCGCGCCCTCATGGTTTGAGAAATATCGTGTCGAATTTTCCACGCTTAAATTCTCACGACACGTTGTCGCTTCACCATGCAGTTGGCGCCGTTGTGCCCAGAATGTTGCCCTGATGACCAAAGACAGCAATATCCGGCCGGGCATTCACCTCACCCCAGAATTTGTCCGGCGTTTTCGGCCACGAACGAGGTCAAAAGCTCCGCTGCGGCCTCTTTGTTGCCGTCGAGGCGAAGTCGAAGCGCTTCGATTTGCGCTTCTTCATGCTTTACAACGAACGCAAAGAAGTCGCGGTCTTCAACCGGAGAAACGCGATAGAGCTCCTTGAGCTTTTCTAGGTATCTGATCGTGTCCTGCAGAACCATCTTGGTCATTACATCTTCGGGGAGCATGCCTGCGCCGAAGCGTGCAAGACCGACCTGCAGGTTCGCGCCTGCGCGAGGGGCCTGATCCAGCCCATACTTTTCCGCCACGGGGGCGTAGGCCTGCTGGAGGAACTCTTCAAAAGCCATCCATGCTGTGTAAAACATCTTGTTTGCGTCGCCGACGGCGACGGCATCAAGGTCCTTGTTCACCTTTAGGGCAAAGGCGCGGTTTTGAACTTCCATGTCAAAAAGTTCCATGAACCGCTCATCGCGTGCAGCCGTTGGCCCGAACGGAAGGACGGACGGATCGCGTTTAAGGACAAAGAAATAAGGGACCGGGTTGCCCTTCATGTCCATAACACCCAGGACCCGCTCTTCGTCGATCTTGACGAAGGCGTCGATGATTGGCCGGTCGTCATAGAGCATGCAGGACGTCACGCGGCCTCGGTATTCCTGCATCCGTAAGCGCGCCTTGCTTTCCTTTGTCTCCAGGACGAACCGCGCGGTGTTGATCACAGAACCGATGATTTCTTCCTTTGGCAGGTCGACGGTCAACGGGATCAGGCTTGGGTTAGCGGCATAAATCTCTGATTTGTCCGTTGTTATAAAAACCAGCGGATGAACATCCTCTTCACTGTCGAAAATTTTGCCATAAAGACCGCCAGGCTCCAGCAATCCATCGAGCGGATGACCGGTGATGACCTCATGCAGTGTCCAGCGCCCGAGCATGAATTCATTAGACACTGTAGGCAGCGCATCAAACGCTGCAAAGGCCTGGTCTGGGGTGGTCTCGGCGCCCTCGAGATCTGTGAGCAATACGTCTTCCATGTCTTTCTCCTAGACGTCCCTTCAAAGAGGGCCTCATGCGAGTTTTCTTACAATTTTCAGCGGCAGGGCTGGGCCTGTCGCAGCGAGCGGTTATACAAAGGGGCTCAGTGACCGAAACGAGCACGCTGTTGTGCGGCTCTAAATAAAATAATGGTTATATAATGCAAGAACAAAAATATGAAGATTTTGTTTTGCTCGCCAAATCAGGAGATTAGATGCCAAAAGTCGTCGATCACGAAGAACGTCGGAACAGCATTGCGCGCGCTGCCATGCTGGAAATCGCCGAGGGCGGAATCGAGGATTTGCGCTTGAAGGATGTCGCAGCGCGTGCCGGTTGGACAACCGGCGTCCTGACACATTACTTCAAGAGCAAAGAGGAACTGCTGTCAGAAGCTTTAAAAGTGACCTTTCGAGAAGTCGTAGGCGAGGCTGTGGCCGACGCTAAGGATGACCGCCATGATGGATACGAGCTGATGCGGCGATGGCTGCCCAGTTTCCCGGGGCGCCTTGCGGTCTCGAAAGCATGGATCGCCTTTATGGGGAGCGCCCAGTTTTCCTCCGCCAACAGAGAGCTTTTTGCGGAGTATTATAGACTGATGGCGCAAGAGGGGCATCGCCGCCTAGAAGGCATACCGCTGGCCATTGACGCTGAAGCAGCGGTAGACATGCTGCAAGCCTTCTTCGACGGGCTCTGCACAAGAGTAATCATGGAACCTGACGCTTGGCCTATCGAGCGGCAAGAAGCACTTCTCAAAACGTTCATAGAACGCCTGTTGCGTGGCAACGATGGCTGAACGAGAAGACTAAGGTTGGGAACTCCAGTTGTATACCGCGTCGATACTGCAGCCGCAGAAACGGGTTTCAACACTGCCGGTCATCTAGGTGACGGGCACAAACGTTTTTTGACTTTAAAACCGGTGTCCCGGACTTGGACAAAAAAGGGTGCGCGACGGGCGCGCACCCTCAATAACTGACTTATTACAGGGTTTTAAGCTGACAACATGTCGGTTGTGATGCCGGTATACCAGCCTTCAGACTCTTCATACGTTGCTTTGCGCAGTTCAGCGCTCTCGCCCGTTGCAGAGATGAAGCCATCAACCTTTGCGATCTTTTCTTCAGTCGCTTCATAAGTTGCGCCAACTTTCACGCCGTCATTTGGTGCAATGAGCGACCAGCAAGTGTTGGCAAACTTGGCCGGGAAAACGCGGCTTCCGGTCAACGCACCGCGGATTGCGTTTGACGCGACCTTGGCCTGACTATTGGCTGAGAAGCCGGATTTAGGCATATCACCTTGCTGCGATGCATCGCCAAGCACGTACACGTCTGCGTCAGCCTTTGTCGACATATCGGCCGCATTCACAGGTGCCCAATTGCCGTCTGTCACACCAGCGACTTCGGCGATCTTGCCCGCTTTCATGGCTGGGATAACATTACACACGTCGACTTTTGTAACTTCACCGTCAATCGAAACAGTCATCGCATCAGGGTCGACGACGACATTACCGCCGCCGAAATCATCGCCAATCCAGTCGATCATTCCATCGTAGTGGTTAGCCCACCCCTCTTGGAACAACGCCATCTTCGAGAACTTCGCCTTTGGATCGGCGATAATAATCTTCGCTGTTGGGTTATTCTGCTTCAGATAGTGCGCCACCATAGAAACGCGCTCATATGGTCCAGGTGGGCAGCGGTATGGGTTTGGAGGAGCGACCATCGCAAACGTGCCGCCCGCTGGCATCGACGCCAATTGTGCCTTGAGAAGCTCTGTTTGCGATCCCGCTTTGTAAGCGTGAGGCATCTTATTTTGCGCATTCACGCTCCAGCCTTCAACGGAGTCATCAACGAAGTCGATGCCCGGTGAAAGAACGAGCTTGTCGTATGAGAGTGTCGCGCCACCGGCCAGTGTTACTGTTTTCGCTGAGCGATCCACACCGATTGCCCAATCATGGACAACATTTACGCCGCTGCTGGCAAGTGCGCCGTAGGAGTGGCCCAGATCGTCCATCTCCTTGAACCCACCGAGATACAAGTTGGAGAAGAAACAGGTGTAATATCTACGCGTAGGCTCCACGAGGGTCACATCAATTGCACCATCACTGTCCTTGGCGATATAGCGAGCAGCTGTTGCACCGCCGGCACCGCCACCGATGACCACAACACGCGGCTTGCCTTGTGCGCGTAGATAGGTTGGGGCCGCCATTGTAGCCGCACCTGCACCAACCAGTACGCCGAACTGGCGTCTGCTAAGTCTTGTCATGTCATTTCCTCCCGACAGTAGACAAATTGATCACTCCAGTTCTATGCTGGAGAAATATTCAGCCAAATGCGCAATCTCCTCATTAGAAACATTCTGCGCACGAAGATTCATTACGTTATTGACGCGAATACCCATTTTGTATTCAACCATTGCTTGAACCAGATACTCTTTCGGCATGCCAACAATGGATGGCACTTCGTCGCCTTCCCACGACAGCTTGTGACAGGTCGTACAATCACCGGCCAGGTACTCGCCATATTCCAAGTCTGGCGCTATTTGCATAATGTCCGCGGTCATGACCAACTCGATAGCTTCAATCTCGTCGTTTGCCTCGGTCTTGATCTGTCCGTCCGAACGACCTGACTTGGCTTGATCGGAACCGGCTAGAATGATGCTTTTTTCGTTTTTGCCAACATCACCTGTGGCTGCCACAGCGCTTTCGAGTTTGGCGGTGTCCTTTTCCACGAAACTGCTGACAGCAAACGTTACGCCAGCTGGAAGAGCGGTGAACGCGACCGCGGCGCTAACCGCAATCAAGTGCTGCTTTACCGTCCGTCGGTTTGCCAAATTGCTCAAAAAGCTTCTCCCAACCGCTCTGTTTAAAGAGCGTCGTTTCCCTTATCGACTCACTGGCTTTCCTCGGGCGTGACATCGAGAACTGTGGCGCGCATTGTAATTTCTACGCTGCCTTTACAGTTTTCCATGCATGGATCTGTGCGCCATTGGCCGTACTCAGTTTCGGGGCGATCATCGACGATGAACCCATCTGCATTCGGCATTTCGACATCCAGGAAATTTTCATTCGATAAGACGAACTCGTCGTCCACGATGTCGTTTGAATACAATATGTATGCAACGATGGCGTAAGTATCATCATCGCTCAACGTTCCCGCATATCCAAACGGCATGGAGCGATGCACATAATCCCAGACCGTGGAAAGATACGGCCAATAAGAACCCACCGTTTTAAGCGGATCCTCATCTGCGAGCGTGCCCTCCCCGCCCGCTAGTTTCGGCCAGTTGTCGACACCCTCGGCAAAGTCGCCATGGCAAGCCGCACACTGTTCTACAAACAGTTCTTCTCCATCAAAAACACTGCCAGAGCCAACGGGCAAACCGCGACCGTCGGGCATGACTTTCACATCCCACGCGGCAACTTCCGACGGTGTTGCCTGACGACCCAAGCCAAACAACCCTTTTGACATTGCAGCTTCCAAATCAGCGATTGCTGGCGCAACCTCGTCCGTTTCGGCTGACGCTATCTTGGTGCTGGCTTGCCCGTCATCGTCGACTTCCGGCGTTGTTAATGCCGATTCATCAGCCACATCAGGGTCGAATGTTTTCAAGTAGGCAAGGACGTTTGCGATATCCTCTTCCTTCTTGAGCCCAGCAAAAGCCATTCGCGTGCCTTTGAGGAACTTCCGAGGCGCGGCCAAATACTCAGCCAGATTTTCCTCTTCCCAAACAATTCCGGAGTTCATCATCGCTTTTGAGTATTTAAACCCATCGACGGAACCTGCGGCACGACCAAAAATATCATTAAGTTGCGGACCGACCTTGTTGGCCGCACCGTCACCGACCGCATGACAGGCGGCACATTTCTTGTATACAGTTTTGCCCGCCGCCGGGTCCATTGCGTGCGAGAAACTGACAGTTCCTAAGAGGCACGCACCTGCAGAAAGAGCTTTAAGAAACTTCGACATTTTCCGCGGTCCCGTCTTTTTTCACATGCCAAGTCTGGATGCAATTATTGTGGTAAATTGAGTTAAGACCTCGCACTTCGCGAAGTTGATCCTTTGTCGGCTGAACATACCCAGTCTCGTCTATTGCTCGGGCTTGCAGAAGCATCTCCTCGCCATCCCAAGTCGTGTCGAGATAGAAACGCGTCAACGCCTTGCTGTCACCTTGAGTGGTACCGAGGCGCGCCGTCTCCCACGAGATGCCACCGTCTTTAGAGACATCAACGCGGGTGATACGACCATGCCCTGACCATGCAAGTCCGCTGATTACCATTGGCCCTGGGCCATGTTTGATCGGCATTTGTGGACTAGGCGACGTTATGACTGACTTGGCGTCCATCACCCATGTCCATTTGCGGGAGGTGCCGTCTTCCAAAGTGTCCGTATACTTCGACGTTTCTTCGCGACTCTCGACCGGCGCGTCGGTCACTTCTATGCGCCGCAACCACTTGATCCAGAGGTTGCCTTCCCAACCCGGAACAACAATACGGACGGGATAACCGTGCTCTTTTCGAAGAGCTTCACCATTCGCCTTAAAAGCAACGAGAACATCATCAAGTGCTTTTTCCAGTGGTATTGTGCGCCCATTGGATGACGCGTCTGCCCCTTCAAAGAAGACCCACTTGTTAGATAGGTCGCTAGCTGCGCTCAATCCTGCTTCCTGCAACAAGATCCGCAGCGGCACGCCGGAGTATTCCATGTTGTGGATCATGCCGTGGGTGAACTGCACGCCGTTGAGCTGCGCACCCGCCCACTCCATTCCTGTATTTGCGGCACACTCACAGAAGTAGACATGGTTTTCGCGTGGGAACCGCTCCAGATCGTCATATGTGAAGACCAACGGCTGATCGACCAACCCGTTAATCATCAGGCGATACTCTTCTTTTGGAAGCTCAATGGCGCCAGAGTGATGCCGTTCAAAGGCGCAGCCTTGCGGGGTAATCGTACCGTCAAGGGCGTGAATCGGTGTGAAGTTGATGGAAGAGATTGTGTCTGCTGTCAGCCATTCGACATTACGGCGAACGACATCGCTCTCAAAGTCAATTGGCAAACCGTAGGGCGATGCATCGACGCCATCACCGGTGAAGCTGGCCCAATCTTTCAACTCCAGTATGGCGGGGTCGCCTTCTGCCCGCACTGTGCTCGAACCAGCCGCCAGTGCAGCGCCGCTGACCAGCGACGTTGTCAAAAAACGTCTGCGCGAGACATCTGGTGCAGACTCGCTGCCCCGAAACATTTTCAACATGGACTCCTCCCGATCGGAGTTAAACATTCAAGAATTTATATGTTTTTGCAACCTTCATCGCATTGAAAAGTGCTATTCTTTTTGTACGGATGTTACATCTTCACTTTAACCGATTGATTATTAAGCGGTTTTACTAATCCAAGACCGGTGATGTAATCTTCCATAAGGTCGTAAATGGCAGGACCCTCTGTGCCCTCGTTCACACTTGCCCACCCGCCTACGACATAAGTCTTATCTGCCTCAATGGGGTCACCGCTCGTCAATTTCATGTCCGAAATCCGGCCACCCATCTCGCCATTTGGCGCGCACGCATACGACATCCCACCAACACGAACCATGTCTCCACCCTGTTGGAAAAACGGATCCTTGTTGAACAAATTATCGCAGACGTCCTCGAGAATTTCCTTCAACTGCGCGCCGGTGAACTCACTTCGATAAACAGCCGGATAGTTCATGGATGTTACGGTGTAGAGATCATCAATCGTGATGTTTTGGCCGGCCAGCAAAGTGGTTCCCCAACGAAAACCGGGCGAAAGCGCGATCTGCGTATCACGTTCTTGCATGATGCCATCGCAGATTACATCATCCCACGTGCCATTGAAGTTACCCCGCCGGTAAAGCATCTCATCGGCTTGACCTATCACTCTGTTGCACTCAGTTTCGTATGGCGCACGAACCTCATCGATCTTGGCAGCCATCTCCTTGTCCGGTGTTATGACATCGGAGAAGACCGGGATAACATTTGAAGCGTAGTCGACGACCCTGCCGCCCTCCACTTTCAAGTCGACACGCCCAAGGTATTTCCCGTGGGAGCCGGAAGCGAGGACCAGTGTATCATTTTCTTTAATTGCATGCGGCAGTGAATCATGGGTATGCCCAGTCATTATGACGTCAATACCCGAAACAACGTTGGCCAACTTGCGGTCAACGTCGAACCCGTTGTGTGAGAGTAGAACAACTATCTCGGCACCTTTTGCACGAGCAGCATCTACATTTTCTTGGATGGCGTCCGGGCGTATCCCAAATGACCAATCGGGAAACATCCAACGCGGATTTGCGATTGGCGTATAGGGCATGGCCTGACCGATTACGGCAACGTTGACGCCTCCGCGCTCATAGAATGCCGTAGCATCGAAAACCTGCTCGTCCCATTCAGTGTCGAAGATGTTGGACGCCAAAAACGGGTAGCCCATGTCTTCCACGATCTCGAGCACGCGATCGGCTCCAAACGTGAATTCCCAATGGCCGACCATTGCATCTGGTCGAAGCAATTTCATGCAATCGACCATGTCCTGGCCATTGGTTCTTAGCGAGGTATAGGATCCTTGCCATGTATCGCCGCCATCCAACAGCAGGACACTGTCGTCACCGCGTTCAGCACGGATTGCTTTGACCAGCGTTGCGACCCTGTCCAAACCGCCAAGGCGACCATAGGCGATTGCAAGCGCCTCATAATCAACCATCGTGTGCGCATAAGCGAGCGGAGACCCAGCATCTAGATTAAATCGGCGCAGAAAATCGTCGGCAACGAGGTGGGGCGGAATGCCCGCAAAATCACCGACCCCGATATTGGTATCCGGGGGCCGAAAATAGACTGGCTTTAGCTGAGCATGGATGTCCGTCACATGCAAAAGCGTGACCTGACCCGTCGCATCGAATTGAAGCAGGTCATCCTGGCTAAGCTGTTGCTGTGCAAAAGCGCGGTTCGTATTCCCGATTAGACCCGCTGCGCCAAACGCCGCGCTGCCGGTAATCATCAACTGCATAAACTCGCGGCGCGAACGCATGCATCCCCTCCCGATCAGAGACTTGGCAATCAGGTCACGCCCCCACGCGACCTAACGCAAACTATTCGACTGAAATGTCTTTACTTGTTTCGAAAACTTCGCCGTTGTCGTCGGTCCACTTAAAGTTGAACGATCCGCTTTCGGAGACTTTCGCCGTGAATTCAAAGAATGGATCCGATGAAACTCCGGGCTCGATGTCACAAGAGAACACTGGTGTTCCGTTGAAGTCGCACTCGAATTTATTGATGATCAAACGGGGAACGACATTCCCGTCTTGATCTTTGCGCTGACCAGACTCCATGCGGTGCTTAATAAGAGTCTTGATTGTAATAACCTCGCCAACGGACGCGGATTTTGGAAGTCGTACGCGTGGTTTCGACATGTTTCTTCTCCTCGCTAGTTGGTTAGCCGCCGCAGCCGCCGATTGTGACTTTCACTTCACGCTTGTCCATGAAGACATCGCCGTTCGACATCTTTGCGACCGCAATTACATGCTGGGTCTGGGCCAATCGCATGCGCGTTGTCGCTGCTGCTTCGCCACTCATAGGCGTGAAATTGAACACAACAACTTCTGGTGCCGGGTTGCCGTCAGCGAAAACCGCTACTGACTCGACATAGTTGTCTTCAGCCATGTCACTTTCGACCGACACCGAAATAGGTACCGTGTTTCCATTTTCAGCAATTTCCGGGGCATCTAGCCGAATCGGACCCGTTGCCGGCTCGCCACCGGCAAAAGAACGCACTGCATCCATTGCAGCATCCGCGTCCGCGTAAGCGGGCATTGCGCGCATAGCAACAAGTGCGGCCGCAGCGCCTCCCGAAAGTGCTAACATTGATCTTCTCGAGATGCTCATTGCACGCTCCTGTCTTTAAATGTGTTTCGCGCCGATGGGACCCAACACTTTCGATGTGGCAGCTGAGATCTAACGGAACAGCCGACTTCCCAATGACATATTCAATTTTTTATATACGATAAATTCTGTTTTCACAAGCGCAACTCTTTCATTACGTATTTATTGGAGGGGACCGGCTTGTTCAGCCAATATTGGCGAACACCGGGAACGCATCAAGAAGCCATTGTGCGATACGTGACATCTGCCCCGTCATGAAGAGAACGCCCGTTACGACCAGCATCGCGCCAGTCGCTTTTTCGACTTTTCCCAGATGCAACCTAAAGCGACCCGACCACTCAATAAAGCGGCTAGAGAACACGGCAGCCAAAACAAACGGCAGCCCAATTCCAAGGGAGTAACTCGTCAGAAGCAACATTGACTGGATAGTTGATTCTTCAGAACCGGCCATGAAAAGGATAGCCGCCAACACCGGGCCAACACATGGTGTCCATCCGAATGCAAAAGCGAACCCCATAAAGAACGCTCCAATAGGCGCTGTGGAAATCCCTTTGAACTGGTAGCGCGCCTCGCGGTTAAAGAGACTCACTCGAAAGAGGCCAAGGAAGTGCAGACCCATGACACATATCAGGGTACCGGCTACGATAGACAGAATGCCGAAATACTGGTTGAGCGCTTTTCCGATAAAACTGGCTGTCGCTCCCATCGCCACAAAAACAATTGTGAAACCGGCCACGAACAATAATGACGATATGATTACACGTCGCCGACCTGCATTGTCGATCTGTCTATCGTCGCGCAGTTCAGAAAACGTGACACCAGCCAAATAGGCCAAGTATGGCGGAACAAGCGGCAAAACGCAGGGAGACACAAACGAAACAAGACCTGCCAAAAATGCGGCACTCAAGGACACATCCAAACTCAATTTCCCGAACTCCGTTGCGCATTCGCCATAC
>JBCBYO010000017.1:0-65589 GCA_039815825.1 Pseudomonadota bacterium
ATTCCATCGCGACGCGGCTTGACGAGTCGCGCGACATTTCCCGCTATTTGATCGGACTTCTGGTTTTTCTCGGACTGCTTGGCACATTCTGGGGCTTGCTGCAGACGATTGGTTCTATCGGCACCACAATCCAGTCGCTGGACCCTGGCACCGGGACAACCAATGACATTTTAGATAATCTTAAAGCCGGTTTGAGCGAGCCGCTCGACGGTATGGGTACTGCGTTTTCTTCATCGCTTTTTGGGCTTTCTGGCTCATTGGTTTTGGGATTTCTCGATCTGCAAGCCGGTCGGGCACAAAATCGTTTTTATACCGAGCTTGAAAACTGGCTTTCGTCAGTTACCAACCCTGATACGCCAAACGCTGTCGTGGGCGCTGCAGGCGTGGACGATGGGAAGCTCAGAGCGCTTAGTGAACAAATTTCAGTAGCTCAGCAACAGGCCGGTGGGAGCGGGAGCGCCAAGCAGTCTGCGGCACTGGCAAGCCTTGCGGAGGGCATACAAGGTTTGGTCAAATCCATGCGTAGCGAACAGCAAATGATGCGCGACTGGGTGGAAGGGCAGGCTAACCAGCAAAAGCAGCTTGAAACGACGCTGCAAGAGCTATCGAAGGCCGTAGACCTTTTGGCCAAAAAGAAGAGCTAGAAGCAAATGGCGCTTGCTCGAAATCGTAGGCGCAGCGGTGGCGTCGATTATTGGCCCGGTTTTGTGGATGCTCTTTCCACATTGCTTTTGGCCATCATGTTTTTGCTGTCAGTTTTTGTTCTTGCGCAGTTTCTGCTCAGCCGGGAAGTGTCGACGCAGGATGAGGTGCTCAATCGGCTCAATGCCCGGATCAATGAATTGACCGAATTGTTGGCGCTTGAGCAATCTGATCGCCAAGATGCAGAGGATCAGTTGCTTGGTTTGCAGGCATCGCTCCAGTCCAGTGATGATGAACGCTCTCGTTTGGAGCAATTGCTTGCAGCTGGTGCCGGCGCTTCTTCGGTAGCCGATGAGCGTATTGGCGCATTGACGCAAACGCTCAACGAAGAACGCCAACTCTCCGAACGTGCGAGAAGCCAGGTCGACCTATTGAACCAACAGATCTCCGCGCTCCGGCAGCAGATTGCAGCCCTTGAAGATGCGTTGGAAGTATCGGAAGCACGCGATCGCGAAAGTAATGCAAAGATTGCCGACTTGGGGCGGCGGCTGAACGTGGCACTTGCCCAACGGGTGCAGGAACTCAATCGTTACCGTTCGGACTTCTTTGGGCGTCTGCGGGAGATTTTGAGCGACCGGGAAAATATTCGGATCGTCGGCGACCGTTTTGTGTTTCAATCTGAAGTACTCTTCTCATCTGGCGCTGCTGAGTTAAATCCCGCCGGCACTGAGGAAATGGCCAAACTTGCCAACGCTCTGATCGATCTGGGGCAGGAAATACCAGACGACATCAATTGGGTACTGCGCGTTGATGGACACACCGATAACGTACCGCTCTCCGGTCAGGGCCGCTTCCGTGACAACTGGGAGCTTTCAACGGCACGGTCCACATCCGTCGTGAAGTATCTGGTCAGCCAAGGCGTACCTGCCGACAGGCTGGTGGCTGCCGGCTTCGGCGAGTTTCAGCCGTTGGTTGAGGATGACACGGATGAAGGGCGTGCAAGGAACCGCCGCATCGAGCTGAAGTTGACAGAACGCTGAGCGCTATTCGGCTGCTTCGGACAGAGCTGCGTCGCTGAACTGGAGAGCCGCCAAGCGCGCATATATTCCGCCTTCGAGCCGTGAAAGGGTTTGGTGGGTTCCTGCTTCGACGATCTGGCCCCGATCCAGCACCAAAATGCGATCGGCCTTGCGAATTGTTGCCAGCCGGTGAGCGATGACAAGTGTCGTCTTTCCCTTCATGAGCGTGCCAAGGGCTTTTTGAACCAATGCTTCGCTTTCGGCGTCGAGCGCAGATGTCGCCTCATCGAGAAGCAGGATTGGCGCATCGCGCAAAACAGCGCGGGCGATTGCGATCCGTTGGCGCTGACCGCCGGAAAGCGTGATACCTCTTTCACCCACTTCGGTTTCATATCCGTCGGGAAGTTCGGTGATAAATTGATGGGCCTGCGCTGCTTTTGCCGCATTTTCCACCTCAGCAGCCGACGCATCTTGCTTTGCAAATGCAATATTGTCGAAAACGGTGCCGGACAAGATGACCGGGTCCTGTGGCACGATAGCCATGTTTTGGCGCAGCTGGTGCAGATCAAATTCGCGGAGGTCTGTTCCGCCGAGCAGAATATGACCCGCTTGCGGGTCATATTGCCGAAGCAGAAGAGAAATGATTGTGCTTTTGCCAGCACCCGATGCCCCGACAAAGGCGAGTGTTTCGCTGTTTTTGACGGCAAGTTTAAAGCCCCGTAGCGCCGGTTGTTCTGTGCGCGTGGGATAGGCAAATTCGACGTCCTTGAATTCGATGATCGGACGATTTTTCTCTGCCGTAATCGTCGCCATGCCACCATCTTCGATTTCTGGTCGCTCATCGAGTAGTTCTGACAAACGTTCTGCTGCACCGGCAGCCAATTGTATCTCGCCCCAAACCTCCGAGAGCGTCGCAAGCGATCCGGCGGCCATGACGGCATAGAGCAAAAATTGGCTCAGTGTGCCGCCCGTCATGGTTCCCTCGAGGACAGATCTGGCACCGATCCACAGAACAGCCACGACCGAAGCAAAGACCATGAATATACCAAAGGCTGTCAGGGCCGATCTTGCTGCAATCGAACCACGTGCGGCGCGGAAGGCTTTGGTCACAGCACCTGCATAACGGCTGGTTGCCAATTGCTCATTGGTGAATTCTTGATAGGTGCGTACAGCGCCTACAGCTTCGGTCGAAAAGGCTGATGCCTCTGCAAGTGTATCTTGCGCAACCCGTGACTTAGCGCGCACGCGTCGCCCAAAAAAAATGATGGGCAAAATGATGAGCGGTATGGCCGCGATTACAATGGCGGAAAGGGATGGACTGGTCACAACCATCATCGCAAGCGCGCCCATTCCCAAGATGAAGTTGCGCAAAGCCAACGATGCGGTAGCGCCAAATGTTGACTTGATTTGCGTCGTATCTGCGGTGAGGCGTGAGACAATCTCGCCCGATTGTGCGGTATCATAAAAGCCTGGCGACAATTGCATCACATGCGCAAAGACGTCGCGGCGGATGTCGGCAACAATCAGCTCACCAATTGTGATGACAAAAAAGTACCGGAGTGCGCTGGCTGCTGCCAAAATTAACGCCAATACTATGAGAAATGAGAAATATTGGTTGATCAGAGCGGCGTCGTTGGCGCCAAATCCATGATCGACCATACGTCGCACCGCAGTTGGCAAGGCCAGTGTGGTAGCAGCGGCTGCAATAAGGAAGAATACCGCTGCGGCGATATAGGCTTTGTATCGAGCCATATACGGCACCAAACGTGCAAGAGGGCGCAGGTTTTTGCTCTTTTCGCGCTGGCTCTCTCTTCCTTGGCCTTTTGCTGGCGATGGCTTTCTATCGCTCATTCCAACCCCGATAATCCTTTTCCGTCGGCTCTTGTGCGGTTGCAAAGTGCGGTGTATAGGCATCGCCAGAAAATGAAAAGCCGTGGTCGGCCGACTGCGGCTTTATGATTTGGTCTAGGTGTGTATGTACGCCTGTCCAGCGCGAAAGGATAAAGGCGATGAAAGAGGGCATCCACCCCGACTATCACAAGATCACTGTCGTCATGACCGACGGCACAGAATATGAAACCTACTCTACATGGGGTTCCGAGGGCGATCGTATGAACCTTGAGATTGATCCCACATCTCACCCTGCGTGGACAGGTGGCAATCAGACACTTTTGGATCGTGGCGGGCGCGTATCCAAGTTCAAGGACAAATTTGGCGGTCTGAAAATCTGATCGCACCCGCTCGTCTAATAAAAAACCCGGCTTTTGAAGCCGGGTTTTTTGTTGCGGTAAAACGGTGACACCGTTGCTTAGGCACCAAATGCTGTTTTTAGCAGATGGATTTGCGAGCCGACAGGATTGTGGGCCGCGTGCGCTACTGGATCGGTCTTCTGTTTATCAAAAAGTTCTCGATCCATCTGCCGGATTTGATCCTGAAGTCGCAAAGATCTGCGCACCAGATCTACGAACTCCACGGGTAACTCGTTCCAACCTTCGGAATTGAGATCGGCCGACTTACTGTCGAAACGTACTTTTGCTTTTTCGGCAATGACCTGCTCGCGGGACATTTCGCCGTTATTGAGCGCGCGTTGCAGTAGTAACCAGGACGCCACCTGCATAAGGCGTGTTGTGAGCCGCATCGATTCAGCAGCGTAAAGTGTGGAACATGTCCGGCTAAGCGTTTTGGCGCGTTCTCGGCCCTCGCCATCCAGATAAGTCGCTGTTTCTTCCACTAGCTGCATGCCCTCAGCATACAGGCGCTGAAACGCGGGCGATGTCGCGCGGTGCTTTGAAAGACTTATTGTATTTGACATTTCAGCCTTGGCCATAACTCATCTACCTTGCCAATTTCGCTGCTGGTTATCGCGCAATTGCGACTTCCCAAAGAGCAGTACGCGTGAACATGCCGTTTCACACAATTTCGCGCAAGAACATCCTTAATAGAGGGTTAATATGCTGATTGGGCAAAAAAAGAGCCGCTTAGGCGGCTCAAAGTCAAAACAGGGAGTCATCAAAGCGAGACACTTCTCTGACATCGGTAAAAACCGATCCTCGATGGTAATAAAATCATAAGCTTAATAATTTGTTAAAAATCAGGCGGGGCTCAGTTTTTGAATATGGAAGCCGCCGCCTCTTTGGAGGCCTGTTTGGACTTTGTCTCCGCTTCAACGCGCTCGATCTCCGCAACAAGCCGGGCTCTTAGCTCATCTAATTCGGAAACCGAGAAATCTTCGAGTTTTTCGCCAAGCGTGTAATCGCGCTGCTTCTGCGGTTCGTTCTCGTCGAAGATCATGATTTATCCCCTTCAGGCGTAATTGCTGTCGTGCTGTCTAAATGCCATATCTTGGCACATGAACGCAAAGATGATGCACGCTATCGAGATTAGTGAACCCGGCGGTCCCGATGTGCTTAGGCCGGTAGAGTTGCCGGTACCATATCCCTTGCCACATGAGCTTTTGATCGAGGTTGCTTTTGCAGGCGTCAATCGGCCTGACATTTTGCAGAGGATCGGGGCCTATCCGCCGCCGCGCGACGCGTCGCCGCTGCCGGGCCTTGAAGTATCAGGGACCATCGTGCAACTCGGGTCGAGTGTTAGCGGTTGGTCGGTCGGTGATGCCGTTTGCGCGTTGGTGCCTGGGGGCGGCTATGCGCAATTTTGCAAAGTGCCAGCCAATCACGTTTTGCCAGTCCCAGCGGGGGCTTCGATGCGCGATGCGGCTTGTTTACCAGAGACCATATTGACTGTTTGGCACAGTGTTTTCCAGCGCGGGGGGCTGTCGGCTGATCAATGGTTACTTGTTCATGGAGGCACATCGGGAATTGGTACGACTGCCATTCAGCTGGCCAAAGCAAACGGCGCCAAGGTCATCGCTACGGCCGGTACGGATGAAAAATGCCAAGCTTGCCTAACGCTAGGTGCAGACGCCGCCATCAATTATCGCCAAGATGATTTTGTGCCAGCCGTGAAGGAAATCACTGAGCAGCAGGGTGCAGATGTCATCTTGGATATGGTCGGCGGTGAATATGTATCGCGAAACTACAAGGCCGCGGCGATGGATGGCACCATCGTGCAAATCGCATTTTTAAATGGTGCGAAAACGGAAGCTAACTTTGTTCATCTGATGACCAAGCGTTTGACCCACACCGGCTCCACTTTGCGTGCGCGCGATGATGCGTTTAAGGCACATCTTGTTCATGAAGTTCGGCGGATTGTTTGGCCGTTGATCGAGGTGGGAAAAATGCGCGTCGTTTTTGACAGCGCGTTCCCGCTAGCGGACGCAGCTGAGGCACATCGCCAAATGGAATCAGGTGCGCACATTGGCAAAATCGTGCTGGATGCGCGTTAGTACCACATTCGACGGTAAACGTCCCGGTACCCTTGGAGGTTGTTACTTCGGGCAAATAACGCAGGAAAAAAAACTCTCCGCACCGGTGTGCGGAGAGTTGTCGGTCTTAGAGCGGTGAGACCCTATTGAGTTACTTGAGCCAACTTGCCCAAGCGCAAGAACTGTGTCTCACCGTTTGAGTCGTCCACACCGTCATTGTCTGTCACAGCAAAGAAATTGCCGTCAGCATCAACCGCCAAGCCTTCGACCTTGTCGACCGCATAGCCACCGAAGGATGTCATGGTCGGGATCAGGTCGAGGACTTCTTCTTTGGTGACTGTTGGTGGTGTTTCACCAAGCGCTGCCGGGTTCAGTTCAGAAACGGCGACACGGAAGATCTTCTTCAACTTGGCGGCTTCACCGATCTGGTTGTCGCGCTCGATGATGTAAACATAATCGCCAAAGGCTACGATTTCGGAAAGACCGACCCAACCTGCGCCCTTCGGCTCCAGCGGATAATGAACCTGGCCCCATTCACCACTGTTGGTGTTGTAGGAGACGAGTTTGACCTTGCCTGCCGGATCGTCTTTCCATTCACGTTGGATGGCAATCCAAAGCGTGTCACCAATGCGCGTTACGCCTTCTGACGCAAAGCGCTCTTGGACCAAGAGAAGCTCGCTTGGGAAAGCAACCTGGCGCTGTACCTCACCGTCTGCATTTACATGCAGCAAGCGATGGGCGATGCCACGGTCTGCGCGGCCTTCGTTGGCAATCCAGAAACCGCCATTGCCATCAGTTGTGATGCCTTCCTGGTCGGTCAAAGCCACCGCTTCGCCGTTTTGCGTAACGCGCGTTGCTTTGGTGATTTGCGCTGGTGTTTGATTTGCATCGATTGTGAAGATGGTTGGCTGGGCGGCGTAGAAGGAGTCATTGACGGCATACATGATGCCAGCTTCGGCCGGATCGGCGACGAGGCCGGAGAGGGCGCCCCAGCCGATAGGCCGTTCGCTATCCATGGTGCTGACAAGTTGCGGGTACTCAGCAGGACCTTCACCCAATTGGTAGAGCGTCACATGTGAGCGCACGCCACCGTCTTCGATCAGGTCAACTTCGTTGGCCACTGCGAAAAGACCGCGTTCCGGGATCGCAACCGCGCCCTCAGGACCTAGTGCCGTTGGCAGCAATTGAACGAATTCAGGGTCAGCGCCTTCAACGTCTTTGTAGACGCCGACGACAGAACCACGTTCTGAAAGAAGGAAGATGTAGGTGTCGTCACCAAATGTTGCCGCTTCCATGCCTTCTGGCTCAGCGCCTTTGTTGCCAGAACGGCGCTCTGGATAATGACCGGCCATGGCAACTTGATATTCAAAGGCCAAGCCGCTCTCGTAGAGCACATCGCCGGCTTTCGAGAAGATGGTGAAGCCCCGCGAACCACCTTCATAGTCGCCCTCATTGGCGGTGACGATGCGGTCATTGCCGAGCCATTTGACAGCGTCAGGTTCACGCACAACGCCTTCGAGTGTGGCATCGAATGTCAGCGCACGCTCTTCGTCCACGTCAACATTGTTCAGGTCAACGGCGCCCGCGCTGAAATGAGAGATCACTTCGCCGGTCAAACCATTGATAACAGCGATGTGGTTGTTTTCCTGCATGGAGACGGCGATTTCATTGGCTTCGTTGAAGACAACAAATTCTGGTTCCGGATCAGAAGGGGCAACGTCGGCGAGGCCCGTGACGTCAGCATCAATGCGTGACGAACAGTCGATAGCGCCGGAAGCAAGACGGTAGATCAAAACGCCGCCAGCTGGCATCTGCGGGATAACGCCGTCGTTCAAATCTTCGTCGCGCTCGTTCTCGATAGCGACGGCGACCAGTGTGCCATCCGGTGAGATGGCGATGGAATCAGGTTGGCCACCCAGGTCACAAGCCTGCTCAATTTCACCGCTGGCGAGGTTGACGGATTTGAGCATGCCAGAAGGGGCGACATAGCTTTCTGAGGTATTGACTGCCACGAGTGCGCGACCACCCTGTACAGCAACTGACGTCGGCTCACCATCGGTTGAGATAAAGCCGCCTGCTGCCGGGTTTGCCGGATCGGAAATGTCGATGATCCCGATGCCGCCCAGCGGGCTGTCGGAATAAACCAGCTTCATGCCGTCTTCGGTTGCTGCGATGATCTCCGATGCGCTTTCAGACGCCTGATCCATATCTGCCGGTATGTTGCTGTAAACCGGAAATGAAGCGATCCGTTTGAAAACATCGCCGCCATGTCCGCCGGCAAGGCTCGTTGTTACCGCTGTTGCAATGGCTGCGGTTGCGACCGTTGCGTATAAAACTGGTTTCATAAGAAAACTCCCTAATGGCCCGACGCCTTCTTTCGTCACGGCGTGTCAGCTGCGTGACGGTTTTTTGAAAGACACATGACAGTCCACATGCATCACGCCATTGCGTTCATGCGGCTTGATCGCTATATGGACTTCATTCCCGGAAATAAGTGGTCATCACCACGCCCGCGGCACCGGCGCGGACGAACAGGATAATTTTGTGCGGAGGACATGATCCATGGCTCAATTGCTTATGCCAAAAGCGACCGCTGTCTGGCTGGTCGACAATACAGCGTTGACGTTTGATCAGATTGCGAAATTCTGCGGCTTGCACGCTCTGGAAGTAAAGGCGATTGCGGATGGCGAATCAGCTCAAGGCATCAAAGGTCTTGATCCGATTAACACCGGACAGCTGACCCGCGAGGAAATCGCAAAAGCCGAAGCGGACCCATCTTCGCAATTGACCATGCTTGAGCCAAAGGTTCGCGTTCCGCAGCTCAAGAAGAAGGGTCCGCGTTACACACCTGTGTCGAAGCGGCAGGATCGCCCGAATGCTATTTTGTGGTTGGTTCGCAGCCATCCAGAATTAAAAGACGCCCAGATCTCGCGTCTGGTTGGCACAACGAAAAATACGATCACCCAAATCCGCGATCGTACTCACTGGAACTCAGCGAACTTGCAGCCGATTGATCCCGTTGCCCTTGGGCTCTGCACGCAAATCGATTTGGATTTTGAGGTGCAAAAAGCGGCGAAATCAATGCCGAAACCGGTTGAAAGCGAAGTGGGCGATCAATTGTTGCCGGCGTCCCAAACCGAGGATATGCCGATTGACGCGCCAGTTAGCGAGCAAACGCCTGAGTTGGCCGCAGAAACGGCATTTGCAAACTTCGACAATAGTGCTGCGGAAACGGCCGAGGACGCAGAACCCGAAATCGATCCCGATAGTGTTTTTGCCAAGCTAAAAGCCCTGAAATCGGACGACGACAGTCAGTCGTAGAGACGGTGTCAGAAGCCCTGCGCGGCAAAGTCGAAGTCTTCCGGAACCTCCTGTCGAGCGACCATCTGGTCCTGCAGGTCCTTGATCGTCTGGCCCTTTTGGGGCCGGAACTTCTCGTCCATCACCGTCAAGTGCTGCATCCGGTCCACACGAAACATGCGAAAGTCCTCTCGCATTCTGCACCAACCCACGGCTGTCCACGCATTTGTCCAAAACCATAAGCCGAGAGGCTGTATCTCGCGTTCAGTGCGTTGGTTGTTGGCATCTTCATAACCGAAGCGAATAACGCGCCGCTCTTCGGTTGCCGTTTCAATCGTATCGAGTGCGCGGCGAACATGTTCAGGGATGTATCTAAATGGTGCGCGAATGGCGACTTTGCCGAGGCGTGCGCGCTCGGTTTCTGGCAGCACTGCTTCTATCTTAACAAGCGCTTCTTCGGCTGCCTTGGCCATCTCAATACCGCCGACTGCCTTGAGCATGCGTGCGCCGGCCACGATGGCGACGATCTCATCGCGACTGAACATCAGCGGAGGTAGGTCAAAACCTTCGCGCATGATGTAGCCGACACCGGCTTCACCATCGATTGGCACGCCAGTTGATTGCAGATCAGCGATGTCACGGTAGATCGTGCGTTCCGAAACCTCCAACCGTTCGGCAAGCTGTTGCGCTGTAACAAGGCGGCCGCCCCTTAGGTATTGGACAATTTGAAAGAGGCGATCCGCGCGGCGCATGGCTTATTGTTTCCAGTTAAACAGACCAATGGAATTCCCGTCTGGATCAGTTGTGTACACAAACCGTCCAGCTGGAATGTCGATAATGGGCGAAACAATTTTGCCGCCGGCCGCTTCTACGCGTGGCATCACATCTTCGAGCGGTTCGATGGCGAGCATATGGATCGTATTGCCCTTGCCCTCACTTGCCGGATCACCGGGATAAAGATGACCTGAGGCCACTGGCGCCTGAGGGTCATTAAACCACACCATCTCGTTGGGCGTGCTGGGATCGGTGGTGCGGATCATCTTGGTGTTCAACACCGCTTCATAAAAGGTTTGTGCGCGGTGGAGGTCTGTTACCGGGATTTCGAACCAGACGGAAAGTCCGTTGACCTGTGGTGGCATTACGTCGAGTGGCTGGTCAGTCATGTTTGGCTCCTTCTTGCCGATCGTTGATGACCAACCATCGCATACCCCTCCTGACAACATAGTGTCAGGAGGGGTCAGCTGTCTTCTTCCGGCACTTCGACCACATAGTTCATCGCAAGCCGTCCACCATCGACATGAATGATTTCACCACTCATGTAACTTGCTTCGTCAGAAGCCAAAAAGGCGACCGCTGAAGCCACTTCTGAGGGTTCGCCGATGCGCAGCATTGGGGTACGTGAAAGAATGCGATTGCGGGCAGCGGGATCGTTGTTCACGGCTTGAAGCATCTCGGTCATAATTGAGCCTGGCCCCACAGCATTCACGCGAATACCGTAAGGTGCCAACGACAGCGCCATCACCTTTGTCAGCTGATTAACGCCGCCTTTGGCCGCGCAATAGGGCACCTGATTGGGTATCGCGACGGTCCCATTAATGGAACTGATGTTGACGATGGCGCCTGCTGGGCCGCCGTCCTTGACCTTTTCAACCATATATTGCGCAACAGCTTGACCCGTTAAAAAGACACCCTTCATGTTTACCCGCATCACCCTGTCGAAATCTGCTTCGGTTACATCCAGAAAATCGGCACCGTGGACGACGCCAGCATTGTTGACGAGAATATCGATGTCGCCAAACTGCTCGCGGACCGATGCGATGAGGTTATGTACGTCCAGCCGATTTCCCACATCGGTTGGTACAAAACGGACGTCGCCCAAGTCGCTCAATTCATCGACCGCTTGGTCTCCGGCTTTTTTGTCGATGTCTGCGATGGCAATCTTCATGCCGTCGCTCAGGAGCCGCTTGGCGATTGCGTAGCCGATACCGTTTGCCGCGCCTGTCACAATCCCGATTTTGCCGTCCAATGCCATCGTTCATCCTTTTTTGTATGCGCATCTGTCTTTCTCGACCTCTATTAATATACAAAGTCGGCAACAAGAAACTCTCGCGTTAAGCGGGCGGTAGGCACCCAAAAAATCTGGGCATCAACGGTCAAGGCGGTATGCATCCTAAGATCAGCATCATCATTCCCGTGTTCGAGCAATGGGAAGCACTACAAACTTGTCTAAAAGCGCTTGCCGCCCAGGATTTGCCGCTCGACCAGTTTGAGGTGATTGTGGTGAACAACGAGATTGATGCGGACATGACACTTGACCCTGTTGGGTCTTTGAACCTGCGCATGGTGCATGAAGCGATGGCGGGGTCCTATGCAGCACGTAACCGAGGCATAGGAAACGCCAAGGCGGACATTCTCGCCTTCACCGATGCTGATTGCGTGCCAGCGCGTGGGTGGCTCAGTGCGATCGTCGATACATTGGATGATACCGAAAACGCACGCGTTTGTGGGCCGGTGGAGGATATTTTGCCGGCCGACGTTGATCCTGTTGTCGCTGAGTATCAGCAAGGTGCTGCATATGACGCCAAGCGCTGGGCCAAAAAAGGCTGGGCCGTCACCGGAAATATGGCCACGCGGCGGGTTGTCATTGATGATATCGGCCTGTTTGAAGGTGAGATGCGATCTGGGGGCGACCGGCTCTGGGGTTTAAAGGCCCAAAGTGCGGGACATGCGATCGTTTACAATGAAAATATGCGTATCGGGCACCAAGTGCGCCTCGAGTACAAGGCAATTG
The DNA here is from genome assembly GCA_039815825.1 of Pseudomonadota bacterium. Classification (GTDB taxonomy): domain Bacteria; phylum Pseudomonadota; class Alphaproteobacteria; order Rhizobiales; family Rhizobiaceae; genus JBCBDX01. Next base: position 12,077 of record JBCBYO010000017.1, read on the forward strand.
ACGCCCGGATGCGCCGGATTGTTCATGGTAGTTTTGACGTTTTCGCACGCACCAATGATCACCGACGGTCATCACGGATGTTCCGGCGGCTGCGTCGCCGGGCATGGCGACCACCGCTGAAGTATGTTTTCAGGCATAATTTGGCGTTGCCCTTGAGTTTGAGGGACCGGTTTCGGTACATCGGATTTCGATGGCGGCTACGAAAATCCATGTATCAAGCAGCCAAAAACTATTATGCTGGCGGCGAAGGTGAGCGGCGCTAGTCTTGTTGCTTCTTGCGGTTATTCAAAAGCTGTCCGGCACCATGATTGTGTGTCGCTAAAGCTTTTTGGATGGCGACGAGGTTGCGATCACGAATGGTTTCAAGGTCGGCGATTGTATGATCTGAAGATTGCGCATCGGACTGCGCTGCGATCTTGCTAACCAGGGCTTCGTCCAACTCGGGCACATCCATGAGTTTTGTCCAAGGCCATTTTAATGCAGGACCGAATTGCGCCAAAAAGTGCGCCATGCCCGCATCGCCACCCGCGATGCGATAGGTTTCAAAAAGGCCCATTTGCGCCCAGCGAAGACCAAAGCCAAATCGGATCGCATCATCGATTTCTTCAGTCGTTGCTATGTCATCGTGGACGAGCCACAGTGCTTCGCGCCAGACCGCTTCCAACAATCGGTCAGCGATATGCGCGTCGATCTCTTTTCGAACATGAAGCGGCTTCATGCCTAGCGGTTCAAGCTGTGTTTTGGCCAGCGCAACGGTGTCGGCATGACCCACCAACTCGACCAACGGTATGAGGTAAACGGGGTTAAAGGGATGAGCGACAATTATGCGATGCGGTTGCTTGGCGTTTTGCTGCAACTGGCTCGGGCGAAATCCGGACGTAGACGAGGCAATAATGGCTTCAGGAGCAGCAGTGGTTTCAATGTCGGCAATGCAAGCCAACTTGATGTCGAGCCGTTCGGGCGTGCTTTCCTGTATCCAATCCGCGCCAATTACCGCTTCGGACGAGGTTGCAGAAATCGTGAGTTCGCCCTCATTTGGGAAATCGCCGTCATACAATTCTGCAAGGGCTGTTCGCGCTCGGGCGATCATTTCTCGAACACGTTGGGTAGCTGCAGGTGAGGGGTCGAAGACCGCAACATCCCAGCCATGGAGCAAAAATCGCGCTGCCCATCCGCCGCCGATAACGCCGCCGCCGATGATCGCTGCTTTGCGGCGCCCGTTACTCATCGAGCTGGCCGTTTATGTAGCTGAAGTTTCTGGCGAACTTGCGCAGGTGACAGGATTTTTGCCCCCATCGCCTCAATGATCGTCACGGCGCGCTCGACCAACTGTTCGTTGGTCGCGAGTACGCCTTTGTCGAGCCAAAGATTATCTTCAAGACCCACACGCACATTGCCACCTGCCAATACAGCGGCGGCGACATAAGCCATCTGATTACGGCCAATGGAAAAGGCAGACCACGTCCATTGAGGTGGTACATTGTTGATCATGGCCATCAGCGTGTTCAGATCATCAGGTGCACCCCACGGAATCCCCATGCAAAATTGCACCAAAGCAGGATCGTTGAGGGTGCCGTCTTCCACCAGTTTTTTAGCCAACCACAGATGGCCGGTGTCAAAAACTTCAATTTCAGGACGCACCCCGAGTTCAGTGATTTGGCGCCCCATGGCTGCGAGCATGCCGGGTGTATTGGCCATGACATAGTCTGCTTCAGCAAAATTCATGGTGCCACAATCGAGCGTGCATATCTCTGGTAAGCACTCTGCGATATGAGCTAGCCGCTCCCTTGCCCCGATCATGTCGGTGCCTTCGGCAAGTGGTAGTGGCGCCTCCGGGTCGGCGAAAACCAAGTCGCCGCCCATACCAGCCGTCAGGTTTAGGATAACATCGACGTCAGCGTCTCGGATGCGATCGGTCAGTTCGCGGTAGAGTGCCAGATCGCGCGACGGCGCGCCGGTGTCTGGATCGCGTACATGGCAGTGTACGATCGCAGCGCCGGCCTTGGCTGCCATTATTGCGCTTCCCGCTATCTGCGCAGGTGATCGCGGCACGTGCGGCGAGCGGTTCTGGGTTTGGCCCGAGCCGGTCACTGCACACGTAATAAAGACCTCTCGATTGATGGTGAGCGGCATGGTCAGCTCGCGAAAGAGCCGATTTTGCGCCCCTCTATCACCGAAGTGATTTCATCCAATATTGCAGGGTCATCGATCGTGGCCGGCATTTTCCACTGATCACCATCAGCAATTTTTTGCATGGTTCCGCGTAGAATTTTACCCGACCGCGTTTTCGGCAGACGTGGGACGGTCATCACCAGCTTAAAGGCCGCCACCGGCCCGATCTCGTCACGCACGAGCTTTACAACTTCTTTTTCGACGTCGGCTTCTGATTTTTCAGTGCCCGCATTCAAAATGATGAAGCCGCACGGGAGTTGGCCTTTCAATTGATCCGCAATGCCGATGACAGCGCATTCGGCCACATCGGGATGCTTGCCGATCACCTCTTCCATGCCGCCTGTGGAGAGACGGTGGCCGGCGACGTTGATGATGTCGTCGGTACGGGCCATAATGAACAGATAGCCGTCCTCGTCTATGTATCCGGCATCGGATGTTTTGTAGTAGCCGGGGAATTCGTCGAGATACGCGTCATGGAATCGCTGATCTGCGTTCCACAATGTTGGCAAGCAGGACGGTGGTAGAGGCAATTTAACGACAATGTTGCCAAGCGTGCCCGGCGAGACCGGGTGACCATCATCGTCAAGACACTGCAGATCATAGCCTGGCATCGCGACAGCGGGGGAGCCGATTTTAACTGGCAACATGCCAAGTCCCAGCGGGTTAGCAGCGATGGCCCAACCGGTTTCGGTCTGCCACCAATTGTCAATGACGGGCACATTGAGCGTTTCTTTTGCCCAATTGATCGTGTCGGGGTCGGCTCGTTCACCGGCGAGGAAAAGGCTGCGTAGTGATGACATATCATAGTCAGCGGCCAGTTTACCTTTCGGGTCTTCTTTCTTGATGGCGCGGAAGGCAGTTGGCGCGGTAAAAAGCGATGCGACCCGATGTTCTTGGATGATCCGCCAGAACGCTCCGGCATCAGGCGTGCCGACTGGTTTTCCCTCATACATCATTGTTGTCGCACCATGCAGAAGCGGAGCGTAGACAATGTATGAATGCCCGACGACCCAACCGACGTCTGAGGCTGCCCAGAATACCTCGCCCGGTTGTATGTCGTAAATGTTCGACATGCTCCATTTCATCGCGACCATGTGGCCGCCATTGTCACGAACAACGCCTTTGGGTTGGCCGGTCGTGCCGGAGGTATAGAGAATGTATAAGGGATCGGTTGCTGCAACCGGGACGCAGTCGACCTTTGTGGCTTGCGCGCGGTGTTCGCCAACAGCTTCTGCGTAGTCAAAATCGCGACCGGCTTTCAGTTCGGCCGTATGTTCAGGGCGTTGCAAAACAATGCAGGATGATACCGCCGCAGTTGCCTCGTCCAGTGCGCTGTTGATGAGCGGAATATATTCAACGACCCGGTTTGGTTCCAATCCGCAAGATGCTGTGACGATGACCTTGGGTTCGCAATCATCGATACGCGTCGCTAGTTCATGCGCTGCGAAGCCGCCAAAGACCACCGAGTGGATCGCACCCAGCCTTGCAGTCGCCAACATGGCAATTACTGCCTCTGGCACCATAGGCATATAGATGAGGACGCGGTCTCCCTTTTCGACACCCCGGTCACGCAAGACGGCGGCAAGTGCTTCGACTTCTTGTTTTAGTTCGGAGTAGCTGATGCTTTTTTTAGTGCCTGTAATGGCACTGTCGTAGATTATGGCAGGCTGCCCCGGGCGTTCGCCCAGCGCGTGGCGGTCGACCGCGTTGTAACAAGTGTTGCAGGTGGCACCGTCGAACCAACGGCCATAGACGCCAATATCCGGATTGAAGACATTCTCTGCCGGGCTGTACCAATCAATATCTTTGGCTGCGTCAGCCCAGAAAGCTTCATGGTCGTCTCGCCATGCGCCATAAATTTTGTGGTAGTGCGATGTGTCGCCCATTGGTTTTCCTCCCCAATCTCCACGTTGACCTAGTTTTGGACCGAAGGCGGGGAATTCTCAAGCAAGACGAAAGATAGGTGGCCTGCCGTTATGCGCGCCTTGGAAGGCGGGTGATCTGCGCGCTCTCGTTCGTGGCGCTTTTTTGGTTTTGCGGCTTAAACCAAGGCGCCACGTGGTCTGCCCAAACGCGATAACCTTCTCCGTTGGGATGAAAGCCATCGCGCGCAAAACATGACGGTCCCACATCACCAACCGGGGTGGTATGAATGGCTCGGCGTTCGCGGCACATACGCACGCCCATCGCATTGATTACGTCGGCGCGTGCTGCCAGTACCTCGGCAAGGCGTTTGGGCAGAGCCGGGCACAGTTTCATGTTGGGTATTGGCGTCCAGATAAGTTCTGAATCTGGAAAACGCGTGCGCAAAGCATATAACAGCGCGCCGAAATTGCGTTTGAAATGTCCAGCCAGATGAAAATTTTTCATGTCGTTAATGCCGACCGAAATGAAGACATGGGTCCAATCCCGGCGGTCGATATTGGGTACGACGAAGTCTCTCAGGTCGCCGGACGTCGCGGAATTGGCACCTGCAGCGCGCCACTCCACCGGTCGCACTTGGGTCTTTGAAACCGAGCAAGCTACATTGTAGGCGAATGTGTCTTCCAGCTTTTCCATGCCCACGCTGGCGACAGTTGAATCGCCGATGACGAGCAAACGAAGAGGATCACCTGCATGTTCACCCCCAACAACGCCGCTAACTGGGACGTCAGCGGGTAGCAGGCGCTCGATACGCATGCGCAACCGTGCACCCTGCCATATATAGACCGGTAGCATTGACCACGACAATGCAGCTCGCAAAAACATCGCAACCTCCGCGATATTCAACCTTGCCCAGAGTAGGCTGCTCGCGGTCAGTTTAAAAGAGGGATTTTGGTTGCATTAAGTCTTCGCCGATGCGGCATATATCGAGCTGACCGATCCGGCGAGCGTTGCGTCGAATTCATCATCGGACAGGCCGTGAGACAAGCCTTCAGCAAGAGCGCGCGAAAATGATGCAATCATCCCGTCATTTCTGGCCAGAAGTGCGTTCGCATCGTCTCGGCTGTAGCCGCCGGACAGGGCAACCACGCGCATGACACGTGGGTCTTCTATCAATGACTTATAGCGATTGATGGTTGTCGGCAGTGACAGTTTGAGCATGACTTGTTGCCCGTCATCCAAAACGTCCAAACCTTTGGTCAATTCTGCCAAAAGTATCTCTTCTGCTTCATCCTTGTCGTTGATGGTAATGTTGATTTCGGGCTCAAGGATCGGCATCAGGCCGTGGTTCAATATTTGTTTGCCGACCTCAAATTGCTGGGCAGCAATGGCAGCAATCCCGGTAGGATTTGCGGCGTTGATCACCGAGCGCATTTTGGTGCCAAAGATGTTTTTTGAAACGGCGCGGCTTAGGAGTTCATCGAGGCCGGGCATTGGCTTCATCAGTTGAACGCCGTCTGCTTCTTCCATAAGCCCCTTGTCGACTTTCAGAAACGGGACGACATTTCTTTTGTCCCAGAGATAGTCACCAGTTGGGATACCATCAATTTCGCCGTCCATCGTTCTTTCAAACAGGATTGCACCTATTACCTTGTCGCCGGTAAAGGCGGGTGACTTGATAATGCGCGCCCGCATCTCGTGGATGAGTGCAAACATTTCCTCATCCGTCGACCACGCGTCATCGGAGACGCCGTATTGCTTCAGGGCCTTGGGAGTCGAACCACCAGATTGATCCAGAGCGGCGATAAAACCGTCCTTTTGCTCCATTTGCTGGGCCATTTGTTCATTTGGCATTGCTCAATTCCTCTCCGATCGACGCTTGTGGCTTTGGGTTAGCAAAGCCCCGCCAGACTGCAAGTAGGCAGAAAGAACTGAATCGATTTAGTGGTAAACGAATGCGCTCGGCTTTCACAATCCAGGCGGGCGCAAGGCTGAAAACGATGCCATGCGTGTTATGAAGTGCAGGTCGACAAACGAGCCGATGCCCGTGCATCCCCCGCGAATTCACCGCTCGCGCGACCGGTATCAGTTGTCACGGTGAAGCTAGCGCCGAATATTTCAGCGTTCGAAACTGTAATTTGGCGGTTGGAGACAGTGTCATCGACATCGATTGTAAAGGAAACGGTTTCTCCGGGAAGAAACTGGCTCAGTTGAATTTCAAGTTCCTGATCTCCGTCACTTACGTTGGGTTGGGCAACGACAAATCCGCCCCCCGACGTCAGTTCAAAAGGCTGGAAAACTTCGACACCGGCGCCTTCAGATGAAACATCAAACACAAGCCCAGCTGCGGACCCTTTTAGATCAATCGAAATTTTGGTGCCGCCAAGCGGACAAGCTCCCGCATTGACTATCGTGAAACGGTCTTTTGGCGCGCCTTCAATGAACTCCATCGTCACTTCTGCCAGCGCACTTGTGTTGAGCAGACAAAGGGCTGAAAAGGTGTGGATCGCGCGCATCATTGTATTCCTGTTTTTTAGGGTAGGTAGCGCTGAATGGGAGTTTTTCCATTTATCCAACGGCGTTAAATCAAATTATCAGGTATCTTTTTCCCTTAGACGACGCCGTATCTCTTTGCGAAATGCTTTGGCGCGCTGTTGCTGCGTGTTTAAAAGAACGCCCATGAAATAGGCGGTCAGCGCCGCTCCTACCAAGGCAACACCGCCTTCGAAAACGATATCAATGACAAACTCAGCGACGCCGGGCGCCAGGTATCTTTCGATTGGCAAGGCGGCCATAACTTTCGACAGGCCCACCGCCAACAAACCCGTGACCATTCCTGCCCAAAGAAAAAACCGATGCACCCGGGTGGAGGCGGTTACCTCGTCTATTTCTTCAGGATATTTTCTAAAGTATGCGAGTTCGTCATCTGAGATTTCAATTTTTTCCGACGTTAGCATTTTTAGAAACATGCTCTCGCGGTTTGCCTCGCGCTCCAATTCCTCGCCGACGGTCTGTTTCGACATAATAATCTCCAGGCCTGTTTGGTGAACTGTACGCGTCTGTAAAGGTGACGTATAGCGCATAGACAGTGTGCGCCGGGGGTTACAGTGACATGACGACAGTACAGGTTGAGCAAGCCGGTAGCCTTGATCGGCGGATTATCGCCGTCATCGCCGTTATCGGTGTTGCCATGGCCGCTTACGTGCTGGGCGCGGAGCTGTTCGACGGCGGGAAGGGGAAGGACTATCCGCTGTGGTATGAATATGCCGGACGCGTCATGGCCGGTGAGCCCCTCTATGACAGCGCCAAGTATCTTTATCCGCCAACTATGGTGATGTTGCTTTCGCCCATCTCGTTTCTCACCCCCGCGGTGTTTTATGCGATACTGATCGCGCTCAGCGTTGGCGCGCTTTATATCTCGGTGCTTTGGTCGATGCGTTTGTCAGGTGGCGACAAACCGCTGCCTTGGCAATTAGTATTGGTGCCGATTGTTATGATGCTCCCGCAGATCATTGAAAACTTTGATTTGGGCCAACCACACATTGTCCTTCTTGCGATCATGTTGGCCGGTTTTCTTCTTCTGCGCGACGGAAGGCAAATATCAGCGGGTGCGGTCTTTGGCTTTGCGGCGGCGCTCAAGGTCTTTCCAATCGCCATCCTGCCGTACCTGATTTGGCGCCGTTATTGGAAAGCTGCCGGCGGCATGCTTGCGGCTCTTATGATTATCCTTGTGGTATTGCCGTCACCGATCCGCGGATATGAGCGTAACCTCAACGAACTATCGCAATGGTTTGTTGCAATGGCTGGAGATGAGGACGGGTTCGGTCAACGCGAGGAGCAGAATTGGTCCTGGAAAAACCAGTCGGTAGTCGCAATTACCCATCGGCTTGTCCGAGACATAAACTACAAACAGGTACGGCCCGGACAGGGCGATGCGCGCATGAACATCATCAGCGTCGACTACCGCACCGCCAACTATATTTTGCTCGGCGTCATCGGGATCATTGGGTTGGTTTTTATCGCGATCTTGCTGCCAAAAGACAGGCTTGATCACAAGCGATTGGCGGAGGAATGGGGTATTTTAATGTGCCTTATGACAATCGCGTCGCCGCTGTCGCGGACCTACTATTTCATTTGGCTTTTGTTCCCGCTGTTTGTTTTGGTTCAGCGGTCGTGGGATTCCGACAGCGCAGCGACCAAAAAGTGGATAAGATGGGGGCTGATCGCTGTATTTGTGTTGACGTTGCTGCAGCTGATCAATGAGCTACAGGCGTTCGGTGTTAACACGTTGGCTGCAGTGTTGGTGATGGTCATGTTGGCGTGGATCATGCTTAGCAGCCGACCGACGCCCAACACGCAGGCTTAGCCAAGCGCGACGACGCCTGGCAAATCCTTACCTTCCATCCATTCCAGGAATGCACCGCCAGCGGTCGAGATATAGGTAAAGTCGCTCGCCACGCCTGCCTGATTTAGCGCCGAAACCGTGTCGCCGCCACCAGCCACCGAGATGAGTTGGCCCGTTTTGGTCAGTTCCGCAGCTTTTTTCGCGGTTGTGACCGTGGCGGTATCAAACGGCGGCATTTCGAACACACCGAACGGGCCGTTCCAGATAAGCGTTTTCAGGCTTTCAAATTCCGCGATCACATTGGCGATCGAAGCGTCGCCTGCATCGAGAGACATCTGGTCTTCTGCCAGTTTTGTTTCTGGCGATAAGGAGATGCTTTCGCTGGGCGCGCCGGTTTCAAATTTGGTGGTCACGCGCCCATCGATCGGCAGCACGATTTTACATCCGCTTTTTTCAGCAGCTGCCATAATTGCCAGCGCCTTGTCGTGCATATCGGCTTCCTGCAATGAGTTGCCCATCTCAGCGCCTTTTGCTGCAATAAACGTGTTGGCCATGCCACCACCGACCATCAACACATCAACCTTGGTGACAAGGTTTTCCAAAAGGTCGATTTTGGTGGACACTTTTGCGCCACCAACGATTGCGCCGACGGGACGCTGAGGTGTGCCGAGGGCAGCGTTTAACGCTTCAAGCTCAGCTTGCATGGTTCGGCCTGCATAGGCAGGTAAAAGCTTGGCAAGCCCCTCGGTTGAGGCATGTGCACGGTGCGCAGCCGAGAACGCGTCATTGACGTATATGTCGCCATTGGCGGCGAGCGCCTTGGCCAACGCCGGATCGTTCTTTTCCTCGCCCGGGTGAAAACGGGTGTTCTCAAGAAGCACCACGTCGCCTTCGACCATTTCGCCGACTTCCCGAGCTGCCACTTCGCCGATGCAGTCGGATGAAAAGTCGACCCGGTGGTCAAGTGCTTGCTCCAGAGATCCTGCGACAGGACGCAGGCTCATTTCGGCTACGACCTTGCCTTTGGGTCGACCAAAGTGCGCGAGCAGGATGACTTTACCGCCCTTGTTTGACAGCTCCTGAATGGTCGGGACAATGCGTTGGATACGGGTTGTGTCCGTCACCACACCGTCTTGCATCGGAACATTCAGATCGACACGAACCAAAATGCGCTTGCCGGAAATGTCAGTGAGGTCGTCGAGAGTTTTGAATGTCATGGTACTGCCGCTTAGAACATGGAATTGCCTGTGGCGGCGATGTATTCCAGTTCTGCGGCAGTTGAAACCCTTCCCAGCACCTCATTGCGTTTTGGGTAGCGTCCAAAGCGTTCAATGACATCCCGATGACGCTTTTCAAAGTCCAAGGACTTTTCGCCTACTTCGGCATAAAGCTTCATCGCCTCGTCATGCACAATCAAACTCTCGGCGTGCATGTATGGCATTAGGGCAAAGTGTTGTTCAAAATGCGCAAGCTCTTTGTGCAGTTCTTGCGCCACGATTTCTTGCGCGAGCGCCAGTGCGAGGGTATCATTTGCAAAAGCGCGAGCGGATTTTCGGTATAGTTGGCGTGAAAATTGGTCGAGTACGATGATCTCGGCAACCCGGCCGCGCGGTGTGCTACGCCATGTCCACAATTCGGACTTTTCGGCCCGCTTTAGTGTTTTGGCAAAACGGATCCGCAACTGCGCATCGAATGCTTCAGACGCCGACCACCACATCTTTTCGTCAGTCTCAACGAGCCAAAAGTTCAGCACTTCTTCGGCTTCCTGGTGGGTCTCAGTCACCGCCTCCTCCTGCGTCAAAGCTGCCGCCATCATTTTTGTCCATCCAGCCTTTTGCTTTTGCGCCATGGGCCACATCGATACCGATGCCGGTACCACTACGCTGGCCTGGCATTTGTTTGTTAACGGTGCGGTTGAAAAAGCGGCCAATAAAAAGCGCCAAGACGATGATGCCGACACCGATCAGCAGAAAAATGAGCACGGGATCCATTGCGATACGATACTGCCCCGGGGCGTTGCTGGCAAATTGATTGATCAGGTGTCATGTTACTTTTTGCTACGAGGGACCGAGGTGGTTCATGCTCAAAAAAATCATTACAACCGCGTTGTTGAGCGGTTTTTTTGCCGGTTCGGCTTGGGCTGATGCCCACCCGCCACGTTTTGTCGAACCGCAAGGGGATGGGCCTCACTTAAGAGCCGTTGGGGAGATCGAAACGGTTTTTGATTGGTCTGATGACAGTTGCGATCCCGCACATATACCGGACCTACCAACACGGGCTTTTCGAGATGTGAATAATCAGGTTCAACTGATTATCGCCCACTATGACACCCGCAAGATGTCGGGCGCTGATTTTGATACACTTACCGTTTCATGCGATCTTCTAATGCGCTCAACCGGCGCGACTGATCCGTCCTTGTTTGCAGATAAGGAGTGGATTGCGGGGCTCTATACGGAGGACGGTAAAACGGTCCATGCGCTGGTGCATAACGAATTCCAGGGTAATGCGATTGGTGGCGCGGTTTGCCCGTCCGGCGAGTATATCAAATGTTGGTACAACTCGATCACCTACACACGCTCAGATGATGGTGCCGCTTCTTTTGCGCGTCCCGTTGAGATCCCTGACCATATTGTTGCCACGCTGCCGTTTCCGTACGAGCCCGACGCCGGCGTTGCCGGAGCGTTCAGTCCAAGCAACATTATCAAGTATGAAGACTATTACTACGCGTTCTTCAAAGCGCAGACCCGTCCAGATGGCGACCAACACGTATGCTTGATGCGGACCCAAAAGCTGGATGACCCCAGTTCCTGGGTGTTTTGGACGGTGTTTGGGTTTGACGGCTCGTTTGCTGATCCATATCGATCCGACGAAAAGGTCATCCGTCAGGGACAGTGCCAAGCGATTGACCGGCCCGCTATCGCGCAGATGTATGAGGGCGTTACTTGGAATACTGCGCTGCAGAAGTTCGTTTTGGTTGGGACAAGCAACGATCCACAACGAACGCCAAACCCGTTCGGTTTTTACTACGCGCTGTCGGATGATCTGATCAATTGGGAAAGACGCGAACCGCTGCTTGAAGTTCGGCTACCTTGGCGTGCGCGTTCCCCGGTCCAGACTGTCTATCTATACCCGACCATCATCGACCATGACAGCCCGACGCGGAATTTCGAAACTGCTGACGAAGACATGTATCTCTACTTCACAAGGTTGAACAACGGACAGGCAGGTTTGGACCGCGATCTTGTTCGCGTTCGGGTCGAAGTGGTCAAATAACCAATGCTAGTTGAATGACGTTGTCTGCTCGCTGTCGTAGGCGTCGCGCGCGACTTTCACCTGTTCCATGTGGCTGTTTGACCAGAAAACCAGTGGCTTCATCATGGAAGCCAGCTCTTCACCGAGTGGGGTCAATGTATAGGTGACGGCAATTGGCGGCCCCGCATCCACTGTTCGCGTTAGATAGCCGTCACGCTGGAGGCTCCTGAGATTTTCGGTCAGAACGCGCTGCGTGATGTCGCCAATGCATCTTTTCATTTCACCGAAGCGTTTGGGGCCGTCTTCCAACGCGAGCAGTATAAGGATCCGCCACTTGCCCGAAACGTTGGCCAGTACGGATCGGATCGGACAGTTTTCGGCTTGCGCTTTATTTTCGATCGTTATCGGTAACATGGGTGTAAGTATCTAAATCGTACTGGTTCGGGTTAGCATCTACGCAATAGATAGGCAATATTGCTTTGTTTTGCTGGTATCCTTGACGATACTCTGTATCATATTAGTGCCTAATTGACACTTGGTATTAAAAACGTACCTAGGCGTATCTGCCATCTTTAGTATTTAGGAGATAAAAATGTCAGCGGCCAAATCGGGTGGGTATCAGGTGATATCGATCGAGGACCACGTTCAAGAACATTGGACTGATGAGGAGAAGGGCAAGGTATCGTTGGTCATCGATTTCTTTCAAAATCTTATGAACAAGCATGATTTTGATTACACGCTAAAGACCTATGGCAGCGGCGCTTATGTCCAGCATAATCGTGCCATTGCTGACCAGGTTTCCGGTGTCGTTGACTACGTGAAAGCGCTTGTCGGGCGTTTTCCGGAATATGGGTATGACGCCAAGTTTATTGTAGCCAGTGGGGATCGTGTCGTCGTTCATAGTCACGTCACACTGCGCGCGGCGCATCGGGGCAATGACCGGAAAGGTTTTATCATCACCGACACTTTCAGGATTGAAGATGGGAAGCTGGCTGAGCATTGGGATGCCATTCAGCCTATCGATTTTTTTGCGCGATTTATTGTTTTGCTCACCGGCGGAACGGTTGCGAACGGCAATCCGACTTTCTGACAGATTTATGCGCGGCTGCGACGATTTGTATTTCACGCACAAGTGATTTCAGAATCTGCCGCAGCTTGTCATGATCGGCGTCCAGCACCACCTTTATCGCAGAATATTATGGAGACGGTTGGATGAAGAACCCTGTTTTGTCGCGTCGGCATATGCTGGCAGCAGCTGGCGGAATCGTCGTTGCTTCCTCAAGCCGCCTTACCGTACCCGCTCAGGCGGCGGGGCTCGCCCCGACGCGAACCATGCGTGGCGGCGCAAACAATTACCGGCCCGGAGCGCCGATTGTGGACCGTATTGGTGGCGGTGGCTTTACCATGACAGGACGTGTTCGTCGGGCTGGCGACGGAATGTTGCTTTCGGGACAACGAATTCAAATGTGGGCGCACACGACCGAGGGCCATGAGCGCGACGCTGATAGCCATGGTGCAACTTTAACTGATGCCAATGGCGAGTTCACGATGGATATGCCGCAGATTGTTCCGGCTTTTGGACAGGCTCATGGGCATCTTGCCTATGATAGCGGCGAGTTTAAAACCGTGTTTCTCCGGCCCGTCATGGCAAGTTCGCGTGATACAAGTCTTCACGTTGAGTTTGTTTTGGAACCTGCCTGAGAGACGTGAGACAGCTCACGGCCTACCAAACCTTCCGGCTCGTTATTTGGATGGCGATCGCTTCAGCGATTGCGTTTGCTCTTATGACTTCAGCCAGAAGTCCGTTACTTCAGTGGCGTGATCCAATCTATCAGCTTGCTAGCTTCGCTGGCATTGGCGCGCTCGTGTTGATGATTTTCCAACCCTTGTCGGCGGTAGGATTTGTACCGGGTTTTTCGCAGCGAGCTGGCCGCCGCATCCATTTTTTTCTCGGCGTTGCGGTCGTTGCTTTGGTGATCGTCCATGTCGGCGCGTTATGGGTGACGAGCCCGCCGGATGTCATTGACGCACTTTTGTTCGTGTCTCCAACACAGTTTTCAATTTGGGGTGTTGGCGCGATGTGGGCAATCTTTGGCGCTGCATTGGTTACAATTTTGCGGCGATCGCTATCATTTCGATACCGCACATGGAGTCGGCTCCATGTTGCGCTAGTGTCCGTGGCGGTCGCCGGAACCGTGGTCCATATCGCCCTGATCGATGGGCTCATCGAGACCGTTGCCAAGATTGCTATCTGTGTCGTTGTTGTCGGCACACTTTTGGTGTCGCTGGTAAGAAGGCGTCGCCGCACTTAGAAACGAAAAAGCCCGGATCTTGGCCGGGCTTTTTGTTCTATATTTCGCGCTCGATCAGATGAGTTTAGCCATCGCGACAGCTGTATCGCCCATGCGGTTAGAGAAGCCCCACTCATTGTCGTACCAAGATAGGATCGCGACAAAGTTACCGTCCATCACAGCCGTTTTCTCGGTCTGGAAAATAGATGAGTGTGGATCATGGTTGAAGTCCATGGAAACCAGTTTTTCATCTGTGTATCCCAAAATCCCTTTAAGCGGACCATCGGCAGCATCACGGATCGCTTGGTTCACTTCTTCAACAGTTGTGTCGCGCTTTGCGATGAATTTCAGATCAACGATGGAGACGTTTGGCGTCGGGACGCGCATTGCGAATCCATCCAGCTTGCCGTTGAGGTCTGGCAACACAAGTCCAACAGCTTTCGCAGCACCTGTTGAGGTTGGGATCATGTTCATGGCCGCTGCGCGGGCGCGGTAAAGATCTTTGTGCATTGTGTCCAGCGTTGGCTGGTCGCCGGTGTATGAGTGGATGGTTGTCATCATGCCCTTTTCGATACCGATTGTATCGTTGAGCACTTTGGCCACCGGTGCGAGGCAGTTTGTCGTACATGACGCGTTGGATACCACCACGTCTTCGGATGTCAGCACATCATCATTGACGCCGTAAACGATGGTCTTGTCAGCGCCGGAGGCCGGTGCGGAAACCAAAACGCGTTTCGCGCCGGCGTCCAAATGCATCGTTGCCTTTTCTTTGGACGTGAAAATGCCCGTACATTCCATGACAATATCGATATCCATCTCGCCCCAAGGCAGTTGAGATGGATCGCGCTCCGATAGCACCTTGAAGCTTTCCTTGCCGATGTGGATGCGGTCGCCGGAGACGGTAACTTCGCGCGGGAATCTGCCGTGGACACTGTCGTAGCGCATCAGGTGGGCGTTGGTTTCTACTGGGCCTAGATCGTTGATGGCAACAATGTCGATATCTTCGCGGCCGGATTCATAAATGGCGCGAACAACATTGCGGCCGATACGACCAAATCCGTTGATGGCGATTTTTACCTTTTGGGACACTTGCTTGTTCTCCAGTTTTGTTGGCGGGGGCCGCCCTGCGGTCTAGCGACCAATTGGCCAGCTTTAGTCGTTCCTGCGCTCAATAACGTTCACGGAGCTGACTGCCAATGCAGATTGGTAAAAAATTGTCTGTTGATTGGCAGCTATGAGCTCAGAACTGATCGAAAAACGACGTTTCCCCGCCTGGGTTTCGGACAAGTTCTTTGCTTGCTTCTTGGGCAAAATCAAACGCCAGCTTGTTTAAGCGCTTGGCCGGACCGTAATCTGGGGCCTTCGGGCCGCCGCCGACAATTGTGATGGCACCGTCATCCATCACCGTGACCAGTTTTGTCTGTTCGAGGAACAACCCGGTTTCGATATCCTGTATCGACAGTCTTCCAACAAATTGCGGATTGTCTGGACGCTTTTCTCCGTTGATGAAAACCTCTGCGCCGGTCAACTGCTGGGCACCAAATCGGCTTCGAATGAAAACTGATTGGACTTCAACGATTGCGCGCGCGGGCCTTGGTCCCGTGAAAAGCGGGTTTAGCGCATCGCGTATGTGGGGAATGGTATTGGCGGTGATCGCTTGTTCAAATGTGAACTGGACATCGTTCTGGTTGACGATACCCAAAGCGCCGCCAATGCGAGCAATTTGTGAGTTGCCCACAGCTGCGGCCCGCGCCTGACTGTCGAGTTCCGCGACCAAAAGCGGTCTTTGGGTTTTTGAATAGTCTACGGTCACTTCAGTGACCGCGAATTCCTTCATGTAGGATGGTGCTGAGCCAGACGTCGTTTCGCACGCCGACAAGATTAGCAGCATGAACGCTGTTAGTGCAGCTAGCAGCGGAAAGGGTAGGGGCGCTGCGCTTGCACGTTTAAGGTTGTATGTGCTGGTCAATCCATACCCTGTCTAGGCGCTGTGCTAGTCGCCCGCTTGCAGTTTCACCTCAGCAGCGGCCAAAACAGCGTCAACGGTGATCCCGAAATGCTCGTAAAGCTCCTTATAGGGACCTGAAGCACCGAAGGAGTCCATGCCTACGAAAACGCCATCTGCACCAATCATTGCATCCCATCCTTGCCGGATGCCAGCCTCAATGGCAATCTTGACGCTGTTGTCGCCCGTGATCGCCTTTCGGTAACTGTCATCCTGTTGAGCAAACAGTTCCATGCAAGGCACCGAAATTACACGGGTGGGGTGGCCTTTTGCTTCCAGTTCTGTACGTGCCAGCATTGCCAGCTCTACTTCCGAGCCGCTGGCAAACAGAGTGACGGTTGCTTCGGCAGATGCGGTTGCCAATTCGTAGGCGCCCAGTGCACAGCGATTGTCTTCGTCAAATTCTGTGCGGACAGCTGGCAGTCCCTGACGGGTCAATGCCAACGTTGATGGGGTTTTTTCTGCTGCTAGCGCCAGCTCCCAGCACTCCATCGTTTCCATCGCGTCGGCGGGCCTGAACACCATGTGATTGGGGATGGCGCGAAGCGCCGCCAAATGTTCCACCGGCTGGTGGGTCGGGCCGTCTTCACCCAGACCAATTGAATCGTGGGTCATCACAAAAATAGAGCGAATTCCCATCAGCGATGCCAGACGCATTGCCGGGCGCGCATAATCGGAAAAGACCAGGAAGGTGCCGCCGTAAGGGATAAGCCCGCCATGCAGTGCGATACCGTTCATCGCAGCTGCCATCCCATGTTCTCTGATGCCATAGTGAAGATAACGACCTGAGAAATCATCTGGTGTGATCGGTGGTGTCTGTGCAGTTTTTGTATTGTTGGAACCGGTCAAATCTGCAGAGCCACCCAGTGTGTCAGGAATGGCTGCGTTTATGATTTCAAGCGCCATTTCTGACGATTTACGAGTTGCCACCTTCGGCAGGTCTTTCGCGAGTTGCTTTTTGTATTCGGCGGTGGCGTTTGTAAATGTTGCTGGCAGATCACCGCGCATGCGCCGATCAAATTCACCGCGCGTGCCGTTGCCAAGTGCTTCTAGCCGCTGTTCCCAGTTTTGGCGCTCCTTGCATGCGTTGAGGCCGGCAACGCGCCATTCGTCTCGGATTTCTGCTGGAATATCAAAAGGTTCATGAGTCCACCCAAGCGCTTCACGGGTCGCTGCGATTTCTTCATCTCCGAGCGGAGCGCCATGGGCTTTGGAGGTGCCTGCGCGCGTTGGCGCGCCGTAACCGATGGTGGTTTTGCAGGCGATCATCGTTGGACGGTCGGACGCTTGCGCTTTTTCGATCGCGCCGGCGATTGCTTCAGGGTCATGTCCATCGATCTCTAATGTGGCCCAACCGGAGGCCGCAAAACGTGCGATTTGGTCGGTGGAATCGGAAAGCGAGACTTCGCCATCAATCGTAATATTATTGTCGTCCCAAAGCACAATCAGTTTGTTGAGTTTGAGGTGCCCGGCCATTGCTATGGCTTCTTGGCTGATACCTTCCATCAGGCACCCATCGCCCGCCAACACGTAGGTAAAATGGTTGATCAGGTCTTCGCCAAACTCCTCGCGTAGTTTGCGTTCGGCAATTGCCATGCCGACACCGTTTGCCAAGCCTTGTCCGAGCGGCCCGGTCGTTGTCTCGATGCCTGCAGCATGGCCATATTCGGGGTGCCCTGCGGTTTTAAAGCCCAATTGCCTAAAGTTTTGCAGCTGTTCGAGCGTCATATCTTCGTAGCCAAGCAAATGGAGCAACGAATAAAGCAACATGGATCCATGACCAGCGGACAAAATGAAACGATCGCGATCGGGCCAGTTGGGCACCTTTGGATCAAAACGCATGAATTTCGTGAAAAGGACGGTGGCTATGTCGGCAGCACCCATCGGCAAGCCCGGATGGCCTGAGTTGGCCGCTTGTACGGCGTCCATTGAAAGGAACCGAATTGCATTGGCCATTCGGTCGTGTTTCTCGCGTGTTGTCATCGGGGGATCCGGTTTGCTCGGTGATTTCACATGAAACGGGGTGCAGTCCCGTCCGTTCATCGCACATTACTGCCGATGAAAGGCGCCGGACACATAACAGGTGCCGCTGGTGAGTCAACAAAGCTTGG
Organism: Pseudomonadota bacterium; assembly: GCA_039815825.1. Classification (GTDB taxonomy): domain Bacteria; phylum Pseudomonadota; class Alphaproteobacteria; order Rhizobiales; family Rhizobiaceae; genus JBCBDX01. The sequence continues at coordinate 30,116 of JBCBYO010000017.1, forward strand.
CTCAACTCTGGAAATGGCGAAAAATTGTGAAGGAAGCGCTAGACCCCGTTTGCAAATCAAACAAAGCGTGGTGTTGTTAAACCCTCATCTAACGTTGCCTTGTTAACGCCTTCATATGGCGACAAAACGGCGCGAGTGAGCGGGTGGAATTAGGTCTGATGGTACAGCAGCAAAAACTGACCGACGTATTGGCGCGGCTCGACAAGGCCGTGGCTAACCTTGATGACCATGCTGACCGTCTGGTGGAATTGAAAGCTGACAATCGCGACTTTGAGGAAGAAGCTCAAAGACTAAATGCTGATCGTGGACGGTTGGCTGAGGCCCTGGATTCGGCCGAAGCGCGCGCCGAACGCCTGGAAGATGTCAATAAAGAGGTGTCTCGGCGGCTTGTGACCGCGATGGAGACCCTGCGAGCTGTATTAGACCGATGAGCCAAGTCAATGTCAGCATCGACGGAAAGAGCTATCGGATGGCCTGTGACCCCGGGCAGGAAGATCATTTGGTCGATTTGGCATCCCGTTTGGATAAATATGTTACGCATTTAAAAGGCGCGTTTGGCGAGATTGGCGATCAACGATTGACTGTGATGGCTGGCATCATGGTGATGGATGAGTTGGTGGAAGTGCAAAAAAAGGTCAAAACGCTGGAAGCTGACATGTCGGCGTTGCGACAGACCAGAGATGCGGCACTGGAAAAAGCCGACAATACTGACGACATGCTGACTGCGCGGCTTGAAGCGCTTGCAGAAAAACTTGAGAAGGTTGCAGGCAAGCTGGCGTGACCTCTTTTCCAGCAGAGCAGGCCATCCTATACTAATGATCGCTGACTGCGCTTTGCGGCAGGAGACAATTTCCCCGGGGCCTTACGCATCCTTAGGGAGCTGGCGCTGTTTGGGCTCGTGGGCTCTTACATCTGGCACCCACCTACTTTTGTAGGTTCCCGGGATGCCGCTCTCCACCGACTGCCGCGGTCGGCACATATTTTATCGACGCCCAAGAGAGTTTGCGTTTTGGAAAAAGCGGACCTGAGAAGATCGGCGCTGAAGAACCGCGATGCGCTGGACCCCGATTGGCGCGCTCAGCAATCTGACAAGTTCTCCCAGTTTGCCGCTTCTATCAACTTCTCCGAAGGTGCTGTCATCTCGGGCTTTCTACCGATCCGTTCGGAAATCGATCTGGTGCCCTTGATGCGTGTATTGCATCAACGGGGGGCGTCTCTGTGTTTACCAGTTGTGCTTGATCGGGAGACAATAGTTTTCCGTCGTTATGCGCCCGGTATGCCGCTTGTTGATACAGGATTTGGGACCCGCGGACCCGGCCCCAATGCCGAAGCGGTCGATCCAGATATCATGCTGGTACCGCTGGCGGCTTTTGATGCAAGGGGCAATCGGTTGGGCTATGGCGCGGGCCACTATGATCGCGCTATCGTAAGGTTGCACCGGGCTAACAGAAAGCCGCAACTCATCGGATGCGCTTTTAGCTGCCAGCGCGTGGCCGCTATTGCGGTAGAACCCCATGACGTGCCCTTGGACGCGGTTTTGACAGAAGATGGATTACAACTCTTTCGCGATCCATTTTAACCCGTTATCCCTCTGCCATGCATATTTTATTCTTAGGCGACATGGTGGGTCGAACAGGGCGCACCGCTGTTTTTGACCAACTCCCTAATTTGATCAGTGAGCACGGCATCGATTTTGTCGTTGTGAACGGTGAAAACGCCGCTGGCGGCTTTGGGGTGACCGAAACGATATTGCAGGAAACATTGGATGCCGGCGCCGACGTGATGACGACCGGAAACCATGTTTGGGATCAGCGCGAGGCGCTGACATTTGCCGACCGGCAAGATCGTTTCTTGCGGCCTGCCAATTTCCCAGATGGTACGCCCGGTCGCGGTGCTAACGTTTATGAGGCGCGTAATGGCGCTCGCGTCTTGGTATCCAACATCATGGGCAATCTCTTTATGGCGCAGTCGCTGCGCGACCCGTTTGAGACTGCAGACAGAGTTTTGGGCGATGCGGTTTTAGGGCGCGACTATGACGCCGTCATTTTTGATTTTCACGCCGAGGCAACCGCGGAAAAGGTTTGTTTTGGCCACCATCTTGATGGTCGGGCAAGCCTCGTTGTCGGCACGCATACCCACATCCCGACCGCCGATTGTCACATACTTAATGAGGGGACGGCGTATATGACCGATGCCGGCATGTGCGGGGATTATGATTCGTCCATTGGCATGGACAAGGAAGAACCCCTCAATCGATTTGTCACGAAACTACCGCGCAACCGGTTCGAAGCTGCCGAGGGTCCTGCAACACTATCAGGTGTGGCGGTCAAAACATCAGATCGTACCGGGCTGGCCGAAGCGGTTCATCCGGTGCGCATTGGCCCACGTTTGCAAGAGGTTCGCCCATCATGGTGGTAAGGCAAATTTCGGCGGTTATGGCCGCTTCGCTTTTGTCGGTGTCAGCGGCCAGCGCGGTCGAAGATGATGTTGCGAGCTTTGTTGAAAATAATCTGTTGCACATCCTTTTTCATGAAGCTGGACATGCGGTCATAGACCAATTCTTGCTGCCTGTTCTTGGGCAGGAAGAAGATGCAGCAGATGCGTTTGCAACCATCGAGGTCATGAATGTTTACGAAGATCCGCTGCCGATCTTGGCTGATTCCGCTATCGCACAATTCATCATGGCTGATCGGATAGAAGGTGATTACGAAATCGCCGATTATTACGGTGCGCATGACCTGGACATTCAGCGCGCCTACCGCGTCATTTGTCACGCTGTTGGCCTTGAGCCGGATACCTACCTAGAGCTGGCTAAAGATTTTGATCTGGATGCGGATCGCATCGAGAGCTGCGAAGATGATGGATGGTTGGCTGCAGAAAGCTGGGAAGTGTTACTCGAACCTGCTTTTCTGCCCGAAGGTGAAGTATCAACCAATGTGCGCCCTGAACTGGACATTGGTGGTTTGACCCCTGAACAGACGGCGCTTTTGCTGGACAGCGGCGTAATGGATGAATTCGTAGAATATTTGCGCAACACGTTCGATTGGCCAAGGCCGGTGACGGTCACAATAGACGTCTGCAACTATGCCAACGCCTATTATGATCCGGCAACTGTCACGATTTCCATGTGCGCCGAGTTTGTCGACGAGCTGCTCAGTCTGGCTGAAGACCTCTAGTCAGCCCCTTACCGCAAGGCTGGTTGGGACAAAGATCGTCGGCTGTTTCGGCAAGGCGCGTATGTTGAGCGTAATGCTGTCGCCCTGCAAAAACTCTGTGCGCCACTCAGCCCCCATCATGTTGATGAAGGTTGATATCGAGTTGCCGCGTAAGTGCATAGGCAGGACGACCGACGAGCGCAGGCGCTGGGTCAGTTCAGCCATGCCCGCGTGCGACATAGTTAGGCCGCCATCCACGGGCGCCATTAAGACATCCAAACGACCAATTTCGCGGAAATGCTCTTCCGTCAGCGGATGGTGTAAATGGCCCAAGTGGCCAAGGCACAGGCCCGCCACCTCAAAAATGAAGATTGAATTCTGATTGACCCCCATATCATCGACGCCCCAGCGTCTTATGTCGGTCGTCACGTTGCGCACATAGACATCGTCGACCACCAAATCGTGGTCAATGCCCAACGCGTTGCCGGTATCCCAGCCCGGCAATACATGCTCGATTTCAGAGCTCGGATTGAGCGTGAAATGCGAAGAATGAGCGCGGTTCATCGTGACGATGCGCGGTGTCGGATCTGCGCCCCAGAAGCCTGAAAAGTCCGTTGCGATCCGAACGCCTTCCGGTGTTTCGATGACCCAAGTGGAATGACCGGCAAATGTCAGCGTGACATCGTCATCCTCTGTCATCATATCCAATGGGCTTGCCGTCATCGAGGCAAAAGTGACCCTTGGCATTGTGGTGTTTTGTGCAATCGCCAAGCATTTTGAAACCGGTTCATCGGCTGACTGGGCATATGCCGACGGCATGGCGGCTGCGGTCGACAGGGCTATGGCTGAAAGAAGGGCGGAAAGTCTCAATGGCATCGGGCGCTCCACATTCGTGCGACCATATAAAAGCTATCGCGCATGGCAGAAAAATCGAATCAAAACCGCTTGATCAGTCTTTCATGCCCTTTTTGCGTGCCGACTTGATCATCCACATTTGCTTGCGGGCGTAGACATCCTCCAAATGGTGAAATGTTTCGACCATCAATCTTTTGGGTATGGCGTCCGGGTTGAACTGCTTTGACAGGAAGTCAGCTTCTTCCACCGGTTTTCCTTCATCAAGGGCGGTTAGAAACACATGCGCCCTTACGGTGAGGATGCCGCGACGCTTGTTTTCTTTCCAGAACCAAAGCCCACCGCCAATGATGACCATGAGCAAAAGAATGGATTCAACGGACACCTTATAAAACTCCTTCTGGACGAACGGGCGTAAAATTGCCTATTAGCCCGTCAATTTTAAAGAGAAAACAAATCGACTTGAGGCTGTCATGGCAGGTCACTCCAAATTTAAAAATATTATGCACCGCAAGGGCCGCCAAGATGCAGCGCGTTCAAAACTATTCTCGCGCCTGTCCAAAGAGATCACGGTTGCGGTGAAGATGGGTGGCGGGGTCACCGACCCCGACATGAACCCGCGCCTGCGACTGGCGATCCAGAACGCCAAGGGTCAGTCCATGCCCAAGGATAACATCCAGCGCGCGATCAACAAGGGTACGGGTGCTGGCGGCGAAGACTACCAGGAAATGCGCTATGAGGGTTACGGCCCCGGCGGCGTGGCGGTGATCGTTGAAGCCTTGACCGATAATCTCAATCGTTCGGCATCAAACATCCGCGCAGCGTTTTCCAAAAATGGTGGATCGTTGGGGGAAACCGGCTCGGTTTCTTTCATGTTCGATCGCGTGGGCGAAATTACCTACAAGCCCGAAGCTGGCGATGCGGATACGGTGATGGAAGCGGCAATTGAGGCTGGTGCCGAAGATGCCGAAAGTGAAGAAGAGCAACACATCATCACATGTGCATTTGAAGATTTGGGCAGTGTGTCAAAGGCGCTAGAAGAAAGCCTTGGCGAAGCTGAATCTGTGAAAACAATCTGGAAACCCCAGAACCAAACGCCGGTCGATGAAGACAAGGCGGGAACGCTTCTCAAGCTGCTTGATGCACTTGATGAAGATGATGACGTGCAGAACGTATATTCCAACGAAGAAATTGCCGATGATGTGATGGAGAAGCTGAGCGCCTGATGGCGCTCAATTCATTTGTTTTAGCGAAACCCGTCGGCGACATCGCCCCACAAGCACCGTGGATAAAAGGGAAACGTGTCGGTAACGAAGTAGACATATTCGCCATTCAGCAAAGCGCCATTACACTCGTCCAACATGCCTCTGCCGCCGACATATTCATAGTCTTGCACGTAAGTGCCGTCATAGGTCCCGCCTGGGCCACTGGGCCTTGTTCCGGCTTTTAATTGCCAGCCTGACTGCGCCGCGCCGCTAAGATAATGAATTTCAAATCCGTCGGCCGCATAGCCAACCAAACTTCCATCGGTATTGGCGAGTAGGCCGGTTGGCTTGCCGTGATAGTGGTAAAGGCCACGGCGATCCACGTGCGCATTGTTCATATCGAGCCCAAAGACATTGCGTGGCCCCATCGGTTCAAGCCGCCAACCGGTGTCCCGTCGGCTAAAGCCACGTTGTGAGTTCGGATCCCAATAGTCCGCTGCTTCCGGGCGAAACATCACGCCATTGATACCAATGCCAATCGCGCCGCGATCAATTTGCGTTGCCTGCCCGGTTTTTACCGGATTGGCAGGTACGCAAACCGAGATGTTTTGCGCGCTCATGGAATGCGGATTGCCGCTGTTTGGAAAACTGCCGGTTTGGTGTTCTGGCAGGCCGTTGGATTGGATGCAGATTTGGCTGGCACCGCTGGATATTGTGGCGTTACCCGCAGCAAGTGTTGAGGAACCAGCAAGCGAGATGCTTGCCGTTATGGCAATGAGAAAAGACTTGTTCATGGTGAGAACCCCCGATCTTGTATGCAACGCCATCTTGCGTGGGCATGCCTAACGGGACCATGGAGAACGTATTACATTATTTTCATGCAGCGGTGAGGTCACAGATCCAATCCGCCATCGCGGCTTCGGTTGTCGCGGTCATCAAAAAACAGATCCTGTTCTGCGTCATGATACTGTGTGTGGTGGCTGGCATGGCTTTCAATGGACTCGATACTGGCGTCGTCATCCGCCACGGTGCTTGCGACGGTGTTGCCCATGTTCAAGTCCAAGGTTATGCCTCGCATATCACCTTCCGCGACCATCTGATGAAGCGCGACCAAATTATCTAACTGCTGATTTATTCCGGCAACTTCGAGGTCTGGCTGCGGGCTTTCAATGATTTGTTGCTTATATGCAGCGGTCTTCTGATCAAGAACTTCGTCTAAAACCCCGTCTTCTGTGAGGGCAATGGCGGTTTCTACAAGCTGTTTTTTTTCCTCATTATCGAGCGGAACGTATAATTTAGATATCTCAATTGATATATCTGTTTCATTCGGATCGATTGAGGTTCCAAGGTCGCTCATTTGTTGTAACGCCTTGGCCTTACCTTTAGGGCTGCTCAGCGCTTCGCCGTCAAAACTGGTTAGTTCGAGACTTTTGTCCCAGGCGTCGACTAGCTTATCACCAAGCGCCTTTTCAGCACTGTTTGAACTTTGTTGCAGTCTTTCCCCGGGTGCATAATCCGTCACAGCCTCGAATATGGCTCTTTCAGTTAATTGATCCCTTGCTGCATTGCCGCTCGCACCTGTATTGTCTGACACATCAGGGAGGTGCTCAGCCGGAATTTCCAAGTCGGGCGGCGGATTTTCGCGCAAATCCTTTACGGCCTCGACAAATGAAGCTTTCTCCAAATAGGCCTCAAATTCACTCATATGATCCATCCCGAACAGGTTAATCCCAAACTCTATCACTCAAATTGGGCGAAAACCTGTGGCCATTTTGCGGAATGATCGCTCTGCCAACGGATTTCGTTTCCGTTTTGTTCAAAGTTGCCGATATACCGTCTTTCAGCAGAATGGATCGGTAAAAATGGCAGAAACGATTCGCATCATCGGTATTGATCCGGGACTACGCGCCACTGGATGGGGTGTTGTTGATGCCTGCGGCAACAATCTTCGGTTTGTCGGCGCGGGCACTATCTCGTCGACTTCCCAAGCCGACCTGGCTTCCAGGTTGGTCCAACTGCATGAAGGCCTAACAAAGATTGTTGCTGACAACATGCCAATGGAAGCGGCAGTTGAGGCGACATTTGTGAACAAGGATGCAGGTGCGACGCTTAAGCTTGGCCAGGCACGCGGCATCGCTCTTCTGGTTCCCGCTCTGGCTGGTCTGCCGGTTGCAGAATATGCACCGAACGCCATAAAAAAGGCTGTTGTTGGTGCTGGCCATGCCGACAAGAAACAGATTGAGGTCATGGTTCGGATGCTGTTGCCGAAAGCGGCTTGGGATAGTGAGCACGCCGCGGATGCTTTGGCGACAGCGATCTGCCATTGCCACCACCGCAAAGCCGTTCAATTGGCGGCAAGGATTGCAGTTTCATGATCGGTAAGCTGAGAGGTACTGTTGACGAAGTGGGCGAAGACCATGTTGTCATTGATGTTCATGGTGTCGGCTACGTGGCGCACTGTTCAACGCGCACGCTTGGCGCTCTCAATGCTGGCGAAGCAGCTGTCCTTTTCATAGAGACGTATGTGCGCGAGGATCAGTTGAAGCTTTTTGGCTTTACTGCACCATTGGAGCGTGAGTGGTTTCGGCTTCTTCAAAGCGTGCAAGGTGTGGGCGCCAAGGTAGCGCTGGCAATTTTGTCGACGCTCACCCCATCAGACTTGGCCAATGCCATTGCACTGCAAGACAAAGCCATGGTGGCACGCGCGCCCGGTATTGGTCCCAAAGTTGCCCAGCGGATTGTTACCGAGCTGAAGAATAAAGCGCCTGCATTTGCAGGCGACACAGCCAATATTGGCCTGAAGCGGGAGATTGGCGAGGGTGTTGCTTCCGGTGCGGTGTCCGATGCTGTTTCAGCGCTTTCCAACTTGGGTTATTCGCGCGATCAGGCGGCGAATGCTATCGCTGCTGCCCTAAAGCTAGCCGGTGATGACGCGGACGAAGCCACACTTATACGCATGGGCCTTAAGGAGCTGGCAGGGTGAGCGACGGCGACCGCATTATATCTGCTGACAAGCGTGATGAGGATTTTGATACATCGTTGCGCCCGCAAACATTGGATGACTTTACGGGGCAGTCAGCAGCAAGAGCAAATCTGAAGGTATTCATAGAGGCGGCCAAAAAGCGCGGTGAGGCACTTGATCATGTTCTGTTTGTTGGTCCGCCTGGCTTGGGCAAAACAACGCTGGCGCAAATCATGGCAAAGGAACTGGGCGTCAATTTTCGGGCAACCTCGGGTCCGGTTATTGCAAAGGCCGGTGACCTTGCAGCGCTGCTTACCAATCTGGAAGAACGCGATGTCCTTTTCATCGATGAAATCCATCGCCTTAACCCGGCCGTCGAAGAGATTTTGTATCCTGCCATGGAGGATTTCCAACTCGATCTGATTATTGGGGAGGGACCGGCTGCCCGGTCAGTGAAAATTGATCTGGCAAAGTTTACGCTGGTGGCGGCCACCACGCGGCTCGGCTTGCTTACGACGCCGCTTCGGGACCGGTTCGGCATTCCTGTTCGGCTAAATTTCTACACCATCGACGAATTGCAGAGCATTGTTACGCGTGGTGCGCGGATCATGGGATTGCCCATGACGATGGATGGCGCGCGCGAGGTCGCGGCTCGTGCACGGGGCACGCCGCGCATTGCCGGGCGATTGCTACGCCGTGTTCGAGATTTTTCCGATGTCGCTGGCGCTGATAGTGTCGATGCCAAAGTTGCTGATGCCGCGCTCACCCGATTAGAAGTTGATGCCATTGGTCTGGATGAATTGGATCGGCGTTATCTGAACCAGATTGCCCGTAATTTTGGCGGTGGTCCTGTAGGGATTGAAACAATCGCCGCCGCCCTTTCGGAACCACGTGATGCCATTGAAGACATCATCGAACCCTATTTGATCCAGCAGGGATTTATACAGCGCACGCCGCGCGGACGTATATTAACTGCCAACGCTTGGAGCCATTTGGGTTTGGCGGTGCCTTCGAATTTGGCGGCAGCGCAGGTTGGGCTTTTTGATGATGCCGATGACTAGGTAGGCTGATAGGCCCGAATAAGCGGATCTGGTTCCCCGCAAACTTCTCGATAACGGGACGATCCGCGATCTCTAGTTGGTCGGTGCGAGCAACAGATCATCTGCGAGTGGATTGGCAAGTTGCTCGCCGCCATAGGCCTGCATAAGTCCAAAAGCACCGCCGAAGGACCACACGGACCAGGCAAATTCATACTCATCGGCGAGTGTGATCATGTCGCGCATATAGGCGACGCGCCATGCGTCCGGCACATCGACATCAGTGCCGTACTCGCGCCCGATCATTCCGAACTCGCCCACAAAGATCTGTGATCTTGATATGTTGTGGGCGTCCGCCCAGCGCGCGGCGATCTCAAACGACTGACGCAGAGAAGCGTCGAGCTTTTCCGGTGATGACGCGTCGTTCAGATTGCCCGCCAGCATATCGATGGCGTTGTCCCTGTTGCTCTTGTCTGCACCCTGCCGGATGGCCGCGACGTTGGCCTGGATTGTTTCGGTGAGCGGTCGGGCGTCATCGCGAAACGGCGGGTAGGGGATGTCACGCAAATGCGCTGTCATATCGCCAGTCCATCGCGCACCTTGGTGAGTAATGGCAAATGGCTCATAGGTGTGAAAAGACCATATGACGTTTTCGCCAAATCCTTCAGGGTCCATTAAAGCCAGCGCTTCAGCCGATCCCCAGCAACCACCCGACAGGATCACCGCACGCGTCGGTGATTGGCCAAGCACGGCATCGTAGAGCCTCTTTGACATGGTTTGCCATTGGTTCTGTTCCCTGCGGTCGTGGCAGTCCAGCATCGGTTCATTGAGTACCTCGATCGCAAGCAATGCAGGATCATACCGGTCCAGTTGACCTGCCACGAATGCCAAAGTGTCTAGATAGTCGTCGAAAATGGATGGCGTTTCGATGATTTGTTCGGTGCCAAGTATCTTCGGATGATCGCGGTCGATGGTGTGGAAATCGACAATAACCTTAAAACCCTCGGCGATGAGGCGATCGATGGCTATTTTGATCCCTGCGGTCACAATCCCGCGTCTTTCTGGGTCGTCATTGTAGAGAAGAAATGCCGGTTCGATAGGCAGGCGGATTGTGTCGAAACCGGACTGCCGCAGCGATCTCAGCTCGTCATCTGAAACAAACTTCATCCATTCGGGGAATTGGGCATAGGTTTGAGGGTCGCCCCATTTTTCCGGCCCGGGCCAAGTGACCCAAAGATCCATCGATATGCCTTTGCCCGCGCTAAAAATTTTCTGCGCTGAAGCAGAATTTGAAAAGCAAAGGGGTGTGCACAACAAGGCGAGCCATAAACAGCATCTTGCAAACATGGCAGTGATTTCCGATGGATGGTCGGCGTTGGATAGCATAGATGGCCGACACACATGGATGATATTGATACCTACGGTAAACGGACCGATCCTGATACAACGCTGGATGGGTGGATGGATGGCGATGTGCATCGCTATAGAGCCCGGATTTATTATGCCGACACCGACCTTTCAGGCGCGGTATACCATGCGCGCTATCTAGAGATGTTGGAACGCGGTCGATCTGATTTTTTGCGCGTGACCGGGATTTTGCATTCGGTGCTTGAGGCGCAGGAAGATCCAGTTTTTTGGGTGGTGCGTCGCATGGAAATTGATTGGCTGCGCAGTGCTCGGATTGACGATATTTTTGAGGTTTCAACCACGATTGCCGATGTGAAGCGCGCGCGCGTCTTTATGGCGCAAGAGATTTCGCGTGGTGGTGAACTGCTTTTAAAGGCGCAGGTCTTGGCCGCGTTGGTAGATGGGTCAGGTAAGCCGCAACGCATGCCGAAGGCCTGGATAGACCAGTTTGGCGGCCTTGTGCCGGTTGATACGGGCCCCAAATCCTAACGGACCGTTAAGGATAACGATTTATGAATCGTGACAAGGTACCTCTAACTTTGGCAGTTCATCGCTCTTTTGCCTTTGTTTGACCGAAATTGCGCCCAATTAGCAGAAGGCGCTTGGCGAAACGGGTGATGCATCGCCGCGCTCCATTGAAGGATTTTTAAAATGGAAACGCTTCCACTGGCCGCCACGGGCCACGATATGTCTATCCTCGGCCTATTCATGCAGGCTGGTTGGATCGTCAAGGCAGTTATGCTTGGTCTGCTGGCTGCTTCCATTTGGTCCTGGGGGATCATCATCGACAAGGTTTTCATGTATGGCCGCTATCGACGGCAGCTTAATCGCTTTGAAGAGGCGTTTTGGTCAGGTCAGTCGCTTGAAGAACTATACCGATCTCTATCCGACCGAACCGTGTCAGGCATGAGCGCGGTCTTTGTGGCTGCGATGCGTGAATGGAAGAAATCATTTGAACGTGGTGCCCGCTCGCCCATTGGTTTGCAGAGCCGTATCGACCGGGCGATGGATGTTACCCTCGCGCGTGAAGCTGATCGGCTGGAAGCTCGTTTGGGCTTCCTGGCTTCCGTTGGTTCGGTTGCGGTTTACGTCGGTCTGTTTGGCACCGTGATTGGCATCATGACATCTTTCCAAGCCATCGCTGGATCAGAATCAACCAGTCTTGCGGTCGTTGCACCAGGCATCGCCGAAGCGCTCCTGGCAACCGCAATTGGTTTGGTGGCCGCGATCCCTGCGCTGGTTGGATACAACAAACTGATGACCGATGCCGGAAAACTCAATGGGCAGATGGAAGCCTTTGCCGATGAATTCTCATCGATCCTTTCGCGCCAAATTGATGAACGCGTGGGCGATGGTACGCAACGGCAGGCGGCGGAGTAGCTTCGATGGCAGTTTCCTCATCCAAGCGTGTTCGGCGCTCTGGTGGGCGGCGCGGCCGTGGTGGTCGCGATGCTTCGCTGGTTTCAGAAATTAATGTCACACCCTTTGTCGACGTGATGCTGGTGCTGCTTATTGTCTTTATGGTGGCTGCACCATTGTTGACGGTTGGTGTGCCCATAGACTTGCCTGAAAGCCGCGCGCAGCAGCTCAACGCTGATACACAGCCGATCACGATTTCGATCAATCCACAGGGAGAAATCTTCCTTCAAGAGACACTCATTGGCATTGATGAAGTAGTGCCGCGCCTGCAGGCGATTGCGCAGACGGGCTTTGATGAGCGAATTTTCATTCGTGGCGACCAATCCACGAACTACGGCACTATCATGGCGGTGATGGGGCGGATTAATCAGGCTGGTTATCGCAACCTCGGCCTCGTGACACTGCAGGAACGGGACGGCTAGTCACCCATGCGGGTCGGCGTTTTAACATCAACTGTTGCCCATGCGTTGCTCCTTGGTTGGGGGCTCGTCACTTGGGGTGCGCCTGATGCTTTCGATGTCGAAGACGTTGAAGCGTTGCCTATCGATTTGGTTTCCATCGAGGAATTTACCCAAATTCAGGAGGGATCGCAGGAGGCGCCGAAGGACGGTCCAGCGACGCCTGACCAGGTTCTAAACCCAGAGCCGAGACCAGAGGTTGAGAATATTGGTACTCAGGAGCGGGACCAGTCCACGCCTGAAACCGAGGAGCAGTTGGTCGCCGAAGTGGAAGAAGCGCGCCTGCCTGAACCAGTAGACACCCAAACACCCGTGACTACACCGAGGCCAGATCCAGAACCTACGCCGCCACAAACACAGGAAGCGCCAGCGACGCCCGCGACCGAAGTGGCGCCTGAACCTGAACAACGTCAGGATGTGGCCCCAGATCCGGTTGAAGAGGCTATTGAGACCGCGGAACCTGAGCCAACAGTCGCTGAAGAGCCTACAGTTTTACCTGAGAACCTTCCGGTCCCAGCGGCTAGGCCAGAGCGCCCGCCAGCGCAAACCGCGCAAACACCAGAGCGCGAAAATCGTGACGCGCAGGAAGAACGCCAAGCCCAGCAGCAGCCGACAAATGAAGATCAACCATCAGACGATATCGCTTCGTTGATCAACCGCGACCGTGGCTCGGGTGGCGGCGCCGCATCGTCAACGGAACAAGCTTCACGCGGTGGAGAAACAACCACGGGTGGCACGACCTTGACGCAAAGCGAAATGGATTCTCTTCGCGGGCAAATACAAGCGTGCTGGAGCCCGCCTGCCGGTGTCCTCGATGCGGCTGATCTTCGCGTATCGGTGCGCTTTGCGCTTGACGCGGCGGGCAAGTTGGAAGGCCGTCCGCAGGTGACGACGTCGTCTGGAAATCGGCAGGCGGACGAGAGTGCTGTACGTGCTGTTCAGCGGTGCAATATACAAAATGATGGCTTCCAGTTGCCTGCAGAAAAGTATGCGGCTTGGCGTGATGTTGTCGTCAATTTTGACCCGAGCGAGATGTTTTAATGTTGACACTATTGGTTGCAAAACGCGAAATCGAAATGTTCTGTTTTGGCACAGAAATGCGCGGGCAAACCCTAGCAGCAAGGTCTGAATTCATGTTTCTCAGAGTTTTTTCGGCACTGGTCATTTTCATTCTGGCGACGATGCCGGCGCGCGCACTTGTTGAAATTGATATCAATCGCGGGACAGTCGAGCCCTTGCCAGTGGCAGTGACCGACTTTCTGTCAACCGACGATTTGGGACTGCAGATTTCGCAGGTGGTAACGGAAAATCTGCGACGGTCCGGCGTTTTCGCGCCAATCTCAAGAAGTGCCTTTATCGAGGCGATAACCAATACCGATGTCGCGCCCCGCTTTGAAGACTGGCGGGTGATCAATGCTCAAGCGCTTGTGACCGGCAAGGTGACGGACGAAGGCGGTGGCCGTTTGCGGGCGGAGTTTCGCCTTTGGGACACGTTTGCTGCCGAACAGATGACAGGAGAGCAGTTTTTCACCAATCGTGACAATTGGCGCCGGGTCGCTCACATCATATCGGATGCGATTTATGAACGGCTTACCGGTGAAACCGGCTATTTCGACACGCGCGTTGTCTATGTCGATGAGAGCGGACCGCGCGATCAGCGGGTTAAACGTCTGGCGATTATGGACCAAGATGGTGCCAACCGGCGCTTTCTGACCAATGGTGGCGACATTGTGCTGACACCGCGTTTTTCGCCGAACCGGCAAGAGATCACTTATATGGATTTTGCCGGCGGTCAGCCGCGCGTCTACCTGCTGCAGCTAGAGACTGGCCAGCGAGAGCTTATCGGGGATTTCCCGGGAATGAGCTTTTCACCGCGTTTCTCACCCGATGGCCAAAAAGTGGTGATGAGCTTGCTGCAGCCAGACGGCAACTCAAACATCTATGCGATGGATTTGCGCAACCGATCCACAACCCGGCTGACAAGTTCACCGTCCATTGACACGTCACCTTCATATTCGCCGGATAGTTCTCGCATCGTTTTTGAAAGTGATCGCGGTGGTCGTCAGCAGCTTTATGTCATGACCGCCAGCGGCGGCGAGGCGGCGCGCATTTCTTTTGGCAACGGTTCTTACTCCACCCCTGTTTGGTCACCGCGCGGCGATCTGATTGCTTTCACGAAGCAATCAGGCGGCCAGTTTTCAATTGGCGTGATGCGGCCCGATGGTTCGGGCGAACGTATTTTGACGACCGGTTTCCACAATGAAGGTCCGACTTGGGCGCCTAACGGTCGGTACATTATGTTTTTTCGACAGGAAGCGGGTGCGGGCGGTCCACAGCTCTATCAAATTGATCTAACTGGTCGGAACGAACAGCCGGTCCCAATCGATGGCTTTGGTTCGGATCCCGCTTGGTCACCGCTGTTGGAATGATGCCGCCGCTATTTTGCCGTATTTCCAGCACATTTGCTGACGCCAGATCGAAAACGTAATGTTAAGGTGCTATTAACTGCGTTTTTTGAGCACCGGTTAAGTACAATGGGGTTATCAAATGATTGATAAACCCACTGCAATTTGAGGCAGAATATGGCGATCTCGCTGATCAAAAATACACGCGGTAAAATGGCTGTGGCCGCTCTTTTAAGTGCGGCTGTGCTCGCTGGCTGCGCACGTAATACACCTTTGCCAAACAATCCCGGCGATCTGGGCCTGGTCAATGGAGCAGCGCCGGGATCAACGCAGGATTTCACGGTCAATGTCGGCGATCGTATTTTCTTCGATACCGATTCTTCGACCATCCGTGCTGACGCGCAGGCGACTTTGGCGCGGCAGGCGCAATGGTTGAACCAGTATCCCAATTACACGGTCACCATTGAAGGCCATGCTGATGAGCGCGGAACGCGTGAGTACAATCTGGCTTTGGGTGCTCGGCGCGCGGCTGCGACGAAAGCTTATCTCGCATCGCAAGGCGTAAATGCAGCGCGGATCAACACACTTTCCTTTGGTAAGGAGCGACCGGTCGCGACTTGCGATAACATCTCTTGTTGGTCCCAGAACAGGCGTGCGGTCACCGCTTTGGGCGGGCCGAGCAGCTAGCGTTGCCTTGATTTTGCCCCACCTACCCTCGAAGTTATGGTAGGTGGATCTAGATCGCATCCCTCAAGGTGGCGAAATGAGAGTTTTAATTTCCGTTCTTCTGATTTTGGCAGGCGCTATGTCGACGGCAAGCGCACAGATTGTCGATCCGCGCGTTTTGCAATTGGAGGAACAACTTAGGCAGTTGAATGGGCGCATCGAGGAGTTGAACTTCCAATTGCTGCAAATGCAGGAGCAATTACGTCGCCAGCAAGAAGATAATGAATTTCGTCTGCAGCAATTAGAAGACCGGGAGCAAGGCTCTTTGGTACCCGCGCAAACGCCCGGTTCCGTTGAAACACAAGTTGCTTCTACCGGCGATCTGACGCTGCCAGAAAAACAGGACCGGGTCATACCATCGCCGCAGAGTGGCCAGCCGGAACTGGGCGAGCCACCGCGCTCGCTAGGGTCGCTGACTGTTTCTGAAACGGGACAGGTGGTTGGTGCGACGATCGACTTCTCTGATGCGGGTATTCGAGACGCGCTTGACGGAAATGCCGTTGCGAGCATCGGTGGTGCTCGCAATCCGGAAGAGCTTTACGAGATTGGTTATCGGCACATTTTGAGCGGAGAGTACGCTCTGGCCGAAGGGGTTTTTCAATCGTTTGTCGAGATCTATCCCAATGACCCCCTGATTGCAGACGCGTATTTTTGGCTAGCAGAATCGATGCTGGCACAGGGGCGTTTTGAGGACGCCGGTGATACGTTTGTTGAGCTTCGCACCATGTACCCGCAGGCGCGCAAGACATCTGAGACCATGTTGAAGATTGGTACGATCATGGCGGCACTTGGCAATCGCGATTTGGCCTGCGCGACGTTTACCGATGCGGTAACGTCGCAACCCGCCATGGCCGAGACGGTGCGTTCCCGGATCGAAGAGGAAGCCGCTCGGGCACAGTGTTGACCGCCGCCAGCCCTACAACCGCCGTTGCCGAAGGATTTTTTGGCAATTCGGCAATTGATTTTGAGCCGATTGAAAGAGCTGTACTCGCGGTATCAGGAGGGGGCGATTCAACGGCCCTTCTGTTCCTCGTTCATGACTATTGGGTACACACGCTGAAGCGCGATCCGTCTTTGTTACGTGCTGTTACTGTCAATCATGGCGTCCGCGATGAAGCTTTTGAAGAAGCACAAGCTGTTGCTACATGGTGTGCGAGATTGGGCATCGGTCATCACGAGATCAATTGGGACGGCCGCGAGGTCAAAAGTGGATTTCAAGCGGCCGCACGCGAAGCGCGTTATGAGAAACTATCCGCTTATGCGCGGTCTTTTGGCAATGCGGTGGTTATGACCGGCCACACATTAGACGATCAGTTGGAGACGCTGTTGATGCGCCGTCAGCGGCGTCATGATGGCGCCGGTATGGCTGGCATTGCACCCGCCACGCTCTGCACCCGTCGCACATGGTTTGTCCGTCCGCTTCTTCATGTTCGCCGCGATGCTCTGCGTACGCATCTGCGTAGCCGGGGCCTTACTTGGTTTGATGATCCGAGCAATTCCGATAGCGCCTATGAGCGGGTTCGTGTTCGGCAAAACCCTCCTTTTGAATGCGACTCGCTGCTTGTGGACGCCTACAAGGCGGCTTCACTTCGTTTGTCCAACGCTGAACGGGGCGCTGCATGGATAAGGGCGCATGCCCGGTTGGCCCAAGACGAGAAGTTTGGTGTGACTGTCCGGCTGCCAATTTTGGCGTTTGGCCAGCCCAAGGCTTTTGTTGGTACGGCCCATTTGCTGATGTTGGTCGGTGCGCAAACGAGCGTGCCGAATTTTGAAAAAGTGGAGCGGGCTATTGCCGCTTGCATGAAACACAATGGAGCGTCGTTTACGCTTTCTGGATGTTTGTTGGCGCGACGCGGCGAAGAAATTTGCATTATAAAGGAACTGCGCAATCGACACACCGGGCCATTTGGATTTGACCAGTTGATGCCGGTCTGGGAGACGCAAATCCTGGCTGCAATTGATGATCTTCGCGCAATCGATCGTGTCCCCTTTCCGCTTTTTTGCCGTTTTGGTTAGGCAAGATTGCCACATGTTGCTCCAAATGCTTGGCAAACGCTTTTGTGAAACCTATCTTTGGGCATTGTGAATGGAGCGTCTCGCTCCGGAAGAATTCAGTCTGGAACCGGTATGAACCCGAAATATCGTAATTTCGCGCTTTGGGCGATCATTGCAATGATGTTGATCGCCCTCTTTAACATGTTTCAAACGCCTGCCGAACAGGCGGCTGCAAATGACCTGCCATATTCTCAGTTCTTGCAGGAAGTCGAGGCTGGGCGCGTTGAGTCCGTGACCATATCGGGTGACCGCATCCGTGGCACCTATCGAGACGTCAGCGGCGCCTTTGAGACCTTCTCTCCCGGTGACAGCGATCTGGTCGCCAAGCTTGAGGCGCAGAATGTTATTATTCGTGCGCGGCCGGAAAATGATGGTTCAAGCTCGTTCTTGGCTGTGCTTCTTTCATGGCTGCCAATGATCATCATTTTGGGCGTTTGGATTTTCTTTATGCGCCAGATGCAGGGCGGTGGTTCTCGCGCGATGGGCTTTGGCAAGTCGAAAGCCAAACTTTTGACCGAAGCTCATGGCCGCGTCACGTTTGACGACGTTGCCGGTGTTGATGAAGCCAAACAGGATCTGGAAGAAATCGTCGAGTTTTTGCGCGACCCGCAAAAGTTCCAGCGTTTGGGTGGTAAAATTCCACGCGGCGTCCTTTTGGTTGGCCCTCCCGGAACCGGTAAGACACTTCTTGCCCGTTCTGTGGCTGGTGAAGCCAATGTTCCGTTCTTTACCATTTCTGGCTCAGACTTTGTCGAAATGTTTGTTGGCGTCGGTGCGTCCCGTGTGCGTGACATGTTTGAACAGGCCAAGAAGAACTCGCCTTGTATCATCTTTATCGATGAGATCGATGCGGTGGGTCGCCATCGTGGTGCCGGTCTTGGCGGCGGCAATGATGAGCGCGAGCAAACGCTGAACCAATTGCTCGTTGAGATGGATGGTTTTGAGGCCAACGAATCTATCATTTTGATCGCTGCCACAAACCGTCCGGACGTTCTCGACCCGGCGCTCCTGCGCCCGGGCCGCTTTGACCGTCAGGTCGTTGTGCCGAACCCCGATATTATTGGCCGCGAAAAAATCTTGAAGGTTCATGTGAAGAACGTGCCTTTGGCGCCCAATGTTGATCTGAAAACATTGGCACGTGGCACGCCTGGCTTCTCAGGTGCCGATCTCATGAACCTGGTCAATGAGGCCGCTTTGATGGCTGCGCGCCGCAACAAGCGCCTTGTTACCATGCAAGAGTTTGAAGACGCCAAAGACAAGATCATGATGGGT
The DNA here is from genome assembly GCA_039815825.1 of Pseudomonadota bacterium. Lineage (GTDB taxonomy): Bacteria > Pseudomonadota > Alphaproteobacteria > Rhizobiales > Rhizobiaceae > JBCBDX01. The sequence goes on from JBCBYO010000017.1 coordinate 49,069, forward strand.
GCGGAACGTCGTAACAATGCGATGACCGAAGAGGAAAAGACCCTCACCGCTTATCACGAAGCCGGACACGCGATCACCGCCCTAAAGGTCCCTTCCGCTGATCCGCTTCACAAAGCGACGATTATCCCACGTGGCCGTGCTCTGGGTATGGTGATGCAGCTCCCTGAGGGCGACAAATACTCCATGAGCTACAAGTACATGAAGTCACGTTTGATCATCATGATGGGCGGTCGTGTTGCCGAGGAGATCAAGTTCGGCAAGGAAAACATTACCTCAGGTGCTTCGTCGGATATTGAGCAAGCAACGAAATTGGCGCGTGCCATGGTCACTCAGTGGGGCTTTTCTGAAAAGTTGGGTCAGGTTGCCTATGGTGAGAACCAGCAAGAGGTGTTCTTGGGTCACTCGGTTGCCCAGTCGAAAAACGTTTCGGAAGAAACGGCTCAGATCATCGATGCGGAAGTGCGCGTGCTGATAGATGAAGCGTATGAAGAAGCGCGCCGGATCTTGACCGATTACAATGACGACTGGATCGCAATCGCTGAAGGGCTCTTGGAGTACGAGACCTTGTCGGGTGATGAAATCAAAGAGTTGATGGCTGGTAAAAAGCCTTCGCGTGATTTGGGTGACGATACACCGCCATCGCGCGGATCTGCTGTTCCAAAGGCTGGTGCTGGCAAGAAGAAACCTTCCAGCGATGGTCCTGAGCCGGATTCCGGTGGCTTGGAGCCCCAGCCTCAAGGTTGATCGCGCATTAACAGTGAATTTTGATTTGGGCCGTACACTGGTGTGCGGCCCTTTTCTTTTTGCCGAACTCGTATCAAAACGGGTCAAAATGGGCGCGCGGGATAGGAGTGGGTTCGATGACTAAGAAGTATTTCGGCACCGACGGCATCAGGGGCAAAGCCAATTCGGGTGTCATGACACCGGAAGTTGCCATGAAGGTTGGCCAAGCGGTCGGCGTCGCTTTTCAGCGCGGGCAGCACCGCCATCGCGTCGTCATTGGTAAAGACACACGCTTATCAGGCTACATGGTCGAAAATGCTCTTGTGGCGGGCTTTACAAGCGCAGGTATGGACGTGTTCCTGCTGGGCCCGGTACCGACACCTGCAGTTGCAATGCTTACGCGATCACTTCGCGCCGATATTGGCGTCATGATTTCGGCGTCACACAACCCGTTTTTTGACAATGGCATCAAGCTTTTTGGGCCTGATGGCTACAAGCTGTCTGACAGTATCGAGAACCGCGTGGAAGAAATGCTTGATGATGATTTGACATCACATCTTGCGACTGGCGATCGCATCGGACGTGCTACTCGCGTTGAGGGCGATTTATACCGCTATATTGAAGCGGCCAAGCGGACCTTCCCACGGCAATTGAGCCTGTCGGGCATGCGCGTGGTCATCGATTGTGCCAACGGCGCCGGTTACAAAGCTGCCCCCGCTGCTCTTTGGGAGCTCGGTGCAGAAGTTATTACAATCCACAACGAGCCTAATGGCACCAATATTAATTTGGATTGTGGCTCCACCAACCCGAACAGTCTTTGCAAGAAGGTCGTCGAAGTTCGGGCAGACCTCGGCATTGCGGTGGATGGTGATGCTGACCGTGTTCTTATCGTTGATGAAAAGGGACATCTCGTTGACGGTGACCAGCTGATGGCGATGATCGCCCAGAACTGGAAAGAGCGGGAAATGCTGCGCGGTGGCGGAATTGTAGCAACGGTGATGTCCAATCTCGGCTTAGAGCGTTTCCTCCATGAGGACGGTTTAGCCTTGGCGCGGACAAAAGTGGGCGATCGATATGTCGTCGAACATATGCGCGCGCACGGCTATAATGTTGGTGGTGAACAATCAGGCCATATCGTGCTGTCGGACTACGCCACGACCGGTGATGGTATTGTGTCAGCACTTCAAGTGCTCGCTTGCATTAAGCGGGATGACAAGGTTGCCAGCGAAGCCTGCAAAAAGTTCGAACCGGTTCCGCAAGTTTTGAAGAACATCCGCTATGGCGGCGGCAAACCCCTGGAAGCCGATCCGGTTGGCAAGGCTATTGCCCAAGCGGAGGCCAAATTGGGGAATAAAGGCCGCCTTGTTATTCGGCCGTCCGGTACCGAGCCAGTAATTCGCGTCATGGCCGAAGGCGACGATCCGGTTTTGGTTGAAGCCGTGGTTGACGATATTATTGACAGCATTGCCAGCTTGCCTTCGGCTGCCTAACGCGCTGGTATGGTTACGTTTCTTGGCTAATAAACAGGGTTAAGCCGCCTTTAACCATTCTCATCCATCATAATCGGCGAGCGACGCTATTGCCCGCTTGTAGAGATTAGGGCTGTTTGAGGATGGGAAAAATGAAACTGACAGCAAAGACACTCCTCATGGGGACCGTTTTAGCCGCTACGCTAACGGGGAATGCACTCGCTGCTGATTTATCAACGCCGGTAGTCATTGAGACGCCGATCATGCATGTTCCGGAACATGTGCCCGCTAAAGTGGGTGGTTGGTACATTCGCGGCGATGTTAGCTACAACATCAATCGTTTCAAAGGCGCTGAATATATGACCGCGACCGGTTTCGACGGTTATCTGTCGGGTTCTTTGAAAGACAATTATTCGATCGGCGGCGGTGTTGGTTACCACGTAAACCACTATCTGCGGACCGACCTGACGCTGGACTATGACTTTAAGTCTGACTTCCATGGCACGAGCGCCGGTATCTGTACGATCGGCGGCACGCCAGCTGATTGTACTTCCAATGATACATCTGGCTACAAGGCCTGGACATTGCTTGCCAATGCCTACGTCGATCTTGGTACCTACAACAAGTTTACGCCTTACGTTGGCGCTGGTATCGGTGGCGCTAAGGTTTCGTGGCACTCTCTGGTCAATGAGATCACCGGTGGTTTCGACCAAGACGGAACATACACCCATGCCGGGTACCACGAGTGGCGCTTCGCTTATGCGCTGATGGCCGGTGTCTCTTATGAGGTGTCACACAATATCGCGCTCGATCTCGGCTACCGCTTCCGGAAAATTCACGGCGAGAAAATGTTTGGCTATGAGGCTACTTCAGGTACCGGTATCGGTGTTGATGATGGCATTGAGAGCCACCAGTTCCGTGCCGGTTTGCGCTACAAGTTCGGCGGCGGCAAAAAGAAAACGCCGCTTGTATATGAGCCGATCCATACTCCGCCGATCTACAAATAAGCAGAACGAATTCAATATTTTAGCGGCCGTCCTTTTGGGCGGCCGTTTTCTTTTACGCGACCGGTAGACAGTTAATGATCATACTTAACCGTGACTTAACCCTTATCGTTAATAGTCAGCAAATAGCGGCTGTTTGCGTGTTTCGCAGGGGTGATGCCGCAACAAAATGTATGCGTGAGAAATGTCATGAACCAACTTCGCAGTTCTATCCGTTTAGTCGTTGCATCCACCTTGCTGGCGTCGTTGCCCGCGTTTGCCGCTGATGTGGACGAGACGACGATTTTTGTAGACGATGCCAATTTCATTAAGCCAGCTGAACTTGGTTCCCGCTGGTACATACGAGGTGAGGTTGGTTACAATTTTGACGGCATTCACGATACCGACTCAAGCGGAAATCCCGCTGATTCCACGTTCATTGACAATAATTTTATGGACAAGACCCACTATAGCGCCGGTGTTGGATATCGCGTGAACCCCTTCTTGCGAGTGGACTCAAATGTAGGGCGCTTGGCGGGTAGCGATACATCGTCCTCGCAGCTTCTTTACGAGGCCGGCAGTGAGCCGCCCGGCACAGATCCGGATCTGATTGTAGACCCCACCGACCCTAATCCATGTAACGGGTATGGCGAGTTCGTCGATTCCGATACTGGCGTAGAGTTTATTGGCGATGACTTCATCACCAACTGTATCCGTAACGACTCTGCCGAGTACGACACAACCTATGCGATGTTCAACGCATATGTTGATCTGCCATCGGTCGGTCGGTTCCAACCATTCATCGGCGGTGGTGTCGGCGTTGGTCGCGTTTCATACCGCGAAGAGCTTAATTCCGTCGATTGTATTCCGGTCGCTGCTGATGTTCGCGAAGAAGGTTGTCAAGCGTACGGCACACCAGATCAGCCGCCTTCCAATACGCCCTATACACAGCCCGGTGATGTTACCGAAGGCATCAACTACCGTTTCGGGTATCAGTTTGCTGCCGGTGTTGGATATGCATTGACGGAAAACACGATGATCGATGCCACATACCGCTACTCAGCCTTTGGCGGCGGTGATTTTGCAACGGGTGAGGGCTCTTCTTTAGCCGATGACGGCTATACCACCCATCAGATCAATCTCGGTTTCCGCTATACCTTGTTTTGATGTGCTTTGAGAACGTGAGTTGAAACGGCGCTGCGGCGCCGTTTTTCGTTTTTACAAAAGTTTTGCTTGAATACCTGCCAGCCTCCTGTATCAGCAGCGGCGGGACACCTCTCCCCAACGAGAGGCTTGCTATCTGAAAGGGTAGAAATATGACAGCAAACACCCCCGCGCCGGACGTGCGTCCGGCTGATCCGCGTTTTTCTTCAGGCCCATGCACCAAGCGTCCTGGATGGTCAGCTGACCAACTGGACACCGTTTCTCTTGGCCGTTCGCACCGCGCGAAGATCGGCAAATCCAAACTCAAACAAGCAATCGACCTGACGCGCGAAGTCTTGCGCGTGCCAGATGATTACAAAATCGGCATCGTACCCGCTTCTGATACGGGCGCATTTGAAATGGCCATGTGGACCATGTTGGGCGCCCGCGGCGTCGATCTTTTGGCTTGGGAAAGTTTTGGCGCCGGATGGGTCACCGATGCGGTCAAGCAACTCAAGTTGCCAGATCAGCGGACGATTACAGCCGGCTACGGCGTCCTGCCTGACTTGGCACAGATTGATTTCTCACGTGATGTTGTTTTCACCTGGAATGGTACAACGTCCGGCGTTCGTGTGCCCAATGGCGATTTTATCCCCGCCGACCGAGAAGGTTTGACTCTTTGCGATGCGACCTCGGCAGCTTTTGCGCAGGACCTCGATTTTACCAAACTGGATGTCGTCACGTTCTCTTGGCAAAAAGTGCTGGGCGGTGAAGGCGCGCACGGCGTATTGATCCTCTCACCACGTGCCGTCGAACGCCTTGAGACATACACGCCAGCTTGGCCCCTTCCGAAGATTTTCCGTCTCACCAAAGGCGGCAAATTGATCGATGGTATCTTTGAGGGCGCCACTATCAACACGCCTTCCATGCTTTGCGTTGAAGATTATCTCGATGCGTTGAACTGGGCTAAAACAGTCGGTGGCCTTGACGGTCTGCAAGCGCGTGCGGATGCTAACTTCGCCGCAATTCAATCCTATGTCGATCAGGTTGATTGGCTGGAAAATCTGGCGGTTGATCCAGCCACGCGTTCCAACACTTCAGTCTGCTTGAAGTTTGTCGATCCTGCGGTGACAGCATTACCGGAAGCGGAGCAAGCAGCTTTCGCAAAGGGCATTGTCTCACTGCTCGATAAGCAGGGCGTTGCCTATGACATCGGCGCCTACCGCGATGCGCCTCCCGGTCTTCGCATCTGGGCCGGCGGTACGGTGGAAACGTCCGATCTGGAAGCGCTGATGCCGTGGATCGGCTGGGCGTTTGAGCAGCAATTGGCGACCTTAAAGCAGGCTGCCTGATTACTTTTCCGGCGAGCGCGGATGAGGCGCTCGCTTCTCCCAAATTCACATTCAAGATGGAGGCCATCATGGCTGCACCACGCGTACTCGTATCTGACAAACTGTCTGAAACCGCTGTTCAAATTTTCAAGGATCGCGGTGTCGACGTCGATTTCCTGCCCGATGTTGGCAAGGACAAAGAAAAGATGTTGGAAATCATCGGCCAATATGACGGGCTAGCAATCCGCTCTGCGACCAAGGCGACTGAAAAGTTGATTGCCGCTGCAGACAATCTCAAGGTGATTGGACGTGCCGGTATCGGCGTTGACAATGTCGATATTCCTGCCGCTTCCAAGCGCGGGATCATCGTGATGAACACACCTTTCGGCAACTCAATTACGACAGCTGAGCACGCCATTTCGCTTATGATGGCGGTGGCACGTCAGATTCCGGCGGCGGACATTTCGACCCGTCAGGGTAAGTGGGAAAAATCGAAATTCATGGGTGTCGAGCTGACCGGCAAAGTGCTTGGCCTGATCGGTGCGGGCAACATCGGCTCCATCGTTGCCAGCCGTGCAATCGGTCTAAAGATGCGCGTTGTTGCCTTTGATCCATTTCTTTCCGAGGACCGCGCAAAGGATTTGGGCGTTGAAAAGGTTGAGTTGGACGAACTGTTTGCGCGCGCCGATTTCATCACGCTGCACACGCCGCTCACAGATAAGACCCGCAACATTATCGATGCTGATGCACTGGCTAAAATGAAGGACGGCGTACGCATCATCAACTGTGCGCGTGGTGGTTTGATTGTTGAAACAGCGCTTGCCGAAGCGCTCAAATCCGGAAAAGTAGCCGGTGCGGGCATTGACGTTTTTGAAATTGAGCCTGCGACCGAAAACCCGCTGTTCGACTTACCGAACGTTGTCTGCACGCCGCACCTTGGCGCATCAACTTCTGAGGCGCAGGAAAATGTGGCGCTGCAGGTGGCCGAACAGATGAGCGACTATTTGCTCAAGGGTGCCGTCTCCAACGCGATCAACATGCCATCGATCACGGCTGAAGAGGCGCCGATCCTGAAGCCGTTTGTTAAGCTTGCCGATGTGTTGGGTGCTTTTGCAGGGCAGGCCACCGAAACGGCAATCAAGGAAGTTGAGATCCTTTATGATGGCGTGCCTTCAACGCTCAACACCAAAGCGCTTACCAGTGCGGCCCTTGCAGGTCTCATCCGTTCGCAGGTTGCAGACGTGAACATGGTGTCTGCGCCAATCATGATCAAAGAACGCGGTGTTAAAGTGTCTGAAATTACTCGTGACAAGTCGGGCGTTTATGATGGCTACATCAAACTGACTGTTATCACTGAGCGGCAGCAACGTTCCGTCGCCGGCACGGTTTTCTCCGATGGCAAGCCACGCTTCATCCAGATCAAAGGCATTAATATGGATGCGGAGATTGGGGAGCACATGATCTATGTGACCAACAAGGATGAGCCGGGCGTTATCGGTCACATGGGCGCGACGATGGGCAAGCACAATGTCAATATTGCCAACTTTCAACTCGGGCGCACTGGTCCTGGAGGCGATGCGATTGCTTTGCTTTATGTTGATGGTCAGGTGGCCGATGAAGCCCTTGAAGATTTGACCGATCATCCATCGATGATCCAGGCGAAAGCCATGGCCTTTGATGTAACGGTCTAAACAAACTGGGTTGCGGGGCCCTCTAGGCCCCATCGCCCCTCTGCTACTGAGCGCTTGGTTTGCCGCTTTCGGCAATCATGATGCCGCCGATGACGAGGACCATTGCAACCGCATGGTGCCAGCCGAAAAGTTCACCCAACAGAACGATCGCGAGCAGTGTTCCCAAAACGGGAATAAGATTGATGAACAAGCCTGCGCGGTTGGGGCCGATGAGTGAAATACCGCGAATGTAAAACACCTGGCTGAGGATTGAGGGAAATACAGCCGTATAGAGCGCGATAATCCATCCACGCGTGTCGGGCACGATACCGGCATCGGTGTTTAATTCCCAAAGCGCGAACGGGATCGAAGTTAGCAGTGCGGAAAGAGCCATTACGACCATGAAGCTTTTCCAGTGCACATCAGGCCGATAACGGAGCGCAATTGAGTAGCCAGCGTACAATAATCCCGCGACCCCCATCAGGATATCACCCCGGTTGAACTGCAGGTTGGCGAGCCGCTCTAAAGATCCAGCTGAAGCGACGACCAAAACGCCGACAAGGGTCAAAGAGAAACCGAGGAGCTGCATCACACTGACCCGGGTGCGAAAGAAGATGAAGTTGCCGATAAATATGAGCAGAGGGATGGCGGCTTGCTCAATGGTCACGTTGATCGTGGATGTGTGATTTAGCGCCGAGTAGAGCGCGATATTAAAGCCTGCGAAACCGGTCATGCCATAGGCGAAAAGGATCGGTAAATGTCGACGAACTTTATGCCAGTCACGTCGCAATTGCGGCAACGCGATCATCAGCAGAATGGCCCAAGCAATCGTCCAGCGCAGACAAGTCAGTATCATCGGTGAGACGTGGCCAACGGCCAGTTTGCCTGCGACAGCGTTCCCGGACCAAAAAAGCGTTGTCAAAAACAGTAAGGCATAGGCCAGCTGCGCATCATTATTGGTCTTATCGTTGCGCATCGATTTGCCCGTGGGTTGATGGAATGGCGTTTAAATGGCGCGGCGAACCTGATTTGGCGAGAAAAAATCATTGGAGCAATGTTCGGAATGACCGCTCCTACTCGCCAAATGCGCGCTATGACGGTAGACAGCGGCGATTTGTTTTTTGGAGTAGGTGCTGGAAATGGGCAATGTGGTGGTCGTTGGCAGCCAATGGGGCGATGAAGGTAAGGGCAAAATCGTCGATTGGCTTTCCGAACGTGCCGATGTGGTCGTGCGCTTTCAAGGCGGCCACAATGCCGGGCATACGCTCGTTATTGACGGTGTAACGTATAAGATTTCACTTGTCCCGTCAGGCATCGTGCGCGGAAAGTTGTCGGTCATCGGCAATGGCGTCGTTTTTGACCCCCATTTCTTCATCAAGGAAGTGGAAGGGCTTCGTGAAGCAGGTGTCGAGGTCACCCCCGATAATTTGAAGGTCGCCGAAAATACCCCGCTCATTCTTTCGCTCCATCGCGAGCTTGACGGTTTTCGTGAAGATGCCGCTTCCAATTCCGGGACCAAAATTGGCACCACTCGGCGTGGTATCGGCCCGGCCTATGAAGATAAGGTGGGGCGCCGCGCAGTCCGTGTCATGGATTTGGCCAATAATGAAACGCTACCAGCGAAGGTTGATCGTTTGCTGACTCACCACAACGCCCTGCGGCGGGGGCTTGGTCACCCAGAAGTCAGCCATGCGAACACTATCAGCGAACTGATGGAAGTGGCTGACAAAGTCTTGCCGTTTATGGACAAGGTTTGGAAGGTGCTCAATGAACGAATTGCTTCCGGAGAGCGTATTCTGTTTGAAGGAGCCCAAGGCACACTTCTCGATGTAGACCACGGTACATATCCGTTTGTTACCTCTTCCAATGTTGTATCCGGCGGTGCCGCTGCTGGCTCCGGTGTTGGGCCGGGGTCGATCGACTATGTTTTAGGTATCACCAAAGCCTACACCACGCGTGTGGGCGAAGGGCCCTTTCCAACCGAGCAAGATAATGAGGTTGGCCAGTATCTGGGCGAAAAAGGCCATGAGTTTGGTACGGTTACGTCACGGAAACGCCGATGCGGATGGTTCGATGCGGTTCTTGTTCGCCAAGCAGTTGCGGTCAACGGGATCGACGGTATCGCGTTGACCAAGCTCGATGTGCTCGACGGCATGGAGGAAATCAAAATCTGTGTCGGGTATGAGTTGGACGGACAGCGCATTGACTATTTGCCTGCCAGTCAAGGTGCGCAGGCCAGGGTCGTACCGATTTATGAGACGGTTGAAGGTTGGAGTGCCCCGACACTCGGTGCGAGGTCGTGGAATGATCTGCCCGCCCAAGCCGTAAAATATGTGCGGCATGTAGAAGAACTGATTGGCGCTCCTGTTGCCTTACTTTCGACGAGTCCGGAGCGCAATGACACCATACTTGTGACTGATCCTTTTCGCCATTAGGACTAACACAAGCGTTATGCATATTGGATCGAATACTGATGGCAGATTTTGCGGCTATATTGCGGAAAAACATCGAAAAGCTCGGCGAGACGACGCCTGAGCTGCGCGAAAAGGTTTATGGAAAAGCGCGCGAAGCACTGGAACGTAAGATAGCAGCAATCGAACCGGCCCCCGCCCAAGCTGTCATTGATCGCCAGTTTGCGAAATTGGACGAAGCGGTTTCTGAAATTGAGGCGGAGTACGCCCCGCCGACTGCGCTTGAAGATCAGCTGGACGATCTTGATACCCTTTTAGGCGGGGAAGGTGACCTGGAAACGGCGAACCTGGTTGTACCTGAAGCTGTTGAGGAAGCGCCACCTACACCTGTTGACGCAGATACACCTGTCGAAACCGTAGAGTCGGAAGCGGCGCCGGAGCCGGTAGAGCCGAGCGTGCCTGATGTTGCGGTTGATGCTGAACCATCTGCCGATGAGGAAGATCCTCTCAGAGCTTTTCTTCAGGAGAATGTCGATACGCTCTCCATGCCGGAGACCGCGACACTTGAGGTGCCGGAGACGCAAGATACCATCTCTGTGGGTGCACCCATGGGTGCAGAGCCGCAGCCTATGGCGGCGGACGAACGGCCTACGCCAGTCGCACAATCCGGTCCCGCTTGGGGTCGCCTTGGTGTCTTGGTGCTTATTGTGGCCGTGCTCGGGGGTGGCGGATATTTTGCTAGTACACTGCCGCAAGTGCAGTCCGCTCTCGGTTTGAACAATTCTGAGGAAGGGGTGCCTGTTCGCGAGGTGTCAACAACACCTGTTGAAGATAATGAAGAAGCGGCCGATACCGGCACACTACAAGAAGGTGAGGTGGACATCACTGTCGAGGGTGAAGGGGCAGAAACGGTTGTTGTAGGCACCAGCCCAAGCTTACAGCCGAAGTTTACGCAACGGCTTACTGAAGATGGCTTGGAGGTTGATGAAGGTCCTGCGCAAGGAGCACCGACCGTTGGTGAGGGCACGAGTGTTTCTGATTTGAGCCCCGTTTCAGCGCCTGATGAGCAAGCGGTCGTTGAAAGCGACGAAACGACTGAAGAGCCGCAGGCAGAAGGTCAGACTCCGTTGCGTGTTGGGCAGCGCGCGATCTTTTATGAAGAGCGCACCGGAACCGAGGCGGGTACGGCTGTTCCAGGTACGGTCATCTGGACTCAAGTCCAGGATTCGCCAGGTGCTGACCTACCTTTGGAGCCTGCCATTAGAGGCGAAGTCAGCGTACCCGATCTCGACCTATCATTGGTTGCAACGATACGCCGAAACGGCGATCAGACTTTTCCAGCAAGCCACATAATCGAGCTGTCTTTCGAAGTGTCAGAGGGTTTCACTGGGCGCGGAATTTCCGAAGTAGACCGGGTTAATTTCAAAAGTACCGAGCAAGATCCCGGCACCACTCTCATCGGGATCATTGCACCCATCGATGCCAACTTCTTCTTGGTGGCGCTCAACAGCGCGGATGAGGCTGTCCGAAACAACATCAACCTCATACGCCGCGAGAACTGGATTGATATCCCACTTCAATATGTGAGCGGCAGGCGCGCGCTCGTTACCATTGAAAAAGGGACGGCCGGCGAGCGTATTTTCACCGAAGTATTTGACTTTTGGGACGCTAATCCGCTGCCTATCGGTGGTTGATGGCGCCAGAGGGGAACTGACGCATGGATTTACAGGCGATATTCCCTGTGTTGGCAGCTTTTATCGTTATCACGGTCGCACCTGGACCCGCCAACATTGCTGTCGCGACCATCTCTATGGCTAATGGCCGATATGCCGGCTTTCAGTTTGGTGCTGGTCTTGGCGTTGGGTTCGCGCTTTGGGGCCTCTTGGCGGCTTCCGGGTTGGGTGCGGTGCTGCAGGCATCCGCCAGTGCCATGGTTGCCTTGAAGATAGCCGGTGGAAGTTATCTTTTATGGTTGGCTTTGACATCTTGGCGGTCAGCAGAACCGCAGGCACTTGATTTGGCTGGCAAGGACCAACAATTTTGGTTTGTTCAAGGCCTTCTCTTGAATCTTTCAAATCCCAAGGCCGTGGTAGCTTGGCTGGCAGCGCTGGCCGCCGGTTTTGGTGATGCCGCTCAACCGGCCCAGCTCCTGCTTGTGACGTTCGTTTGTGTGAGCTTGGGTTTCCTGAACTACTTCGGATACGCGCTCTTCTTTTCGCTCAAAGGGTTCATGACGCTTTATCAGCGCTTTGCCACTTGGTTTGGCCGTACGGTCGCTGTGTTTTTCGCTTTAACCGGCTTGGCAGTTCTTCGTTCCGCTTTTCAACGAACCGCTTAAGGGTACACACAAAAAAGCCGATGCTGAGCACCGGCCTTTGAGTAGTTTGTTGTCACTATATGTTTATTAGTGCGCCGCGATTGCTTCGCGGGTGCTTTTCTCGACGGCTGCCGCCGCAGCTTGTACAGCTTCCTGCACTTTTTCAAACGCACGCACTTCAATCTGGCGAACACGCTCTCGAGAGATGCTAAACTCACCGGACAATTCTTCCAGCGTGAGTGGGTCTTCAGACAAGCGACGCGCCGTGAAAATGCGCTTTTCGCGATCATTCAGCACGTCCATGGCATCTTTTAGCAATGCACGGCGTTGATCAATTTCGTCTTCTTCGATCAGCATCTTTTCCTGACTGTCGGAATCGTCAACCAGCCAGTCTTGCCATTGACCGCTTTCGCCTTCGCCAGCGCGCATCGGCGCGTTGAGTGAGGCGTCTCCAGAAAGGCGTTGGTTCATTGACCGCACATCTTCTTCAGTCACCTGCAGATCGGTCGCGATTTGTTTGACCTGATCTTCGTTCAAGTCGCCGTCGCCAAGCGCTTGAATACGGTTTTTGGCTTTGCGCAGGTTAAAAAACAACCGCTTTTGGTTCGCGGTCGTGCCCATTTTGACAAGGCTCCAAGAGCGCAGGACATATTCCTGGATAGATGCCTTGATCCACCACATGGCGTAAGTCGCCAAGCGGAAACCGCGCTCCGGATCGAATTTCTTGACCGCCTGCATCAGGCCAACATTGCCTTCTGAGACAACTTCGCCCATCGGCAAACCGTAGCCGCGGTAGCCCATGGCAATCTTTGCGACCAAACGCAGGTGGGAGGTCACGAGCCGATGTGCGGCGTCAGTGTCCTCATGTTCATGATAACGTTTTGCGAGCATATATTCTTCGTCGGGCTGTAGCATGGGGAAGCGACGAACTTCCTCCAAATATCGAGACAAACCGTCCGAACCCCCGACAAGGCTGGGTAGTGTATTCTGGGCCATGAAGCACCCTTTCTCCCTTTTTTATCGTTCCCGCACTATGCGGCGAACACGGAGGTGATGACCGAACAACGCGTCACCACCTCCCGCATATGCTTATAATTGGTGATTGAAAGGGGCGATTTCAAGGCAACAAGGTGGCTAGGTGCCGACCAGTGCACCTAGAACTATGCCCATATCGTCTGCCATCGTCGTCTCAAAACGCATAATCTCTCCGGTTGTGGGATGTTCGAAAACGAGCTTGTAGGCATGCAAGGCTTGTCGATTGAGATCGTTGATCGCCTGAGCCGCCGTTTCTTCGAGTTTAGCTGTTTTTGTCTTGAAACCACTGCCATAGACGTTGTCACCGACCAGCGGGTGGCCCGCATGGGCCATATGGACCCTGATTTGGTGGGTGCGCCCCGTCTCAAGGCGGCATTCAACGAGTGCCAAATCGGTGCCGTTTTTCTCCTCACTGAAGATTTTCTGGATCGTATAGTGTGTGACGGCGTGGCGGGCATCGGGCTGGCTTTCTGACACCACCGCTTGTCGTTTTCGGTCACCTGAAGATCGGCCAAGAAAGGTTTCAATGGTGCCCGCCCGACGGTCCGGTATGCCCCAAATCAAGGCCAAATAGGCGCGTTCCATAACACCGGTTTTTCCATGGTCAGCAAATTGCGCGGACAAATGTTGGTGCGCATGATCGTTTTTGGCCACCACCATGACGCCGGACGTCTCTTTGTCCAGCCGGTGAACAATGCCTGGCCGCTTGACCCCGCCGATACCAGAGAGCGTATCGCCGCAATGATAGATCAAGGCGTTGACGAGCGTTCCAGTCGGGTTGCCCGCGCCTGGATGAACAACGAGCCCAGCCGGCTTATCGACCACCAGCAAGTCTGCATCTTCATAAAGAATGTTGAGGGCAATGTTTTCACCGATAGGTTCGGGCGGCTCGGCATCGGGCACTTCAAAAGAGACGCGATCGCCCATTTTCACTTTTCTCTTGGCAGAGGTTTCGGACGTCCCATTGAGCTTTACATGTCCATTGGTGATCATCGTTTGCGCTTGGGAACGTGACATGCCAAGCGGCAGATGAAGCGCAACGAACTGATCCAACCTTTTGGCGTGGTTGTCTTCTTCAACATCTATTGTTTTCAAATGCTCTTCCATGTGCTTCATGCCATCGCCGAGTGCCAGCCGATTGAGTAACCGATGAATCAGATAAACCCAACGCCTGATGAGACCCAAGACGAGAAGCCGCTTGATCCGGCTGTCGAGCGGGTGCGCGCCAAAATGGTCCGCTTGCTTGCCGTCTCGATGGGGATCATGTTCGTTTCCATTTTTGCTGTTTTGGCCGCCGTCATCTACCGGATCAACGCCGATAGCACAGATGTTTTTCAAAGCGCTGAAATTGCGCTGCCTGCTGGTTTTTCGGTTCTTGAAAGCGGTGTCGATGATGACACGGTATTTCTTCGCGGTGAGACCGCGGAAGGCGACGCCAAAATGCTGATTTTCAATGCGGTGACTGGCAATTTGCTGCGCGAGTTGATGTTACGAGATGACGTCAGCGTGCCCACCGACCAATAACAAAGTCTAATACCCGCCGCAAATTACCGCAGCTTTGGCCTCAAAAAAAAGCATTGTCGGCCTTTACAAACCTGTTTCGCTTTCGTTTGCTGTCAAACGAAGTTAGTCCCGGCGCCCGATTTGGAGCGGAATGAATAATCAACGTGGTGCTGCTGTTAAGTATGACAGTGTGCAAAAGAGTTATGACGGTGAAACGCTCGTCGTCAAAAATCTGAACCTGGATATCGCTCGCGGCGAATTCCTTACAATGCTTGGTCCATCGGGATCCGGTAAAACAACCTGCCTCATGATGCTCGCCGGTTTTGAACCTGCCACTCACGGGGAAATCTATCTGAATGACCGACCGATCAACAATGTGCCCCCACATAAGCGTGGCATTGGCATGGTTTTCCAGAACTATGCGTTGTTCCCCCATATGTCGGTTGCCGAGAATTTGGCCTTCCCATTGCAGGTGCGCGGGATGCAAAAGTCTGAGCAGGAAACCCGCATCAAACGCGCTTTGGACATGGTGGAGCTTGGTGCGTTTGGCAATCGACGTCCGGCGCAATTGTCCGGTGGTCAACAGCAGCGTGTCGCCGTGGCGCGCGCGCTGGTTTTCGATCCCGATCTGGTTTTGATGGATGAACCGCTGGGCGCGCTTGACAAACAGCTGCGTGAGCAGATGCAGTATGAGATCAAGCACATCCATGAAAATTTGGGCGTTACCGTTGTTTACGTCACCCACGATCAGACCGAAGCGCTGACCATGTCAGACCGTGTTGCGGTGTTTAATGACGGTGTCATCCAGCAGCTGTCATCACCCGATGAACTCTATGAAGACCCGCAAAACTCGTTTGTGGCGCAGTTTATTGGCGAAAATAACAAGCTGACTGGCACGGTGAAAGCAGTTTCCAAAGATAGCTGCAATGTCGAGCTTGACGACGGAACGATGTTGGTTGCCGATCCCGTCAACATTAGCGGTGAGGGCGGTCGTACCACTGTGAGCTTGCGCCCGGAGCGTATCGAAATCGACCCTGAAAAGTCGGTTGAAAATACCGTGCAAGGCAAGATCGAAGAACTGATTTATTTGGGCGATCACATCCGAGTTCGGATGAATGTTGCAGGCAATGACGAATTCATCGTCAAAGTTCGTAACCGTCGAGACAAGCGACCGATTTCCGAAGGGGATATGGTCGCGGTTGGTTGGGCTGCGTCCGATTGTAAAGCATTGGATGCGGTCGCATAGCCAAAAGGAATTGGCGCAATCGCAGCGGTTGGGCCGATATGTTCAGGTGATTGTTGTGGCGCGGCATTGGGTTGCGCTTACATCTGAAGTAAAAATGGGAGAATGTGTATGAAACTGAAAACACTCTTGCTGGCATCTGCGGCAGCTGGTCTGCTGTCAACAACAGCCATTGCAGAAAATCATGGTCTTGCACTTGAGCCATGTGAAAACTGCGCTGATAGCCTCGTCCTTGTTTCATGGGGCGGTGCGTATCAACAATCACAGATCAACGCCTATTCCGCACCTTACTCCGACGCGACCGGTGTGACTTTCACTTGGGACGAGTCCTCAGGTGAAGCCGTTGCAAAGCTGCGCGCCATGAATGAGGCGGGCAATGTGACGTGGGATCTGGTCGATGTAGTCGCATCGGATGCACTGCGTCTTTGCGATGAAGGCCTGGCTCTTGAGATCGACGGCGACACCGAACTTGCGGCCGCGCCTGACGGCACATCGGCGGATGATGACTTTGGCGACCTGCGCGTCAATGAGTGCTTCGTGCCGCAAATCGTTTATTCAACCACTTTCGGCTATCGCACCGACAAGGTTGGTGACACGCCGCCAACTGAAGTGTGCGCAGTGTTCGATACAGCAACCTATCCTGGCAATCGGACGTTTCTCAAGTGCGCGCTGGCCAGGATAGGTTGCTGTATC